>NZ_VATA01000036.1 GCF_005870025.1 Poseidonocella sp. HB161398
CGGAACTGGAGCGGCTACCACCGACGAAGCAGGGTGGAGACCAAAATGAACTGCGTGAAGCTGCTCGGACAGAGGCTGATGTCCCGCGACTTCAACCGCCAGGTTGCCGAGGTCCAGATCCGTGCGGCGGCCATGAATCGCTTTGCGACCCTAGGCATCCCGGTCACCGTGGTCCTGGGACAAGTGTATCCGGGGAAAGGGGAACTGCGATCATCAGCTGATTTGTCCAACAGCGCCATCCCGCTGACACTCCCATTGAAAGGGAGCGATCAGAGGCGAATATCGTTTTGTATTTCGTACTATATTTCCCCGAATCCAGTTCGAAAACCAGAGACTCATCGGCGAGCCGGCCCTCTTTTATTTAACACTGCTCGTTATTTCGAACGGCTTGCAGCGACAATTCTGTCGCATCCCCAACACCGCCCCAAATCTGGCAGGGTCAGGGTGTTCATACTTGGCAGAACGATGCGGCACTCCCGCAATCCGGGCTACGGTCCAAGGTGAAACCATTTCAGCGGATAAAATTTTCAGCAACGCCAGCAGGATGTCGGATTTTCTCGAACCGACCTCCTGTTGATATTGAGTTCCCAGCCACGAAATTGGTTTTCGAGATCGGCATAAAGCCGCCGAGAACCACGGCGCGCCGACATACGGGATTTCAAATTTTTAATCCTCATTTAATAACCCTGCTTCAGAAGTTTTCCCGGCCCGGAAAGAAATCCGGATCAACCGGAAGGAAACGGGAACGCTTCTGACTGGTGATTGCGCAGGCCGGCGCAAAAAACATAGTAAAATGTGGTGCTTAGAAAAAAGCGCTGCATCTGGTGCGGACAAAAAGGGAACTATCTATGACTGTCTGGTATTCTTCGGAGCTGGGCTGGAAATCCGGCGAAGACGTATCGAGCAAAATGGCAAACATGTTGTCGAGTACATTCAAATCGGGAGATACCTTAGTTCTCGAAGACATGTACAAGATCTCCGGATCCAATTTGCAACTGCCTTCTAACTTTACGTTAACTGCCGAGAAAGGTGCCGGATTCGATGTCAAAACAACGGCATCGGACTCATCTCCACTTTTTCTTGCGGCAGACGGGGTTACGGTTTCCAATGTGACTTTCCAGGCGTCATCGGCACCTGATACCGGCTATCTCGGGACGAAGCCCCAGCCAGGGGAACATTTCGATCCCAAGATCTTCTTCATGCTCAAGGGGGACGACAATGTCACCTTCAGCAACACGTCCTTCACCGGCAATGTCGAGATGTTCATCGACGCCCATGACAGCGACGATCTGACAATCGAAGACAGCTATTTCGAAGGCGGCAAGTACCAGGTCCGGCTTCTCGGCAGCACGGATGACGCGGTCGTCACCGGCAGCCTGTTCCGCCATTCGCTCGCCGACGGCATCAAGACCGAGGCAAACGACGGCGTCGGCCCGCATCGCATCTCGATCACCGGCAGCTTCTTCGACGACGCCAATCGCGACGGCGTCGATACGGCGGGCGGGTTCAAGGACGGCTATATCGCGGATTCCGTGTTCTACGCCAACGGGATCGACCTGAAGATCGTCATGGAGAAGGCGGCCGACGTGACGACGGAGCGCGCCGTCAGCGGCGTCCGCATCGACAATATCCACGTGATCGACGAGGCCAATGCCGTCGTCGTCACGATGCTCGACCGGGTCGGCGTGCTGACAGCCTCGAATGCCGATACCTACATGCCGCACGACATCGTCGTGACGAACTCCACCATCGAAAGCACCACTGGCGACGAGGTCCGCGCCTTCCTGATCAAGGACGGCTACGACATCACCTGGGAGGACATGACCTATCTGGGCAATGTCTCCGACCGGCGGCTCCTGAATGCCGAAGCGCCCTCGGGCTGGTCCTCCTACAATGTCGGCGGCACCGGCACCACCACCGGTAGCTCGACGACCTCCGATCCCGAAGCGCTCTGGGGCGGCTCGGCCGGTCCGGTGGAACTCGGTTCGGACGACCAGACCACCACGACGCCGGACAACAATGGCAGCGTCGTGGAGGAGCCGGATACCGGAACGGATGCGGGAACCGACACGGGCACGGACACCGGCACCGGGACGGATACGGGCACGGACACCGGGACGGATACCGGCAGCGGCACGGATACCGGCTCCGACACTGGCGCCGTCCGCGAGCCCGACGCCGTTTCCGGCGATGCCCTGTTCTCGCTTTCGGGCGACATGGAATTCTCCGGCTCGGATGCGGACGTGCTGGAATACACCCCGGACGCGGCGCTGAAGGTCTCCGCAGCGGCAATCTCCTTCAGCTTCAATGCCGATACGGTGCAGGATAGACAAGGGCTCGTCTCCAAGGACGCCAAGGGCACGGACACCAATGACGGCCATTTCACGAGCTACATCAAGGACGGTACGCTCCATGTCCGCTTCCAGCTCGACGACCAGGCCCGGAACTTCGGGGTGGATGGCATAAAGGCCGGTACAGACTACGACGTGACGGCGAGCTTCGGCGATGGCGAGGTAGCTTTCTGGCTCGATGGCGAGTTGGTTGGGCAGTCGGCATTCGACTATGACTGGACGGTGAACGGCGAGTATCTCCAGGTCGGTGCCAATGGCTGGGCCAGCGGCTCGGGAGAGGCGGGCTTCATTCATTCCTTCGACGGCAGCATCTCGGACGTCCTGATCACGGATCTCTCCGGCGATGCCGGCGCCGTGACCGATCCCGGGACGGGGACGGACACGGGGACGGACACGGGCAGCGAACCCGATATCGGCACGGACGTGATCCTCTTCGCGCTCGAGGACGACACCGAGTTCTCCGGCTCGGCCGGCGATGTCCTGGAATACGCCCCCGACAGCGCGCTGAATGTCGAGGCGGCCACGATCGCCTTCAGCTTCAACGCCGACACGGTCCAGGACACCCAGGGGCTGGTCTCCAAGGACGCCAAGGGCACGGTCGTCAATGACAGCCATTTCACGAGCTACATCAAGAACGGCACGCTCTATGTCCGCTTCCAGGAGGACGACCAGAACCGGACCTTCACGGTGGACGGCATCAAGGCGGATACCGACTACGACGTCGTCGCGAGCTTCGGCGATGGCGAGGTGTCGCTCTGGCTCGACGGCGAGCTGGTCGGGCAGTCGGCCTTCGACTACGACTGGACGGACAATGGCGAGTATCTCCAGGTGGGCGCCAATGGCTGGGCCAGCGTCTCCGGCCAGGCGGGCTTCACCCACGAGTTCGACGGCACCATTTCGAACGTGGTGATCTCCGACGCCGCCCCCGAAGATGCCTGGGCCTTCCTGGCCTGATCCGCGGGCCGACGGACTCTAGACTTTCGCGGACCGGGCCCATCGGGCCCGGTTCTTTTTCATGCCGAACATTCATTGGGCGATGCTCTCTGGCCAGCCAAAGAACGCAGGACCAACCGGTATCGGGCCGGGAGAGATGGCGCTGGATTTCCGATCTGCATGCCGCCAAGCCAAGCGGCAGGACCGGCGGCATTTCCGGCGGCGATTTTCAGGTCCGGCATGCCGCCACCATGGACCGGCCCGGCGCCGCCAGCCAATGGACGGTCTGCGGGCGCTTCTCGCTGCAGTCGCCGATCCATGCGCCGGGCCCGTTGCGGGCCGTCGGCTCCGAAAGCGTTCAGGAGGACGCACTCGCTTGTCAGCAAGCCACTGCACCCCAGGGCTTTGCCGGAAAGCCCCGAGACCGGCCATCGCCTCTCGTTCATCCGGCTATCGATCCAGCATCCGTGCCCGTCCATGGAGATCTTCACTTTCGCGCCGTGGAGCACGCCGGTGACGTCCGTGATGGTAATTGAGCCCCTTGATCGGCTGCTCGCAGGGCATTTCCGCAGAAAGCATCCCGAAGCCGCGCCGACGATCTCCGGCGCGCCCTCGACCGCGAGCGCTTGCTTCAGGGTCCCGGCGCAGACCGCCGCGTCCGTCGAGTTCGGCATCTGCCAGCTTGGCAGCTTCCCGCAGAGCCAGTCCATGATGGCCGCGGACTATAGAAAACCGCGACGCATGGGGTGCCGGTGATATCGGCGGACAAGCCCAGTTTCGCTGGGCTACGGGCCCGTCCTTCAGAAGGCGAGCTGCCTGCTCCGCGGGTTCGCGCATGATGGCGCGCGATGCAGCTCGTGCCCCGGACACGTCCTGCTCGTCCCGGGCGCCGGGCAGATGTCCCCAGAGTCATTGGCCCCATCAGCCGGCGCAGGCGGTGATGCCCGCATTCGCGCCCTTCGCGCGGCATGTGCCGGGCCATGCCGGGACCCGGACCAGAGCCTGTCCGGAAACCGGTGGCCGATTGTCTTAATGAAGGCGAGGTTGTCGGCGCTTTCGCCGCGCCGGTCGCATAGGCTCGCGCGGGCGAGCGACAGCAGGCTGCGCTGCCGCCCGGACGCCGGGAGGGGGATGTTCTTTCCTCACCGCGTTCTGACTCCAGCGCCGGGGATGAGACTGGACGCCTCTGACATCGGAGCAGTGACCGTGGCCCTGCGCGGCCGCGCAAGCGCTGCGGAGCCTCCCGCTCGATCACCAGCTGGCCATTTCTGGCGTGCATTCGCCCGTTGCGCTCGAACCCGTGGCTCCGGCGGGCGCGCTTTCGATCGCGGCGGCCGATATGGGGGGCTCGGATGCCGCTCGGGCGCCAAAGGCCCGTGCGATGTTCCCGGTCGCGCGGCCCATCCAGCCACGGATCATGGCGGAGTGGATATCGCACTTCTTCAACAGCTTGGCCGTCGCCAGTTCCTTGCTGACGGTTTCGAGCGCCACGGTCGCTCCGCACTCTGCCGGATCGTGTTCCTCCTGTCGCCATCCCAGGTCAGTCCCCGTCCGGCGCTGCAGCCCGGCACCCGTTCCGGTACCCTGCGGCGGCCTCGCAGCACGTTGAAAGGCCAGGACGGAAATGGCCTCGCGCCTTGCTTTCATTCTCGCTGTCCACTGCGCCAAGAGGCGTCGGCGGGCTATTTCTCGGACCCGCCTGCTCCCCCTGCCGCATGTCCTCCGCCGTGTCCTTCGAGCGGCGAGTCTCCCGGCGCAGCTCCGCCAGTTCCGCGGCCCCGCCTGATGCCTCCGGATCATCGCCGCCGGACCCGCAGCAGCTCCAGCCATCGGCCCATCAGCCGTGACGGCGAAACGCCGGGCCTCGCGCCGTGCTGGCCTTCATGGCGCCCGGCGCCGAAGGGCGGGCAGCGGCCTGATCCTTGAGCCCCGCAGCGAAACGGCAGCCGGGCTGCCTGCTCGTGCGGGGTCCCTTTCCCGGGGAGAGAGACGCCGCCCCGGCCCGGGCGGCCGTGGCAGGCGCGCAGGGCCGGACCAGCCCATGACAGCCCCGCCGGCGGGCCCTGCGGGACGCTTGCCGGGCCCGATGCGCACCCCGCGCCGCCGAGTGGTTCTGCCATGCGGAGCCGGCTGGACGGCGGCTGGAAATACCCTAGAATTTAACATGTAACCTGCGTTTGGCAGCGCCCGGCGCCAGCTTCCGGGCCCCCAGAAAGGGATAGTCATGATTGCTCCTGTTTCGCGGACCTTGCCGAAAGCGGCCGTCCTCGCCCTCGCGGGCCTCGCGGCCCTTCCGGCAGGCACCGCCCGCGCCGATGGCGAATTCTTCCAGCTCGATTTCGCCGACGAGGCCCGCGACTCGGTGGTCTCGGTGACCCGCGGCAGGCTCAGCGCCGGAGCGACCTATTCGGAATACGAGGGCGGCAGCGCCGCAAGCGGGGCCGTCACCTGGTCCTTCCCGCTGGCCGGCATCGCCACCGCCAAGATCGGCCCGAGCTTCGGCAAGACCTTCGGCGATTCCGGCGACGATGACCTGAAGCTCGGCGGCAAGATCATCCTCGAGCGCTGGTCCCCCGCCCCCTTCGGCCATGTCTTCCTGCTTGGCGAGTACAGCACGATCGACAACAACTACTTCACGCTTCTGCAGACCGGCTTCGGCCAGACCGGGCTGGCCGCCGAGATCACCGCCGGGGGCAGCGACAAGTACGACTCCGTCACCGCCGGCCTGACCAAGCGGCTCGGCGACAGCCCGGTCTATCTGCGCGCGGGCTACAAGTTCACCGACGAGACGGCCTATATCGGCTTTGCGATCAATACCTTCTGAAAGGGTCGGTTCCATGTCTGACAGCACCTCCAGGACGGGGCGCGTGACGCTTGCAGGGGCGACCTACGGCTTTGTCCTCGCCTCGGTCCTCGTCATGGCCGCGGCCGCCACGGCGGTCTTCTGGTCGCGCTCCGACGCGGCGATCGACGAGGCGCTCGATGCCGCGGTCCGGACCCGGACCAGCGCGGCGGGCGAGATTTTCGCCCGCGAGCTGCATGGCGACTGGGTCGATCTGGGCTACCTGGCCCAGGCCGCCGGGCAGGCCGATCTTGACGGGATCGGCGCGCTGATGGACGGCATGCGCGGCGACGGCACGCGGATCTCCTGGATCGGCTTCGCCGGGGTGGACGGCAAGGTGATCGCGGCCTCGGACGGGCTGCTGGCCGGCGCCGATGTCAGCCAGCGGCCCTGGTTCCGCAACGGTCTGCGCTCGGGCTTCGCGGGCGACCTGCACGAGGCGGTGCTGCTGGCGCAGAAGCTTCGGCCCGAAGGCGGCGATCCGCTGCGCTTCATCGACCTCGCCCTGCCAGTGCGCACCCCGGCCGGGGACGTGATCGGCGTGGTCGCCATGCATATCGACGCGGCCTGGGCCGAACAGATGCTGGCGGAGACCGGCGGGATGCTGGGGATCGATCTCTACCTGATCAGCAATGACGGCACGGTGGTGATGTCCTCGGGCGGCGGCGCGCCGGGGACGGGCGAACTGCGGCTGCTATCCGCAGCGCGCGCGGGCACCGAGACGGCCGGGCGCGAGACCTGGCCCGACGGCCGGCAGTACTTCACCACGCTGGTGCCGAATGTCGCCTATGCCGATCTGCCGAGCTTCGGCTGGCGGCTTGCCGGGCGGATCGACGCGACGACCTTCCGCCCGGGGCTGCACACGCTCCTCGGCTCGGCCGCGCTGGCCGTCGCGGTGGCGCTGGCCGCGCTGGCGGTGCTGTCGGTGCTCTTCGTGCGGATCTTCATCTACCCGGTCTCGGTGCTCTCGGCGAATGCCGACACGCTGGCCTCGGGCGCGGATATCTACCCGCCGGAGAACGGCTCCAGCCGCGAGGTGGCGCAGCTCTCCGGCGCGCTGGCCCGGCTGCAGGCGCGCCGGACTGCCAGGGCCTCTAGGACCGCGACGTGACCGAGAAGCGCTCGACCAGATCGTGCAGCAGCGCCGGGCCGCGGACATTCGCGACGCCCGGCGCGCTGCCTTCGGCGTAGAAGCGCACGAAGAAGGCCTCGCGCTGCGCGTCATCCGGCAAGAGCTGCAGGCGCGCCCCGTCCGAGGTGGTGGCGATGACATAGGCCTCCACCTCGCCTGGCACCCCCTCGATCTCCAGCGTGCCGCGGGTCTCGCTGGGGAAGGTGACGCCGCGCAGCCGCACCGTGTCCATCGTCAGCGACGTGATCCACAGGTACCATTCCATGCCGTCGACATGGAAGGTCACGCGCTCGGGCTTGTCGGCGACATGGATCTCGGAGCGCGGCAGCTCGATGCAGGCCAGCGCCGTGACCGCCAGGACGATCAGGTTGTAGACCGACCAGAACAGGATCACCCATTTGCCGTCGCCCGCGTCGTTATAGGCGAAGAGATCCGAGAAGATGCCGAGGCAGACGCCGACGAAGGTCACCGCGAAGGCGATCAGGAAGGGCATCATCAGCCGCCACTGCACCACCACCTTCGACCGGTCGCCGCCCTTGGCGGTCACCGAGAACGGGTGGCCATGCGGCTTGAACAGCCCGGTGAAGGCGGCGCGGCTGATCGGCACCGCGCCGATGAGCTGGCTGACATCGTTGAGGATCGGCACCACCATGCCGCTGCTCAGCAGGTTGAGGATCACCAGGATCCACAGGAAATAGCAGCCGAAATAGCTGACCACGTCCGGCAGCCGCGCATCCACCACGGTGATGTTGAAGTACCAGTAGAGCAGCGGAAACAAGATCGAGGCGATGCGGAACGGAAAGGTCGTCGTCCAGTAGAAGACCGAGTCGACCATGCTCCAGCGGTCGCGGAAGCGCAGGTTGCTCTTCGCGAAGGGCCCGATCGAGGAGCGCGCGATCTGCATCAGCCCCAGGCACCAGCGCGCCCGCTGGGTGACGTATTCCTTCAGCCCCTCCGGCGCCAGCCCCTCGGTCAGCGGCTCCGCCAGGTAGGCGGTCTCCCAGCCGTGGTTCTGCAGGACCAGCGTCAGCATGAAATCCTCGGTCACGCTCTCGGTCGGCAGCCCGCCGATATCCTCCAGCGCCGCCATCCGGCACATCGAGGAGGTGCCGCAGCAGAAGGCGATCCCCCAGCCGTCGCGCGAGGGCTGCATGTGGTCGAAGAAGAAGCGCTGCTCGTCCGGATAGGAGCGGCTGAGACCGAAATTGTGCTGGATCGGGTCGGGGTTGAAGAAGTGCTGCGGCGTCTGCACCAGCCCGACCTTGGGGTCGTGGAACAGCGCCAGCGTGCGCGAGATGAAGCCCCGGTGCGGCACGAAATCCGCATCCAGCACGGCGACGAAGGCCGGGGGCTCGGGATCCTCGGCGAGCCGCGCCAGCGCGTGGTTGATATTGCCGGCCTTGGCGCCCTTGTTGTCGGGGCGGCGCATGTAGCGCACCTCCTGCTGGGCGCAGAAATCCCGCAGCCAGTCGCGCCGGCTGTCGTCGAGGATCACGACTTCCTTGTTCTGGTGGCGCAGCGCCTTGGAGCCGACGATGGTGCGCTCGAGGACGTCCTTGTCCTCGTTATAGGTGGCGATCAGGATCGCCACCCGCGGCTCGGGCCCGTCCCACCAGCCGGCATTCTCGTCGGCCTCCTGGCTGCGCAGCTTGATCCGCGACATGATCACGAAGGCGCTGAGCGAGCCCGCCAGCGCCAGCATCTCCAGCGCGTAGAGCAGGACGGAGGCGGCGAAATCGACGGTCAGCCCCGCGGGCGCCAGCGTCTGCGTGCCCCGCCACCACGCGTAGCGCAGGGCGAGGAGGAAGGCGATCGAGAAGAGCGCCGTGCGGTGGCGGTTGTTGGTCGGGTCGACGATGGACGGGAGCAGCAGCGCCACCCCGCCCACCAGCACGAGATGCAGCGTGCTGGAGCCCAGATCGCCGAGATGCGGAAAGGGCAGCATCTCAGCCGCGCAGCCAGTCGAGCGGGCGCCGGTCGAAGAAGGCGCGGCCGGTCTGGCCGATCAGGCAGCCGACCTCCGGATCGGCGGCCAGGCCCGGCACCAGCAGCGCGACGTCGTAGCGCTCCAGATGGCGCTGGCTCGGGGCCACGGCGAGATGCTCGTAGACCGTCGCCGCGCCGCTGCCGGCCAGCCGCGCGATGGTGCCGTCGAAGACCTCGGACTGGCCCTCGAGGCGGAAGGTGGCCTTCTCGCCGATGCGCAGCCCGTTATAGATGCGCTCCGTCACCGAGAGCGTGACCATGGTGCGGTCGCAATCCACCAGCCGCAGGATCGGGTCGCCGCGCTGCACGGTGACGCCATCGGCCTGCAGGGTCTCCCAGTAGAGCCCGTTCACCGGCGCGGCGATGTCGCCGCCGGTCAGCGTGTTGGTGCGGACGCGCTCGCGGTCGATGCGCCGCGCGATGGCCGCCTCGCGCGCCTTGTTCTCCGCAAGCGCGGTCTCGAATCCCGAGATCACCGATGCCAGCTCGGTCGCGCGCTGCTCGGCATTGGGGGAGTCGTTGTAGCCGTCGCCCAGGAACACGCCCGCCTCGGCGGCGCGCAGCGCGATCTGCAGCACGTCGACCCGCTCGCGGGCATGGTCGAGCACCAGCGCATCGACCAGGGGCTCGCCCGGCAGGCGGTTCTGCAGGTCGTCGAGCCCGTCGATCAGCCGCTGGTCCAGGTCGTCGGGAAAGTCGCCGCCCTCGAGGATCGCCAGGCGCACGCGGGCATGGTCGAGCCGGGTGCGGATCTCGTCCAGCCGCTCGCGGTGGAAGGTCTCCGAGCGGTCGAGCAGCGCCTCGCGCAGCGCCTTGGTCGCCTCCAGGTCGGCCTCGGTGCGGGCGGTCGCGGCCGCGGCGTATTCCTGCTCCATCAGCAGATCGTTCAGGCGGATGGTGTCCACCAGCTCGTCCGTGACCGAGGCGACGATCTCGCCCCGGGCGACCCGGGCGCCGAAATCGCGCTCCGGCTGCTCCAGCGTGCCCGCCACGTCGGCGCGGACCGTGACGACAGGCGCGTTGACCACGGCGTCGGCGCTGGCGCCGGACATCTGCTCTCCGACAATGATCCAGAGCGCCACGAGAACAATGATCAATCCGATCAGGGGACGGGCGTATTTCATTCAATTTCCTCGGTACTTTGGCACGCCGGCAGAGGCGCGGAACAATCGTGCTGGCCCTGCCTCCCGGCAGGTGATTCCAATTGTCTCCATACGGCAAAGCAGGGTGTCACGCGCGACCTTCCCGCGCAGCGACATAGGCGAGCATCTGCAGTGTTGCAGGATAGTACGGTTGCGTTGCGATACTGTCCGCCGAGAGCTGCGGCACCACCCCGGCGGCCAGCGCGGCAATGGCGTGGAAGCCCGCCTCGTTGCTCTGGCCCAGCACCTGGCCCTCGGCATCCGTCGAGACGGCGAAATGGCCGGGCAGCGTCGCGGTCATCAGCATGCGCAGGATCGTCCCCACCGCCGGATGGTCGCCGCGCCCCGACCAGACGAGATAGAGCGGGATGCGCAGCGCGTCGTAGGAGGAGCGGAAATCGTGGTCCTCGGGCTTGTCGAACCCCTCCGCAGTCACCGCCACCCAGTCGGGCACGAAGCCCGTCCCGGCCAGCTCGGAGAGCAGCGCCTCGCCATGGTCGGCGGCATGGCCGAGCTCCGGCGCCTCGTAGGCGGCCCCGAGCTGCCGCATCGCCCTGAGCAGGTAGTAGGAGGGATTGACCAGCACCCGCCCCGGCTGGTGCACCGCCTCCGCCCCCGGCATCAGAAGCGGCTGCCCGGGCACGCGCGGATCGGGCGCCAGGCAGAGCCGGACGATATCGCGGGCGATCTCCGCCGCCACCGACGGATCGGTGGACCAGCCGGAGTCGAGCGAGGCGCGCAGATGCGCCCAGGCGCGGAACAGGTCGCCATCGGTGGCGTTGTGCCAGTCGGGGATGTTCTCCGCCTGGGCGGGATCCCATTTCCAGGACATCAGCGCGTCCTGGCGGTTGGCGATATGGGCGCGGGTCCAGCTCTCGATCCGGTCGAAGGTCTCGCGGTCGCCGAAGGCCTGCGCGAGGATCAGCCCGTAGCCCTGCCCTTCGGAATGGCTGATCCCGTGCTGTCCGGTATCGACGACCCGGCCATCGGGGGCGACGAACCTCTCGCGCCAGATCGGCCAGGCGTCGCGTTCGGCATCAGCGCGCCCGAGCCGCGGCATCGCCGCGGCCATTGCCAGTCCGGAGAGGAGGAATCTGCGGTTCATGAAAGTTAAGATGCGTCATACCCGGATAATGGCAAGAGGGTCCGTTGCCCTCCCTCCGGGACGCGGCCGCGCAGGGCCCGGCGGCATCGCGCCGGGCCATTTCCGCGGCGGTCAGAGGGTCACGGTGCGCCCGGTTTCGGCGCTTTCGCGCGCAGCATCGAGCACGGCAAGGACCGCGATTCCCTCCTCGGCCGTGACCGGCGGCGGCGTGCCGCTGCGGATCGCCTCGGCGAAGGCCTCGTAGTAGCGGAAATAGGCGCCCTGCTCGGAGGGCACCTGGCGCGTGCCGGCGGCATTGCGCAGCGTGCCCCAGTGCTCTTCGGCGTCATAGCCCCAGCCCTCCAGGTCGTCGGCCGGGCGCTTGCCCGCGAAGATCGCCTGCGCCTGGACATCGGTGCCGTTCGCAACGTAGCTGCCGCCCGAGCCGTAGATCCGCAGCTCGCGCTGGTTGAGGAAGTTCAGCTTGCTGGCCGAGAGATGCGAATGCGCGCCGCTCTCGTGGCGCAGCGTCAGGCAGAAGCCGACATCGGTGCGCCCGGCAGGCAGGTCGTGGCAGTCGAGCTGGGCATCGACCGACAGCACCGGCCCGAGCACATAGAGCGCCTGGTCGACGACATGGCTGCCCAGATCGCGCAGGAGCCCGCCGGTCGGCCCCGGCTCCAGCGTCGCGGGATCGTCGAAATCCATCCGCGAATGCAGCCGCCAGGGCGTGCCGATCCCGCCGTCCTCGACCACCTTCTTCAGCGTCCGGATGTCGGCGTCCCAGCGGCGGTTGTGGTAGACGCCGAGCGTCACCCCCTTGTCGCGGGCCGCCTGCGCCAGATCGCGCGCCGCCGCCGCGCTGGGGGCGAAGGGCTTGTCGGCGATGACATTCACCCCGGCCGCTATCGCCTCCAGCACCAGGTCGCGGCGGGTCTCGGGCGGGGTGGTGATCGTCACCACGTCGACGCCCGCGGCCAGCATCTCGCCCAGGCTGGCAAAGACGGGCGTGCCCGGCAGGTCCGCCCGGACTTTGGCGACGGTCGCCGGGGCGCGGGCGACCACGCCCCCCAGCTCGCAGCCGCGTGCCGCGGCGATGAAGGGCGCATGGAAATGCTGCCCGCCGGTGCCGTATCCTACAACGCCGAATTTCATGGATAATCCTCCCAGTCACTGCTCTGCCGCGGCCTGCCCGCGCAGCGCGCCGCCCGGGCGGAGCCGGGCGGAACGCAAATGCCTTTTCTGCCTGCCCCGGCTAGCGGACGCCAGCCTCGACACCCTCGAGCGTGACATCGACATTCGCCTTGTCGATCACCGCCGGGCCGGTGAGGATCTCCTTCGTCGGGACCTCCATGCCGAAATTGACCTTGGCGTTCAGGATCGAGACCGAGAGATAGCCCATCAGATAGCCCTGCTGGTCGATCGCGCAGAGCTGGTTGCCGGACTTGATGTTCTCCAGGATGCTCGGGTCGATATTCATGCCGCAGACCTGGACGCGGCCGGTCTTGCCCGCCTGCATGATGCCGCTGCTCGCGGAGGTCGTGTCGACATTGCCGACGGTGAAGACCGCGTTGACCGTCGGGTTCTTCAGCAGGTAGCCCTTGAGCGCCTGCGCCACCGCGGTCGAGGAGCCGAAGGAGGTCGCCGGCAGCGGCAGCACGTCGCCCTTGCCGCCATTCTCCTCGATGCCCTCGGTCATGCCCTTGCAGAAGGCCTCGACATTGGCGACGCCCGGCAGTGTGTTGAGGCAGACGCCGTCCTTCAGGTCGTTATCGGCGAAGTACTTGCCCGCGGCGAAGCCCGAGTCATAGGGATCGCTGCCGATATAGTTCATCGCGCCCAGCCGCTCGGCGGTTTCGAGATCGCCGGCATTGTAGATGATCAGCGGGATGCCCGCCGCGGTCACCGCCTCGAAGGCCGGCTCCATCGCCTCGGGCACCCAGTCGGGCCCGACCACTGCATCCGCGCCCTGGCTGATCGCCTGGCGGATCAGCTCGGCGGCGTCATTGCCGAGATTGTCGTAGTTCTGCGGCCCGAGCCAGGTGACGGAGCCGCCCTGGGCTTCCACGACCTTGCCGGCGTCTTCCGCCCCGCGCTTCACCACCGCCCAGAACGGATCGTCGGGCTTGCCGCCGACGACAAAAATGTTCGCTGCCGTGGCGGTCGTTGCCACAAAGCTCAGCGCAGCCGCCAGCTGCAGGCCACGCATGGCCCGGTCCTTCAAACTCATTGGTATTCCTCCCGAAATCCGGCCGGACCCACTCCTCCAAGCGATCCGGCACCTGCCGCGGACCCTAGCGAAAGCCCCTGCGGCCGGAAACTGGGCTCATGACATTTTTGAAATAAAGTATTAAATTTATCATTTCACTCTGACACATCGCGGCGGACGGCCGCCGATCAGGTAGCGCAGGGGACCCAGCCGGTCCGCCAGCCGCCAGAGCCCCCAGCTCGCGCCGTAGACGAAGGCCAGCAGCAGCAGGAATTCCAGGGGCCAGGGCGCGGCGACCTGCGCGGCCAGCGCCAGGCCGATCAGGGTCAGCGGGAAATGCAGGACATAGACCGGAAAGACCGCGCGGCTCAGCTCCGGCAGCGCCCGGCCGGGCCATGCGAGGTAGCGGGCGGCGAGGCCGAGCGCGGCCAGGCACCAGGCCCAGGCGGTCAGCGCCTCGATGGCGCTGAAGGCCGTCGCATGGGCGGGTGCGCGCCCCGCCGGGACCCAGCCCCCGGCCGCCAGCGCCTGCCCGGTTTCCGGATCCGCGGCCAGCGCCAGGACCAGCAGCACGACCTTCGCCGCAAAGAGCAGCACAGCCGCCGCCAGCAGCGCCCAGGCCCGCCGCCCGGCCCAGCCCAGCACCGCCGCGTGCCGCGCGCCGATCAGCAGGCCGCCGAGGAAGAAGACGAGGTAGTAGCCGAACTGGTAGCCGTCCCCGGCGATCGCCGCCCAATGGGGCTTCGCCAGCGCCACCGCCAGCACCGCGAGCCCGGCCAGCCCCGCGGCCAGCACGGGCGGCGGCAGTGCCAGCCGGGCGAGCCGGTTGCGGATCGCGAGGAGCGGCCAGCAGGCCAGCGTGTAGATGGCAAGGTTCGCCAGGAACCACAGATGCTGCAAATGCCGCGGCTCGGGCCGGGCCAGCCAGCCGCGCCAGAAGGCGGGGAAGCTGCCCGGATCGCCGGTCATCCGCGCGATCGCGTAGCCGCCGAGCGCATTGACGGCGAGCGCCCCGAAGGCGGCCGGGACCAGGAGGCGCAGGAGCCGGCGCCCCATGAAGCCCGCACCGCTGCCCCGCGCCGTGAGGAACCAGGTGCCGACCCCCGAGATCAGGAAGAGCGAGGGTAGCCGCCAGCTATGGCTCCAGTAGATGAACAGCGTCATCCCGTCCCCGGCCAGGCGGTCATTGGCGAACTGGTAGATATCGGCGCCCCAGTCGACGAAGCCGACGGCGACATGATGCGGGACGAGCAGCGCGAACAAGAGCACCCGCAGCCAGTCGAGTTCGTAGCGGCGGGTCACCGGCCCCGCCCCTGTCGGCTGCCCGGCGGGTCCCGCAGGCAGGGTCCGGCCGCCCCGCCCTGCCTCCCCGGCAGGCGGTCGGCTGTTCCGGGCGGCACGCGCTGTGGCCGTCGCCTTGCCATGGCCGTCTCCTCTGGCGCGGGCGGACCCGCGGGGTTCTCAGATGCGGCAGGTGAAGAGGTTGACCAGCGCGGGCACGCGGATCTCCCCTGCCTCTGCGAAGGGGGCGAAGGCGTAGCGGACCGCCGTCTCGATCGTCGCGGCATCCGCCGCACTGCCCTGCCGGGCCTTCATGATGCGGGCGGCCGGTCCGACGCGGCTGGCGGCCCGCGCCGCGCCCACCGCACCGCCGGGCGGGGTCAGGACGATGGCGACCGGCTCCGCGCAGATTTCGCGCAGCCCGGCCGCGGCCATCAGCCCGGCCACGCGGCCGGCATCGGCGAAGGCGGTCGGACCCGGCGCGTCCGGATCGCCTACCGCCACCGGCCCGAGCCGCGCCCGCGCCGCCTCGCCGGGAATGCGGAACCACGGGTTTTCGGCCACCGCCGCCCAGCAGGAGAAGGCCATCCGCCCGCCCGGCCGCAGCCCGAGCGCGAGGTTGCGGAACGCCGCGACCGGGTCGGCGAAGAAGCTCGTCCCCAGCCGCGAGACCAGCCGGTCGGCCCCGCCCTGCGCGAAAGCATGGCTCTGCGCATCGGCCAGAAGGAAGGCGGCGTTCCCGATCCCGGCGGCGCGGCAGCGGCGCTCCGCCCGGTCGAGGAGCGGGGCCGAGATGTCGATGCCGAGGACCGAGCCGCGGGGCACCCGCGCAGCCGCGGCGATGGTGCTGGCGCCGGTGCCGCATCCGATATCGAGCACGCGGTCGCCGGGGGCGATTTCCGCGGCGTCGAGCACCGTCTCCAGCATGCCCGCCATGGCGGTGTCGAGCGCATGCTCGTGCTCGATCCATGCCAGCCCGGCGGGAGACCTCCAGTATTCCGCCTGTGCCCGGTTCGCCTCCATCGTGCCGCCTCCGCCAGCCCAATCCGTTCGCAACCCAAGGTAGCACGGATCGGCAGAAACCGCCGCCATTGCCGGATCTGCGCGCTTGCGCGGCGTCCCCGGCGCGGGGGGCGGCATCGGCGGGACCAGGAGGCGGCGGCGCCGGACGGAAGAAAGGGGCAGCGGCGATTTCCGCCACTGCCCCTCTCTCGGATTTCGGTCCGGCCCCGGCCCGGGCCGCCTGCTGCCAGGGGCCCGGAACCGCGGGTCAGGTGCTTAGAAGTGGACCGAGCGTGCGGTGCCCGGCACGGCAACCGGCGGCGCGAACTTGGTCAGGTCGATGCCTTCGACCGCGGACTTGTACTCCTCCGCGGAGGGCGTGCGGCCGAGGATGGCCGAGAGCACGACGACCGGGGTCGAGGCGAGCAGCGACTCGCCCTTCTTCTCGGCGCTGTCTTCCACGACGCGGCCCTGGAAGAGGCGCGTGGAGGTGGCCAGGACGGTGTCGCCCTTCGCGGCCTTCTCCTGGTTGCCCATGCACAGGTTGCAGCCCGGACGCTCGAGATAGAGGATGTTCTCGTACTCGGTGCGGTTCTGCTGCTTGGGGAAGAGGTCGTCGAACTCGAAGCCCGAGTACTTCTGGAGGATTTCCCAGTCGCCCTCTTCCTTCAGCTCGTCGATGATGTTGTAGGTCGGAGCGGCCACCACCAGCGGCGCCTTGAACTCGACCTTGCCGTTCGCCTTCTCCAGGTTCTTCAGCATCTGGGCGACGATCTTCATGTCGCCCTTGTGCACCATGCAGGAGCCGACGAAGCCCAGATCCACCTTCTTCTCCGAGCCGTAGTAGGAGATCGGACGGATGGTGTCGTGGGTGTAGCGGCGCGACGGATCGGCGTTGTTGACGTCCGGGTCGGCGATCATCGGCTCGTCGATCAGGTCGAGATCCACCACGACTTCTGCGAAGTACTTGGCGTTGTCGTCGGGACGCAGCGCGGGCTTCTCGCCCGACGTGATCTCGGCGATGCGCTTGTCGGCCTTGGCGATCAGGCCCGCGAGCGTGCCGGCCTCGTTCTCCATGCCCTTGTCGATCATCACCTGGATGCGGTGCTTCGCCAGTTCCAGCGAGCCGATCAGCGTCTCGTCATTGGAGATGCAGATCGAGGCCTTGGCCTTCATCTCCGCGGTCCAGTCGGTGAAGGTGAAGGCCTGGTCGGCGAGCAGCGTGCCGATATGGACTTCGATGATGCGGCCCTGGAAGACGTTGTCGCCATGCTGCTGGAGCATCTGCGCCTGGGTGGCGTGCACCACGTCGCGGAAGTCCATGTGCGGCGCCATCTCGCCCTTGAAGGTGACCTTCACGGATTCGGGGATCGGCATGGTCGCCTCGCCGGTCGCCAGCGCCAGCGCCACGGTGCCGGAGTCGGCGCCGAAGGCGACGCCCTTCGACATGCGGGTGTGGCTGTCGCCGCCGATGATGACGTCCCAGTCATCCACGGTGATGTCGTTGAGCACCTTGTGGATGACGTCGGTCATCGCGTGGTAGGAGCCCTTCGGGTCGCGCGCGGTGATCAGGCCGAAGTTGTTCATGAAGGACATGAGCTTCGGGATGTTCGCCTGGGCCTTCTTGTCCCAGACCGACGCGGTGTGGCAGCCCGACTGGTAGGCGCCGTCGACGGTCGGCGAGATGACGGTGGCCGCCATCGCCTCGAGCTCCTGCGCGGTCATCAGGCCGGTGGTGTCCTGCGAGCCGACGATGTTCACCTTGACGCGGACATCCGAGCCCGCATGCAGGACCTTGCCCTTCGGCACGCCGAGCGCGTTGCGGTTGAAGATCTTCTCGACGGCGGTCAGGCCCTGGTCCTCGGCCGAGACTTCCTTGTTCGGGGCGAAGACCGGGGTCGGCTCGACGCCGAGGGTTTCCGCGGCGAATGTCTGCAGCTTCTTGCCGAAGACGATGGCATAGGAGCTGCCCGCCTTCATGAACTCGACCTTCTGGGGCGTGAAGGCGGAGGCGACATCGGCCAGCTCTTCGCTGCCATCCTCGGATTTCAGCTTCTTGCCCTTGGTGTCGATCGACAGCACGGTGCCGGTGGCGACCGAGTACTTCTGCTCGAGGATCGGGTTGCCCTCGTTGTTCAGCAGCGGCTTGCCGTTCTCGTCGAGCTTCTTGACCCAGTTCTTCAGGTCGAGCCCGATGCCCCCGGTGACGCCCACGGTCGTCAGGAAGATCGGCGAGATGCCGTTGGTGCCCGCCACGACGGGGGCGTAGTTGACGAAGGGAACGTAGGGGCTGGTGGGCTTGCCGGTCCACAGTGCCACGTTGTTCACGCCCGACATGCGCGAGGAGCCGACGCCCATCGTGCCCTTCTCGGCGATCAGCATGACGCGCTTGTCCGGGTGCTGCGCCTGCAGATCCTGGATTTCCTTCTGCGCCTCGGGGGAGATCATGCACTTGCCGTGCAGCTCGCGGTCCGAGCGCGAATGCGCCTGGTTGCCCGGCGACAGCAGGTCGGTGGAGATGTCGCCTTCGGCGGCGATGTAGGTGACGACCTTGATCTCGTCGTCGACATCGGGAAGCTTGGTGAAGAACTCGGCCTTGGCGTAGCTTTCCAGGATGTCCTTCACGACCGGGTTGCCGGCCTCGTGGGCCGCGGCCAGGCGCGCCATGTCGGCGTCATAGAGGAAGACCTGGGTCTTCAGCACCTCTGCCGCCTGCGCGGCGATCCCGGCGTCATCGCCGAGCGCCAAGTCGAGCAGGACCTCGACCGACGGACCGCCCTTCATGTGCGACAGCAGCTCGAAGGCGAAGGCGGGAGTGATCTCTTCGACGACGGACTCGCCGAGGATGATCTTCTTCAGGAAGGCCGCCTTGACGCCTGCAGCGCTCGTGGTGCCGGGCAGGGTATTGTAGATGAAGAACTGCAGGGAGTCGGCGCGGTGCTCGTTCCCGGCCTCTTCGATCTGCGCGATAAGCTCCTTCACCAGCTCGCCATCGTCGATGGGCTTGGGATGCAGGCCTTCGCCTTTGCGCGTTTCGATCTCGTTTAGGTAGTCTGTGTACAAGCTCATGACGATCCCTAGATTCCGTGTTGGATTAAGCTAGAACACTGGGCCGCAAGCAAATCTCGCGAGCGATGGCAAGCTTATTGTGTACATCTGTATACCACGTGATTTTCGGTAGCAAGAGGCACGATCCCGTCATAATGCCCCACTGGCGGGGAAGTCGACCAGCGCCGAAAGCCCGCAATGCCGCATAGCTTGGCAGATCCGGGATTTCAGCCCGCATTCGCGCGTTTTGCGGGCGAATTGCAGTCAATTCGCAACAATCTGGGAAGATGTCGCAGCCACCGCGGCCGCGGCAGGCGCCGTTTCCGGGACCGGGACGGCCTTTCCGGGGCTGCCGGGCCCGACAGGAGCGGCGGAGGATCCCGCGGGCGGCGCCTGCTCCGCCCCGGACCTCCCCCGGGACCGGATCCGGCCGGAGCGGCCGCATATGGTGGAATACCTTGCCTCGAAGGGCCCGGACAGCCAGCCAAGGTGACTTTACGTCTGTGCTCCGCTACTCTCCCTGCCGTTAACGCTGGTTACCGTTGATTCGGTTTCTGAGCCTGCATCACACCGGATTTGGGATATTGCCATGCTCAAGCGCAAGAATTTGATCTCCCTCGCAACCGCGGCGAGCCTGGCCGCAGTCCCGTCCTACGGCGTGGCGGGGAACGATCTCGCAAAGGCGCTGGCAGGCGCCGCCGTGGCCGGGGCGATCTTCTGCGGCGCCACGGGCAAATGCACGCGGAACAAGCCCGCGCCCACCACCACAAGTCGCGCGGCGCCGAAGCCGTCGGGCATCTCCTCGGCGCAGCGCACCGAGAACAAGTCGGTCCAGCAGGCGCTGAACGGCTTCGGCTTCAATGTCGGCACGCCCGATGGCGCGCTGGGGCCGAAATCCCGCGCCGGGATCTCCAGCTACCAGGCCTATATGGGCTACAACCCCACGGGCTATCTCGACGACTACCAGCGCGGCGTCCTGATCGAGAGCTACAACCGGATGAATGCCGGCGGCGGCGCGGCCTATCCGCAGGTCGTCGCCTCGGAAGGGACCAAAGGGCTGCTGAAGGCGTTCAACGATCCGAACTACCCGCCGCGGACCACCGCCGTGACTGCGCCGGTGCCGCCCGCCGTCGCCCCGCCGGTCGCACCGCCGCCCGTCGCCCAGGCCCAGGCGCCGCAGGTGCAGCCGACCCTGCCCTCGGTCACGCAGGCCGCCGCCAAGACCCTGCCGGCGCTGCCCGCCCTGACCCCGGCCTCCGCCTCGATGTCCGAGCGCTGCGAGGTCGTCCAGCTGATGACCCAGACGAACCAGGGCCCGATCCTGGCCGCCAGCATGACCGACCGCAACCAGGCGCTGAGCGAGCAGTTCTGCGGCGCGCGCAGCGTCTCGATCACCGCGGGCCAGTCCACCGCCGACACCTACCAGCTGGCGCCCGAGGCGATCGCCCAGTCCTGCACCCTGGTCGAGGAGACCATGGCGCCGGTGATGGCCAAGCTGCAGACCGGCGCGCCGGCCGACCTGGCCGCGGAAGCCAAGGCGCTGAGCGCCAAGCTCGCCCCCGATGCCGAGACCGCCGCCGCCTTCGGCAAGGTCTGCATCGGCGCGGGCTACCGCGAGGACGCGCCGGAAACCGCGCTGAGCGGAGCGCTGATGATGGTCGGCGCGGGCCTCGGCCCCTATGGCGAACTCGTCGGCCACCATCTGCGCGAGGGCTTCGGCACGGCGCAGAACGAGAAGCAGGCAGAGCTGTGGTATGTCGAGGCGATGACCGCGCTCGAGCAGAACCAGCAGCCGGCCTTCCTGCCCAGCAGCTCGGGCGAGCGCATGGCGGTGATCCGCAGCGCGCTGATGCTCGACAGCGAGGAAGCCAGCAACGCCGGAAACGGGACCCTGCTGCCGATCCTCGTCAAGCAGTGACCCCGGCCCCATGAACAGCTGAGGCGCCCGGCCGGGCGCCTTTTGCGTGCTGTCCGCACGTCCGCCCGGCAGATCGCCGCCGGACAGATTACGCCTGCGGCAGCAATGGCTTGCTTTATGTTTTTGCCATCCCTAACGTGATCGCGAGATCTCATTCGTTTTGGTTAAATATGCACGTTTCCAGGTCTTCGCTCCGCCCTTGCCCCCGCGACCGGTCCCGTGCCGCGACCGCCTCCTGCCGGGACTAGACCATGGCCGACCACTTCCTGACGAAATCCCGGCTCGACCGCGGCCAGTGCCTGAGGGTCGGCGACACGATCGCGCTGGAGCTCTATCCGGCGCTGCACGCGGCGCTGCTGCGCCATGCAGGCGAGGCCGCTGCCGCGCTCTTCGCCGAGCCGCTGGTCAGCCGCGGCAATGACGAGGCCGAGGGCTCCGTCACCTGGTACACCGAATTCCCCGGCGCGGGCACGCCGCTCTCGCAGCTTGACGAGGGCGCCCGCGCGCAGGTCTCCGACCGGCTCCGCGCCGCGCTGGCGCCGCTGCCGGCCCTGTCCGCCGATCCCGAGATCGGCCCGCTGATCGCCGCCGCGCTGACGGTCACCGGCGAGGACGATTTCTGGGCCGTGCAGGGCGCGCCGGTGATCGTCAACTGGGGGATGGAACCCGCGGGCGGGATCCGCGACGCGGCCGCCCATCGCGCCCGCACCTTCGGCCCCTTCCTGCCCGCCGCGGCGTCCTCGCCGCTGCCCGGGGCCGCGGCTGCGGCCGTCGGCGCGGGCGCAGGGATTGCCGCGGCGGCAGCCGCAGCTCCGGCCAGCGCGGCGCAGCCCCCCGAAGAAGACCCCGCGGAGGGAGAGACGGGCCCGCCCGCCGCCGAGCCCGCTGCCACGCGCCGGCTGCCGGTCATCGCCTGGCTGCCGCTGGTCCTGCTGCTGCTCCTCTCGGGCGGGCTGCTGGCCTGGCTGCTGGTGCCCGGAAACCGGCTTTTCCCCGTCGCATCCGGCACCGATGCCTCCGCCACGGCCGAGGCGGTCGCCATGGCCGAAGCGCTGAACCGCGATCTGGAGACCCGGCTGGCCGCGCTGCAGGACAATCTCGAGGGCGCGCAATGCCTTGCCGACGGCTCGCTGGTGGTACCGGACGGCCGCACGCTCGAAGGGCTGCTGCCGCCCGATCCCGCCGATCCGGCGGACCGCGCCGGCGCGGTGGCCCCGGGCATCCCCTCCCCGGTCCTGCCGCCCGCACCCGAGCGCACCCGCGTCCAGCCGGCCGGTGCGGAGGCGCCGCTGCCGCTGCTCGAGCTCCTGGAGGCGCGCACCGCGCTGGTCGTGGCCACCGCCGGACCGGACATGTCGACCGGGTCGGGCTTCTTCATCGGCCCCGACCTGCTGCTGACCAACCACCATGTCATCGCCGGCGCCGCGCCCGACGGCATCTTCGTCACCAGCGCCGCGCTCGGACGCGCCCATGCGGCGACGCTGGTGAAATCCTCCGGGCCGATGGAGACGACCGGGACCGATTTCGCGCTGCTGCGCGTCGAGGGCGTGTCGCAGCCGGAATTCGAGATCTACGCGCCCCAGGGCAGCCTGAAGCTCCGCTCCGTGGTCGCGGCGGGCTATCCCGGCGACGTGATCCAGAGCGACGCGCAGTTCCAGGCGCTGCTGGGCGGCGACATGACCTCGGCGCCCGACCTGATCGTCACCGACGGCATCGTCAATTCCGAGCAGGACTACCGCGGCGGCGCCCGCGTGGTGGTGCATTCGGCCGATGTCTCGCAGGGCAATTCCGGCGGGCCGCTGGTCGATAGCTGCGGCCGCATCGTCGGCGTCAACACCTTCGTCAACCGCGGCGAGCTGAGAAGCTGGAACTTCGCGCTCTCCTCCGAGAGCCTGCTGGCCTTCCTGCAGAGCGCCGGGGCCGAGGGCACCGTGACCCGCGCCCCCTGCGTCCCGGTGGTGGAGCGCCCCGCCGCGGCGCGGCCCAGCGGCGCCCCGCTGGTGCAGGACGGCATGCTGACCCTGCCGCCGCGCGGCAGCGAATAGGGCGGCGGCGCGATGTCCACGGCACTGCTGATTGATAGCACGACCGAAGGGCTCCGGCCGCTCGGGACCGCCCCGCAGCGCTCCTACGAGCTGGTCACCGGCGCGATCCTCGCCGCGCCCTCGCTGGGCGAGGCGCATGCCGCGCTCTTCGCCGAGCCGGTGGAAAGCGCCTATGGCGACCGCATCGACTGGTACAGCCCGCTGGACGGCCGGGCGCAGACCCTCGCCACCCTTCCCGCGGAGGAGGCCGAAGCCGCCCGCGCAGAGCTGGCCCGGCTGAGCGACGACATCCTCGCCGAGGCGGAGCGGCTGGAAGAGGGCGGCAGCCGCGAGGAGAAGCGGCTTTCCGAGGCGCTGCGCAACGCGGTCTGCCATCCCGGCGAGGGCTCGGTCTTCGTGCTGCCGGGCGCGGGCGGCCGCCCGCAGCCGGTGCTGGCGCATTGGGGCTGGGTGCGCGACGAGGCGCCCGAAGTGCGCGGCGCGCTCAGCGCCGTCGACCGCAGCCAGCCCATGGCGCCCGCCGCGCCGCCCGCCGGCGCCGGAGCCGGGGCGGACGCGATGGCGTCGACCGCCCCGGCAGCCGTCCTCGCGGAGGATCCCGCCCGCCGCGGCGTTCCGGCGGCCCTGCTCTGGCTCGGCTGGCTCCTGCTGCTGCTGATCCTCCTGGCGATCTTCTACCTGCTGGTGGCGCCCTGCGCGCTGCGCCCGGCCTTCCTGCCCGGCGCCTGCCCCGGCGCGGAGACCGCCCGCGCCGCGGTCTTCGCCGAGACGGAGGTGCTGGAAACCCGCATCGCCATGGCCGAGCGCGAGCTCTCGGCGCTCGACCGCGCCTGCCAGCCGGTCATCGACCCGGCGATCCCGCTGCCGGTCGCCGAGCTGCCGCCGGGCAGCCGGGACGATGCTGATGCCGCGCGGCTCGCCGAGCAGGGCGCGACCATCGGCGAGCTGACCTTCTCGCTTCTCTGGGGCAGCCGCGCGGATCTGGATCTGCATGTCACCTGCCCCGAGGGCGGCACCGTTTCCTACGGCAACCGCGAGGCCTGCGGCGGCACGCTCGATGTCGATAGCAATGCCAGCAGCTCGCGCCTGCGCAGCGATCCGGTGGAGAACGTGTTCTATGCCGCGCCCGGGCCCGGCAGTTACCGCATCCGGGTCAATCTCTACCAGCCGCGCGGCGAGACGGGCGCGCAGCCCTTCCGCCTGCGCATCCAGGACGGCGACCGGGTCGAGCTTGTCGAGGGCTCGGTGACGCCCGGACAGCCCGACTGGGTCACGGAATTCAGCTATGGGGGCCGGTGATGGCCGAACGCAAGGACCAGACCGAAGCCAGCCTGAGGGCGCTGACGGAATTTCCCGAGGACGTGACGCTCGTCCCCTATTCCGGCGTCCAGTTCCTGGATTTCGGCTTCGCGCTGCATGACCTGACGGTCCGGTCGTGGAAATTCGTCGAGCGCCCGGGCGACATGGTCGACGGGCTGCGCCAGCGCGAGCTGATCCCGCTGACCGGCAACGAGGATGCCGACGCAGCCGTGCATGACGCCGCCACGGCGGAGGATGACGAATACTCGGTCCGCCCGGTCAGCGCGCTGGAGCCCTATCTGGGCAAATGGGTGCCGGTGCCGGTCCTGCGCATCAAGGGCCAGCGCGGCCCGCGCGGCGAGGAACGCTACGATCCCGGCCCCTCGGCCTGGGCGCGGATCCGCACGGTCGAACTGGCGCAGCCCGATCCGGCCACCGGCCATACCCACCGGGTGCAGATCGCGCTGGATACCAGCCTGATCGCGCAGAACCAGCCCGAGCGCTATCTCGCCCCCGAGCGCGGCGATGCCGAGAAGCCGCGGCATTTCCGGCTGGTCTCGGATCCGGCGGCGATGAACTGGTTCCTGCGCCGGGTGGAGACCGCCTCGGACGGCAGCACGGTCGACCTGCAGAAATGGGTCTCGGACTGGCTCGACGACCTGTTCATGGCCTACAAGCGCGCCGAGCGCCCGGGCCGCACCATCGCCCATGAGGACCTGCCCCACCAGTTCGAGCACTGGGCGCGCTACCTGGCCTATCTGCGCCTGATCGACATCGCCGTGCGGCCGCCGAAGATGCGCTTCGTCAACACGCTCTCGGCCGAGGACGCGATCGCGCCGGTCAATGTCGACCTGGTGCTCGACATCGGCAACAGCCGCACCTGCGGCATCCTGATCGAGAGCTTCCCGGGCGACACCCGCGTCGACCTGGCCCGCTCCTTCCCGCTGGAGCTGCGCGACCTCAGCCGCCCGGAATTCCAGTATTCCGGCCTGTTCCAGAGCCGCGCCGAATTCGCCGAGCTGAATTTCGGCAACGAGCAGCTCGCCAGCCGCTCGGGGCGGCGCAACGCCTTCGTCTGGCCGAGCTTCGTGCGGATCGGCCCCGAGGCGGTGCGGATGGTCCAGGGGGAGGAAGGCACCGAGACCGTGTCGGGCCTGTCCTCGCCCAAGCGCTACATCTGGGACAGCGAGCCGATGCCGCAGGACTGGCGGTTCCACAACCACCTCAATCCCGAAAGCCTGCCCAGGGCGGTGCGCGCGGCGATGCGGCACATGAACGAGGCCGGCGACGTGCTGGCACAGCTGTCCGAGGACCGCCGCGCGGGACGTTCGGGACAGCGCCCGCCGGATCTGTCCCCGGCGGTGCGGCCGCGCTTCTCGCGCTCCTCGCTCTTCACCTTCCTGATGGCGGAGCTGCTGGCGCAGGTGCTGCTGCAGATCAACGACCCCGCCTCGCGGCTGCGCCGTCCGCAGAGCGAGCTGCCCAGGCGGCTGAACCGGATCATCCTGAGCCTGCCCACCGCCACCTCGGTGCAGGAGCAGGCCGTCATCAGCGCCCGCACCAAGGCCGCGCTGAAGCTCGTCTGGGCGCTGCGCGGGCTCGACAGCGGCGCCAGCACGATCTCGGCCCCGCCCGAGCTGAAGGTCCAGTGGGACGAGGCGAGCTGCACCCAGCTGGTCTATCTCTACAGCGAGCTGACGCAGAAATTCGAGGGCCGCATCGGCACCTTCCTGGAGCTGAAGGGCCGCCCCCGCATGGTCGCGCGCACCGGCCGCGAAGAGCCGACGCTGCGCCTGGCCTGCATCGATATCGGCGGCGGCACGACCGACCTGATGGTGACGACCTACGCGCATGAGGACGACCGCGTGCTGCATCCGGTCCAGACCTTCCGCGAGGGGTTCCGCATCGCCGGCGACGACCTGGTCGCGCGGCTCATCAGCACGCTGGTGCTGCCGGGGCTGCAGCAGTCGATCGAGGCGGCGGGCGGGCGCTTTGTCGCCGAAAGGCTGCGCGAGCTCTTCGGCGGCGATCGCGGCGGGCAGGACCAGCAGTCGGTGCAGCGGCGCCGGCAGTACGCGCTGCGCATCCTGACGCCCCTGGCCGAGGCGGTGCTGGAGAAATGCGAGACGCTGGAGGAGTTCGAGCGCATCGACATCCATGCCGGCGAGGTGCTGGGCCAGGTCCCCGACGAGGAGGGCGCCCAGGCAGCGGAACCCCTGCCGGCCGAGCTGCTGTCCTATGTCGAGGAGGCCGCGGCCGATCTCGGCGCTACCGGCTGGCGGCTCGCCGAAATGCGGCTTTCGACCACGCGGGAGGATGTCGACGCGATCTCGCGCGAGGTCTTCCAGAACGTGCTGGGCAACATGTGCGAGGTGCTCGACCATGTCGGCGCGGATGTCGTGCTGCTGACCGGGCGGCCCTCGCGGCTGCCCGCCGTGCGCTCGGTCGTCGAAGAGCTCCTGGTCGTGCCGCCGCACCGCCTGGTCTCGATGCACCGCTACCGCGCCGGGCGCTGGTACCCGTTCCGCGACCCGGTCACGCAGCGCATCGGCGACCCCAAGAGCACGGTGGCCGTCGGCGGCATGCTGATCGCCCTGGCGGAAAGCCGCATCGCCAATTTCCGGGTGATGACCGAGGCCTTCCAGATGCGCTCCACCGCGCGCTATATCGGCGAGATGAACCGCAACGGCCAGATCCCCGACGACCGGATCCTGTTCTCGAATATCGACCTCGACGAGAGCGCGACCCGCTCCGGCGACATCGCCAAGATCCGCATGTTCTCGCCGGTTCATATCGGCGCGCGGCAGCTGCCGCTGGAGCGCTGGACGACCACCCCGCTCTACCGGCTGGATTTCGTCAACGCCCAGATCGCCGCCGAGGAGACGCCGCTGACGGTCGAGCTGGAGAAGGTCGATGCCGAGGACGAGGTCGACCCGGACGACAAGCCCAGCGACATCGTCAGGAAGACGCTGCTGCGCGAGACCCAGCTGGAGCAGTTCAAGCCGGTCTTCGTCGAGGGCCGCAGCGGCACGACCTACAAGCCCGCCGCCGCCGTGGTGCTGAAGCTGCAGACGCTGGGCTTCGAGGACGACTACTGGCTTGAAACCGGAACCTTCCGGATCTGACGCGGACGACCATTGGAGAGGATGGCATGAGCATAGACCAGAGCGCATTGGCAGAGGCCTGTTCCTCGGTCGCGTCGCTGTCGCGCGAGGCCATGGACTGGCTGCGCGACCCGCAGAATGCCGAGACCGTCGGCCCCGAGCGCGACCCCGCCCTGCACCGGATGCGCCGCGGCGCCCGCCGCGCCGAACGGCTGGCCCGCGCCGCGCGCTCGAAGCTGTCGGTCAGCGTCTTCGGCCCCTCGCAGGCGGGCAAGTCCTTCCTGGTCTCGGTGCTGGCCCGCCCCGCCGAGGGCCGGCTGACCGCGGATTTCTCGGGCCCCGACGGGCAGCTCGACTACATCCGCGAGGTCAATCCCGAGGGCGAGGGCGAGTCGACCGGGCTCGTCACCCGCTTCACCATGACCAGGGCGGCGGCGCCCGAGGGCTTCCCGATCCCGCTTGTCCTGCTCAGCGAGGCGGATGTCGCGCGCATCTTCATCAACAGCTTCTTCATGGATGGCGACCGCTCCGAGCCGGTGCCCACCGCCGATGATCTCAAGGCGCATGCCGCCCGCTTTCAGCCGCGCATGGGCCCCGCCGAGGTGCCCGGGCTCGAGGCCGAGGACGTCCTGGAGATCGGCGAGTACATCGAGAACACCAAGGCCTTCGCCCGCACCGCCTATGCGACCGGCGTCGTGCCCTTCAAGACCGAGGCCGCGCTGATGGCGCCGCGCATGGCGATCCGCGACCGGGCCGAGTTCCTGTCGGTCTACTGGGGCGGGCACCGGGCCTTCACCGATCTCTACGTCACGCTCTGCGAGGCGCTGGCGCAGCTCGGCCATGACACCCAGGTCCATGCCCGCCGCGACGCGCTAGTCCCGCGCGAGCATTCGATCATCGACGTCAAGACGCTGCACGGCATGTTCGGCGGCGGCGAGGACAGCACGCTGGAGCTGCGCACCAGCACCGGCAATGTCGTGGCGCTGCCGCGCGCCGTGGTCTGCGCGCTTGCCGCCGAGCTCGTCTTCCCGATGCTCGAGCAGCCCTCGCCGCTTTTCGCCTCGACCGACCTCCTCGACTTTCCCGGGGCGCGCAACCGCTTCGAGAAGCCGCTGAGCGTCTCGCTCGCCGAGCCCGAGAAGACCGTCACCCAGCTGCTGCTGCGCGGCAAGGTCGCCTATCTCTTCGACCGCTATGTCGAGAACCAGGACATCACCTCGATGCTGCTCTGCGTGCCGGACAGCAACATGGACACGGTCGACCTGCCCGGGCTCGTCGACAACTGGATCGCGCTGACCCATGGCGCCACCCCGGCGCAGCGCGCGGCGACCGAGTGCATCCTGTTCTTCGTGATGACGAAATTCGACAAGCACCTGGGCGAGAGCGCGGCCGGGGGCGGCGACACCACCCGGTTCGAGCGGCGGATGCATGCCTCGCTGCTGGAGAATTTCGGCCAGTCGAACGACAACTGGGTGAAGACCTGGGCGCCGGGGCAGCCCTTCCGCAACTGCTACTGGCTGCGCAACCCGAACTACTTCGTCGAAGGGCTGATCGAATACGACGGCGACCAGCGCGAGGCGGCGATCCGCGACAGCAAGCTCGGCCGGCTCGAGGAGCTGCGCAGCGGCTGCCTGGCGGCGGAGAGCGTGCAGACCCATTTCGCCGATCCCGCCGCCGCCTGGGACGCGGCGCTGGCGCTCAATGACGGCGGGGTCGGCTATCTCACGGCGCGTCTCGCCTCGGTCTGCACCCCCGAGGGCAAGACCCGGCAGATCGCCTCGCAGCTGGCCAAGGTGCTGGGCGACCTGCAGTCGGCGGTGGGCGGCTACTACGTCTCCGACGACATCGCCAAGCGGATCGAGGAGAAGCGCGCCGAGGCCTCGGCGATCATCGACGCGCTGGAGCTGACGCTGCAGGGCCACCGCTTCGGCGCCTTCCTCAACCGGCTGACCGTCGACCAGGAAAAGGTCGAGGATCTGCTGGCCCGGGTGCCGAGCTCGATCCGGATCAGCTCGGCGGTCTCCTCGGCCGGACAGCCCGCCTCGGCCGCGCCGCCGCGCCCCGCGGCGCCCGGTCCCGCCCGGCCCGGCCGTCCGGCGCGCCCCGCCGCCGTCGCCCCGGCCCCGGCCGCCGCCGCGGCGCCCGCCCCCGCGGAAGAGCCCGCCAATGGCGGCGTGCGCACCATGTCGCCCGAGCAGTTCCAGGTCGAGACCGCCTTCTCCGCCTGGATGGACGCGCTGGCCGAGTTCCGCGAGGACGAATCCGGGCTCGGCATCTACGGGCTCTCGCCCAATGCCGCGGCCAGCCTGACCGGCGAGATGGTCCACGGCTTCCGCCGGCTCGGGCTCCTGGGCACCATGACCGAGGAGCTGCGGGCGATCGGCTACGGGCTGACCCTAGACCGCCAGGCGCCCGCCGCCGCGATCCTCTGCGCCGAGCGGATCAACGGCTTCGTCTCGACGCTGGGGACCGAGCGGCTGCCCGAGCCCGAGCGCCCGCAGGTCGAACTGGCCGATGGCAGCCTGCGCACCGTCTTCGCGCCGCGCCCTGCCGCCGACAGCGCCGACACGCTGCCCCTGCGCCAGCGCGCCACCTCCGAGGAGACCTGGACCGACTGGGTCTTCGCGCTTGACACGCTCTATGTCGGCAATGCCAAGGATAGCGAGTCCGGTGCCGTCAATATCGAGCAGAACATGCGGCTCGGCAGCATTCTGACCGGCTTCGAAACCGCCCGGGAGACGACCCGTGATTGATGTCCGCCCCGACCCGCAGCACCCCGATGGCGGGTACGCGCTCTTCACCGCGCCGGCCGGGCAGCTGCCGGGCGGCACGGTGGAGATCGAGGTGCTCGACAAGTACCGCGGGCACTACCTGGCCGCCTCGGGCTTCCAGCCGCACCGCCACGGCTTCGGCCCCTACCAGGTGGAGCGGCAGGGCGATCTGGACGTGGTCCGCGTCGGCCCCGAGATCGTCAACCAGATCGAGGAATTCGCCAGCCTGCAGATCGCCATGGGCGGGCTGACCGCCGATGTGAGCTGGCCCGACGAGGTCTTCCCGCTGCCCGGCGCCCCGGCGATCGGCGGCATCCGCGCAGTCGGTGCCGAAGAGCCCGGCAGCGGCCTGTCCGGCCCCGTGCCAGTCCCGCCCGCGCCCGAGCCCGCTCCGCCACCGCCCGCACCGCCGGTCCCGGAGCCCGAACCGGAACCGGAACCCGAGGCGCCGGAGGAAGACGAGGAGACTGCGGAGGAGGACGGGGACGAGGACACCCGCGGCGGCCGCGGGCTCTGGATCGCGGCGTTGCTGATCGTGCTGGCCATCGGCGCCGGGGCGGGCTGGTGGTTCTGGCAGGAGAGTCGGCCGGACGCGCCCCCGGTGCGGTCGGACACCTCGCCCGTGCCGCCGCCGCCTGAAGCCGATGCCTGCGCCCCCGCGAGCCTGCTTGCCCTCGGCGAAAGCGACAGTGCCGCCATGCTGGCGCAGCTTCTCGATTGCGGCGATGCGGTGACGGCCGATGACGCGCTCGGCGCCGTCGAGGCGGCACAGCGCGCGGGCGATGCCGAGGCGATGCGGCTGATGGGCCAGTTCTATGACGGCGAGACCGCCGACGGGATCGAGACGGCGACCGGGCTGAGCTTCGGCGATGACCCGGCCCGCGCGGCGGAATACTACCGCCGCGCGAAGGACGCCGGCAGCGAGGCGGCCGCGGATCTTCTGGCGCAGAGCTGCGAGCGGCTCGCGGGCATGTCCGACACGCTGGCGCGGAACGCCGCCGAGGAGTATTGCGAGTGATGACCCGCTCCGCCCTTGCCGCCGCCCTCGTCGCCTTCGCGCTTTCCGCCCTGCCCGGCACCGCCCCGGCCCAGGAGGCGCGACCGCTCCTGGCCGAGGGGATGCACACCGTCTACCAGCGGGTGCTGACCCGGCCCGGCGCCGCGCTCATGGACGCGCCCGACGGCGCGGTGATCTCGCGCTATCCGCCCTTCCAGCCGCTCTATGTCTTCGCGCGCGACGGCGACTGGACGCAGGTCGGCCCGTCCTCTTCCGCCCCGCCCGCGGGCTGGATCGGCCCCGGCACCGCCGTGCCCTGGAAGCAGAACATCGTCGGCGCCTTCACCAACAGCGCCGGGCGCCAGCGCCAGCTGATCTTCGACACCGAGGACAGCCTGCGCTGGCTGCTGAACCACGAGGCGCTGTCCGCCATGCAGGAGCGCCTGCTGGCCGAGGCCGATAGCGGCATCATCGAGGGCGCCCATGGCGTCGTCTCGGTCGAGCCGGAGGAATTCGTCAATATCCGCGACGAGCTCTACCTGATGCCGATCCTCGATTTCGTCGAAGACCTGCACCCGGCGAATTACGAAGAGCTCTTGCTGATGCAGGTCGCCTCGATCCCCAAGGAGGCGCCGCGCGCCCCCAAGGGGGACGGCGACGGCGACATGAGCCGCTTCGATGTCGGCATGGTCTTCGTCTTCGACACCACCCAGTCGATGGATCCCTATATCGCCCAGGTCCAGCGCGTGCTGCAATCGACCGTCGCGGAACTGGTCGAGACCGATATCGGCGATGCGGTGAATTTCGGCGTGATCGGCTTCCGCGACAATCCCGAGGCCGTCCCGGCGCTGGAATACCGCACGCGGGTGCTGGTGCCGCTGGAGCGGCGCGCCGACCAGAGCGCGGTGATCGCCGGGATCGGCGCGGCGACCCAGGTGGCGACCGCCAGCTCGACCGGCTTCAACGAGGACAGCGCCGCGGGCGTCGAGGACGCGCTGACCGAGATCGACTGGGACCAGGCGCAGGGCGACGGCGATCCCTTCGACGCGCGCTACGTCATCCTCGTCACCGATGCCGGGCCGAAGGATGCGCGCGACCCGAATGCCCGCAGCGAGATCGGCATGCAGGAGCTGCAGGCCGATGCCGAGGGGCGCAACATCGCGCTGATGACGCTGCACCTGCTGACCCCGGCCGGGAAGGCGACGCATGACTATGCCGCCGCGCGCTACCGCGAGATGTCGCGCTTTGCCGGGCGCAGCTTCTACTACCCGATCGAGAATGGCGAGGAGGCGACCTTCGCCGCCACCACCGAGCGGCTGGTCCGCGCCCTGACCGACCATGTCCGCGAGGCGCGCGGCCAGGCGACGCTCCAGTCCGAGGACGAGCGCGACGACGATCTCGAGGATCTGGGCCTGGCGATGCGGCTGGCCTATCTGGGCGCGCAGCAGGGCACGCAGGTGCCCGACGTGCTGACCGGCTGGATCACCGACAAGGCGATCGAGGCGCCCTCGCGCATGGCGGTGGAGCCGCGGCTCCTGCTGACCAAGAACGAGATGGCGACCATGGCGGAGCTGCTCGACAACCTGGTGCGGCTGGGCGAGCAGACCGACAACCAGCAGGACGCCTATGCCTTCTTCGGCCAGATCCGCGGCGTGATCGCCGACATGGCGACGAACCCCGACATGCTGATCAATGCCGAGGCCGACACGATCGGCGGCGCGCTGGAATACCTGGAGAACCTGCCCTATCGCAGCCAGCTGCTGCAGATGACCGAGGACCGCTGGGGCCAGAGCGCGATGCTGCGCCGGACCATCCTCGACGGCATGCGCCAGAAGCTCGCCCAGTACCGCAAGTGGCTCTATGACGCCAGCGTCTGGACCCCGCTCTACGAGGGCGCGCCCGATGGCGAGCATGTTTTCGCCATGCCCTTCGACGTGCTGCCCTGAGCCATGGACGGGCGGCTCGACCTGCGGAACGTGACGGTCTCGGTCTCGGATGCCGAGCGGCGCTTCGCGCTCGAGGTGGCCGGACTTCAGCTGGCCGCCGGGGACGCGGTCGGGCTCTCGGGGCCGAGCGGCACCGGCAAGACCATGCTGCTGGAGCTCCTCGGCCTGCTGCGCCGTCCCGATCCGGGCGGCAGCTTCCGCATCCGCGCCGGCGGCACGGAGCTTGACGCCGCCCGGCTCTGGACCGGCAAGCATGCCGGACGCGACGCGCCGGGGCATCGCGGGCGGCTCTTCGGCTTCGTCCCGCAGAGCGGCGGGCTGCTGCATTTCCTGACGGTGCGCGAGAATATCGCCCTCGGCCAGCGGCTGACCGGCCGCGCCGATCCCGGCTGGATCGCCGCGCTGGAGGACCGGCTCGGCCTCGCCCCCCTCGCCCGGCAGCTGCCCCGCGCGCTGTCCATCGGCCAGCGCCAGCGGGTCGCCATCGCCCGCGCCCTGGCCCATCGCCCGGCCTTTGTCATCGCCGACGAGCCGACCGCCGCGCTCGACCCCGAGAACGCCCGCACGGCCATGGGCCTGCTGATCGCCGCCGCGACAGAGGGAGGCGCGGCGGTGGTGATCTCCTCGCATGACAGCGCGCTCCTCGACAGTTTCGCGCTCAGGCGGCTCGATCTCGCCCCGGCCGGCGGCGCGGGCGCCGTGTCGAGCCGGCTCTGCGAACGCGGGGCCGCCTGATGCGCAATGTCGTCTTCCTCGCCCTGCGCGCGCTGCGCCACGACCGCATCCACGTGATCTGCAACATCGCCATCCTCGCCGGGGTGCTGGTGCCGCTCTTGGTGCTCTTCGGGGTCAAGAACGGCGTCTACGACACGCTGATCGGGCGGCTGCTGTCCAATCCGGCGACGCTGCAGATCGACACCAGCGGCAATGCCGCCTTCACCGAGGCCGATGCCGCCGAGATCCGCGGCTGGCCCGAAACCGGCTTCGTCACGCTGAAGACCCGCAGCATCTTCGATTTCGTCAATGTCCGCGCCGTCGGCGGGACGCAAAGGCGCGACGCCCTGCTGGTGCCGAGCGGGCCGGGCGATCCGAACCTGCCCGCCGGGCTCGACCTGGCGCCGGGCAGGGCCGCGATCTCGGCCGGGCTCGCCACGCAGCTGGGCCTGGCACAGGGCGACCGGATCGAAATCTTCACCCAGGCCGAGGACCGGCCGCGGCAGCTCAGGCTGGAGCTCGCCGTGGCGGCGGTGCTGCCCGCCGACCGGATGAGCGGGCGCTCGGTTCTGGCGACGCTCGAGGCGCTGGATCTGGTCGAGGCCTTCTATGACGGCTACGCGCTGCCGGATCACGGCATCGAGGCGGGCCGCGCGCTGGCGAGCCGCCAGCCGGTCTTCGAGGGGATGCGGGCCTATGCCGCCCGGCTCGAGGATCTGGCGGGGCTGCAGGCGCGGATCGAGACCCGTTTCGGCATCGGCACCGAGGCGCGGACCCGCGAGGTGGAGTCGGTGCTGGGGCTCGGGCGCAATCTCGACATCGCGCTCGGGCTGACCGTGGCCGTGGCCTGCATCGGTCTCTCGGCGGCGCTGGTCTTCGGCTTCTGGGGCGAGGTGGCGCGCAAGCGGCGGCTGCTCGCCGTGCTGGCGCTGATGGGGCTGGGCGGCCGGTCGCTCTGGCTCTTCCCGGTGGTCCAGGCGCTGGTCTCGGCGGCGCTGGGGCTCGCGGTCTCCTTCGGGCTCTACCTGCTCGCCGCGCTGGCCGCGCAGCAGCTCTTCGCCCCCGGCGCCGAAACCGGCCGGCTGGCGCAGATCGCGCCCTGGCAGGCGGCGGCGATCTGCCTTGCGGTACTGGCCTTCGTCGCCGCCGCCTCGCTTTTCGCCGCGCGCGCCGCGGCGCGGGTCGATCCGGCCGAGGTGCTGCGGGAGGGCGGCGAATGAAGCGGACCCTCGCGCTCCTTCTCTGCGCTGCGGGCGCGGCCCCCGCCCAGGAGGCGGCGCCGCCGCCCTGGGATGCCGAGCTGACCGATCCCGCGGGCGGGGCCGACCTGATGCTGCCGATGCCCTGCGGCGGCGCCATGGCCTTCCAGAAGGTGCTGGTCCCCGTGGAGGCGGGCGATCCGCTTGACGACCGCGCCTTCCGCATGGGGCAGTCCGAGCCCGCGACCGGCTATTCCGACTACCTGCGCGGCGCCCATCTGCGCGGCGCCTTCGCCGATCCGGGCTCCGGCGGCTCGGCCTACTACATCGCCCGCTACGAGATGAACGAGGCGCAGTACCGGGCGCTGGCGGGCGATTGCGGCGCGCCCTTCGGCCGCCGCGACCGGCTGGCCCATGGCGGGCTGAGCTGGTTCGAGGCGGTCGACCTGTCCCGGCGCTATTCGGAGTGGCTGAACGCGAATGCCCGCGACCAGTTGCCCGGCGGGGCGGAGCGCGGCGCCTTCCTGCGGCTGCCGACCGAGGAGGAATGGGAATACGCGGTGCGCGGCGGCGCGCGGATCGATTCCGCGCAATTCCCCGCCCGCCGCTTCTTCGCCGAGGGCGAGCTTGGCGACTACGCGCATTACCAGGCGGCGGGCCAGGGGCGCGGCAACCTGCGCCCGGTCGGGCTGCGCGCGCCCAATCCGCTGGGGCTCTTCGATGTCTACGGCAATGCCGAGGAGCTGGTGGAGGACCCGTTCCGGCTGAACGCCGTCGGCCGCCCGCATGGCCAGGCCGGGGGCATCGTCACCCGCGGCGGCTCGATCGATGCCGAGGCCGACCAGATCTACTCGGCGCAGCGGCGGGAATATCCGCGTTTCGATCCCCGCTCGGGCCAGGCGCTGGCGGGGCAGTATTTCGGCCTGCGCCTGGCGATCTCGGCGCCGGTCATCACCGATGCGGGCTTCGACGCGATCCGCGACGGCTGGATCGCCGATGCCGAAGGCGCGGCGCCCGAGACCAGCGATCCGCTGGCCACCCTGTCGAGCCTGATGGAGAACGAGATCGACCCCAGGCGGCGCGACGCGCTGGCCGGGCTGCAGCATGAATTCCGCCTGGCCCAGGACGCGGCCGAGCAGTCGCTGCTGCAATCGGCGAAATCGACCATGCTCAGCGGCGCGGCCTTCGTCGCGGGGCTGAAGGAGGGCGAGGCCGAGATGCAGCGGCTGCGCGGCGCGATCAACGACCTGCGCGACCGGTTCGAGATCACCTCGAACAGCGACCAGCGCGCCGTGCTGCTGGCGGGCATGCGCACCAATGTCGAGCGGCTGACGACGCTGCAGGAGGCGCAGGAGACCTCGCTCCTCTTCTACCGCCGCACGCTCGAGGCGCTGTCGGAGAACCTCGCCCCCGAGATGCGCCAGGCGGCCTATCTGGATCTCGGCCGCGAGCTCGGCACGGCAGAGCTCTTGGAGCTGCTGTCGGACGTGAACAGCTTCTGGGGCGACGTGAACGCCTATGCGGCGCGGCCCGACATGGATCTGGCGGGGCTCCTGGCGATGGCGCTGGACTGAGGCGGCGCTACTGGAAGCTGCGGGCGCGGTTCTCGGCGCGGCCGGGGCCGACGCGGGTCGGCATGCTGTCCTGCACGACCTCGGTGCTGTCGATCGAATAGCGCGCCGCGCCCGGATCGAGCGTTGCCGAGATATAGGGCCGCTGCCGCCCGCCGCCGGGCTTGTCGGCGGCCGCGACCAGCGCGTGGAATTCGACCGGCCGGCCCTCGAAATCAGTGAAGCTGCCGACCGAAGTCTCGCCCTGGCTGGGGATCGAGGCCCAGTGGCGGAAGAGGTCGACCGGGCGGATCGGCTCCACCTCGGAGAGGAGCCCGTCGCCGAAGAACTCGCCATCGGTCGAGGGGTTGGTGCGCCCGGTGAAGCCCGCCCCCGGCACCAGCGCGCCAGCCACCTGGTTGGCATCGGCCTGGAAGTTGTTGTGGTCCGCGCCGATGATGATGCCGCCCCCAGCCTGGGCGATCTCGGAGATCTCGTTGACGGTCAGCGCCGCGCTGGAGCCGTCGACCCCGGGGAAATTCGACTCGCTGCTGTAATCGGTGTTGCGGATCAGCAGCGTGCCGTCGAGCAGCAGGTTGCGCTTGCCCGAGGCGTAGAAGGCCCGGAACGCGTCCAGGTCGCTGCTGCTGAACATCCCGCGGCGGTTGCCCGCATCCACCACGATCACGTCATAGGCCGAGGCGCCGAGCACCGCCGCCGTTTGCCCGCCCGAGCTGTGGCGCAGATAGGTCACGTCGAAGGCCTCGCCGCCGCGGTAGCTGTTGAGATAGGCGACGATCGCCTTCCGGTGGCCTTCGGTCAGCTTCGGCTCGTAGACCGAGCTATGGACCCAGAGGACCGCCACCGGCTCGGCGCGCAGGGCCGCGGGCAGGAGGGCGAAGAAGACGCAGAGGAGAAGGAAGAACCGTCGCATGAAATAACCGGTGGCCTGACGCTCCGCGACTATGCGCGGGGCGGGGGCGTTTTTCAATTCCGGTTGTTGCCGGAGGCCGCGGAATCGGGTTTCATCGCCCCGGTAGCATTCATTAACGGCGGGCCTGAACCTTGCGCTCCATCGCGATTTCCCTCCTTTGCCTGGGCTGCCTGGCGCTTCTGGGCGGGGCCGCGCATCTGACGCTCCGGGCCTGCGCGCTCGACCTGCCCCGCTGGATGTCCGTGCCCGGCGCCTGCCCTGCCCCGGCGGAGACCCGGCAGGCGGTCGCGCTTGCCCGGCTCGATGCGCAGCGCTCGGACCTGCTGCAGCGGATCGCGCTGGCCGAAAGCCAGCTCTCGCGGCTGCAATGCGACGCGGCGGGGCCCGATCCGCATCGCGCCCTCGACCCGGCCGACTGGCGGCGCGGCGATCTGGAGGCGCTCTATGGCTGCTGGGATCTCAGCACCGGCTACCAGACCCGCAACACCGAGACCGGCGACGAGGTCGGCTATCCCGCCTGGCAGATCTGCTTCGACGCCAAGGGCAACGGGCTGCAGAAGATGCGCGACATGGACGGGGTCGCCTGCGAGGGCCCGGTCAAGGGCGGCTTCACCGAGGCCGGCGCGCTGCAGATCGAGGAGGCGGAGAACCTGCCCTGCGGCGATGGCGGCTATATCCACCGCCGGGAATTCACCTGCACCGCGACAGCGGGCGCGGCGAGCTGCGACACGCTGCAGCCCGAGACCGGCGGGCGGATGGCGGTGGAGTTCCGCCGCTCCGCGCGGGAGCTCTGAGATGCCCGGGCGCGGGATGCTCGCCGCCCTGATGCTGGCCGCCAGTGCCGGAACGGCGGCCGCGCAGGCCTCCACCCCCGAGGATCTGGTGCGCTGGATCTACGAAAGCACCCTCGCCCGGCAGGGCGGCGCAGAGGCCGGGTTGCGCTACCTGACCGCGCCCGGCCAGCGGCAGAGCTTCCTCACCGCGCGGCTCTCGGCCTTCTACGACGCCAATGACAGCTATGGCGACGACCTTCTGATGGCCTGCATCGACTACGATCCCTCGATCCCCGGCCAGGACTTTTCCGAGGCCGAGATCGCGGGCTCGCTCGATATCGCCTCCGACGGCTCGGAGGAGGAATGGCGTGTGACGGCCAGCTTCACGACGTTCGGCACCCCCGCCCGCGTCGCCTATGTCTTCCGCCCCGAGGCCGGGAGCTGGAAGCTCGACGATATCGAGACGAATGGCGCGGCGCTCTCGGCGATCCCCTGCAGCCCGAAGGCCGGGGACGCGCCCTTCCTGCGCGGGACGGGCTACTGCTACGACACCGGGTCCTCGCAGCTCGTCCTCGATATCGGCGGGCGCGGCAGCGGGCTGGCCAGCCTGGAATCCTGGCAGTCGACCGGCCATTTCTGCGGGCTGCGCGACGAGGTGCTGGCGCCGACCGGCACGGGCTGGGTGATGAACAGCAGCGAATTCGGCCGCGTCTGCACCGTCGCCTTCGACATCCAGCCCGATAACGGCATCCGTCTGAGCACCTCGGGCTCCTGCACGCCCTATTGCGGCGCGGCGGCGGAAATGGACGGGCTGGTCTTCCCCGGCTCGTCGCAGCGGCCCTGCGTGGGCATGCCGCGGAACTGAGATCAGGCCCGGCGCGACCCGCGCCAGAGCGCCAGCCAGGGCCCGGCCGCGACCCGTGCCGTCGCCGCGAGGACCAGGAGGCAGAGCACGGCTTTCGACACCGTGCCCATGGTCCCCTCGATCAGCAGCGCATGCGCCACGCTGCCCGCGACCGTCACCGCCGCCAGCCCGGTATGGGCCAGCCGCCAGGTCCGCGCGCGCAGGCGGAGCCGCTGCCGCAAAGCCGCGAGCGCCGCCGCCGCGAAGACCGCCCACATGGCGATCACCCCCCAGACCGAGAAGGGCGTCGGCGAGGCGAAAAGCAGCGCATCGACGACATCCGGCGGGCTGGTGATCCAGAGCCCGGCGACATGCGCCGCCACGGCAGCGGCCAGCGCGGCGCCGACGGCGCGGTGGAGCCTGCGGGCGCGCCGCCCTTCGAGCCCGGGCAGCACGCCCGCGGCCAGGAGCGGCTGCAGGAGGAGCAGCGCCATGGCGAGGATGCCGGCGAAGCCCGCGAGGATGTAGACCGGCTGGCGCCAGGCCAGCAGCGGGCTTGTCGCAGCGATGGCAAGCGGCACGGCCATGGCGGCGAGCGTCGCGGCCCAGATCGCCGCCGGACGGGCGCGCCCGAGCGCGCGGCGGGCCGGGCTCACAGCGGCTGGAGGACGAAATGCGCGCTGAGCGTGCGGTCGCTGCGGCTCGGCATCACCGGGCGCAGGAAGACGGTCTCGAAGGCGCCGCTGTCATAGGCCAGATGGCCATGCGGCTGGCCGAAGGCGGGGACGATCTGCGGCATCTCCAGCCGGAAGGTCCCGTCGGCCGCGGTCAGGGTCGCGCCATGGCTCGCCGGGTCCCGCTCGTGCCCTTCGGTGGTATGCGCCCAGATCTGGATGCGCTGGCCGCCGAGCGGCGCGCCGTCGCCCGCCCGCCGCACCGTGCCGGTCATCCAGAAGCCGCCGCCGCCGATCCGCTCCACCACCGGGGCGCCGGGGCGGTAGTTGTTCGACCCGCCCCGCATCGAGCGGGTGGGCGCCAGCCCCGCCGCGCGGGCGGGCACGATCAGGCCGGACGCGCCGGTCGCCACCAGGGCGCCGGCAGCGGCTGCGAAGGAACGGCGGGTGAAGTCTGCGGCGGACATCGGGACTCTCCTCTCGGCAGGGCGGTCCGGGGGCGGGCCCGGAGGGCCGCAGCGAGGGAACCGCGCAACTGGGGACGCGCGGAGAAGAGGGTAGACGAGTTCGCCCGCGCGATAAACGCCCCCAACATCATTGTGATGGCCGTGGCTCGGAAGTGGCTGGAATTGCCTGGTGGCGCAATCTCCGGGTGAATGGACCCCCACCCGACCAGCGGCGAGATCACGCCAAGACCGGGATTGGCGATGCTGGGGGAAGTGTCGCGGCACGACCATCGTGATGGCCCCGCGGACGGAGCGCGGGGCCTCGCGCCCGGACGGGCCGGGAGACTCTGGCAGGCTGCCGAAACAGCCTGCCCGGCGTCAGGGCACGGCGCAAAATCGGGAAAATGGCCCCGAAGGCAGCTGTTCCCGATCAGCTCTTGGAGCGGCCTCGCCCGGATATGGAAAAGTCTCCTCCCCGGGGATGCCCCGGACCCATGTGTCCGCCCCTGCTAGAACGGGCTGTCGGGATAGTAGAACTGGTCCGCATTCTCCGGCGTCACCAGCACCGAGCCGATGGTGAAGCGCCCCGAGACCGGCGCGCCGGAGACCAGCCCCACCGCGGTCATCTCGATGGCGGTCGCGATCATGCCCGGCGGATAGGTGACATCGGCGGGGATCATCGGGTCGCCGTCGCCGACGCGCTTGATCATCTCCTTCATGCCCGCGCCGCCCAGGACGAACTGGATGTCGCTGCGGCCCGACTGCTCGATCGCGGCAAGCACGCCGACCGCCATGTCGTCATCCGAGGCCCAGACCGCGTCGATCTGCGGATGGCGCGACAGGAAGTCCTGCATCACCGCGAAGGCGTCATCGCGGTTCCAGTTGCCGTGCTCCATGCCGATGATCTCGATCCCCGTCCCCTCGATCGCGGCCTGGAAATTCTCCACCCGCTCGTTGTCGATGGTGGTCGGGATGCCGCGCAGCACCACCACCTTGCCGCCATCGGGCAGGCGGTCGGCGAAGTAGCTGCCCGAGACCCGGCCGAAGCCGGCATTGTCGCCCGCGACGTAGAGATCCTCGATCCCCTCCTGCGAAAGGCCGCGATCGACCACCGTCACCCAGGTGCCGCGCTCCGCCACGGCGGCGACCGGACCGGTCAGCGGCTCGGATTCGAAGGGCAGCACCACCAGCGCGTCGATATTGCGGGTCGCCACCATGTCCTCGATGTCATTTACCTGCTGCGCCGGTCCCGAGGCGGTGGCCAGAACGAAATCGAGCCCGGGATAGACCGCCTCCAGCCGCTCGACGGTCTGCTGCGCGTGGAAGTTCAGCCCCCCTGCCCAGCCATGGGTCGCGGCCGGGATCGAGACGCCGATCACTTTCGCGTCGTCGTCCTGCGCCAGGACGGGGCCCGCCGCCAAGGCCGCGGCGAGGCCCAGATAAGCCAGTGTCTTCATGTTCCTTCCTCCCTTTTGTCGTCTCACTCGCGCGCGGCGGACCCGCGCTGCATCAGCACCGCCAGGATGATGATCGCCCCCTGGATGGCGCCGTTCAGATAGGGGCTGACCATGTCGGTCAGGTTCAGGATGTTGCCGATCAGGCTGAGGATCAGCACGCCGACCACCGTGCCCCAGATCCGCCCCGATCCGCCCTTGAGCACCGTGCCGCCGATGATCACCGCGGCGATCGCCTCGAGCTCCCACAGGAGCCCGGTCGCCGAGGAGGCGGAGCCCAGCCGCGGCACGTACATGATGGTGGCGACCCCGACCAATAGGCCCAGCACCGCATAGGTCGCGAGCCGCACCCGGTCGACCTCGACCGCGGAATAGCGCGCGACCTTCTCGCTGGCGCCGATGGCGGCGCAATGGCGGCCGAAGGGCATGCGCCGCATGGCGATCTCGCCCAGCACCGCGACCGCGGCGAAGACCAGGATCGGCCAGGAGATCCCCGCCACAGTGCCGTAATAGACCGGCCCGTAGAAGCCGCGCAGGTCGAAGCTCAGCGACAGCGTCCCGCCATCGGCCATCCATGTGACGAGGCTGCGGTAGATGCCCATCGTGCCCAGCGTGACGATGAAGGGCTCGATCCCCGCGCGGGTGACGAGGAGCCCGTTGAGGAGCCCCGCGCCGAGCCCCGCCGCCAGCGCCGTCGCCATGCCGATCAGCACCGGCAGCACGCCGACCCCGGTCGCGGGCAGCACGGCGTTCATCACCAGGATCATCAGCCCGGCGATGAAGGCCGCCATCGAGCCCACCGACAGGTCGAGCCCTCCGGCTGTGATCACGAAGGTCATGCCGACTGCGATGATGCCGATGAAGGCGGAACGCGACAGCACATTGGTTATATTGCCGTAGCTGAGGAAATTGCCGTTGATCAGCGTGCCGAGGACCACCAGCGCGATCAGCGCCAGGACCGGGCCGAGCACGTGGAAATCGATCCTGCGGCCGCGCGGCGGGCGGGCGGCCTCCTCCGGTGCGGGGCTCATGCGGCACGTCCTCCCTCGTCCAGTCCCATGGCGAGGCGCAGGATCGCCTCCTCGCCGATCGCCGCGCCCTCGAGCGCGCCGGCGATGGCGCCCTGGCGCATCACCAGGACGCGATGCGCCAGGCCGATCACCTCGGGCAGTTCCGAGGAGACGACGATGACCGAGCGGCCCTCCGCGGCCAGCCCGGCGATCAGCGCGTAGATCTGCTGGCGCGTGCCGATGTCGATGCCGCGGGTCGGCTCGTCGATGACGACGATCTGCGGATCGGCCAGCATCACCTTGGCCAGCAGCAGCTTCTGCTGGTTTCCGCCCGAGAGCTGGCCCGCGGTCATCCGCCGGTCGCGCAGCCGGATGTCATAGCGCCGGATCGCCTGGCCGAGCGCCTCTTCCTCGGCCTCCTTGTCGAGGAAGACCCGGCCGAAGCGCTCGAGCGCCAGCAGCGTCAGGTTCTCCGCCAAGGGCTTGCCGAGAAGGAGGCCGCGCTCTTTCCGGTCCTCGGTCAGGTAGACCAGCCCGGCCGCCCGCGCCGCGGCGAGCGACAGCCGCGGCAGGGCGCGGCCCGCGATCCGCACCGTGCCCGACGCGGGCCGCAGCCCGGCGAGCCCCTCCATCAGCTCGGTGCGCCCCGAGCCGATCAGCCCCGCAAAGCCCAGCACCTCGCCGCGGCGGAGCGCGAAGCTGGCCGGTCCGGCGAGGCCCTCGACCTCCAGCCCCTCGACCTCCAGCACGGTCTCGGGCGCGGGCAGCGGCGGCTTCGGCGCGAAGAGGTCGCCGGGTTCGCGGCCGACCAAGGCGCGGGCCATCGCGTCCTCGGTCATCTCCGCGGCGGGCCCGGTCGCGACCATCGCCCCGTCGCGCAGCACCGTCACCCGGTCGGCCACCGCCGCCACCTCGTCGAGCTTGTGCGAGGTGAAGAGGATCGCGGTGCCCGCATCGCGCAGCTGCGCGACCAGATCGAGCAGCACGGCGGTCTCGCGCCGGGTCAGCACCGCCGTCGGCTCGTCCATGACCAGCACCCGCGCCTCGCGCTCCAGCGCCTTGGCGATCTCGACCATCTGCCGGTCGGAAACCGACAGTTCGGCCACCCGGCGCGCGGGATCGAGACGGCAGCCGAGCCGCGCGAGCAGCTCCGCCGCCCGCGCCCGCATCGCCCGGCGGTCGAGGAAGGGGCCGCGGCGGCGTTCGCGGCCGAGGAAGATGTTCTCCTCCACGGTCAGCGGCCCGGCGAGGTTGAACTCCTGGTGGATCATGACGACCCCGCCCGCCTCGGCCTCGCGGTGCCCGGCGAAGGCGGCCGGCGCGCCGTCGAGCAGCACCCGCCCGGCGCTGGGGTCGAGATAGCCGGCCAGGATCTTCATCGTCGTCGACTTGCCCGCGCCATTCTCGCCGATCAGGGCATGGACCTCGCCCGGGCGCAGGTCGAGGTCCAGCCCGTGCAGCACTTCGATCCCGCCGAAGCTGCGGCTCGCGCCCCTCAGCGACAGGACCGGCGCGCTCATTCCAGCGCCGTCCAGGCCGCGTCGGCCTGCGAGGAGCGGATGCAGGCGGCGACGAAGCGCACCCCGAAGAGCCCGTCGGCAATGCCCGGATAGCTGACCCCGGGATCCGGCCGGGCGCCGGTGCGATGGGCGCGGATCGCCGCCGCCGCCTCGGCATAGATATTGGCGAAGCCCTCCAGATAGCCCTCGGGATGGCCCGCGGGCGTGCGCGAGAGCCGCTGCGAGACGGGCGCCGCCCCCGCGCCGTTGCGGGTCAGGAGCCGCGTCGGCTCGCCGAAGGGGGTGAACCACAGCTTGTTCGGCTCCTCCTGCGCCCAGTCGAGCCCGCCCTTCTCGCCATAGACGCGCAGCCTGACGGCGTTCTCGTTGCCGACCGCGACCTGGCTGCACCAGAGCATGCCCTTGGCCCCGCCCTCGTAGCGCAGGAGCACATGGCCGTTGTCGTCCACCCGCCGGCCCGGCACGAAGGCGTCGAGATCGGCGGCCAGCCGCTCGAGCTTCAGCCCGGTGACGAAGCCCGCCAGATGGACCGCATGGGTGCCGATATCGCCGGTCGCCCCGCCCGCGCCCGAGCGCGCCGGATCGGTGCGCCAGTCGGCCTGCTTGTTCTCCGGCCCGGCCTCCTCGGCCAGCCAGTCCTGCGGATACTCGACCTGCACCACGCGGATCGCGCCGAGTTCGCCCGCCGCGACCATCGCCTGCGCCTGCCGCACCATCGGATAGCCGGTATAGTTGTGGGTCAGCACGAAGAGCATGTCCGACTGCGCCGCAGCCGCCGCCAGGTCCTCGGCATCCTCCAGCGTCGCGGTCAGCGGCTTGTCGCAGATCACGTGGATGCCCGCCGCCAGGAAGGCCTTGGCGGCCGGGGCGTGCATGTGGTTCGGGGTGACGATGGCGACCGCCTCGATCCCGTCGGCACGCGCCGCCTCGGCCGCAGCCATGGCGGCGAAGTCGTCATAGACCCGCTCGGGGTCGAGCCCCAGCGCGCGGCCCGAGGCCCGCGCCTTCTCCGGCGTCGAGGAGAGCGCGCCGGCCACCAGCTGGTACTCGCCGTCGATCCGCGCGGCGATGCGGTGCACCGCGCCGATGAAGGCCCCCTGCCCGCCGCCGACCATGCCCAGCCGGATCGGCCCCGTGCGTTCTTGAAATCGCGTCATCTGTCCAGTCCCAGGATGCGGCGGTTGGCGGCCTCGTCGCTGCCCCCGTCCGCGAAATCGTCGAAAGCGCGCTCGGTCACGCGGATGATGTGGTCCTTCACGAAGGCCGCGCCCTCGCGCGCGCCGTCCTCGGGATGCTTCAGCGCGCATTCCCATTCGACCACCGCCCAGCCGTCGAACCCCGCGGCCGAGAGCTTGGAGAACACCGCGCCGAAATCGACCTGGCCGTCGCCGGGGCTGCGGAAGCGGCCCGCGCGGTCCTTCCAGGACTGGAAGCCGCCATAGACGCCCTTGCGCCCCGTGGGGTTCAGCTCGGCATCCTTCACGTGGAAGGCGCCGATCCGCTCCATGTAGATGTCGAGATTGTCGAGATAGTCGAGCGCCTGCAGCACGTAGTGGCTGGGATCGTAGAGCATCATCGCGCGGGCATGGCCGCCGACCCGCTCGAGGAACATCTCGTAGCTGTCGCCGTCATGCAGATCCTCGCCGGGATGGATCTCGTAGCAGACATCGACCCCCATCTCCTCGGCATGGTCGAGGATCGGGCGCCAGCGCGCGGCGAGCTCGCCGAAGGCCTGCTCGATCAGCCCCGGCGGGCGCTGCGGCCAGGGATAGACATAGGGCCAGGCCAGCGCGCCCGAGAAGCTCGGCATCGCCGTCAGCCCCATGTTGCGCGAGGCGGTCAGGCAGAGCCTGACCTGCTCCACCGCCCATTGCTGCCGCGCCGCCGGGTTGCCGCGCATCTCGGGCACGGTGAAGCCGTCGAACATCTCGTCATAGGCGGGATGCACGGCGACCAGCTGGCCCTGCAGATGGGTCGACAGCTCGGTCACCTCGACGCCGCTTTCGGCCGCGACGCCCTTGAATTCATCGCAGTAGTCCTTCGACTCCGCGGCCTTCGCCAAATCGATCAGCCGGGTGTCCCAGCTTGGCACCTGCACGCCGAGATAGCCGCAATCGGCGGCCCAGCGGGTGATCGTGTCCCAGGAATTGAACGGCGCCTCGTCGCCGGCGAATTGCGCCAGATAGAGCGCCGGGCCCTTCAGGGTCTTCATCTCGTCCTCCCTTCCCTGTGGCGGCCGCGCCGGGCGGCCGCCTGCGGGGTCTTCAGCTCATGTAGCGGTTGACCAGGTTCTCCAGCCGCTCCTGGCGGCCGGAGCGGGGCGCGGGGCGCAGATCGGCCCCGAGCGCGCGGTCGCCGATCTCGGCCAGCCCGCCGGAGAGCAGCTCTGCGGTCTCCGGCGCGTCCCAGCCGGCATAGCGCTCCGCCCGGAGCGCCTCGAGCCGGCCGTCCTCCAGCATGGCGGCGGCGATCTTCAGCCCGCGGGCGCAGACATCGATCGCCCCGGCATGGCCCAGCACCAGATCGGCGGCATCGATCGACTGGCGGCGGACCCGCGCGTCGAAATTGGTGCCGCCGGTGGTGAAGCCCCCCGCTTTCAGCACTTCGTAATAGGCCAGCGCCACCTCGGGGATGTTGTTGGGGAACTGGTCAGTGTCCCAGCCCGACTGGTAGTCGTTGCGGTTCATGTCGATCGAGCCCAGCATCCCCAGCGATGCCGCCAGCGCCAGCTCGTGCTCGAAGCTGTGGCCCGCCAGGATCGCGTGCCCCTGCTCGATATTCAGCTGCACCTCCTTCTCGAAGCCGTAGCGGCTGAGGAAGCCGTGCACCGTCGCCACGTCGTAGTCGTACTGGTGCTTGGTCGGCTCCTGCGGCTTCGGCTCGATCAGCAGCGTGCCCTTGAAGCCGATCTTGTGCTTGTAGTCGATCACCATGCCGAGCATCCGCGCCGCCTGGTCGGCCTCGCGCCCCAGATCGGTGTTCAAGAGCGTCTCGTAACCCTCGCGCCCGCCCCACATCACGTAGTTCTCGCCGCCGAGGCGGTGGGTGACATCCATGCAGGAGCGGATCGTGGCCGCCGACCAGGCGAAGACCTCCGGGTCCGGGTTGGTCGCGGCCCCCGCCATGAAGCGCGGATCGGTGAAGAGGTTCGCCGTGCCCCAGAGGAGCTTCACCCCGGTCTCTTCCATCTTCTCGGCGAAGACGTCGCCGATCTCGTCGAGCCCGGCGATGTTCTCGCGCAGGCTGCCGGTCTCGGGGCGGACATCGGCATCGTGGAAGCAGAAATAGGGCGTGCCGAGGATGCGGAACAGCTCGAAGGCGCTGTCGGCCTTCAGCCGCGCATCCTCCATCGTGCCTCCGGCCCAGGGCCGGTCGAGCGTCGGGCCGCCGAACGGGTCGGTGCCGGTCCAGGCGAGGCTGTGCCAGTAGGCGACGGCCAGGCGCAGATGGTCCTCCAGCCGCTTGCCCAGCACGATCTCGTCGGGATTGTAGTGGCGGTAGGCGTATTCGCCGGTCGCGTCCGGACCCTCGTAGGCGATCTGCGGAATGCCGTCGAAAAAGCGGGTGACTCTGGTGCCGTCCATCTGGGGGCCTCCCTCATGCTGCGTCGCGCGCGGCCCAGAGCAGGCCGCGGCGGAGGATTTCCTTCATTTGCGGATGGCCGAACTCGGCGGCCTTGTGGCCGAGCGCCGAGTAGAAGACCCGGCCCTGGCCATGGCGGTGCTTCCAGGCGACCGGCATGCGGGTGCCCGCGACCCAGGGCGCGTGCGCGCCCGTGAAGGTCGTCTCCGCCAGCACCTCGATGCGCGGATCGACATGCATGTAGTACTGCTCCGAGCGGTAGTCGAAATCGCCGATCCCGGCGAGCAGCGGGTCGCCGGACCCGATCTCAACCCGGTAGTCGATGACATTGCCGGGATGGGCGACGAACTGGCCGCCGACCATGAACTGGTAGTCGGTGTTCTTGCGGAACGTGTCGCCCATGCCGCCATGGAAGCCGCCGAGCCCGGTCCCCGCCTCGACCGCCGCGGTCAGCGCGGCGACCTCCTCCTTCTCGGGCTCGGCCATGGTCATCACCGGGACGATCAGGTCGAAGCCCGGCAGGTCGGCCTCGGCGAGGATGGCGGTGCCCTCCTCGCGGGTGACCTCGAAGCCCTCGGCGGCGAGCATCTCCACCGCGATTTCCGAGCTGGGCCCGGGTTCGTGCCCGTCCCAGCCGCCATAGAATACCAGCGCCTTGCGGCTCATTGCACCATCTCCGGTTCTTCGATGCGGCCGGTCCCGGTGCCCGCGGGCAAGGGCGCGGGACGGTCGCAGGTTGTGGACAGCGTCTCGGCCCGCCCCGAGGCGGCCGAGCGCAGGAGCGACTCCATGACATCGAGCACATGCAGCGCGAGCTGCCCCGAGGCCCGGTGGTCGCGGCCCAGGGCGATCGCGGCGGCCATGTCGGCCAGCCCGATCCCGCGGTAGTTGCCGTCGCCATGGGCATGGCGCATCGGCTGCGCCTGCCAGTCCTCGCCATGCAGCATCACCTCGCCGTCGAAGCGGTTCGGGTCCGGGATCAGCATCGCGCCCTCGGTCCCGTAGAGCTCCAGCGGGGTGTGGCGGTGCGCCTTGACGTCGAAGCTGGTGACGATCTGGACGAGCGCGCCGGAGGCGAATTCCATGACGCCGGTGACATGTGTCGGCGTCTCGACCGGGATCTCCCGGCCCGCGCGCGGACCGGTGGCGATGACCCGGCGCTCGCGCCCCTTGGCGGCCATGCCGGTCACGCGCGAGACCGGGCCGAGCAGGTTGACCATCGCGGTGATGTAGTAGGGGCCCATGTCCATCAGCGGCCCCGCGCCCTCGCCCGCATAGTAGAAATCCGGGTTCGGGTGCCAGCGCTCGTGGCCCGCGACCATCATCACCGCTGTGCCCGCCGTCGGCTTGCCGATCCGACCGGTATCCAGAAGCGCCCGCGCGGTCTGGTGCGATCCGCCGAGGAACGTGTCGGGCGCCGAACCGGCGCGCAGCCCGCGCGCGGCGGCGGCCTCGACCAGGCGGCGGCCATCGGCGACCGAGCCTGCCAGCGGCTTCTCGGCATAGACGTGCTTCCCGGCCTCCAGCGCCATCAGCCCGACCTCGACATGGGCCTGCGGGATGGTGAGGTTGAGGACGATATCCACGTCCTCGCGTTTCAGCAGCTCGTCGACCGTGACCGCCGGGACGCCGTATTCCGCGCCCTTGGCCGCGGCGGCCTCGGCGCGCAGGTCGGCGACGGCGGCCAGGCGTATCTGCGGGAAGACCGCGCAGTTCTTCATGTAGATGTCGCTGATCACGCCGCAGCCGATGATGCCGATGCCCAGCGGGGTCATGCCTTGGCCTCCATGCGCTGTCCCTTCTCGTCGTAGAGATGCAGGTTCGCGGGTTCGGGCGTCAGGAACAGCCGGTCCCCCGCCTTCAGCCGCATATGTCCGGGCAGCCGGACGGTGATGCTGTCGATGCCTTCGGCGCTCATGTAGGCGATGGTGTCGGCGCCCAGCGTCTCCACCACCTCGGCGCGGGCGGGCCAGGTGCCGGAACTGCCGTCGACCTGGATATGCTCGGGGCGGATGCCCGCGGTCTTGACGTCCTGACGCCCGATGCTGCGCCCCGGCAGCAGGTTCATCTTCGGCGAGCCGATGAAGGCGGCGACGAATTCGGTGGCGGGCCGGTCGTAGAGCTCCATCGGCGCGCCGACCTGCTCGATCCGCCCGGCATTCATCACCACGATCTGGTCCGCCAGGGTCATCGCCTCGACCTGGTCATGGGTGACGTAGATCATCGTCGAGCCCAGCGAGCGGTGGAGCTGCGCCAGCTCCACCCGCATCTGCCCCCTGAGCGCCGCGTCGAGATTCGAGAGCGGCTCGTCGAGCAGGAAGACCTTGGGATTGCGGACGATCGAGCGGCCGATGGCGACGCGCTGGCGCTGCCCGCCCGAGAGCTGCGAGGGCTTGCGGTCGAGATAGCTTTCCAGCGCCAGGATCTTCGCGGCATGGGCCACGCGCTCCTCGCGTTCGGCCTTCGGCATCTTCTGCAGGCGCAGGCCGAAATCGATGTTCTGCGCCACGCTCATGTGCGGGAAGAGCGCGTAGGACTGGAAGACCATCGAGATCTCGCGCCGCGAGGGCTCCTCGTCCGTGACGTTGCGCCCGCCGATCACGACGCGGCCCCTGGTCGGCGTCTCGAGCCCCGAGATGATCCGCAGAAGCGTGGACTTGCCGCAGCCCGAGGGCCCGACCAGCACGGTGAAGGAGCCGTCCGGGACGAGCAGATTCAGCTCCGGGATCACGGTCAGCGCGCCGAAGCTCTTGGTGATGTCGTCTAGTCTGACCTCTGCCATGATGGCCTCCTGTCACGCCGGGCGGGGCGCGTAGCTGAAACGGGAAAAATCGGCAGGCGTGGCGGTGCCCGCGATGTCATGGGCGGCCATGCCGACGAAGGCGCCGGTATGGCTGCCGCAGGCATTGCCCGCCGCCTCGTCGGCCAGCAGCGACGCATCGAGCGTGACGGGAAGCTCCTGCCAGTCGCCGCCGGGCAGCGCGTAGCGGAAGCGCAGGCTCTCGCGATCAACCGAGACGCCGAGCCGGATTGGTCCCTCGGCGGGCAGCGGCACCGGGTCGAGCGGGTAGTCGAGCGCGCCGGCCGGGTAGTCGCCCTTCACAGACATGACGATCAGCTCGCGCGCGCCGTCCTCGGTCGCGGTGACGGCGAGATAGTGGAAGAGATAGGCGTTGTAGTAGCACATGAGCCCCGCCATCTGCAGGTAGCCAGCCGGGGCGAAGTCGAGCTCGGTCTCGGCGTCATAGGCCCATTCGGTCTGGCGGTGCATCACCACGGCATGCTCGAAGCGGTTGCCGGGGGACTCGCGGCCATAGAGCCGCAGCCAGCCCGGGCGCGCCTCGAGCGAGAAGATGCGGTCGGCCTCCGGCGTGCGCAGCCATTGCAGCGGCGCGGGCAGCGGGCCGGGGGCAAAGTCGAACTCCTGCTGCGGCTCGTTCCAGGGCTGCGCGGGCAGATCCGGCGCCGCGACCTCGATCGCCGGGACATTGCCGCCATGGGCGAGCCGCGGGAAGGCGCCCGGTTCCCAGATGATCTTCTGGATCGCGGTTTCCCGTCCGCAGACCGAGCGGCGCAGCCCCGGCAGGGGCCGCGAGCACAGATGCACCATGTAATGCTCGCCCGTCTGGGTCTCGACGATATCGGCATGGCCCGCGCGCTGCAGCGCCGCGTCGGGCGCGTCCTTCGAGGTCAGCATGTGCTTGGCCGGGTCGGTCTCGTAGGGGCCGAGGAGGGTCCGGGACCGCGCCATGGTGACGGCGTGGTTGTACTCGGTCCCGCCCTCGGCGGTCAGCAGCCAGTACCAGCCGTCGCGGCGATAGAGATGCGGGCCCTCGGTCAGCTTCAGGTCGGTGCCGCGGTAGATATTGGTGACGGGCCCGACCAGCCGTTCCTCCGCGACCGAGTATTCCTGCAGCAGGATGCCGCCGAACTTGCCGCCCTTTTCCTGGCTGCGGTGGTTCCAGACCATGTTCAGCAGGTATTTCCGCCCGTCCTCGTCATGGAAGAGCGAGGGGTCGAAGCCCGAGGAATTGAGGTAGATGGGATCGGACCAGGGCCCTTCGATATTCTCGGCGGTGACCAGGTAGTTGCGGCTGTCCTTGAAGGCGCCGGTGCGGCGCTTCAGATCGGAGTAGATCAGCCAGAACCTGCCATCGGCATGGGTCAGGCAGGGCGCCCAGACGCCGCCCGACTCCTCGGCGCCGCGCATGTCGAGCTGGCTCGCGCGATCGAGCGGACGGCAGAGCAGCCGCCAGTTCTGCAGGTCGCGCGAATGGTGGATCTGCACGCCCGGGAACCATTCGAAGGTGGAGGTGGCGATGTAGTAGTCCTCGCCCACGCGGATGATCGAGGGGTCCGGGTTGAAGCCCTTTAGGATCGGATTGCGGATCATTGCGGTCATGGTTCAGCCCTTGACGGCGCCCCCGGTCAGACCGGCGACGATGTATTTCTGCGCGGCGACGAAGAAGACGACGGCCGGCAGGATGGTGAGGGTGACGAAGGCGAGGGTGCGGTTCCATTCGACCGCGTATTCGCCGCGGTACTGCATCATGCCCAAGGGCCAGGTGAAGGCCTCGCGCGAGTTCAGCACGACGAGCGGCAGCAGGAAGTTGTTCCAGCTCTGCACGAAGACGAAGACGCCCACCGTCGCCAGGATCGGCGTCGAGAGCGGCAGGGTGAACTGCCAGAAGAAGCGGACATAGCCGCAGCCCTCGACATAGGCGGCCTCGAAGAGCTCCTTCGGCAGCTCGCCGAAGAAAGTGCGGAAGAGCAGGATCGCCAGCGACAGGCCGAAGGCGGTCTGCGGCAGGATCACCGCCCAGTAGGTGTCCAGCAGCCCGAGGTCGCGGACCTGCACGAAGAGCGGCAGGATCGCGGTGGCGAAGGGGAACATCAGCCCCAGCGACAGGTAGGAGAAGAGCATCCGCGACCCGAAGAACCGCACCTGCGCGAAGACATAGGCGGCGGCCGCGCCGATCAGCAGGGTCAGCGCCACCGTGGCGACCGAGATCACCAGCGAATTGCCCAGGTAGCGCCAGAAGCCCGGATCGGCGAGGATGTCGGCATAGATGTCGGTGCGCCAGGTCGCGGGCAGGCTCAGCGCGCTGGTCTGGATTTCATCGTTCGACTTGAACCCGCCCAGCACGGTGGCCAGCAGCGGCCCGAGGACGAAGCTCGCCACGATGCACAGGAAGCCGATGCGGAGGATCTGGCGGATCAGGTTGGCGCGGGTCATGCGGGCTTCCTCATGAACAGGCGCTGGTAGAAGACCGCAACCAGCACGGCGGCGATGAACAGCGTCACCCCGATGGCCGAGCCGTAGCCGATCTTCAGCCGCGCCAGGCCAAAGGTGTAGAGATAGGTGACGATGGTGTGCGACGAGTTCGCCGGCCCGCCATTGGTCAGCGGGATGACCACGTCGAAGACCTGCAGCGCGCCGATCACCGAGAAGAAGACCGAGACGATGATCGCGGGCTTGATCATCGGGATCTGGACATGGCGGACGACCTCGAACCGGCTGGCCCCCTCGATCCGCGCCGCCTCGATCATGTCCTTCGGCACGCCCTGCAGCGCGGCGATGTAGATCATCATGTGGAAGCCGAAGTATTTCCAGACGATCACCACCATCACCGCAGTGAAGGCCCAGCTGCGGTCGGAGGTGATGAAATAGGGCTCCAGCCCCAGCGCGCGGGTCAGGTCGGCGACCACGCCGTAATTGCCGTCGACGATGAAGCTCCAGATCAGACCGGCGGCGATCTCGGCGAGGATGTAGGGCAGGAAGAAGATCAGCCGGAAGACCGTGTTCTCGGGCGTGCGGCGGTAGATCAGCAGGGCCAGCAGCAGCGCCAGCGGCAGCTGCACCAGAAGCGACACGGCGATGACCTTGAGCGAGTTCATCACCGATTGCTGGAAGACCGAATGCCCGGCCATGCGCTCGAAATTGGCGAAGCCGACGAAATCGGTGGGCGTGTTGTAGCCGTTCCAGTCGTAGAAGGCGTAGACCCCCGATCCCGCGAGCGGATAGATCACGAAGAGGGTGAAAAGGATCAGCGCGGGCGGCAGCAGCACCAGCGTGGCGGTCATGCGCCCGCTGGTCAGCCGGCGGCGCAGCTTCTCGGTTGCGGAGGGCTGCTCCGCAGTCATCTCGACGGCAGCCATGAAGCTCGGCCTCTTTGATGGAATTGCATCGAATGCGGCTGCGCCGCCGGGAGAACGGCGCAGCCAGGTGCCGCTTGGACGGGCCCGCGTCCTAGCGGAACTCCCAGGCTTCCTGGATGCGCGCGGCGGCATCCTCGGGCGTGACATCCCCCGAGACCAGTTCGGCCGAGATGTCGTTGACCGTGCCGCCCACCGAGGCGCCGAGATACTGGTCGAGGAAGATCTGGTGCGCGGGCGAGGCCTCGATCATCGCGTTGATCTCCTGGGTGAAGGGCACCTGGATGGCGTCCCCCGTGCCCTGGATCACCGGCACGAAGAGGCCGCGGCGCGCGCCCTCGCGCTGATGCTCGGCATTGACCAGGAATTTCAGGAAATCGAGCGCCTCGGGCGGGGCGCCGGTGGTGACCGCATAGCCGTTGATGCCGCCCAGCGTCCCCGCCGGATCGCCTGCGCCGCCCTCGATCGCCGGGAAGGGCAGGATCTTCAGGCTGCCTTCCAGCAGCTCGCCCTCGTCGACGCCGATCGTCTGGGTATAGGCCCAGTCCCCCATCAGCAGGAAGGCGCCCTTGCCCTCGCCGAACATGGTGTTGCCCTGCTCGGCCGAGGCCGAGAGCACGCCCGGCTGGAACGGCTCCAGCGCGGCGAGATCGGCCATCTTCTGCCCGGCCGCCACGAAGGGCGCGGATTCGAAGCCCTCGTCGTCGCCCTCCATCGCCGCGCGGATCGCCTCGGCCCCGCCTTCGCGCAGCACCAGGTAGCTGTAGTAGAAATGCAGCGGCCACTTGTCCTTGCCGCCCGAGACCAGCGGCGTAATGCCCGCCTCCTTCAAGGTCGCGACCGCGCCGAGGAAGTCGTCCCAGGTGCGGATGGCCGAGAGGTCGATCCCGGCCTTGTCGGTCAGCTGCTCATTGGCGAAGAACACCACCAGCCGCGCGGTCATCGGCAGGCCGTAGACCGCCTCTCCGTCGCTGAAGGCCGCGAGCGCACCCGGGGCGAAGCTGTCCAGATACTCCTGGTCGAGCGAGGCAGAGATGTCCTGCACCAGCCCCGCCTTGACCTGGTCGACCAGTGTCAGGCCGGCCCAGCTGTAGATCAGGTCCGGCCGCGCGTCCGATTGCAGCATGGTCGGCAGCTTGGTCTTGTAGGCCTCGGAGGCGAAATACTCGATCTCGACATCCACATCGGGATGCGCGGCCTCGTATTCCGCGATCACGTCCTGCCAGAACTGCTGCAGCTCGGGGCTGTTCGATTCCGGGCGCAGCACCTTGACCGAGGTCTCTGCATGCGCTCCCGCGACGGCAAAAGCGCATAGCGCCGCCGCCCCTGCGATGGTCTTCATTCTATCCTCCCAGATGATGCCGGCTCCGTCCGGCGTCTCGCGGCCGGGTTGGCCCGGCTTCATATTTGAGTAACGTACATCAGATTCGGAAATTGACAACCGTCATTCCACGACGCAGCGCAGCATCGCCCGTCTCACGGCAGGTTGTCGCGCATGTAGATGTCGATGCAGATGCTCTCCTGCGCATCGAAGGTCGGGCGGCCGTCGATCAGCGCCTTGAGGATGCGGACGGCACTGCGGATCTCGTGGCCGGCATCCTGGTTGATGACGGCGTCGAAGACCCCCGAGATCAGCGCGCTGCGCGCATAGGGGGTGAGCTCGTGCACCACGACCGGGATGCGGGGTCCGGCGGCGCGCTCCTCCAGCGCGCGGACAATGCCGCGATTGCCGGCGCCGAGATTGTAGATGCCCGCGATCCCGGGTTCGGCCTTCAGCTGCGCGGAAAGCAGCCGCCCGACGGTTTCGGCGTCGTCGCGGCCCTCGATCGGCGGCAGGCAGGAGAGATGCGGGTATTCCCTGGCGATCACCGTCTCGAATCCGAGGCGCCGCTCGACATGGTCGCGCAGGAGCGCCGAGCCCATCACGATGCAGATCCGCCCCGGCGCCGGGCAGAAGCGGCCCAGCAGACCGGCCGCCGTCCGTCCTGCTACCACGTTGTCAATGCCGACAAATCTGGCGCGCATCGAGGTCGGCGCGTCGGAGACGAGTGTCAGGACATAGACGCCGCGGGCGCTCAGCCGGGCGATGGCATCGCGCACCTCGGGCGAGTCGGTGGCGACGACAGCGACCCCGTCGATCTCCTCGGGGTCGAGCGCGTCGAGCGCCGCCGCAAGCGCCGGGCCATCGAAGGGCGGGACCAGAACGGTGCGCAGGTCGATCCGGTCCATGCTGGTGAAGGAGGCGGTGTTGCCGACCGCGTCGCGCAGCATGTGCATGAAGCTGTTGGTGCCCTCTGCCAGCAGGAACGCCATTCGGTAGTGGCGCCGCTTGGAGAGGTTGGCCGCCGCCATGTCGCGCTGGTAGCCGAGCCGCGCCATCGCGTCGGCAACCCGCTTGGCCGTCACCTTGCGCACGCCGGGACGCTCGTTGAGCACCCGGTCGACCGTGGCCAGGCTGACCCCCGCCTCGCGGGCCACATCGCGCACGGTCGGGCGCCCTGCCCCCTGCTCTGCCTTCCTGCCGCCGTCACGTCCCGTCATTGCCGCTCCTTGCCGTTTTGAGTATCGTACATCAAAATCGGGCGAGGGAACACGGATATGACATCAGCCTACCGCAGAGCTGCCGCCCTCGACGAAGCTGCCCTGGAAGAGCACGGGACCGGCCGCCGCCTCTCCGGCGTCCTTGCGGGGGATCCCGGCGACCAGACGGCGCGCCAGGGCGCGGCCGATCTCGGCATGCTCGAACCGGTAGCAGGAGAGCGGCGGCGTCAGGAAGCGGGTCTGGCGGCTTTCGAGGAAGCCGATCAGCGCCAGGTCGCGCCCCGGTTCCAGCCCCGCCTCGCGCAGCCCGTGATAGAAGCCGATGGCCCAGAGGCTGTCGGTCATCACCGCGGCGCGCGGCCGGTCCGGCATGTCCTTCCAGCGCGCCAGTGCCGTCAACGCCCCCTCGGCCTCGCGCGGCACGCGCAGGACCAGCGCCGGGTCGTAGCCGATCCCGGCCCGCTCCAGCGCGGCACGGTAGGCGTCGTGATAGACATAGGCGAGATTGGCCTCGCCCTCGGGCAGGAAGGCGGCGATCCGGCGGTGCCCCGCCGCGACGAGCCGCGCCACGCTGTCCCGCGCGGCATGCGCGAAATCCAGATCGACATGGGCGTGGCTGTCGGCCGGCCCGCTGCGCCCGAGCGTCACGAAGGGTATGCGCAGCCGCGACAGCAGCCCGACGCGCGGGTCGCCCCGGGTCGTGGCGGTGATGATCATGCCGTCGACGATCCGGCGCGCCACCATGCGCTGCAGATAGGCGGCCGGTTCCTCGTCGCGGCTGCAGGGCAGGATCACCAGATCCATGCCCTCCTCGCGCAGCACCTCCTGGATGCCCGCCGCGACCTCCATGAAGAAGCTCGACGCCCCGGTCGTGCCGCCCTGGCTGGTCATCACCATGAAGCCGACCGTGTTCGTCGCCCCCGCCTTCAGCGACCGGCCGGACTGGTTCGGGACATAGCCCAGCTCCTCCGCGGCCTGCAGCACGCGGGCGCGCGTCGCCGGATTGACGTCCGGGCGGCCGTTGAGCGCGCGCGACACCGTGCCGATCGAGATGTCGAGATGCCGTGCCAGATCCTTGATTCCGATCATCCGCCCTCTTCGCGCTCCGCAAGTTCCAAAAACGTTTACGGTTCCTTGTTGACAGGTTCGGAGCCGCAAGACTAGGGTCGTAATCGTTTACGGTCGCACGAGTCGGCCGGAACGATGGGAGGAAAGCCAGAATGTTGAGCGCCGTCATGGCGGGGTGCGGAGCCATGTCCGAGGGCTGGCTGCGCGCGATTTCGCAGGTTCCGCTTGCTGCGGAACGGCTAGAGCTTGCGGGCTTCGTCGATCTCGATCCGGGCCGCGCGCGCCACTTGGCGCGAGAGGCCGGCAAGCCGGAGGCCGCCACCGGGACCGACCTGGACGCGATGCTGGAACGGGTGAAGCCCGATATCGTCTTCGACGTGGTGATCCCCGGCGCGCGGCGTCCGGTGGTGGAGACCGCGCTGGCCCATGGCTGCCACGTGCTGTCGGAGAAGCCGATGGCCGAGAGCCTCGCCGATGCCGCCGCGCTGATCGAGGCGGCGCGGGACGCCGGGCGGATCCATGCGGTGGTGCAGAACCGCCGCTTCGTTCCCGGCATCCGCCGCCTGCGCCGGGTGGTCGAGGAGGGCCGGATCGGGCGGCTGACCGGGGTGCATTGCGATTTCTTCGTCGGCGCGCATTTCGGCGGCTTCCGCGAGGAGATGGACCATGTGCTGCTCCTCGACATGTCGATCCACACGCTCGACGCCGCACGCTACCTGATCGGCGCGGCGCCGCAGGCAGTCTACTGCCACGAAACCAACCCGCCCGGCTCCTGGTACGCCCATGGCGCGGCGGCCAGCGCGATCTTCGAATTCCCCGAGGGCGTGACCTTCACCTATCGCGGCTCCTGGTGCGCGGAGGGGGCGAACACCTCCTGGGAGGGCGCCTGGCGGGTGACCGGCACCGAGGGCACGGCAACCTGGGACGGGGCGGAGGATCTGCGGATCGGCCGGGTCACCGGGACCGAGGGGCTCCTGCGCGCGGTGTCCCCCGCCGAAGTGCCCGAGCCGCCCGATCCCGGCCGCACGCTGGGCCATGCCAGCGTGATCGACGAATTCCTCTCTGCGGTGGAGACCGGGCGCCTGCCCGAGACCGCCGCCGAGGACAATATCCGGAGCCTCGCCATGGTTCTGGCCGCAATCGACAGCGCGGAACGCCGCGCCCGTGTCACCATCGACGTCTAGGAGACAGCATATGAGCAAGGACGCATTGCGCATCGGCACCATGATTTCGGCCTCGGGCGGCGCCGCCGCCGCGCGGATCGGCCAGATCGCAGACATGGGCTTCGAGAGCTTCGAGCCCTTCTTCTGGCAGACCACCAACGGACAGGATGTGGCGGAGCTGGGCAAGCGCTGCCGCGACGCGATCGGCGACCGCGACATCACCATGTCGACGCTGGGCATGTTCGGCAATCCGCTGGAGGAGCAGCCGCTCGATCTCGACACGCTGCAGGGCTGGAAGGACTGCATCGACAACGCGCATCATTTCGGCGCGACCTGCGTGGCGGGCTTCACCGGCCGCCTGCGCGGCCGCCCGCTGCCCGAGAGCCTGCCGCGCTACCGCGAGATCTGGTCCGAGCTGGGCAAGCGCGCCGCCGACAAGGGGGTGAAGATCGCCTTCGAGAACTGCGCCATGGACGGCAACTGGCAGACCGGCGACTGGAACATCGCACACAACCCCGACGCCTGGGAGCTGATCTTCAACGAGACGCCGGAGGATAATTTCGGTCTGGAATGGGAGCCCTGCCACCAGATGGTCTACCTGATCGACCCGCTGCCGCAGATCCGCAAATGGGGGCCGAAGATCTTCCACGTCCACGGCAAGGACGCGACGATCCGCTGGGACGTGATCCGCGAACACGGCATTTTCGGCAAGCTGCCGCATGTCTTCATGCGCACGCCGGGCTTCGGCGACACGAACTGGACCGACGTCGTCACCGAGCTGCGGCTGGCGGGCTACACCGGCTCCATCGACATCGAGGGCTGGCACGATCCGGTCTACCGCGACGCGCTGGAAATGACCGGGCAGCTGCATGCGCTCGAGCATCTGAAGACCGCGCGCGGCGGCCGCTTCGTCGACGAGAGCTCGGCCTATGAAGGGGGCGATCCGTCGCTCCTGCGCGAAAGCGCCTGAAATACCAGCCGCGCCCGGGAGGGGCGCGGCCGCCATCAGCCTGAGGGAGGACAGGATGGGACTGAACATGACTGCGAAGGCAGCACTGCTGGCCGGCGCTGCGGGGCTTCTGCCCCTGGCCGCATCGGCCGATCCGACGGTTCTCGATCTGTGGACGATCGACGATCCGGGCGAATACCACTACGTTCTGGCGAAGGAGTTCGAGGAGGCCAATCCCGACATCCGGATCAATGTCCGCACGGTGCAGTTCCGCGACATGATCAACGACCTGGCCCGCGCCATCGCGGCAGGCGACGCGCCGGACGTGACCTATGTCGACAACCCGGAAGTCGCGCTTCTGGCCTCGCGCGGGCTGCTGCTGGACATCGCGCCGCGGATCGAGGCCTCGGAGATCGTCGACAAGGCGGATATCTTCCCCGGCCCGCTCTCCTCGGTGAGCTGGAAGGACGGCATCTACGGCCTGCCGCGCGGGGCGAACACGATCGCGCTCTACTACAATGCCGACCTGTTCCGCGCCGCGGGGCTCAATCCCGACCAGCCGCCCCAGACCTGGGCCGAGCTGAAATCGGCAGCCGAGGCGCTGAGCGACCCCGACGACAATGTCTACGGTCTGGCCTTCTCGGCGGTCGCGACCGAAGAGGGCACGTTCCAGTTCCTGCCCTGGCTGCAGATGGCCGGAGGCGATTACGACAAGGTCGATACCGAGGGCGGCGCGAAGGCGCTCGGCTTCTGGAAGTCGCTGCTCGACGAGAAGCTCGCCTCGCCCGACACGCTGATCCGCAGCCAGTGGGACAGCACCGCGACCTTCAATGCCGGCAATGCCGCGATGGCGATCTCGGGCCCGTGGGAGCTGCCGCGGATGGCGAAGGACGCGCAGTTCGAATACCGCGCCGCGCTCCTGCCGATGCCGGAAGCAGGCGGCGAACGCGCCTCGGCGCTCGGCGAGGGCGACAACGTGATCCTGGCCTCGACCGACCATCCCGACGAGGCCTTCCGCTTCCTCGAATTCCTCTATGCCCAGATGCCGCGGGTCTGGAACGAGTTCGGCTATCTGCCGGCCGCCGATGTCACTGTGGAGAACCCGCAGAACGAGGCGATCTACCGGGTCTTCGAGGAGTCGATGAAATACGCCCGCAACCGCGGCCCCTCGCCCGAGTGGCCGCAGATCTCCAAGGCGATCCAGGGCGCGATGCAATCGGCGCTGACCGGGCAGGCGACGCCCGAGGAAGCGCTGGCGACCGCGCAGGGGAAAATCGACCGTGTCCTCGACTGAGATGCAGGCCCTGCCCCTGCCCCGCAGTCTCCGCCCGGGGTTTTCCCTGGGCGGGCTCATAGACGGGCGCGGCTTCGACACGCTCCTGGTGCTGACTGCGCTCGGCTATCTCGCGGTCTTCTCGGCCTGGCCGCTGGTCTACAACCTGATCATGTCGCTGCAGGAGGTCGACCTCTTCTCGCTCGCCTCCTTCGACCGGCCCTTCGTCGGGCTCGACAACTACCGCGAGGTGATCTCCGCCCCCGAGATGCCGCAGATCCTCGGCAACACCGCGGTCTTCGTCATCGCCTCGGTCTCGCTGCAGCTGGTCCTCGGCTTCGCGCTGGCGCTGTTCTTCGAACTGCGCTTTCCGGGCGCGAGCTTCCTGCGGGGGCTGTTCCTGGCTGGCTGGATCATGCCGCCGCTGGTTGTCGGCGCGATCTGGTCCTGGATCCTCGCGGGCGATTTCGGCGTGCTGAACTACGCGCTGAAGAGCCTCGGGATCATCGACGAGAACATCTTCTGGCTCTCCGATCCGGCGCGCTCGCTGTGGTCGGTGATCATCGCCAATATCTGGCTCGGCGTGCCCTTCAACCTGATCCTGCTTTCGGTCGGGCTGGCGGGCATCCCCGAGGACCTCTACGAGGCGGCCGAGATGGACGGCGCGACGCGGGTGCAGCGGTTTCTCACCATCACCCTGCCCCTGATGCGCGCCCAGCTCGGCGCGGTGATCTCGCTCGGCACGATCTTCACCCTGCAGCAGTTCGACCTCTTCGCCGGGCTCACCCAGGGCGGACCGTCGAACAGTTCGAACGTGATGCAGTACTGGTCCTGGCAGCTGAGCTTCCAGGAATACCAGATCGGGCTGGGCAGCGTGATCTCGGTGCTGATGATCGGCTTCGTCATCGGGCTCGCGGCGATCTATGTCCGCTCCACCCGCCATGAACAGGTGTACTGATGGACAGGCTCAAGGGAAACGCATTGATGCTGGCGGGGATCCTCCTCGCCGCCATCTACCTCTTTCCGCTCTACTGGATGTATGTCACCGCGCTGAAGAGCGGCACCGAGATCATGGCCTATCCGCCAAGCTTCTGGCCCGAGGACCCGACGCCGATCTTCGGCGAGGTCTGGACCCGGCTGCAGATGGCGAGCTACCTGAAGAACTCGGTTCTCATCGCCGGCGGCACTACGGTGCTGGTCGTGCTTTTCGGCACCGGCTGCGCCTATGCGATGTCGCGGGTGAAATCGGTCTGGATCGACGTGGCGCTCTTCGCGGTGCTGATGATGCAGGTGCTGCCCTCCTCGCTGATGGTCACGCCGATCTTCGTCTTCTTCAACCAGATCGGGCTGATGGACTGGCCGCGCGGCGCGGTGATCCTGGCGCAGGCGGCGAAGATGCTGCCGCTCTATATCGTGCTCACCCGCGCGGCCTTCCTGCAGGTCCCCGCCGAGCTGGAGGAGGCGGCGCTGGTCGACGGCAATTCCCGCGTCGGCGCCTTCCTGACGATCATGGTGCCCTTGGCGCGCAACGGCATCCTCGTCACCGGCGTGCTCGTCTTCCTGCAGTCCTTCGGGGAATACGTCTACGCCCGCTCGATGATCGGCACGCGCGAGCTGCAGCCCGCCACCGTCGGCCTGCAATCCTTCATGGGGCCGAACTCTTCCGACTGGTCGGGGGTGATGAGCTATGCCGCCATCTACGTGACCCCGGTCCTCGCCATCTTCGTCCTGCTGCAACGCCGCATCGTCAGCGGCCTGACTTCCGGAGCCCTCAAATGACCCAGCTTCAGATCGAACTCGACGGGGTGGACAAGCATTACGGCGCCTATCATGCGCTCAAGGGCATCGACCTGGCGATCCCCAAGGGCACCTTCGTGGCGCTGGTCGGGCCCTCGGGCTGCGGGAAGTCCACGCTGCTGCGCACCATCGCCGGGCTGGAGAAGGTCTCGGGCGGCGCGCTGCGGATCGCGGGCGCCAACATGACCGGCACCCCGCCGAGGAAGCGCGACCTGGCCATGGTCTTCCAGTCCTACGCGCTCTACCCGCACAAGACCGTGCGGCAGAACCTGACCTACTCGCTGCGGCTGAAGGGCATTCCCCGCGCCGAGGCCGACCGCAAGGCGGAGGAGGTCGCGCGGATCACCGGGCTCGAGGCGCTGCTCGAGCGCTACCCGCGCGAGCTCTCGGGCGGCCAGCGCCAGCGGGTCGCCATGGGGCGCGCCATCGTGAGGAATCCCAAGGCCTTCCTCTTCGACGAGCCGCTCTCCAATCTCGACGCCGCGCTGCGGGTCCAGATGCGCGCCGAAGTGCGCCGCCTGCATGACCGGCTGGGCGCGACCTCGGTCTATGTCACCCATGACCAGGTCGAGGCGATGACCATGGCCGATCATGTCGTCGTGCTGCGCGCCGGGCGGATCGAGCAGCAGGGCGCGCCGATGGAGCTCTACGACCGGCCGGCCAACCAGTTCGTGGCGGGCTTCATCGGCTCGCCGGCGACGAATTTCGTGCCCGGGCGGGTGACGGCGGACGGGCACGCGGTCCATCTCGACCTGCCCGGCGCGCCCTGCCTCGCCATCTCCGGCGCCACGCCCGGGCGTCCGGTCACGGCGGGGCTGCGCCCGGAGCATCTGCAGCCCTGCGATCCCGGCACGCCGGGGGCGCTGGCGCTGCCCGTCGCGGTGGTCGAGGCCACCGGCAGCCAGTCCTTCCTCGTCACCGATACCGACCCGGCGCTGACCATCTGCCTTGCCGGGCGCAGCCCGGTCCCGCCCGGCGGCACGCTCTCGGTGACGATCGATCCGGGCCAGGTGATGCTCTTCGACGCCGACAGCGGAGACGCGCTGCGTCCCTGAGCTTGCCCCCTGCCCGCCGCCGACATCGGCGGCAGGTCCTTTCCCGACACCCGGACTGGCCGCACCGCCCCGCGGCGCGGCCTCCCGCGCCCTGTCGCCAAGTCGGCCCCCAATGGCACTGCGCTCCGGCCCCGTCCTGATTCCTGCAGGCGCGGCCCCGCCGGAATTGCCAGGGATCAAGCGGACGGGCTCCCGATTTCCGCGCGCGCCCCGAAGCGCCGTTTCGGAACCGGTGCGCCGGATGCCCTGACACCTATCCAGCCCGACCGGACACCATGACCAAAGACACCAGCCCCAGACCTGCCGACCAGCCAAGGCAGTCCGCGACCCCGAGCGGAAGGTGGGACGCTTGCGCGAGCCCCTCTCCGGCGCGGCGGTGCTGACAGGGTGTCAGCTCTGCCCTCTACCGTCCCAAGGCATATCCCCCACGCGGGGCATGGTCGTCGCAGACAGCGGAAGCCTGATAGTCCCTGCGCAAGCTCCTGTCTCTGCCGGCACTGTCCAGCGGGCCGCTGTAGCAGCGAACCTCGACGCCGGCTGCGGAACATGACCTATTACCGGCGGACCAACGGCGGAGACAGAGCACGCGCGGGACGGACGAGACGCGCGGATCGCCGTCCAGCCATGCCGGTCCCGAGGCGCAGAACCCGTCCGGCATCCACTGCAGAAGATCCGGCGGTCTGTGATCTGAGCCATGGAGCCGCCATGGGGCCGGGCCCACGGGCAAGGCCCTCGATTGCCTATGCCGAATTCGAGCTGCTCTACGCCGGCTTTGGCCCTCCCTCGATCGCCTCGGAGCGGCTGACCTGTTGCCGATAGCCGATCATAGCGCCATCCGCCGAAAGGCGCGCCAGGCTGCTGCGCCTCCACGCGGCGCATGTGGCGCAAGATCCACCTCGGCATGGACGAGGAAACGCTGGAGATCCGGGCGGTCGAGGTCACCTCGAGCAATGTCGGCGACGCGCCGATGCTGCCGGACCTCCTCAAGCAGATCGGCCCGGATCAGGACATCGCGACGGTCTCTGCCGAGTTGCCGCGTATGCGCCATCGGTTCGAGCACCGCTGGCGACGCCTACGACACGCGCGCCTGCCACGACGCCGTCGCCGCCCGTGGCGCGGCGGCGGTCATTCCGCCCCACCGAAATGCGCGACCATGGAAGCCGGATACAGCCGGAGCCCGGGCACCCAACGAGATCCTGTGAGCATCGAAGCACTTGGCCGGGCGCTCTGGCGGAACTGGAGCGGGTACCACCGCCGGAGCAGGGTGGAAACGAAAATGAACTGCGTGAAGTTGCTCGGCCAGCGGCTGATGTCGCGGGATTTCGACCGCCAGGTGGCGGAGGTCCAGATCCGCGCACTCGCGGCTGCGCTCGAACCAATGGCGCTTGCCGCTCATTCCTCAACCGCTTCACGGCCCTCGGCATCCCGGTCACCGTGGCACTGGGATAGGTGTGTCCGGGGAAAGGGGAACTGCGGTCATCAGATGATTTGTGCAACAGCGCCCCCCGGACACCCGCTCGATGTCACGCCCCGCCAGCGACCGCCGAAATGGGCTCCAGGGAAGAGAAGTGTTCCAGCGCGGCGGGGGGGCCAGCCAGAAATCCGGATGCACGGCTCTAAAGGAAGCCGCCCGGGACTGGCACGATGCTGTACTTCGTAGAGCATGCCGTGAAGGATGCAACGCGTGTTCCGCTACCGGTCCGAGGAACAGGCCGATTGCGCAATAGCTTTGCCGTCCAGCGCGACAGGACCCGGGCCGACGGCCATGCCGAGCGCAAGACGGCGCTGGACAGGATGAACCGCAACGCGCAGGGCTCGGCCCGGGCGGCCGCTGGCGCGCGCACGATACGGCCTGGTTCGTCGCGGATTGCCGACGGCCCCGCATGGCGCGCGGAAGGCACGGGGCTCCGCCATCGACGGCCGGACCACGCAGCACAAGGGCAGTGCAGTCGCTGAAGCACCGGAAGCGCATTGAGGCGCTCTTCGGCTGGTCCAAGACGGTGGAAGGCGCGGCGCAGGCCGTCTATCGCGGCGACGAGCAGGGTGCAGTCCATATTCCTCCGCACGCTCGTGGCGGCAAGTTTCGCGGGCTGCTGGCCGTCTGAAGTCTCTGACCGCAATAGCCCGATGCTGCGAGGCGGAAAAAGCCGGATCGTCAGGCTAGCGCCGCCGAAAGCGCGCAAGCCTCTCCGCCCACCCGACTATTTCAGCCCCCTGTTAAGGCCCTTGCAGCAGCCGAGCGCCCGCCAGGGCTCGCCCTGTGCAGGCGTCCAGTCGTCTCTCCTGGCCCGGGCCGGTGCCACGCCGCTACCGATGGCAGGCGGGCGTTCCTGCCCCTGCGGAGCCGCCTCCGGCCGCCGCGCACCCATATAGCGCTGCGCCCGTATAGCTGCCCGTCTTCCCGGCCCTGCCGTTGCGAAAGGCAGCGGAAACACGCACCCTCGCCCCCCATGCCACGACCGCGATGTTTACCAATGCGGGTCCGGGGTGCTACATGTCGCGCGGTATTCCAGTAGCGAGTTGCGCCATGCACCGATCCTGCCTTGCCTCCGCCCTTCTGCTTCTCGCCCTTCCGGCGGCCGCGCAGGACATCCCCGCCGGACTGCGTTTCGGGACCGAGGCCGGGGTCCTGATCATGCCCGAGACCGATTTCGACCGCGGCGGCAAGATCTCCCTGACCCGCTGGCAGGCCAGCGCCCGGGCAGTCACGGCCGATCCCGGCGGGCTGAGCTATGGCGTGAGCCTCCGGATCGGCGGCAGCGACTACGACTTCAGCGGCCGCAACGACCTCACCAGCCCGATCGACGTGCGCGAGGTGACGCTCGGCGCGCCCCTGCGGATGCGCGTCTCCGAGACGGCGACGGGTTTCCTCCTGCCCCAGATCGGCTATGCCGGGGAAGCCGGAGCCAGCCTCGACGATGCCAGCACCGCCTCGGTCCTGGCCGGGATCAGCTGGAAGCTCTCGCCGTCCCTGACCATCGGTCCGGGGCTCGGCGTCTACCAGGGGCTCGACGACGAAACCGACGTGACCCCGATCCTGATCATCGACTGGAAGATGACCGACCGGCTGACCCTGACCAACGGACCCTATATCGGCGCGACCCGCGGCCCCGGCCTGTCGCTGAGCTACGAGACCTCGCCGGAATGGCGCGTCGGCCTGACCGCGCGCACCGAGAAGGTGCAGTTCCGCATGGATGACGACAGCGACGTGCCGGGCGGCATCGGCACCAACACCTCGGTCCCGGTCGTGCTCTCGGCCAGCTGGCACCCGTCCCGCGCCGCGCGGGTCTCGGGCTTCGTCGGCGCAGCCTTCGACGGCAAGATGAAATTCGAGGACAGCGACGGCAACACGGTCGGCCAGAGCGGCTATGACGTGGCGCCGCTCTTCGGGATCACCGCCAGCTTCGGCTTCTGATCCGGTCCGGACAGCACGGCTTCCCTGCCGTGGCTGCGGCGGTTTCCGGATGCTGGAAGACATTAAGCGCCGCATGTCTCCCCTGCCTGCCATGTCCGGTAACCCGGCCTCATCCCGGCATGTCGGGCCAGAGCAGCTCGATGCTCCGGATCGAGGTGTCCTGCGACGAGACTGCGGCGAGGATGCGCGTCTGGAAATGCGTCTCCACATAGGCCGCCACGAAGCGCGAGGGCGCCATCAGGGTGAGCGTCCCGCCCTCGGCATCGACCTCGGCCAGCCGCGCAAACCACGCGCCCGCCATGGCCGGGTCCTTCGCGGCGAGCTCCGCCAGCGCCCGCGACCAGAGCGTTCCGTCCATCGCCGGCAAGGCCCCTGCGGGCTTCTGCAGCGGCACGACATTGGCGGGCGTCTCTCCGGGGGCCTCCGGTGTCTCGGACATCCGCGCGGCGAAATCCGGCCCGACCGCGTTCCAGTAGCCGGAGGTCGCCCGCAGCACCGCATCGAAGAGGATCCGGTACTGTGCCACCCTGCCCCGCGCCGCCGGCATGGAGACCTCGATCCAGCCGCGGCCGCGCATCGCCGCCATGTCGCGCTTGGCCGTCCGCTCGGTGACGCCCCACATCCGGGCGATCTCCTTCTGGCCCACCGTGAACCGTTCCTGCCGCCAGTTGTAGCGCGCAGTGATCAGCAGCGAGAGCCGAAGGGCGAGCCGCGAGGTCTCGGCATCGCCGCAGGTCGCCGCCACCAGCAGGGCGGTCAGCAAGTCGTACTTGATCGAGGAAGCCCCGGGGCCGGCGAGCTTGCGCGCGCCCCCCGGATAGGGTGTCATCCCGGCCTGCATCCCTGCTCGTCTCCGTGGCTCTGCCTGTGTCTCTGCCAGCCGGGATGCGTCCTGTTCTGGGGAGGTTCAAACGCTTTTCCCGATCTTTCCGAAATTAACGTTGAAGCGGGTTGCGTTGTCAAGGATTCGTGACCGAGAGCGGCTGGGAGCCAATCCTGATCTGAAACAGATCCGGTAGAGTTGGTATTGGGGGACGTCCTGCATGACCCGCCAAAGGCGCCAGATGTCCCCCCAATTCTAGCGGAGGGCTGTTTCATGTCCCCCCATCCGTAGGGAAGCCTGGGCGCATATGGCTATGGCGGCCTGCCCTGGCGATTCGTCCCCCGGACCGCTTTTCCCGTGGATTGCCCGGGAAAGCACACCTTCGGGACAACTCCCCCTCCATAATGAATACAGCTCGACAGAAAATGCAAATTCAGCGTAAATCAGGAAAACGCCGATATCTACGTTTGGAGGCAATGTGCTTACTCACAGCGATCTACGGGAGATCCAGACACGGTCCCTGAAAATGCAGGGCTGGATCCGCGAACAGACATTCTCTCCGGAGAGCGAGAAGACGCTGCGGCGCTTCTCGTCCTGGGAGGTTGCCGAGCTGATCCTCGGGCTGAACCAGAACACCTTCCGGGGCAAGATGGCCGCCGATCCGAGCCTGCCTGCGGGCAAGGTCGAGCCCGACGGCCGCCAGCGCTGGTTCACGCTGGAGGAGGTCAACACGCTCCGCCGCAAGCTGAAGCCGCGCGGCAAGTCGCTGGTGCCTGCCCGTCCGAAGGGCCGCGCCTTCCGCACGGCGATCGCGAACTTCAAGGGCGGCGCGGGCAAATCGACCGTGGCGCTGCATTTCGCCCATGCCGCGGCGCTCGACGGCTACCGGGTGCTCTGCGTCGACTTCGACCCGCAGGCGACGCTCTCCCACTCGATGGGGCTGAACGATGTCAGCGAGGAGCGGACGGTCTGGGGCATCATGGCCCGCGACCTCGTCCACGAAACCGAAGCGCAGAATGCCGCCCCGCGCGGCGCCGCCTCGGGCACCGCCCTGCCCCAGCGCAAGCTGCCCTCCTCGATCACCGATCTCGGCATCCAGGACCTGCGGGTCGCGGACTTCATCCAGAAGACCAACTGGCCGACCATCGACCTGATCCCGTCCTGCGCCAACGCCGCCTTCGTGGAATTCGCCTCGGCGCAGTACCGGCACCTGAACCCGGAGTGGTCGTTCTTCGCCGCGGTGAACCGCTATCTCGACCAGCTGCCGGACGACCAGTGGGACCTGATCTTCTTCGACTGCCCGCCGGCCATCGGCTACCAGTCGATGAACGCGGTCTTCGCCGCGGACATGCTGTATATTCCCTCGGGCCCCGGCTACTGGGAATACGACAGCACCACCTCCTTCATCGGCCAGCTCTCGGAAGCGCTCGAGGATCTCGCCTACGGGTTCGAGGGATCCTTATCCGCGGATAAGGTCACCCTGCCGAAAGCCTTCCACGACATCCGCTTCCTCCTGACCCGCTACGAGCCGGGCAACGAGCTGCACCGCGCGATGTTCGACGCCTTCGGCAAGGTCTTCGGCGAGAAGCTCGCGCAGCAGCCGATCGAGATGACCCGCGCCGTCGAGCAGTCGGGCCGGTTCCTCAACTCGATCTACGAGATGGACTACCGCGAGATGACGCGGGAAACCTGGCGGCGCGCCCGCACGAGCTTCGACCGCGCCTTTGCCGAGTTCAAATCGGTGATGGAGCCGCACTGGATCAGCATGGGCGAGCCGGCCTTATCCGCGGATAAGGCCGCCATCGAAGGAGCAGATAGATGAGCCGCAGGAGACGGGTTTTCGACATCGACCTGCCGGAGGACAGCGCTCCGGCGGCGCCCGCCCCGTCCGACGCCCCGTCCCGGCGCGGACCGATGGCCAGCGCCATTGCCGAGAATGCCGAGGCGGTGAAGGCGCGCAAGACCGCGGCCGAGGCGATCCGCGAGGAGAACGACGCGCTGGCGCATGAATTCGTGGCGCTGCGCGAGGCGGGCCATGTGGTCAGCGTCCTGCCCCTCGAGGACGTCCATACCTCGATGCTGGTGCGCGACCGCATCCCGGGCGAGGATCCGGAGCTGGGCGAGCTGGCCGTCTCGATCCGCGATCTCGGCCTTTCCAACCCGATCCGCGTGCTGCCGCGTCCGGACGGCGCGGGCTTCGAGCTGGTCCAGGGCTACCGCCGCCTGCTCGCCTTCCGCCAGCTCTTCGAGGAGACCGGCGACGCGGCCTGGGCGCGCATCCCGGCGCTGGTCCTGCCGGGCGAGCCGGACATTGCCGGGCTCTATCGCCGGATGGTCGACGAGAACGTCATCCGCAAGGATCTATCCTTTGCCGAGATGGCCTATGCCGCGCAGAACTTCGCGGCCGACCCGGCGACGGAGGCGAAGGATCTCGGCGAGGCGGTCGCTGCGCTCTTCCAGTCGGCGCCCTATTCCAAGCGGAACTACATCCGCAACTTCGCCTTCCTGCTCGACCAGATCGGCGCCGACCTGCGCTATCCGACCGCCATCTCGCGCGCGCTCGGGGTGACCCTGGCGCGCGAGATCAAGGAACGCCCGGAGATCGTCGCGGCGATCCGCGATGCCCTGGCACATCTCGAAGACCGTAGCGCGGAGGACGAGCTCGAAGTGCTGCGCGCGCAGGCCGCCCGCGACGCGCTGGACGAGAGCCTGCCGAAGGAGATCGCACCGCGGGAGCGCTCGTCGCGGGCCGGGCGCACCAAGACGACCTTCCATATCGAGAGCTCCGCGGGCCAGGTGAAATGCACCGCCGGTCCCGGTCGGCTGGAGATCAAGGTCGCGCGGGATTTCTCCTCTATCGACCGCGCGCGGCTGGAGCGCGCGATCGCCTCGCTGATCGACGGCCTGGCCTGACCTTATCCGCGGATAAGGTCCGGATACCGGGGCGCTGCCATGGCCGGAAACGGATGGCAGCGCCCGGGACGGCGCAGGGCGCCGCCGCGATCCGACTTTCCTGACATTGCCAGATATTGTGCCGTGCCGGGGCGCGGTGCGCCTTTCCGCCGCCCTCAGGCCAGGGCGTAGCCGATCCGTGCCGCTGCGGCGGAGAGGGACGGGTAGAGCGCGTCATCGGCCAGCGCCCGGTTGAAGAGCGGTGCCGGTCCGAAGCTGTCCCCGGCGCGTTCATAGAGCGCCAGGACCGGCGCGTTCCCGGCCATGGACGAGCCGTAGAGCAGCCCGTCGATCTCGGGGTAGGCGTCATAGATGGCGCGGCTCCAGGCGCGGGCGCGGGCCTTCGGGCCGGAGGAGATGGCCATCGAGGCACCCGCGCGCGTCGGCCAGAGCCCGGTCAGGTCCAGGAGCGTCAGATCGCGTGCCGTCGGGAAAACGGCGAACCAGGGCTCGTCCGCCTCCGCCCGGATCAGCCGCGTGGCCTGGTAGACCTCTGCCGCGCAGACCGAGAGGGCGCCGGGCGCGGCGCTGCCGGCCGCATAGAGGATGCCGCGGGACTGCAGGCAGCCGCGGCCCGCGGGATCGGGCAGGTGGTGATCGAAGCGCGACCCGGCCGGGCCCCAGCGGCGGAAGGCGCTCCAGTCCGTCGGATGGTCGCCGCCGCGGAAATAGATGCGGCCGAGCGGTGTTCCGGCGCGCCAGATGGCCAGCGCGGGTCCGAGCGCAGCCAGGCGCTCCGCGCTCGGCGGATTGGGGAATTTCGCCATGGTGCGGGATCAGATGCCGGCGATCAGCTCGATGACGGCGGCGGCCTGTCCGCCGGTCGCCAGCCAGTCCCGCGGCGTCATCGGCTCGCCGGTCTCGGCCAGCAGGTCGGGCTGCGGCGTGATGAGGAAACTCGCCGCAGCCAGCGTGTCGCATCCGGGCCGCCGGGCCTTCAGCACCTGTCCCAGCCCGGGCAGCTCGCGGCCGCCGTCGAACTGGAAGGCGGGCAGGCGCCAGGCATCCCGGCCGGAGGCCGAGCGCAGGCCGAGAAGCGAGCCGTCGATCAGGCGCTGGCGGATGCGGCTGTCCTTCACGCCGCAGAGCCGGGCGGCCTCGGCAACCGGGACGGAGTCCTGCAGCAGCGCCATGCGCAGCGCCGCGGCCTGGAGCCGGGGCGTCTCGTCCGCCTCTTCGGCCAGCGCGCCGACAGAGGCGAGCGCGTCCTTCTCCGCGGCGCTCAGGCTTGCCGGGCGCGGCGCCCGGATGGCTTCGAGCGCGGTATCGATCTGGCGCAGGAACTGGCCGGCATCGGAGCGGAAGCCATGCTGCTTCAGCGCATGGTCGAGGGATTGCTGCAGGGCTTCGCTGGGCTGCATGGTCTGGCTCCTATTTCTAACGGAAATATGGATGAATAATTTCCGTTAGTCAATATCCGGGGCGGGGCAGGACCGGGCGTCCGGGATAGCCGAAGGGCAGGGTGCGGCGGCCCGTGCGCCGCCACCTGGACGCCGTGGGTAAGTACACTCGCCTCTGATGTCTTTTTTCAAGGGGCGGGCCACGCGATTTGAAACGCCCGGGCGTTCGTCGTGGTCTGGACGCCCAAGGGGGGCACCACGAGCCCGATTTAGGCCATCAGCTTCACAGGTGTCTCGAACCGCCGCACATCGCCGATCCCGGCCATGAAGATGACGGCGCTGATCAGCGCGACGCCCCGCAGCGCCTGAAGCGCGTTCACTGCCGCGAGTGTCCAGTCCGGCACCAGGGCCTCGATGTGCCCCGGCCAGCCGCTCCAGCCGCTCCGGGGCATTGAGTTCCGCCTGCAACATC
>NZ_VATA01000037.1 GCF_005870025.1 Poseidonocella sp. HB161398
GGCCGATCCGCTGCTGATCCAGGCCGAGCAGAAGCTGATCGGACAGGCCGACGAGCTGGTCGTGCTGGTCGACAGCTCGAAATTCGACAACCGCTCCTCGCTGGTCCTCTGCCCGCTGGAGCGGATCGGCACGCTGGTCACCGATGACGGCATTTCCGACCGCGCCGCCGCGATGCTGGAGGCGGCGGGCGTCACGCTGGTCGTCGCCACGCCCACCGGCACCCGCGAGGAGGCCGTGTCATGAGCGAGCGCGTGATCCTCTGCTACGGCGACTCGAACACCCACGGCACCTCGGCGATTGCCGATGACGGCAGCTGGTACCGCTACGACACCGCGACGCGCTGGCCGATGCGGCTGGCGGCCGATCTGGGGCCGGGCTACCGCGTGATCGAGGAGGGGCTGCCGGGGCGCACCACCTGCCTCGACGACCCGTTCGAGGGCGCGTTCATGAACGGTCTGCGCATCCTGCCGGCCGTGCTGCGCAGCCACAAGCCCGTCGATCTGGTGGTGCTGATGCTCGGCACCAACGACCTGAAGACCCGCTTCAGCGTCACTGCCGCCGACATCGCCAAGGGCGCGGGCCGGCTCGTCACCGAGATCCGCCGACAGGAGTGCGGCCCCGGGGGCGGCGCGCCGCAGATCCTGATGGTCGCGCCGACGCCGATCATCGAGACCGGCGTGCCTGCGCCGCACATGGTCGGCGGCGCGGAGAAGTCGCGGGGACTGGCGGGCGCGATGGAAGCCATGGCGAAGGCCATGGGCACCGAATTCTACGATGCGGGCCTCGTCGCCCGGGTGGATCCGCAGGACGGCATCCACCTGACGGCAGAGGCGCATGCGCGGCTGGCGGAGGGGCTGGCCGCAGTCATCCGGGAGCGGGGCTCCGCGCCCTGACAGGGAAACACTAGGGAGGAAGACAATGAAACCAATTGCAAAGCTTCTCGCCACGGCGGCGGCCTTCGGGCTGCTGGCCGGCGGCGCCTCGGCCGAGGACATGCGCATCGCGCTGGTGGTCAAGGCGCTCGGCATCGGCTTCTTCGAGGCGGCGGCCAAGGGGGCCGAAGAGGCGGCAGGCGAGCTCGGCAATGTCGAGATCATCTATACCGGACCGACCGACACCACGGCCGAGGGGCAGATCGAGGTCATCAACTCGCTGATCGCCCAGAAGGTCGACGCGATCGCGGTCTCGGCCAATGACACCGACGCGCTGGTGCCGACGCTGAAGAAGGCGATGCAGCGCGGGATCACCGTGATCTCGTGGGATTCGGGCGTCGCGCCCGAGGGCCGGCAGATGCACCTGAACCCGTCCTCGAACCCGCTGATCGGCAACATGATCATCAAGCTCGCCGCCGACAACCTGCCCGAGGGCGGCGATGTCGCGGTGCTGTCGGCGACGACGACCTCCACGAACCAGAACATCTGGATCGACGAGATGAAGAAGGTGATGCCGGACTATCCGGGCATCAACCTGGTGGCGACCGTCTATGGCGACGACCTGGCCGACAAGTCCTACCGCGAGGCGCAGGGGCTGATGCAGTCCTATCCCGATCTCGACGCGATCATCGCCCCGACCTCGGTCGGCATCGTCGCCGCGGCGCAGGCCGTGGCCGATGCCGGCAAGATCGGCCAGGTGAATGTCACCGGGCTGGGCCTGCCCTCCGAGATGGCCGGCGCCATCGAGTCGGGCGCCTCGAAGAGCTTCGCGATCTGGAACCCGATCGACCTGGGCTATGCCGCGACGATGATCGCCTACAACCTGGCCAATGGCGATGACGAGGCCGCCCCCGGCGCGACCATCGGCATGGGCCGGCTGGGCGAGGTCACGCTCGACGACAACAACGAGGGCGCGATGGCAGACCCCTTCGTCTACGACAGCTCGAATATCGACGACTTCAAGGACATCTTCTGATCCCGAGCTCCTCCAAGAGCGGGATGCGCGGGGAGCTTTCCCCGCGCATCACGGGTCCACAGCTTCGAAGAGGGAGGCCCGCATGGCCGAGGCAAGCCCCGTGCCGGTCCTGGAACTATCCGGCATCGTCAAGACATTCCCCGGCACGCGCGCGCTCGACGGCGTGAGGCTGGAGCTCCACGCGGGCGAGGTGACCGCGCTGATCGGCGAGAACGGCGCCGGGAAGTCCACCGTGGTCAAGTGCCTGACCGGCATCTACCAGCCCGACGAGGGCGAGATCCGGCTGGACGGCACCCCGGTCCGCTTCGACACGCCGCAGGCTGCCGCCGCGGCGGGCGTGACCGCGATCCACCAGGAGACCGTCCTGTTCGACGATCTCACCGTCGCCGAGAACATCTTCCTCGGGCACGCGCCGAAGACGCGGTTCGGGCTGATCGACAGGGCCGCGATGCGCCGCCGGGCGGCCGCGATCCTCAAGGGGATCGGCGCCGAGATCGACCCGGACGTCCTCCTGAAGGATCTGGGCATCGCTTCGAAGCACCTCGTCGCCATCTCGCGCGCGCTGTCGATCGACGCCCGCGTCGTCATCATGGACGAGCCCACCGCGGCGCTGTCCCACAAGGAGATCGAGGAGCTCTACGAACTGGTCGAGGAGCTGAAGCGCCAGGGCAAGGCGATCCTCTTCATCTCGCACAAGTTCGACGAGATCTTCCGCATCGCCGACCGCTACACCGTGTTCCGCGACGGCCAGTTCGTCGGCCAGGGGCACATGTACGACACCACCGAGGCCGATCTGGTCCGCATGATGGTCGGCCGCTCGGTCGAACAGATCTTCCCCAAGCGCGCCCCGCGGATCGGCGAAGAGGTGCTGCGCGTCGCGGGCTACTGCCACCCGACCGAGTTCGAAGATATCGGCTTCGGCCTGCGCAAGGGCGAGATCCTGGGCTTCTACGGTCTCGTCGGCGCCGGGCGCTCGGAATTCATGCAGGCGCTGATCGGGCTGACGCGGCCGTCGAAGGGCGTCGTCAAGATGGGCGACAAGGTGCTGGCGATCCGCTCGCCCGCGGAGGCGATCGAGGCGGGCATCGTCTATGTCCCCGAGGACCGCGGCAGGCAGGGCGCCATCACCCAGCTGCCGATCTTCCAGAATGTCACCCTGCCCTCGCTGGGGCGGACGTCGCGGAACGGCTTCCTGCGCATGGCCGAGGAGTTCAAGCTGGCGCGCGAGTACACGCAGCGGCTGGATCTGCGCGCCGCCTCTCTGGACACGCCGGTGGGCGCGCTTTCGGGCGGCAACCAGCAGAAGGTCGTGATCGCCAAATGGCTGGCGACGAAGCCGCGGGTCATCATCCTCGACGAGCCCACCAAGGGGATCGACATCGGCTCGAAGGCCGCGGTGCACGACTTCATGTCCGAGCTTGCCGCCGAGGGGTTGTCGGTCATCATGGTCAGCTCGGAGATCCCCGAGATTCTCGGCATGTCCGACCGCGTCATCGTCATGCGCGAGGGCCGCATCGCCGCCGAGCTGGCAGGCGAGGCGCTCTCTCCCGAAACCCTTGTCCGGCACGCCGCCGGGATCAGCGCCGCGGAGGCCGCATGAGCATCCTGAAACATCGCGAGACCCTGCTCGTCGCGGTGATCGCCGCGCTCTTGGCGCTGATCGCCTCGCGCTTCCCGGGCTTCGTCGCGCCGCAGAACCTGGTCTCGGTCTTCACCGATACCGCGCCGCTGATGATCCTCGCCCTCGGCCAGATGGCGGTGATCCTGACGCGCTGCATCGACCTCTCGGTCGCGGCCAACCTGGCGCTGACCGGCATGGTCGTCGCGCTCCTGAACACCGTCGCGCCCGGGCTGCCGGTCGCCGTCACGATCCTGCTTGCCATCGGGCTCGGCGCGCTGATGGGCGCGGTGAACGGCCTGCTCGTCTGGAAGCTGGAGATCCCCTCGATCGTCGTCACGCTCGGCACGATGACGATCTTCCGCGGGATCATCTTCCTGATCTCGGACGGGCAGTGGGTCAATGCCCACGAGATGAGCGCCAGCTTCACCGGCTTCCCGCGCCTGACGCTGCTCGGCCTGCCGCTGCTGGCCTGGATCGCCATCGCCGCCATCGCCGCCATGGCGCTGAACATGAGCCGCACGACGCTGGGCCGCTCGATCTTCGCGGCCGGCTCCAACCCGCATGCGGCCGCCTATACCGGCATCGATGTCGGCCGCACGCAATGCGCCGCCTTCGTCATCTCGGGCGCGCTGGCGGGGCTGACCGGCTATCTCTGGATCGCCCGCTATGCCGTCGCCTATGTCGACATCGCCGGGGGGTTCGAGCTGGACGTCGTCGCCGCCTGCGTGATCGGCGGCGTCTCCATCGCCGGCGGCGTCGGCACGGTGGCCGGCGCGGTGCTTGGCGCGCTCTTTCTCGGCGTCATCAAGAACGCCCTGCCGGTGGTCGATGTCTCGCCTTTCTGGCAGCTCGCCATCTCCGGCGCCGCCATCCTGATCGCCGTCGCCTTCAACGCCCGCGCCGGCCGCGCCAAGGGCCGCGTCATCCTCAAATCCGCGGAGCATGCAGCATGAGCCTGGCAGATCCCGACATGGCCCCCGTCCCCCGCAACATCCCCGACCGCCTCGGCACCCCCGCCGCGAAGATCCTGAAAAGCTGGGAGGCGCTGCTGCTGCTCGTCGCGGTGGCGGTCTTCATCCTGAACTCCTTCGCCTCGCCCTACTTCCTGGATGCCTGGAGCCTCTCGGACGCGACCTTCAACTTCACCGAGAAGGCGATGATCGCCTTCGCCATGGCGCTCCTGATCATCTCGGGCGAGATCGACCTGTCGGTCGCCTCGATCATCGCGCTGGCCTCGACCGCGATGGGGCTGGTGATGGAGGCCGGGGGCGGCACCGGGCTGATCGTCGCCGCGGGGCTGGCCACCGGCCTTCTGTGCGGCGCCTTCAACGGCGTGCTCGTCACCCGGCTGGGCCTGCCCTCGATCGTGGTGACGATCGGCACGATGAGCCTCTTCCGCGGCCTTTCCTACATCGTGCTGGGCGACGGCGCCTTCCGCGGCTACCCGGCGGGGCTGGCCTGGTTCGGCCAGGGCTATGTCTTCTGGGTGATCACGGTGGAGATGGTGATCTTCGTCCTGCTGGCCCTCGCCTTCGGCGTGCTGCTCCACAAGACCAATTTCGGCCGCCAGGTCTATGCCATCGGCAACAACCCGACCGCCGCGCTCTTCTCGGGCATCCGCGTCGCGCGGGTGAAGATGATCCTCTTCCTGATGACCGGGCTGATGTCCGGCCTCGCCGCGGTCTGCCTGACCTCGCGGCTGGGCTCCACCCGGCCCTCGATCGCCTCGGGCATGGAACTTGAAGTCGTGACCATGGTCGTGCTCGGCGGCGTCTCGATCCTCGGCGGCTCGGGCTCGATCCCGGGCGTGGTGATCGCGGCGGTGCTGATGGGGCTCGTGACCTTCGGGCTGGGGCTGCTGAACGTGCCGGGCATCGTGATGTCGATCTTCATCGGCTGCATGCTGATCGGCGTCATCGCCGTGCCGCGGCTCGCCGCCAAGCTGCGGAGGGCATGATGGAGAAGATCGCCTTCCGCATGATGCTCCATCCCGGGCAGCTCGACGAATACCGCAAGCGCCATGACGAGATCTGGCCCGAGCTCGTCGCGCTGCTGAAAGACGCCGGGGTGGAGGACTACTCGATCCACCACGACCCCGGGACCAACGCGCTTTTCGGCGTGCTCTGGCGGCGCGAGGATCACGGCATGGACGCCCTGCCCGCCCATGAGGTGATGAAGCGCTGGTGGGCGCATATGGCCGACATCATGCAGACCCATCCCGATAACGAGCCGGTCTCGGTTCCCTTGGAAACGGTGTTCCACCTGCCATGACCACGCCCCGCCATATCGCCGTGATCGATGTCGGCAAGACCAATGCCAAGCTGGCGCTGGTCGATGCCGCGACCCTGTCGGAAATCGCCGTGGTCAAGCGCCCGAACGAGGTGCTGCCCGCCCCGCCCTATCCGCATTACGACCTGGAAGGGCACTGGGACTTCTTCCTCGGCCATCTCGCCGCCTTCCAGGCGAGCCACGGGATCGACGCGATCTCGGTGACCACCCATGGCGCTGCCGCGGTGATGCTGGATGCCGAGGGCCGGCTTGCCGCGCCGATGCTGGATTACGAGCACGACCTGTCCGAAACGGCCGGGGCCTATGACCGGCTGCGCCCGGATTTCGCCGTCACCGGCAGCCCGCGCCTGCCCTTCGGGCTGAACCTGGGCGCCAAGCTGCACTACCTGTCCGTCACCCAGCCCGGCGCCTGGGCAAGGACCGCCCATGTCGTCACCTATCCGCAGTACTGGGGCTTCCGCCTGACCGGCGCGCTGGCGACCGACGTGACCTCGCTCGGCTGCCATACCGACCTGTGGGACCCGGCGGCGCGGCGCTTCTCGCCGCTCGTCGCCGCGCTCGGGCTCGAGGGCAGGCTGGCGCCGCCGCACCGCTCCTCGGACATTCTCGGCGGCGTCTCGGCGGAGATCGCGGCGCGGACCGGGTTGTCCGAGGGCACGCCGGTCGCCTGCGGCATCCATGACAGCAACGCCTCGCTCTACCCGCATCTCCTGGGACGCCAGGGCGCCTTTTCGGTCGTGTCGACCGGCACCTGGGTCGTCTGCATGGCGATCGGCGGCGCCGCGGGCGCCCGCGATCCGGCGCGGGACACGCTGGTCAATGTCAACGCGATGGGCGACCCGGTGCCCTCGGCGCGGTTCATGGGCGGGCGCGAATACGAGATCGTCCGCCAGGGCAGCGACGCGCGCCCCTCGGAAGCCGACCGCCGCGCGGTGCTGGAGGGCGGGCTGATGCTGCTGCCCTCGGTCGAGCCCGGCAGCGGCCCTTTCCCCGGCGCCTGCGGCGGCTGGACCGCCCCGCCGCCCACCGACGGCGCGCGGATGCTGGCGCTGGCCTGGTACCTGGCGCTGATGACCGATACCTGCCTCGGCCTGGCCGGGGCCGAGGGGCCGGTGATCGTCGAGGGTCCCTTCGCCGCCAATCCCGCCTATCTGGAGATGCTCGCCGCGCTGCGCCCCGCCGGGGTGGAGACCGCGGCCTCGGCCACCGGCACCAGCATCGGCGCGGCGATGCTGCTCCTGCCAGACGCCCCGCCGCCCGGCACGCGCCGGGTCGCGCCCGGCGAGACCGGCCCGCTGGCCGCCTATGCCGCGCGCTGGCGCGAGATGGCGGGCCGCAGCGCGCCCGCCTGCCCGGCAGCAACCGCGTAGCCCCGGGCAGAGAGGCGCATTCCCTGGCGCTGCGGCCCGACGGTAACGTGAGGAGCCGGAGCGCAGGAGGAGACCGCGATGCCCGAGACAGACGCCGCCACGGGCCCCGGGGCCCGGCATCTGCTGCAGGACTACCTGGAACGGCTCTGCTCCGAGCTGCGCGGCCTCTCCGCGGGCGAGGTCGCGACCTATATCCCCGAGCTGGGCCGTGCCGATCCGGAGGGGTTCGGCATCGCGCTGGCCATGGTCGACGGCACGCTCGCCGCCGCCGGGGACGCGGCCGAGGAGGTGACGATCCAGTCGGTCTCGAAGCCCTTCATGTACGGCGCCGCGCTGGAGGCGCTCGGCCGCGAGGCGGTGATGGCGCGGGTCGGCGTCGAGCCGACTGGCGAGCGCTTCAACGCCATCCTCCTCGACGAGGAGAACAACCGCCCCTTCAACCCGATGGTCAATGCCGGGGCGATCGCGGTCTCGGCGCTGCTGTCGGACGGCAGCCCCGCGGAGGACGAGCTGCGCATGCAGGGCCTCTTCTCCGACCTCGCCGGGCGGCCGCTGGAGATCGACCTGACCGTCTTCGGCTCGGAGAAGGAGACCGGCCACCGCAACCGCGCCATCGCCTGGCTGATGCTCAATTCCGGCATGATCGAGGGCGATCCCGACGCGGTGCTCGACCTCTATTTCAAGCAGTGCTCGGTGCTGGCGGATTGCCGCGACCTCGCGGTGATGGCGGCGACCCTGGCCAATGGCGGCGCGAACCCGCTGACCGGGCGGCAGGTCTATTCCGCGCCCGTCGCGCAGGACATCCTGTCGGTGATGGCGACCTGCGGGATGTACGACTATGCCGGGCAGTGGATCTTCGACGTGGGGCTGCCCGCCAAAAGCGGCGTCTCGGGGATGCTCTGCGCGGTGGTGCCGGGCCAGTTCGGCCTGGCGGTCTGGTCGCCGCGGCTCGACGCGGTCGGTAATTCGGTGCGCGGCATCGAGGCCTGCCGCCGGATCGCCGCGGATTTCGGCCTGCACGCCTTCGCCCCGCATCTCGACCCCGGCGCGGTCATCCGGCGGGAATACAGCAGCGCCGAGGTCGCCTCCTGCCGCGAGCGCCCGCAGGCCGATTGCGCGCTGCTCGAACGCGAGGGCGCCGCGCTGCGGGTGATCGAGCTGCAGGGGCCGCTCTATTTCGCCTCGGCCGAGAAGGCGGTGCGCCGCGCCGGGGCGCTGGCCGAACGCGGCGGGACGCTGGTCCTCGATTTCCACCATGCCGGCAGCATCGACCGCGCGGCCGCCGCGCTTCTCGGCCAGCTGCCCGCCGCCCTGGCCGGGCGCGGCTGCCAGCTCTGCGTCACCGGCCTGGGGCCGCGCCACGAGAGCTCCGGCCTCGCCCGGCAGCTGGAAGAGGCGCCCGCGGGCCATGTGACCCGGCCGGCCGGCATCGCCGAGGCGATCGAGGCGCATGAGGAGGCGCTGATCGCCCGCGCGCAGCCGCCGCGGGAGGCGCGGCTTGCCCGGCTCTCGGGCGCCGCGCTCTTCGCCGGGGCCGCGCCCGCCGATCTGGCCGCGCTCGAGCGGATGGCGGTTCGCCTGTCCTTCGCCCCGGGCGAGCGCATCATCGCCAGGGGCGACACCGCCCGCGCGGTCTTCGTCCTCGCCGCGGGCCAGGTCGACATCTCGGCCGTCGCCCCGGACGGCACCGCGCGGCGGGTCAGCGCAGTCGGGCCCGGCCAGTCCTTCGGCGAGATGGCCCTGCTCGAGGACGCGCCGCGCGCGTCCCATGCCGATGCCGCCGGAGCGGCGGAGTGCTATGCCTTCCCCGCCGCCGCGCTGCGCGAGCTTCTCGCCGCGCGGCCCGCCCTCGCCGCGGCAGTCTATGCGAATCTCTCCCGCAGCCTCGCCGCCCGGCTGCGCCAGGCGAACCGCCAGATCATCGCCCTCGACTAGCGCCCGGTGCCGCATTGCGGCGCCGGCCCCCGGGCATTGCCGCCGGAACGGGCAATTTCCCTGCTCAACCAACGGCCTTTCTGTAACTTTATTCGCGTAAATCTCGGGCAGTCGCCTGCGAAAGCGCTGTCGCAGCCGCAGGCCCGGGAAAAACGCCTTGGCAGATGCCGCGGCAGGCGGCTTATCTGAAGGCGCAGGGTGCTTAGGGTTCCGGTCGCCTCCGCCAAGAGGGATGCAGGTCCGAGAAGCGCCGCTTGCGCGGCAAATTCCGCGGAAGTACACGGCGGGCCAAAATCCCGGGAGAGTACTGCGTTGGTTCGCCCGCGTCTCAGTTTCTCCGTTCCGCCCGCGATCCATCAAAAGACAATGGCGGAACACAGGGAGCAGAACATGCTGAAGACGACGATTCTGTCTGCGACGATCCTTTCCGCCGCGCTCGGAGCGCCTGCCCTGGCCGCCGGGAAGACCGATTTCAAGGTGGCCTGGTCCATCTATGTGGGCTGGATGCCCTGGGGCTATCTCTCCGACTCGGGGATCATGGACAAATGGGCGGAGAAATACGGCATCTCCGTCGATATCGTGCAGATCAACGACTATGTCGAATCCATCAACCAGTACACGGCCGGCGCATTCGACGGGGTGGTCGCGACCAACATGGACACGCTGTCGATTCCCGCAGGCGGCGGCGTCGACACCACAGCGCTGATCATCGGCGACTATTCCGACGGCAATGACGCGGTGATCCTCAAGGGCGAGGGGTCCGTGGCCGATCTCGCCGGGCAGAAGGTCAACCTGGTGGAGCTGTCGGTCTCCCACTACCTGCTGGCCCGCGCGCTCGAGAGCGCGGGGCTGGCCGAGGCCGATCTCGACGGGGTGGTGAACACCTCGGATGCCGACATGATCGCCGCCTTTGCCGCGCCCGAAGTGACCGCGGTCGTCACCTGGAACCCGCTGGTCTCGGAAATCCTCGGCGCCAACCCCGACGCCGCGAACATCTTCGACAGCTCGATGATCCCCGGCGAGATCCTCGATCTGATGGTGGTCAATACCGCGACGCTGGCCGACAATCCCGATTTCGGCAAGGCGCTGGCGGGGGCCTGGTACGAGGTGATGGGGCTGATGGCCGCGGGCGACGAGGCCGCGCTCGGCGCGATGGCCGAAGCCTCGGGCACCGATCTGGAGGGCTACAAGGCCCAGCTTGCCGCCACGCGCATGTTCTACGACCCGGCCGAGGCCGTCGCCCAGGCCGAAAGCCCCGAGCTGCCCGCCACCATGACCAGCGTCGCGGATTTCCTGTTCGACAAGGGCATCCTCGGCGTCGGCGCCCCCTCGGCGGATTTCATCGGCGTCGAATATCCCGGCGGCACGGTTACCGGCGATGCCGGCAATGTCCAGTTCCGCTTCGACGCCACCTACATGCAGATGGCCGCGGAAGGCAGCCTCTGACCTGTCCCGTCCCGGCCCCCGCGCCGGGACCTCCCCGACCGGAGATTGCCCATGCGCCTGATCAACCGCGTTCCCTCGCGGCCCACGGCCCTGCTTCTGGCCGCCCTGCCCTTCGCCGCGATCCTCGCCGCCTATGCGATCGGCTCCGAGATCCGCCTCGCCGCCAACCCCGCGGACAAGCTTCTGCCCGCGCTCGACACGATCCGCGCCACCGCCGTGCGCCTCTTCACCGAGGCCGACAAGCGCTCGGGCGAGATCCTGCTCTGGCAGGACACTTTCGCCAGCCTGCGCCGTCTCTTCCTCGGGGTGGGCATCGCCGCGGCCCTGTCGCTGTCGATCGGCATGGCGGTCGGGCTGCTGCCCTATGCCAGGAAGAGCCTGACCGGCTTCGTCGCCGTCCTGTCGATGGTGCCGCCGCTGGCGCTGCTGCCGATCCTCTTCATCGTCTTCGGCCTCGGCGAGGTCTCGAAGGTCGTGCTGATCGTCATCGGCATCACCCCCTTCATGACCCGCGATCTCAGCCAGCGCGTGCTCGACATCCCGGTCGAGCAGATCGTCAAGGCCCAGACCCTCGGCGCCTCCTCCTTCGTGATCGCGCTGCGCGTGGCGCTGCCGCAGGTGCTGCCGCGGCTGATCTCCGCCGTGCGGCTGTCGCTGGGCTCCGCCTGGCTCTTCCTGATCGCCGCCGAGGCGGTGGCGGCGGATGTCGGACTCGGCTACCGCATCTTCCTGGTGCGCCGCTATCTCGCGATGGACATCATCCTGACCTACGTGATCTGGATCACCCTCCTCGCCTTCCTCATCGACTGGGTGCTCAAGCGGATCTCGGAGCGCGCCTTCCCCTGGATGGGAGCGGGCCTGTGACCGCCGCGCCCGTTCCCGCAGCGGCCCGGCCCTGTTCCGGGCCATGCCGCCTGCCCGCAGGACCCATGGCGCTGGCTCCCTCAGACGGCACGGGGCCCGCGGGGCGGCGCCCCCGCGCGCAGCCTTCGCCGTCCCGGCCCTTCCGCAGGCCCCAAGGACAGGAGACCCGCCCATGAGCTTCGTCACCGCCCGCGACATCTGGCAGTCCTATGACGGCCGGCCGATCCTCGAGCGCGTCAATCTCGATGTCGAGGAGGGCGAGTTCATCTCCATCGTCGGCGCCTCCGGCTGCGGCAAGTCCACCTTCCTGCGCCTCCTCTTGGCGCAGGAGCAGCCGACCCGCGGCGCGATCCGCATCGAGGGCGGCCCCCGCGCCCGAGAGCCCGGCCGCGAGCGCGGCGTCGTCTTCCAGCGCTACTCGGTCTTCCCGCACATGACCGTGCGCGACAACATCGTCGCGGGCGAGGCCTTCGACACCGCCTGGGGCCGGTTCCGCGGCGCCAGGCTGAAGGCCGCCCGCGAGCGCGCCGATGCCATCCTGGAGCGCATCGGCCTCTCCCATGTGGCGCAGACCTACCCCGCCACGCTCTCGGGCGGCATGCAGCAGCGGCTGGCCATCGGCCAGGCGCTGGCCGCGCGGCCCAGGATCCTGCTTCTCGACGAGCCCTTCGGCGCGCTCGATCCGGGCACCCGCATCCAGATGCACGACTTCCTGACCGAGCTGCGCGCCGAGAGCCCGATGACCGTCTTCATGGTCACCCATGACCTCGGCGAGGGCTTCAAGCTCGGCGACCGGGTGCTGGTCTTCGACAAGCCGCGCTGGGACCCGCAGGACCCGGCCGCCTTCGGCGCGACCATCACCTACGATTTCGACGCCCGCCAGGGCGGCATCCCCTTCCAGGGGCTGCTCGACAGGTACCCCTCGCTCCGCGCCGCGGAGTGAACCCACGGACCGCGCGCGACCCCGGACCCTCCGCGCGGACCTCGCCAAGGTCCGGATCCCAAAGGGGCAGACGCCCCGACATGATGGAGACAGCGATGTTTTCAGACCCCAGAGCGACCCGGTCGCACCATCCCCAGGACGCCCTGGCCCGCCATGCCGCGCGGGGCCGCCGCGCCCATCACCCGGATCTGACCAAGCTGCTCGGCTGGAAGGCGATGATGAAGGAGGGCGAGCTGCCCGAGGGCCGCTGGGACGAGGAGCGCCGCTGGGCGCTGCGCATGGGCCTCACCGGCGCGGACTCGATCGAGGACAAGTCGATCCCGACCTTCGCGCGGGGCGAGCTGCCGCATTACGCGGGCATCAACACCTTCCTCAAGGCGCCCTATGCCGAGGACGTGCTGGAGGTCGCCCATTACGACGCGACCGTGCTCGGCATCCCCTTCGACGGCGGCACGACCTACCGTTCGGGCACCCGCTTCGGCCCGCAGGGGCTGCGCAAGATCTCGGCGATCTACACCCCCTACAACTACGAGATGGGCGTCGACCTGCGCGAGCAGATGACGCTCTGCGACGCCGGCGACGTCTTCACCATCCCGGCCAATATCGAGAAGAGCTTCGACCAGATCAGCCGCGCGGTCAGCCATGTCTTCAGCTCGGGCAGCTTCCCGGTGATGATCGGCGGCGACCATTCGATCGGCTTCCCCTGCGTGCGCGGCATCGCCGAATGCACCTCGAAGAAGATCGGCATCGTGCATTTCGACCGCCATGCCGACATCCAGGAAAAGGACCTGGACGAGCGGATGCACACCACGCCCTGGTTCCACTCGACGAACCTGCCGAACGTGCCCGCCAAGAACCTGGTCCAGGTCGGCATCGGCGGCTGGCAGGTCCCGCGCGAGGCGGTGAAGGTCGCCCGCGAGCGCGAGACCAACATCATCACCATGTCCGACATGGAGCGGATGGGCGTCGACCGCACCGCCGAGATGGCGCTGGAGATGGCCTGGGACGGGGTCGACATGGTCTACATGTCCTTCGACATCGATAGCATCGACTGCGGCTTCGTCCCTGGCACCGGCTGGCCCGAACCGGGCGGCTTCCTGCCGCGCGAGGCGCTGGCGCTGGCCTCCAAGGTCGCGGCCGAAGGGCTCTGCGGCATGGAGCTGGTCGAGGTCGCCCCGCCCTACGACACCTCCGACATCACTGCGCTGATGGGCACGCGGGTGATCGTCGACGTGCTCGGCTCGATGGTCGCGGCCGGGACGATGGGCAAGCACAAGGCGCATATCGACAAGCCGGTCGCGATCCCGCATGGCGAGTTCTCCGGCAACCGCTGGTCGAACAAGCAATGAGCCGCGCGATTTCCCGCATCCGCCGCGCCGCCGTCCCGGCGCGGCCCAGGGCAGAAGGGGCAGAGCATGCCGCATGACCACCCGCACGGCCACCACCACCATCACGGCCATTCCGACGGCCACGGCCACGCGCATGGCCATGCCCATGGTCCCGGCCACAACCATGCCCATGGCGAGCATCTGCGGTCGCATATGCATGCCCATGACGAGGCCGCCGATCTGCAGGTGCTGGCCACGCAGTTCATCGACGGCTTCGTGCAGGCGGCGGACAAGCAGGCCTATCTGCGCCTCGCGGGCGTGCCCTTCGAGAAGCCCGGCGCCGGCGGCGCCACCGCGCTCAAGCTCGTCGATGTCGAGCTGAAGACCGAATGGCAGGTCGGCACCGCCTCGCCCTCCTTCGGCTCGCGCGAGCTCAGCTACCTGCCCTTCCCGGGGCCGATGATCACCGACCGCACCAACATGGCGCTGGTCTATGTCTCCATGGACGAGAAAGTCGTGACCGATATCCGCGACGTCCTGATGTCCCGCAAAGCGGAGTTCGACAAATGAAGACCCTCTCTGCCGCCCTCGCCGCGCTGCTGCCGCTGCCCGCCCTCGCCCACGGGGCGGAGGCCGCGCATCTGCATCCCCATGGCGGCCTGGTCGCGGTCCTGGCCGTCGCGGCCGCCGCAGGAGTCCTGCTCCTACGCCGCCGCTCCTGACGGACCTGCCCCGGACCGCAAAGCGGATCCGGGGCCTCCCCGGCCGGGCTAGCCGGCCTCCGCCGCCATCTTCGCTTCGACATGGCGGGCGAAATTGTCGAGGATCGCCTGCCAGCCCTGGCGCTGCATCTCGGCGGGATGCTCGTCCTCGGGATCGAAGACCTCGCGCACCAGCGTTCCCCCCGGAGCTGGCTGAAACCAGACCTTCAGACGACGGCCGCCGAAAGTCGATTCGATCAGGCTCATCTCCTCGATCCGCACGAACGTCCCCTCGAAATCGAAGCCCGTGCTGCCATCCCTGGCCTCCATCCGCGACCGGAAGCGTCCTCCGGGCACCAGATCCAGCTCGGCATGGGTCGTGTGCCAGTCCGGAGAGGCCGCATTCCATTCCAGGATGTCCCCCGGGGTCGTCCAGCAGGCCCAGACCGTCTCCACTGGCGCGTGCACCAGCGTCTCCACTGCAATCTGCATGTCCTCCTCCTCCTCTGCATGCGGCGCCATGCTACGCGGAGCGGGGGCGCTTGGGAACTGCCGGCGGGCGCTGCGGGCGGCGTTCCGCCCAGAGATCGGCCCGGAGCCCCGCCTGCGCGAAGCGCCCAAGCTTTCGGCAGCCCGCCCCGCCCCGGCCATGGCTTGCCGCCGTTAACCGGTTTCGAGTTGACCCTGCCGCAGCCGCCTCCACGATTGGAGGCCGGTGCCCGCGGATCCGCCCCGCCGCGACTGGTTTCAAGCAAGGACGAGTGCCCCATGCCGATAGAGAACGCGCCCTTTTCCCGGAGCGAATACGACCGGCGCCTCCGCCAGACCCGCGAGACCATGGCCGATCTGGGCATCGACGTGCTCTTCGTCACCAATCCGTCGAACCAGTACTGGCTGACCGGCTATGACGGCTGGTCCTTCTATGTCCACCAAGGGGTGATCCTGCCGCTCGAGGGCGATCCCTACTGGTGGGGCCGCTTCATGGACGCCAATGGCGCGCGCCGCACGGTCTGGATGGAGGACGACCATATCCTGCCCTATCCCGACCGCTACGTGCAGTCCGCCGACAGCCATCCGATGGAGGATCTGGCCTCGCATCTGCGGATCATGGGCTATGGCAACAAGCGCATCGGCGTCGAGATGGAGACCTATTTCTTCTCCGCCCGCGCCTTCACCACGCTGGCCGAATGCCTGCCCGCGGCCGAGATGATGGACGCCTCGAGCCTGGTCAACTGGCAGCGGCTGGTGAAGTCGGAGGAGGAGCTCGGCTTCATGCGCCGCGCCGCGCGGATATCCGAGCTGGTGATCGACCGCGCCGTCGAGCTGGCCGAGCCCGGCATGAAGAAGCACGTGCTGGTCGGCGAGCTCTACAAGACCGCCGTGACCGGCGAGGCCGACAGCTGGGGCGACTATCCGGCGATCGTGCCGCTGCTGCCCTCGGGCAGGGACGCCTCGGCGCCGCACCTGACCTGGAACGGCGAGGCGCTGAAGAAGGGAGAGGCGACCTTCATCGAGCAGTCGGGCTGCTACCGGCGCTACCACGCGCCGCTCTGCCGGACGATCTTCTTCGGCAAGCCGCCGCAATACATGGCCGATGCCGCCGCCGCGCTGACCGAGGGGCTGAATGCCGGGATCGAGGTGGCGCGCCCCGGCAACCGCGCCTGCGACATCGCCCGCGCGCTCGACGCCGAGCTCGCCCGGGTCGGCATCGAGCGGCCGAACCGCTGCGGCTATGCGGTGGGGTTGAGCTATCCGCCGGATTGGGGTGAACATACCGTCAGCCTGCGCGCCTATGACGAGACGGTGCTAGAGCCGGGGATGACCTTCCATTTCATGCCCGGCCTGTGGATGGAGGACTGGGGCATGGAAACCACGGAGACGATCCTGATCCGCGAGGACGGCCCGGCCGAGACCCTGTCGAACGTGCCGCGCAAGCTCTTCGTGAAGGACTGACGCACAATGACGACACTCGACCTCTGCCGCCGCTATCTCGGCGAGCTGATCGCCTTTCCGACGGTCTCCTCGCAATCGAACCTGGCCGCGATCCACTGGATCGCAGACCGGCTCGAGGCGGAAGGGGCCGAGGTGGAGATCATGGCCGATGCCAGCGGGACCAAGGCCAATCTCTACGCCGTTCTCGGCGGCGGCGGGCCGGGCGGGATCCTGCTTTCGGGCCATTCCGACGTGGTGCCGGTCGCCGACCAGGACTGGACCGGGGATCCCTTTGCCATGGACGAGCGCGAGGGCCGGCTCTACGGCCGCGGCAGCTGCGACATGAAGGGGTTCATCGCCGCCTGCCTGGCCTCGCTGGAGACGCTGAAGGCCTGCGGCCGCCCGGTGCATTTCGCCTTCACCCATGACGAGGAGGTCGGCTGCCTCGGCGCGCAGTCTCTGGTCGAGGTGCTGAAGACCCGCGAGGTGCTGCCGCAGCTCGCCATCATCGGCGAGCCGACGATGATGCAGGTGATCGAGGGCCACAAGGGCTGCTGCGAATACACCGTGACCTTCGAGGGCACGGCCGGGCACGGCTCCGCCCCCGAGCTGGGCGTGAACGCGGTGGAATATGCCAGCCGCTATATCGGCCGCCTGCTGGAGCTGCGCCAGGCGCTGATGGACCGCGCCCCGGCCGGATCGCGCTTCGATCCGCCCTGGAGCACGATCAATGTCGGCGGGCTGCATGGCGGGGTGGCGCATAACGTGATCGCCAGCCGCGCGGTGCTCGAGTGGGAGACCCGGCCGGTGGTGCCCGAGGATCTGGACTTCGTGAAGCGCGAGATCGCGGCCTTCGCAGGCGACGTGCTGCTGCCCGAGATGCGCCGGGTCGCCACCGCGGCGGACATCTCCACCGAGACGATCGGCGAGGTGGTCGGGCTGACCCCGATGGCGGAAAACGCGGCGCGCGACCTGGTGCTGAAGCTGACCGGCGGCAATGGCGCGGGGGTGGTGCCCTTCGGCACCGAGGCCGGGCTGTTCCAGTCGCTCGGCATGGATGCGGTGATCTGCGGCCCGGGCTCGATCGAGCAGGCGCACAAGGCCGACGAATATGTCAGCCTCGAGCAGCTCGGGCTCTGCCTGGGCCTGCTGGCGCGGCTGGGCTGAGCGCGGCGGCCCGGAGCGCGCGCGCGCCCCGGAACGCCCCCTCACCCCGGCCCTCTCCCCCGGCGGGGGAGAGGGAGGGCGGTCCGCTCATTCGAGTTCGGCGGCGCGTTCCTCGGCGACCTCGGTCTCGGCGGTCTCGACCGCGGCGGCGAAGGCCGAGAAGATCTCGTCGCCCCGGCCGACATTCTCGCGGAACCAGTCATAGACCGGCTCGGCGGCCAGGCGGAACTCCTCTTTCTGCTCGGGCGTCGGCACGTAGAGATCGCCGCCATCGGCGACGAACTGCTCGTAGGCGGCGATCGACTTGCGCTTCGGCGAGGCGAAGGTGGCCTGCTGCAGCGCGTAGAAGCCGTCGACCACGACGCGGCGCAGATCCTCGGGCAGATCCTGGAAGGTCTGGTTCGACATCCACCACAGCGCGCCCATGTAGGCATGGCCGTCGAGCGTGACGTATTTCAGCCCGGCATCGGGGAATTTCATCCCCATGATGTCGGTGATGCCGTTCTTGGTGCCTTCCACCACGCCGGTCTGCAGCGAGGTGAAGAGCTCGGGCCAGGGGATCGGCGTCGGCGAGGCGCCCACCGCCTTGACCAGCTCCTGCGGCAGGTCGGCGACGACGGTGCGGATCTTCAGCCCCTCGAGATCGGCGGGCGTCTCGACGCGGTGCTTGGTATTGGCGAAGTTGCGCCAGCCGCCGGTATTGCCGATCGTCATCAGCCGGATCGTGTCGCCGGAATCCTCCAGCGCCATCTTGCGCATCACCCGCGGGAATTCGCCCGAGAGCACGGTCTCGGCGATCCGGTCGTCGGACATCAGGTAGGGCAGATCCAGGACCTGCACATAGGGGAAGAGCCCCGCCGCGCCGCCCGAGGTCGACACGAAGATGTCGATCGAGCCGTCGGCCACGCCCTGCAGGCATTCCGCGCCGTTCGAGCAGAGCTGGGTGCCGATGAAGAGATCGACCGCGATGGCGCCGTTCGAGGCCGCCTCGACATAGTTCTTGAAGACCACGAGCCCGTCGTAGTCCTCGTCGTTCTCGTTGGAATTCGCCGTCGCGCGCAGCGTGACATCCGCGGCCTGGGCGGACAGCGCCGTGCCGGCGAGCAGCGCGGCGAGCGTCGCCGTCTTCAGGGTCTTGAGCATATCGGTTCCTCCCCTTGATGCTCGGTCATAGCATGTCGGCGTCCGGTGCGCCGCCCCGTGCGGACCCGGATCGCCATTCTGGCCGCGAAAGGCAACAGCGGGATGCCGCCTTGCGCGTCTTCCCGCCCCTAGTCGAGGAATCCCGCGAGGCGCGGGACGGTCAGCGACAGGGCCGGCACGAAGGTGATCAGGAAGATCACCGCGATCTCCACCGCCAGGAAGGGCAGGATCGCCCGGGCGATGGTCGCCACCTTCTCGCGGCTGACCGCGGCGGCGACGAAGAGCACCAGCCCCATCGGCGGCGTGGCGAGACCGACGGTCAGGTTCACGCACATGATGATGGCGAAATGCACTGGCTCCACCCCGAGTCCGGCGAAGACCGGGCCGAGGATCGGGCCGAGGATGATGATCGCCGGGCCCGCATCGAGGAACATGCCCACGACGAAGAGCAGCAGGTTGATCAGGAAGAGCAGCAGGTAGGGGTTCTCGGTCAGCGCCAGGATGAAGGCCGCGAGGCTCTCGGGCGCGTGGCTGAGCGAGACCACCGTCTTGAAGGACATCGCCGCGCCCACGAGCAGCAGCACCACCGAGGAGGTCAGCCCCGCCCGGGTCAGCACGTCCGGCAGGTCGCGGAATTTCAGCGTCCTGAGCACGAAGAGCCCGATCAGCAGCGCATAGGCCACCGCGACCGCCGCCGCCTCGGTCGGGGTGAAGACGCCGCCGAGGATGCCGCCGAGGATGATAACCGGCGTCAGCAGCGGGAAGAAGGCCTTCAGGCTCGCCTGGCCGCGCTCGCCCCAGCTGTATTTCCGCGAGGCGACCGGGAAGTCGTAGCGGTCGGCCATGATCTTGACCATCGCCATCAGCCCCAGCCCGATCAGCACCCCCGGCACGATGCCCGCGAGAAACAGCGCCGCGACGCTCTCGCCCATCACGTAGGCGTAGATGATCATGATCCCCGAGGGCGGGATGATCGGCCCGATCACCGAGCTTGCCGCAGTGATCGCGGCGGCGAAGCGGCGGGTATAGCCCTGCTTCTCCATCGCCGGGATCAGCATCGAGCCGAGCGCCGAGGTGTCCGCCACCGCGGAGCCCGAGAGCCCGGCGAAGAGGATCGAGGAAAGCACGTTCACATGCGCCAGCCCGCCGCGCAGATGGCCCATCAGCGCCTGCGAGAATTCGACCAGCCGCAGGGTGATGCCGCCGCGGTTCATCAGCTCGCCCGCCAGCATGAAGAACGGGATCGCCATCAGCGGGAAGCTGTCCATGCCGTTGTAGAGATTGCGGTAGAGCAGCGTGATGTCGCGCTCCTGCCCGTTCAGCCACAGCACGGCGCCGGGCGCCGCGAGGAGGCCGAAGAAGACCGGCAGCCCGGCCAGCAGCAGCACGAGGAAGAGCGGAAGGAACCAGATCAGCGTCATTCCGCGCCCCCGATCTCTGCGCCCGGGACGGGCGGCAGCGCCGCCTCCTGCCCCATGAGCGCCGCCAGCCGCCTGAGGACCAGCTCGATATTGACGAGGAGGAGCAGCACGATGCCCACCACCAGCGACAGCATCATCCAGCTCCGCGGCACCCGGTGCCACTGGTCGAAGCCCAGCGAGACCGGCACGTAGAGCGAGGCGGTGGCGAAGCGGCCGCCGATGCCGGTGATCTCCTTCCAGCCGATCTGCAGCCCGACCGCCAGCACGATGAGCGAGATCGCCAGGAAGACCAGCTGCAGGATCCGCGAGGCCATCCCCGGCAGCAGCGCGTCGAGCGAGTCGATCGCCACGAAGCCGCCGGCGCGGAAGGCCGTGGGCGCCATCAGCCCGGTCATCCACAGCATGCAGAACCGCGCGGCCTCGTCGGGCCAGGGCAGCGCATTTCCCAGAACGTAGCGGCAGAAGACCTGCAGCAGCGTCGCCGCCACCATCGCGGCAATCGCCAGGACGCCGAGCGTCCGGCCTGCCGCAAGGAGCAGGCTGTTGACCGCGCTCAAGGCGCGGGTCGCCGCAATCAACGGCTTCATGCGGTGTCCTCCCTCCAAGGGGGTCATTTGCTGACCCCTCTTAGCTCACGCGGACAGGAAGCGCCCTACCTGTCCGCGAAAAAATGCAAGCGCGTCACCGGTTTCGCGCAATTCCGCCTGTTCCACCCGCCCCAGGATGATCGCATGGTCGCCGCCCTCGTAGACGGCCTCCCTGCGGCAGTCGAAGCGGGCCAGGACATGCGGGATCACCGGCACGCCGTGGCTGTTCGGCAGGAGCCCCAGGCCCGAAAGCGCATAGGCGTCCTTGACCACCTTCCAGCAGAGCTCTCCCTGCCCGGCCTCGAGGATGTGGACGGCGAAATGCTCCGCCGCCTCGAAATGCGGAAAGCGCCGCGAGCGGCGGTCGGGCGACCACAGCACCAGCGGCGGATCGAGCGAAACCGAGGAGAAGCTGTTCACCGTGATCGCCACCGGCCCCTCGGGACCGGCGACGGTGACGATGGCCACGCCAGTGGCGAAACGGCCGAAGGCATCGCGCAGGAGCCGGGCATTCTCCGGCTCCGGGACGAAGCTGCGGACCTCCTCGAGTTCGCCGGCCATCACGCGACCTCGTGCCCGAGCGCCGCCTCGTAGAGCGCGAACCAGGCCTGGCGGTCGAGCTCGACCTTCATCGCGTCGCCGATCCTGGCGATCCGGCCGAGATTGTTGGTGCCGAGCACCGGCAGGATCTTCGCCGGGTGGCGCAGGAGGAAGGCCACCGCCACCGCGGCGCGGTCGACGCCCTGCGCCGCGGCGATGCCGTCGAGCAGCTCGGTCACGTGGTCCTTGCCGGTCATCAGGCTGCCGCCGCCCAGCGGCGACCAGGCCATGACGGCATCGCGGCGCTTCTGGTGGAAGGCCAGGTCGCCATCGGTGAAGGGCGCGATCCGCGACAGCGAGATCTCGATCTGGTTGGTCACCAGCGGCGCGGACATCGCCGATTCCAGCAGCTCCACGTCCCAGGGCCGGAAATTCGACACGCCGACCGCGCGGACCTTGCCCGCCTTGACCAGACCGTCGAGCGCCGCGCCGGTCTCGTCATGGTCCATCAGCGGATCGGGCCGGTGGATCAGCAGCAGGTCGATCCGGTCGGTGCCGAGATCGCGCAGGCTGGCCTCGACCGAGGCCTCGATATGCGCGCGGCTGGTGTCGTAATGCTTGACCTTCGCCGCCGCATGGCGCCCCGCCGGCGCGACGATGTCGCATTTGGTGACGATTTCCATCTGCTCGCGCAGCCCCGGCGCCGCCTTCAGCGCGCCGCCCAGCACCGCCTCGGCCGTGTAGCCGCCATAGATGTCGGCCTGGTCGAAGGTGGTGATGCCCTGTTCGAGGCAGGTCTCGATCTTCGCCTGGACATGGACCGGCGACGTGTCCTCGTCATCGGCGATCCGCCACATCCCGTAGACGAGACGGGAGAAGGACAGATCGGGGGTCAGGGAAACGCGTTCCATCAGCGGCGGACTCCGGCAGCTAGGGGGGTGGCCGGCGCGCTTGCGGGCACGCGGCCATAGGCTTCGGGCAGCGAGCAGGTCTTCAGCTCGGGCAGGACCCGGCTGCCGAACTGTTCGGCCTCTTCGAGATGGGGATAGCCCGACAGGATGAAGGCGCGCATGCCCATCTTGCGGTAGCGTTCGAGCTTTGTCAGCACCTGGTCGGCCGAGCCCACCAGCGCCGCGCCGCAGCCCGAGCGGGCGCGGCCGATGCCGGTCCAGAGCCCGGGCTCGATGAAGCCCTCGCCATCGGCCAGCTCGCGGTTCTTCGCCTGGTGGCTGACGCCCAGCGAGCCGGCGTCGAGCGCGCGCTCGCGGATCGCCGCGCCCTGCGCGTCATCGAGCTTCGAGACGATGTAGTCGGCGTATTCCTTCGCCTCGGCCTCGGTGTCGCGGACGATGACATGCACGCGCAGCCCGTAATCCAGCGTCCGTCCGTGACGGGCGGCGACCTCGTTGACCGCGCGCATCCGCCCGGCCAGCTCCTCCTCCTTCTCCGGCCACATCAGGTAGACGTCGCAATGCTGGCCGCAGAGCTCCAGCGCATCGGGGGAGTAGCCGCCGAAATAGAGCAGCGGCCCGCCGGTCTGGTAGGGCTTCGCCGGATCGGTGGTCAGGCCCTTGAACTGGTAGACCTGGCCCTCGTAGTCGATCTCGTCGCGGGTCCAGGCCTGCTTGAGGATCTCCACCACCTCGCGCGAGCGCTGGTAGCGGAAGGTGCTCTCGGCCTTCTCGCCGGGGAAGTCCGAGGAGATGATGTTCACCGTCAGCCGCCCTTCCAGCATGTGGTCGAGCGTGGCGATGGTGCGCGCCAGCATGATCGGCTGCATCTCGCCGCAGCGCACCGCGGCCAGCATGTTGATCTTCGAGGTGATCGGCGCGCAGCCGGCGACGAAGCTCAGCGTATCCTGCCCCACCTGGTAGGAGGACGGGCACAGGATGTTGCGGAACCCCTGCCGCTCGGCGGTCTTCACGATCTCCGAGCAATGCGCCCAGGACGAGCGCAGGTCGCCGTCCGGCACGCCCAGGAACTGGTAGTCGTCGGAGCAGAGCGCGGCAAACCACGACACTTCGGCAGCGTCGAGATCCGCGGATGTGACGGGCACGATGGTCATCGATTCCTCCCCAGGGCCGTCTGCGATTTGCGCTTGCGTAGCAGCGTCCTTGATGTAGATCAATGGTGCATCAATTTTCGGCCGGGGGGAATCGGGGAGACCGTGGCGGAGACCGGAGACAGCGCAGCGGCCATCCCGCTCTACCTTCAGATCGCGGAGTCCATCTACCGCGACATCGCCGCGGGGCGCCTGCCCGACGGCACCCGCTTGCCGCCCGAGCGCGAGCTGGCCGGACAGTTCCGCACGACCGTGCGCACGCTGCGCAAGGGGCTTGCCGAACTCGAGCGCCAGGGGCTGCTGAACCGCGTCCAGGGCTCGGGCAACTACGTGCGCATGGATGACAGCGTGAAGAGCATCTACTCGATGTTCCGGCTGGAGCTGCCCGGCGGCGGCGGCCTGCCGACCGCGCGGATCCTCGGCATCGACGAGATGGAGAAGCCCGCCGGCCTGCCCGCCTTCGGCAGTTCGGCGCGCGGCACCCGGTTCCGGCGGCTGCGATTCCTCGACGACCAGCCGATCGCGGTGGAGGAGATCTGGCTCGACGGCGACAGCGGCCGGGTCGATCCGCGCAAGGTCGCGGATTCGCTCTACCGCTTCTACCAGATCGAGCTGGGCATCTGGATCAGCCGCGCCGAGGACCGGGTGAGCCTCGGGCAGGTGCCCGGCTGGGCGCCGCAGGAATTCGGCAAGCCCTCCGGGGCCATAGTGGGCTATATCGAGCGGCTGGGCTGGGCGCAGGCCGCCCATCCGGTGGAGTTTTCGCGGACCTGGTTCGATCCGGACCGGTCCATTTATGTGCAGCGCCTGAAATGACGGGCGGGAAAGGGAGCGGATCATGACCACGCGCTACGGCATCATCGGCTGCGGCATGATGGGACAGGAGCATCTGAGGAACATCGCGCTTCTTCCGGACACGGAAGTCGCCGCGATCTTCGAGCCGGATCCGGGGATGCGGACCCGCGCCGCGGCGCTGGCCCCGGCCGCGGTCTTCTGCGACAGCCTGGAAACGCTGCTGAGCGTGCCGGGGCTCGACTGCCTGCTGGTCGCCTCGCCGAATTTCCGCCATGTCGAGCAGCTCGAGACCATCGCCCGGATGCGGCCGCTGCCGGTGCTGGTGGAAAAGCCGCTCTTTACCCAGACGGCCGATCTCGACCGGCTGGCCGCGGCGCTCGACGCCTATCCGGCGCCGGTCTGGGTGGCGATGGAATACCGCTACATGCCGCCGATCGCCGCCTTCCTCGACACCGCGGCGGCCGCGACCGGGGGCATCCGCATGCTCACCATCCGCGAGCACCGCTTCCCCTTCCTCGACAAGGTCGCCGCCTGGAACCGCTTCAACCGCCAGTCGGGCGGCACCTTCGTCGAGAAATGCTGCCATTTCTTCGACCTGATGCGGCTGGCGCTCGGCTCCGAGCCGGTGCGGATCATGGCCTCGGGCGGGCAGGACGTGAACCATCTCGACGAGCGTGTCGGCGACGAGGTGCCCGACATCCTCGACAACGGCTATGTCATCGTCGATTTCGAGAACGGCACCCGGGCGATGCTGGAGCTGTGCATGTTCGCCGAGGGCGCGCGCTACCAGGAAGAGGTCGCCGCGGTCGGGCCCGCGGGCAAGATCGAGGCCTTCGTGCCCGGGCCGGGCCGGTTCTGGCCGGCCGAGCTGGGCCATCCGCCGGTGCCGCAGCTCGTCGTCAGCCCGCGCCACCCCAAGGGGCCCGAGCTGCGCGAGATCCCGGTCGATCCGGCGCTGCTGGAGGCCGGGGACCATAACGGCTCCACCTTCTACCAGCACCAGAAGTTCCTGGAACTGGTCCGCGGCAGCCGCAGCACGCCCGAGGTCAGCCTGCAGGACGGGCGGATGGCCGTGCTGATGGGGCTGGCCGCGCAGATCTCCATCGCCGAGAAGCGCGTGGTCGAGCTCAGCGACCTGATGCCGGGCGCCTCGCGCGCGGCCTGACGGAAAGGGGCGCCGCCGGGCGCCCCTGCCCCGCCTCAGAGCTGTTCCTGCACCAGGCGGTCGGCCTCGGCAGCGACGCGGCGGCCGCAGATCACCAGATCGGGCGCGATCTCGGCCAGCGGCTCCAGCACGAAGGCGCGGTTGAACATCTCGCGATGCGGCAGCGTCAGCTCGGGCGTGTCGATCTTCAGGTTGTCGGCATGCAGCAGGTCGATGTCGATCATCCGCGGCCCCCAGCGGTCCGAGGGCACGCGGCCGACGACCAGCTCGATCCGCTTGCAGAGCTTCATCAGCTGCAGCGGCTCCAGCGTGCTCCAGCCGGTGGCGCAGGCATTGAGGAACCAGTCCTGGTCGATCTTGCCCCAGGGCGCGGTCTTGTGGAATTTCGACACGGTGTCGATCTCCACCCCGTCCTGGGCGACGAGATGCGCCAGCGCGGTGCGCAGGTTGTGCTCTTTCTCGCCCATGTTGGTGCCCAGCGAGAAGGCCACGCGGTAGCGGCGGCGGCGCGAGACCTCGATGCCGACATGGTCGAGCATCGCGGCGATCGGCGCGGCGGGCTTGCGGATCACCACCTTGACCGAGGAGACCAGCGGATGGCGCTCCAGCACGGCGCCGGCGATGCGGTCGCCCAGCGTCTCGATCAGGTCGAAGGGCCCGGCCTGGGACACTTCCTCGGCCAGCTTGCACAGCCCGTCATAGCACACGGTCTGGCCGTAATCGTCCTCGTCCGCCGCGCCCGAGACAGAGAGGCCGCAATCGATGTCGAGATAGAACTTCTGGCCCAGCCGCTTTTCCTCAGGGAAGACGCCGTGATGGGCATGCAGGCAGAGATTGGAGACGAAAACGCGATCGGTCATGGGATGTCCTCCATGGACGGGACGGCCAGGGGGCCGGTTTCCGGGGCAAGCGCGCGGGCGAGCGCGCCGAACAGGGCATGGGCGGCGGCGGGCAGCGGCGGCAGCGCAAGGCCGTCCAGATGCGTGACCGGCGAGGCCAGCCGCAGCGAATTGGTGACGAGAAGCGCCTCGGCCTGCAGCAGCTCCGCCGGATCGACGGCGCGCTCCTCGGCGGCGAGCCCCGCTTCGGGCGCAAGCGACAGCAGCTCGGCGCGCAGGATGCCGGGCAGGATGCCCTCGCTGACCGGCGGCGTGACCAGCCGGCCGCCGGCGATCATCACCAGGTTGCCGATGCCGGTGCAGGCGGCATTGCCGCGGGTGTTGAGGAAAAGCGGCTCGTCAGCGCCGGCCGCCCGCGCGGCCTCGGTGGCGAGGACCGCGTCGAGATAGCCGGTCGTCTTCAGCCGGGCGGCGGGCGAGCTGTCGTTGCGGCGGATCAGGGCGGTGGCGAGGCGCACCGGCGCGAAGGGCGCGGGCAGGCCCTCGGAGGCGCTGGCGAAGATCCGCGGGCGCGGCGCGGGCGGCGGCGCGACCCCGCGCGGGCCGGAGCCTCGGGTCACGGTCAGCCGCACCGAGCCCCGGCCGATCCCGGCGCAGACGGCCGCCCAGGCGGTCCCGGCCGCGGAGCGGTCGAAGGGCATGCCGAGCGCGGCGCAGCCCGCCGCCAGCCGGTCGAGATGCGCGGCCCCGCGCACCACCCGCCCGTCGGCCACCATGGCGGTGTCGAAGAGCCCGTCGCCCAGCAGCAGCCCGCGATCGGTCAGGTCGAAGGGCGCCTCCGGCCCGTCGAGCAGCCTGCCCTCAGCCCACCAGCGCATCGGCGCCTCCATTGGCCAGGGCCAGCACATTGCCGATCATCCGGTGGCCATGCTCGGAGAGGATGGATTCGGGGTGGAACTGGATGCCGAAGGTCGGGTGGCTGCGATGCGCCAGCGCCATGACCTCGCCCGCTTCCGAGCGCGCGGTGATCCGCAGCGCGGCCTCCATCTGCGGCGTCGGCGCGACGATCAGCGAATGGTAGCGGCCGACGCGCACCCGTCCGGGCAGGCCCTCGAACGGGCCGGTGCCGTCATGTTCGATGGCCGAGGCGCGGCCATGCATCGGCTCGGCCGCGCGGGTGATCCCGCCGCCGAAGACCGCGCCGATGCACTGATGGCCGAGGCAGACGCCGAGGATCGGCAGCCGGCCGGAGAATTCGCGGATCGCCGCCATCGACACGCCGGCCTCCTCGGGGCGGCCCGGCCCGGGCGAGACGACCAGCGCGGCGGGCGCCAGCGCGGCGATCTCCCGGAGCGTGATCCCGTCGCTCTTCACCACATGCGGCGCATGGCCCAGCTCCGCGCAATAGCGCGCCACGTTGTGGGTGAAGCTGTCATGGTTGTCGAGGATCAGGATCATGCCGGGTCCGGGGCGAAGGGCGCAAACGCGTCGAAGATACGGGCCGCCTTGTCCAGAGTCTCGGAATATTCCGACATTCCCTCGGACAGGAGCGTCACCCCGCCCCCGGCCTGGACCACCGCTTCGCCGCCGCGGATCATCACCGTGCGGATCGGGATGTTCAGATCCATGTCGCCGTCGAAGCCCAGATAGCCGATCGCGCCGCAATAGACGCCGCGGTCGCGGCCCTCGATCGCGCGGATGATCTGCATCGCCCGCTCTTTCGGCGCGCCGGTGATCGATCCGCCGGGGAAGGTCGCGGCGATCAGCGACACCGCATCCTCGCCCGCGGCCAGCCGGCCCGTGACGGCGGAGGTCAGGTGGTGCACCGAGGCGTAGCTCTCGACCGTGCAGAGCTCGGGCACCTCGACCGTGCCGGGACGGCAGACGCGGGAGATGTCGTTGCGCATCAGGTCGACGATCATCACGTTCTCGGCGCGGTCCTTCTCGGAGGCCGCCAGCTGCAGGGCGGCGGCGCGGTCGCGTTCCGGGTCGGGATGGCGCGGCAGCGTGCCCTTGATCGGCCGCGCCTCCACCTTGCCGCGGCGCAGCTCCAGGTAGCGTTCGGGCGAGGCCGAGAGGATCGCCTGCTCCCCGTCCGAAAGCCAGGCGGCGAAGGGCGCGGGATTGGCGCGGCGCAGCGCGGCATAGAGCGCCCAGGGATCGCCCGAGAAATCCGCGCGGAAGGCCTGGGAGATATTCGCCTGGTAGATGTCGCCGTCGCGGATATGCGCGCGCACCCGCTCGACCGCGGCGGCATAGCCCGGCCCGTCGAAATCCGAGGACCAGGGACCGAGCGCGGCCGGGCCCGGTTCGGCCGGCGGCTGTTCCAGCAGATCGCGGAGCCGGTCCTGCAGCGCCTGCGGATCGCGCCCGCCCGTATCGGAGGCTATGGCGAAGGCCCGGCCCTCGGCGCGGTCGAAGACCAGCACCAGGTCGTAGAAGCCGAAGGAGAGCCCGCCCGCGCGGCCGCCGTCGCGGAATTCGTAGTCGATATGTCCGATCGCGCCGCCGGCGAAGGGCAGCCCGGGCACCGGCGCCATGCGGCAGTCCGCGAGCCGCGCGCGCAGCGCCTCGAGCGGCGGGAGCTCTTCCGGCGCGCCGTTCCAGGCGGCCTGGCCCGCGCTGGCGGCGAAGCGGCCGAAGGGCTCGATCCCGATGATGCTCCAGCGGCCGAGCGCGCCATGGTCCCCGCCCGAGTCGAGGAAGGCGAAGCCCGCGCAGCGGCAGAGCCGGCAGGCCGCGTCCCAGGGCGGCAGCCCGCCCAGATCCCGGATCGCGGGCGGCGTTCCGGCCCCGTCGGGGCCGCGGTCGGACAGGCGGGTCGTGGCGGTCATGGCAGCGGCTCTTAGGGCGGAACCGCGCAGGGATCAAATGCCGGCTGCCCCTGCGTCGAGGAATTGATCGCGATTCAGGGCGGAATTCCGCTCCGCGCCGCCTGCGGGGCTCCTGCGGGGCGGCACGGCCCTGCCGGCGTTCGCACTGTGCCTGCATTTTCGGCGCGCCGTCGGGGCAAGTCGTTCACACGTCAACATTTTCCTTCCCCCCGCGGATTCGGCTCTGCTAGCCTTCCGGGGACACTGCCGACGGAGCTCCCTTGCAATCCCTCCTTCCCCCCGTTTTCGACGGTCACAACGATGTTCTGACCAAGCTGCTCCCCTATGGCCCCGCGCTTGCCGCAGAGCGCTTTGCCCAGGGCTGCGAGGGCGCCATCGACCTGCCAAAGGCGCAGGCCGGCGGGTTCGGCGGCGGATTCTTCGCCATCTGGATCGCCTCGCCCTCGGATCCGGCGCTGAAATTCGACCAGATGACGCGCGACAGCTATGCGATGCCGCTGCCCGCCCCGGTGCCCTACGACCACGCCGTCCCCGCCGCCGAGGCCGAGATCGCCGTGCTGGAGGCGCTGGAGGCCGCTGGCACGCTGGCGATCTGCCGCAGCGTGGCCGAGATCCGCGCGGCCATGGCAGCGGGAAAGATCGCCGCGATCTTCCATATCGAGGGCGCCGAGGCGATCGGCCCGGATCTGGAGGAGCTCGACGCGCTCTACGCCCGCGGGCTGCGCTCGCTCGGCCCGGTCTGGAGCCGCCCGACGATCTTCGGCCATGGCGTGCCGTTCCGCTTCCCCTCCTCGCCCGATACCGGCGAGGGGCTGACCGAAGCGGGCGCGCGGCTGGTCCGCCGCTGCAACGAGCTGGGCATCATGATCGACCTGTCGCATCTCAACGCGAAGGGCGTCGAGGATGTCGCGCGGATCTCGGACGCGCCGCTGGTCGCCAGCCATTCGAACGCCCATGCGATCTGCCCGCACAGCCGCAACCTGACCGACGACCAGCTGAAGATGATCGCGGAAAGCGACGGCATGGTCGGGCTGAACCTGGCCGCCGCCTTCCTGCGCGAGGACGGCAAGATGATCGCCGATGTGCCGGTGGAGACCTGCCTGCGCCATCTCGACCACCTGATGGGGATCCTCGGCGAGGACCGGGTGGGCATCGGCTCGGACTATGACGGGGCGGTGGTGCCCGAGGCGCTGACGACGCTGGCCGATCTGCCGGTGCTGCGCCAGGCGATGGCCGATCACGGATACGGCGCGGAGCTGACCGAGAAGCTCTGCCAAGGAAACTGGCTGCGGGTGCTGGAAAAAACCTGGGGGGCATGACCCGCGCGACGCCGCCCCGGAGCGACAGAGAGGAAATTTGATGAGTGCTTTCAGCCGCCTTATGGCAAGCGCCGCCCTGGGGGCCGCGGTCCTCGCGGCCGGGCTTCCCGCCGCGATGGCGGAGACGCCGCCAAACATGCTGGTGATCGCCAACCGGATCGACGACATCACCTCGCTCGACCCGGCGGAGAGCTTCGAATTCTCGGGCGCCGACGTGATCCGCAACATGTACCTGAAGCTGGTCAATCTCGACCCGATGGACATGTCCGCGGGCTACCAGCCGGAGATCGCGGAAAGCTGGGACGTCTCCGAGGACGGCAGGACCGTCACCTTCAATATCCGCAGCGGCCTGAGCTTCGCCTCGGGCAATCCGGTGACCGCCGATGACGTGGTCTACAGCCTGCGCCGCGCGGTCCTGCTGAACAAGACGCCGAGCTTCATCCTGACCCAGTTCGGCTTCACCGCCGAGAATGTCGAGGAGACGATCACCGGCGCGGACGGCACGGTCTCGATCACCACCGACAAGCCCTATGCGATCTCCTTCGTGCTGAACTGCCTGACCGCCACGATCGGCGCCATCGTCGACAGCAAGCTGGTGATGGAGCACGAGGCCGACGGCGACATGGGCAACACCTGGCTGAAGACCAACTCGGCCGGCGGCGGCGCCTATACCCTGGCCGCCTGGCAGCCGAACGAAAACGTCACGCTGAACGCCAATCCCGGCTTCTACAAGGGCGAGCCGGCGATGAAGCGGGTGATCGTCCGCCATGTCCAGGAAAGCGCCAGCCAGCGGCTGATGCTGGAGCGCGGCGACATTGACGTGGCACGCAACCTCAACCCCGAGGACATCGCGGGCATCTCGGGCGAAGAGGGCATCCGCATCGACGAGGAGCTGGGCGGCCAGCTGATGTACCTGTCCTTCAACCAGGACAATCCCGAACTCGCCAAGCCCGAAGTGCGCGAGGCGATGAAGTACCTGATCGACTATGCCGGGATGGCGGACTCCTTCCTCAAGGGCCAGTGGGCGGTGCAGCAGAACTTCCTGCCGCTGACCTTCCTCGGCGCGGTCGACGAGAACCCGTTCAGCCTCGACATCGAGAAGGCCAAGGCGCTGCTGGCCGAGGCGGGCGTGCCCGAGGGCTTCACCATCGAAGCCGGCGTGCGCGAGGCGCAGGAGCGCATCGAGATCGCCCAGAGCTTCCAGAACGCGCTGGCCCAGGTCGGCATCAAGCTCGACATCACCGTCGGCACCGCGGCGCAGATCCTCGGCCGCTACCGGGCGCGCGACCTCGATGTCTATGTCGGCACCTGGGGCCCGGACTATCCCGACCCGCATACCAACGCCTCCACCTTCGCCTGGAACCCCGACAATTCGGTGGAAGCCGGGGCGACCGGCATCCTGGCCTGGCGCAACGCCTGGGATCCGGGCGCGCTGACCGCGCAGGTCGATGCCGCGGTGATCGAGAACGACACCGAGAAGCGGGTCGAGATGTACCACGAGATCCAGGCCGAATTCCGCGACACCTCGCCCTTCGCCATCCTGTTCCAGCAGGCGCGGCAGACGGCGGTGCGCGACAATGTCGAGAACCTCAATCTCGGCGACGCGATCAGCTCCGCGGCCTACTGGCCCGTCACCAAGTAATGCCGCGCACCGCGACAACGGGGGGGCGCCTGCCGGCGCCCCTTGCAGGCTTTCTCGGCCGCGCGCTGGCAACGGCGGGCTCGCTCGCCGTCACCGTGCTGGGGCTGCTCTTCGTCACCTTCATCATCGGCCGGGTGATGCCGATCGACCCGGTCCTCGCCGTGGTCGGCGAGCGCGGCTCGCCCGAGGTCTATGCCGCCGCCCGCGAGGCGCTGGGGCTCGACGAGCCGCTGCCGGTGCAGTTCTGGTACTACCTGCGCGAGGTCGCCCAGGGCGATTTCGGCACCAGCCTGCTGACCGCACGGCCGGTCGTCGACGACATCGCCCGGGTCTTCCCCGCGACGCTGGAGCTGGCGACGCTAGGCGTCCTGATCGGCGTGCTCTTCGGCGTGCCGCTCGGCGTGCTGGCGGCGATCAACCGCGGCCGCTGGATCGACCAGGTCGCGCGGCTGGTGGCGCTTGTCGGCTATTCGATGCCGATCTTCTGGCTGGGGCTGATCGGGCTCCTGGTCTTCTACGGCATCCTCGGCTGGGTCGGCGGACCCGGGCGGCTCGACGTCTTCTATGACGGGCTGGTGCCCAGCGTGACCGGCATGATCCTGGTCGATTCCGCGCTGGCGGGCGACTGGATGGTCTTCGGAAACGCGCTGTCGCACATCATCCTGCCCGCCTCGCTGCTGGGCTATTTCTCGCTGGCCTATATCAGCCGCATGACCCGCAGCTTCATGCTGGAGGCGCTGTCGGCCGAGTACATCACCACCGCCCGCGTCAAGGGCATGAGCGAATGGCGCGTGGTCTGGGTCCATGCCTTCCGCAATATCCGCGTGCAGCTCCTGACCGTGATCGTGCTGAGCTACGCCAACCTCCTGGAGGGATCGGTGCTGACCGAGATCATCTTCTCCTGGCCGGGCATCGGCTTCTACATCACCAACGCGCTGCTTGCCGCCGACATGAACGCGGTGCTGGGCGGGACGGTCGTGGTGGGGACGATCTTCATCATCCTCAACATGCTCAGCGACCTGCTCTACAAGGTCTTCGACCCGAGGGCGCGATGAGGGAGTGGCTTCTGTCCGACAGTCCCGCCTCGCGGCGGCAGGCGCGGCTGGGCCGGCTCTATGCGGGCTGGCTGACCTTCCGCGAGAACACGCTGGCGATGGTCGGCCTCGGCATCCTCGTGGCGCTTCTGCTCTGCGCCGCGCTGGCGCCCTGGATCGCGCCGCATGATCCCTATGCCCAGGATCTGGCGATGCGGCTGAAGCCGCTCGGCACGCCGGGGCATCTGCTCGGGACCGACAGCCTGGGGCGCGACATCCTCTCGCGGCTGATCTTCGGGTCACGGATCACGCTCTACATCGTCACGCTGGTGGCGCTGATCGCGCCGGTCGCGGGCCTGCTCGTCGGCACGGTGGCGGGCTATGCCGGGGGCGCCTGGGACGCGGTGCTGATGCGGATCACCGACATCTTCCTCGCCTTCCCGCGGCTGGTCCTGGCGCTGGCCTTCGTCGCCGCGCTCGGCGCCGGGATCGAGAACGCGGTGCTGGCGATCAGCCTCACCGCCTGGCCGCCCTATGCCCGCCTCGCCCGGGCCGAGACGCTGACCATCCGCAATTCCGACTTCATCAGCGCCATCCGCCTGCAGGGCGCGGGGCCGGTGCAGATCATCACCCAGCATATCTGGCCGCTCTGCCTCAGCTCGCTGATCGTCCGCGTCACGCTCGACATGGCGGGGATCATCCTCGCCGCCGCCGGGCTGGGCTTCCTCGGGCTCGGCGCGCAGCCGCCCTCGCCGGAATGGGGCGCGATGATCTCCGAGGGGCGCCGCTTCATCCTCGACCACTGGTGGGTGGCCACGGTCCCGGGCCTCGCCATCTTCACCGTGTCGCTGGCCTTCAACCTTCTGGGCGACGGGCTGCGCGACGTGCTCGACCCGAAAACGGGGGGATCGCAATGAGCCTTCTGGACGTGGAGAACCTGCGCGTCTCCTTCGACACCCGCCAGGGCGTGGTGGAGGCGGTGCGCGGCATCTCCTTCACGCTCGGGCAGGAACGCCTGGGCATCGTCGGCGAGAGCGGCTCGGGCAAGTCGATGACCGGCCGCGCGATCCTGCGCCTGATCCGCCCGCCCGGCCGGGTGGAGGCCGACCGCATGGCGCTGGAGGGCGAGGAGCTGCAGAGCCTGTCCGAACGCCAGATGCGCAAGGTGCGCGGGCGGCGGATCTCGATGGTGATGCAGGACCCGAAATTCTCGCTCAACCCGGTGATGACCGTGGGCGAGCAGATCATGGAGGCCTATCTGCTGCATGCCCGCGACAGCCGCCGCGCCGCCCGCCGCAAGGCGCTGGAGATGCTGGAGGCGGTCGCCATCCGCGACCCCGAGCGGGTGATGAAGGCCTATCCGCACGAGGTCTCGGGCGGGATGGGGCAGCGGATCATGATCGCGATGATGCTGATCCCCGATCCGCGCATCCTGATCGCCGACGAGCCGACCTCGGCGCTCGACGTCTCGGTGCAGCGCCGGGTGCTGTCGATCATGGACACCCTGGTGCGCGAACGCGGCATGGGGCTGATCTTCATCAGCCACGACCTGAACCTGGTGTCGGAATTCTGCGACCGGGTGCTGATCATGTATGCCGGGCGGATCGTCGAGACCTGCGAGGCCGCGCGGCTGCACGAGGCGCGCCATCCCTATACCCGCGGGCTGCTGAATTCGCTGCCGCGGCTCGACCAGCCGCAGGACCGGCTGGAGGTGCTGGCCCGCGATCCCGCCTGGGCCGGAGGAGATGCCTGATGCTCGATGTCGACGGATTGAACGTCTGGTTCGGCGCCCCCGCGAACCGGGTGAACGCGGTGCAGCGGGCGAGCTTCTATGTCGAGACCGGCGAGAGCTTCGGCCTGGTCGGCGAAAGCGGCTCGGGCAAGTCGACGATCCTGCGGGCGATCACCGGGCTGGCGCCCGACTGGTCGGGCCGGGTCGATGTCGACGGCCGCACGATCTACCGCGACCGCCGCGACCGGGACTTCTACAAGACCGTGCAGATGGTCTTCCAGGATCCCTATGCCTCGCTGCATCCGCGCCATTCGGTCGACCGGGTGCTCAGCGAGACGCTGAAGCTGCACGGCATGGACCGGATCGAATGGCGGGTGCCGAAGCTGCTCGACGATGTCGGGCTGGGGGCGAAGTTCCGCTTCCGCTATCCCCACCAGCTGTCGGGCGGGCAGCGCCAGCGCGTCGCCATCGCCCGGGCGCTGGCGGGCGAGCCGCGGCTCCTGCTGCTCGACGAGCCGACCTCGGCGCTCGATGTCTCGGTCCAGGCCGAGATCCTCAACCTGCTCGCCGATCTGCGCGCCGAGCGCGGCCTGACCTACGTGATGGTCTCGCACGATCTCGCCGTGGTCGGCCATCTCTGCCAGCGGCTGGCGGTGATGCAGTCGGGCCGGATCGTCGAGATGCTGGAGGTGGAGCAGCTGCGCCGCGGCGAGGCGGAGCATGCCTATACCCGTTCGCTGCTGGCCGCCTCGGTGGCAGGCGGGCGGACCGGGACGGAAGGCGGCGCGGAGCTCAGTCCCGCCGCGACGGGCAGCTGAGCCCGTCGATGAAGATGTCGAGGAGCCGCGTCACCACCTCCTGCCAGTCGGGCGTGTCGCGGGTGTAGCAGATGCCGACGAGGGCGCGCATCAGCTCCTCGCCGGTGACGTCATCGCGGATCCTCCCCGCGGCCGCCGCGCGCGCCATCAGCTGCCCGGCAGCGGCGCGCATCCGGTCGGCCGCCTCGGCGAAGGTCTGGCAGTTCCCGTCGAAACTCGGCGACAGCGCCGTCAGCATGCCCTTCTTGGTCGCCACCATGCCGATCGACGCCCGCACCCAGGCGCGCAGCGCCGCCTCGGGCTCCAGCCGCTCCAGCTCGTCCGCCAGGGCGACCATCTGGTCGACCTCGCGCAGGTAGACCGCCTGGAACAGCGCCTCGCGCGTCGGGAAATGCCGGTAGAGCGTGCCGATCCCCAGACCGGCGCGCCGCGCGACCGCCTCGAGGCTGGCATCCGGACCGCCCGCCGAGAACACCTCGCGCGCCGCAGCCATCAGCGTCTCGCGGTTCCTCAGCCCGTCAGCCCGCGGCTTTCGGCCGGTTTTCGCGCCCTCCTGGCCCATTCTTCCCTTTCGTCATCTTCCGCACTTGCAAAACGGAGGCAGCCTCCGTATATTCGGGCTGCCGCGCATCCATGGCCAATCTAGCCCTGACTGCCTTACAATGAACATAGCGCGGCTCCCAGAAATCGCTAGATCAAGGAGGTTCCATGACCTTCTCCATCACGCTGACCGTCAACGGGACGCCACATCACCTGGCGCTGGATGACATGCGGGTCACGCTCCTGGACCTGCTCCGGGACCGTCTGGGCCTGACCGGAACCAAGAAGGGCTGCGACCGCGGCCAGTGCGGCGCCTGCACCGTGCTGGTCAACGGCCAGAGGCTCAATGCCTGCCTCGCGCTGGCCGTCCAGCAGGACGGGGCCGAGATCGTCACCATCGAGGGGCTCGCCCCCGCGGACGGGCTGCACCCCGTCCAGGCCGCCTTCCTGGAGCATGACGCCTTCCAGTGCGGCTACTGCACCCCCGGGCAGATCATGAGCGCCGCCGGGCTGATCGCCGAAGGCGAGGACGGCGCCGATATCGAACGCATCCGCGAGGGGATGAGCGGCAATATCTGCCGCTGCGGCGCCTATCGCGGCATCTCCCTGGCCGTGGCCGAGGCCGCGCGCAAGGCGAAGACGGAGGCAGGCGCATGAAATCCTTCGACTATCTCCGCCCCGACACCCTTGACGAGGCGCTCGCTGCGCTGTCGGATCCCGATGCCGCGGCGCTTGGCGGCGGCACCAACCTGCTCGACCTGATGAAGCTGGGCGTCGCGGGTCCGTCGAAGATCGTCGACCTGACCCGGCTGCCCGGGCTCGACCGGATCGAGACCCTGCCCGACGGCACGGTGCGGATCGGCGCGCTGGTGCGCAATGCCGCCCTGCCCCGCGATCCGGGCTTCGCCGCCGCCTTCCCGATGGTGGCCGAGGCGCTGCTCTCGGGCGCGTCGGGCCAGCTGCGGAACGCCGCCACGGTGGGCGGCAACCTGATGCAGGCAACCCGCTGCGCCTATTTCCAGGACCCGTTCGCCGCCTGCAACCGCCGCGCCCCCGGCACGGGCTGCGACGCGAAGGACGGCGCCAACCGCAATCACGCCATCCTCGGCTGGAGCCCGGCCTGCATTGCCACCCATCCGTCGGATTTCTGCGTGCCGCTCGCGGCGCTCGGCGCGATCGTGGAGATCGCGGGCCCGGACGGCCTGCGCGAGCTGCCGCTGGCCGAGTTCCACCTGCTGCCCGGCGAGGAGGCGCATCTGACCACGCAGCTTGCCCCCGGCGAGATCGTCCTGGCGCTGCGCCTGCCGCCCGGCGCGGCGGATTTCGCGGGCCATGCCCGCTATCTCAAGCTGCGCGAGCGCAATTCCTACGCCTTCGCCATCGTCTCGGCGGCGGCGGCGCTGCGGCTCGAAGACGGCGTGATCCGCGAAGCGCGGCTGGCCCTCGGCGGCGTCGCCGCCCGGCCCTGGCGCGCCACGGCGGCCGAGACCCTGCTGGCCGGCGCGCGCCCCGCGCCCGAGACCTTCGCCGCCGCCGCCGAGGCGGCGCTGGCCGAGGCCGCGCCCTCGGGCGCCAACGGCTTCAAGATCGCGCTGGCGGGCCGCATCCTCGCCCGCGCCCTGGCCGCCGCAGCGGCCGGAACCCCCGCCCGGATGCCCGCCCTGCCGGGCTCCGTCCTCGATGACAGCGACACGGAGGCTGCCCATGCCTGACGATTTCGCCCCCGCTTCCCATGTCCGCCTGGGATCGAATTCCGGCCAGCCGCAGACCCGGCTCGACGGGCTCGCCAAGATCACCGGCCAGGCGACCTATGCCGCCGACAATGCCCCGGAGGGGATGCTCTGGGCGGTCTATGCCGGCGCCCCGGCCGGGCGCGGCCGCGTGGCCTCGCTCGATACCGGCGCGGCGCTCGCCCATCCCGGCGTCGTCCATGTGATCACGCCGCAGAACCGCGCCGAGCTGCAGCAGGACCCCGATGCAAGGGCGCATGTCTTCGCCTGGAAGATCGACATCCTGCAGAGCGAAACCATCCGCTATGCCGGCGCGCCGGTCGCGCTGGTGCTGGCCGAGACGCTGGAGGCGGCGACCGAGGGCGCGCGGCTCCTCGCGCCCGAGGTGGAGCCCCTTCCCGTCCGGATCGGCTTTGATGACGGCGAGCCCTTCGAGGCGGCCACGGTCGGCATCGGCGCCAATCCCGCCACCTCGGTCGGCGATCTGGAGGCCGGCTTCGCCGCCGCCGAACGGATCACCGAGGTCGAGATCGAGACCCCGCCCCAGTACCACAACGCGATGGAGCCCCATGCCATCGTCGCCCAGTGGCAGGACGGCCGTCTGGTCATCGACACGCCGAACCAGGCGATCGTCATGTCCCGCCCGCTCTTTGCCGAGTATTTCGGCATCGCCCCCGAGGACGTCCATATCCGCAGCCCCTATCTGGGGGGCGGCTTCGGCTCCAAGGCGATCCTGAACGGCCCGCAGATCCTCGCCTGCCTCGCCGCCAGGGAGACGGGCCGGCCGGTCAAGCTGGTGCTCAGCCGGGCGCAGATGTACGGCCCCGTCGGCCATCGCGGCGCCACCCGCCAGACCCTGCGGCTGGGCACCGATGCCGAGGGGCGGCTGACCGCCCTGGCGCATCACTCGGTCTCCGCCACCAGCAGCTTCGACGACTTCCTGGAACCGGCGGCCAATGCCTCGCTGAACACCTATGCCAGCCCGGCGATCTCGGCGAGCCATTCCGGCAGCCGCTGGGATATCGGCACGCCGGGGCCGATGCGGGCCCCGGGCGAGGCCACCGGCTCCGCCGCGCTCGAATGCGCGATGGACGAGGCCGCGGAGGCGGCCGGGCTCGACCCGCTGGAGTTCCGGCTGCGCAACTATGCCGAGACCGATCCCGCGACCGGCCGGGCGTTCTCCTCGAAGGCGCTGCGCGAATGCTACCGGCTCGGGGCGGAGCGCTTCGGCTGGGCCGGCCGGCCGATGGCGCCAGGGCAGATGCGCGACGCCAAAGGGCGGCTGCTCGGCTGGGGGATGGGCACGTCGCTCTTCCCCGCGCCGATGTCCCAGGCGCTGGCGCGCGCGACGCTGCGCGCTGACGGCAGCGCGCTGGTGGAGACCGCCGCCGCCGACATGGGCCAGGGCGCCTGGACCGCGCTGGCGCAGATCGCGGCGGACGGGCTCGGGCTCGACCTGGCGCAGGTGGAGTTCCGCTCGGGCGATTCCGAGCTGCCCGATGGCGGCGTGGCCGGCGGGTCGGGCCATACCGCGACCGCGGGCAGCGCGCTTTTCTCCGCCGGGCAGGACGCCGTCGCCCAGCTCGTCCGGCTGGCGGTGGAGGACCCGGCCTCGCCGCTTCATGGCGCGGGCAACCAGGCGGTGCGCGCCCAGGGCGGGCGGCTGATGCTCGAGGGCGATCCCTCGCGCTCGGAAAGCTATGCCGCGGTGCTCGCCCGCGCCGGGCTCGAGACGCTCGCCGGCAATGGCCGCGGCGCGCGCAGCCCCGAGGCCGCCGGGGCGCATGCGATGTTCTCGCATGGCGCGGTCTTCGCCGAGGTGGCGGTCGATCCGGATCTCTTCCAGATCCGCGTCACCCGGCTGGTCGGCGCCTTCGCCGCCGGGCGGATCATCAACCCGCGGCTCGCCGAGAGCCAGCTTTTCGGCGGGATGGTCTGGGGGCTGGGCTTCGCGCTCCAGGAAGAGGCCGTGCATGACCGCCGCAGCGGGCGGCTGGTGAATGGCGATCTCGCGGGCTACCACGTCCCGGTCAATGCCGATCTGGCATCAATCGAGGCGCTGACCGTCCCCGAGGAGGACCCGTTCGTCAACGCGCTCGGCGTCAAGGGCGTGGGCGAGCTGGGCATCACCGGCACGGTCGGGGCGATCGCCAACGCGGTCTGGCACGCCACCGGCCGCCGCGCCCGGCGCTTCCCCGTGATGATCGAGGACCTGCTCTGATCCGGGCGGGGCGGCCGCCCGGCCGCCCCGCATTAAGCCTTTGGCGACGGGTTTTCCGGTAGCCTCCCCGGGCCGGCGCTCTGCGCGCCCGCCGCAAGAGGGGAACCCGCATGTCCACCGCTGCCAGATCCGTGCTCCTCGTCGATGACGAGCTGATGCTGCTCGACATGCTCGCCATGGCCTGCACCGCCTCGGGCTTCGCCGCCGTCAAGGCCGCCACAGGGGCGGAGGCACTGCAGCAGATCGACGCCCACCCCGAGATCGGCCTGGTCCTGACCGATATCGGCCTGACGCGGGAGATGGACGGCTTCGCCCTGGCCGCCGAGATCGCCGCGCGGCGCCCCGGCCTGCCCCTGATCTTCTTCTCCGGCCATGGCGAGCAGGCGGCGCGGCCGCCGGGCTTCGCCGATGCGAAGGTGCTGGGCAAGCCGGTGCCGCTCGCCGTCCTGCGCGGCGAGATCTCGGCCGCGCTCGGCACCTGACCCGGCCGGCCAGGCGGCACCCCCGCGCAGGCGAACGTGCTGGCCCGACCGCGACCGGCCGGGGCGGCGCGCTGCCGGTAGCCGGGTCGGGCCCCGGCCGCAGCCAGGCGGCCCGGTCCCGGAGCGCGAAATCGACCGGCGAAGCCGGGACATGCGCGACATCCCGGCGTCCCGGCGCGCCGGCCACGCGAACCGCTGCCGTCGCGCCTCGCCGCATTGGCCAGCCCGTGCGAAACGAGCGGTCCGCCGAAGGAACAAGCCCCCCGGGCAGCAGGGCGAGATGCGATCCGAGCCAGCCTGCAGGGCCGGGCCCATTGCCCGACCGCCAGCCCGGTCAGGCGGTCCTCGCCGCCGCCACCAGATGGCTCAGCCGCGCGCCAGCAGCGCTGCCAGCAGGTCGGACCGGCTCAGCATCCCCGCCACCTGGCCGTTCTCGATCACCGGAAAGGCGCGGTAGGGCAGGTCGCGGAACTGCTCGGCCGCCGCCACGATCTCGGTTCCGGCATCGAGTACCGCCACCTCGCGGCTCATGTGCTGCGCCACCGTGTCGGACCAGCGCTGGTAGTAGGCCGCGCTCAGCGCCGGGCCGAAGCAGTCCTTCTGCGTCAGGATCCCCGCCAGCTGCCCCGCGGGCCCGATCACCGGCGCCGCCGAGGCCCGCGCCGCCACCAGCTGCGCCACCGCCTCGCGCATCGGCAGATCCGGGCGCAGCGCCAGGAAATCCCGCCGCATCACCGCGGCAATCGTCTCGTCACCCCCGGCCATCGCTCACCCCCCGAAATCGTCGCTGAAGATCCGCTCCGGCTCCACCCCGGCCTGGTCGAGCGTGCGGCGCACCGCGGCGATCATCAGGGGCGGGCCGCAGAGATAGTATTCGCAGTCCTCCGGCGCCGGATGCTCCCGCAGGAAGCCCGCCAGCGTGTTGTGGATGAAGCCCGTCGGCCCGGTCCAGCGGTCTCCGGGCGCCGGGTCCGAGAGCGCGGGAACCCAGGAGAATCCCGGATGCGCCGCCGCGATCGCGTCGAATTCCGCAGTGTAGAACAGGTCGATGGCCGAGCGCGCGCCGTAGAAATAGGTCATCTTGCGCGGCGCGCCCGCCGCCACCTGCTCGTGGATCAGCGCGCGCAGCGGCGCCATGCCGACCCCGCCGCCGACGAAGACCATCTCGCGGCCGGTCGGCTGGGCATGGAAATCGCCATAGGGCCCCGAAAGCTCCATCGGATCGCCGGGCTTCAGCCCGAAGAGGTAGCTCGAGACCAGCCCCGGCGGCACGCTCTCCTCCCGCCCGGGCGGCGGCACGGCCAGGCGGATGTTGAACACCGCGCGGCCGCGGTCCTGCGGCCGGTTGGCGATGGAATAGGCCCGGGTCGCAGGCCCCGGCGACGAGGCGACCAGGCCGCGCCAGCCGGCATCCTCCCAGGTCTCGCGGAAGGCCTCGGGGATCTCGATCTGCGAGAAGGGCAGCCGGTAGCCCGGCACCGAGAGCTGCATGAAGCTGCCCGCGCGGAACTGCAGATCCTCCTCGCCCGGCAGCTCCAACACCAGCTCGCGGATCAGCGGCGCCAGCATCCGGTTCGAGACCACGCGGCAGGCGCGGGTCTCGGCGCCGAGAAGGCCCGCGGGCAGCTCGACCTCCAAGGGGCCCTTGACCGAGACCTGGCAGGCCAGCCGCACATGGTCGCGCCGTTCGCGGGCCGAGAGCATGCCCTTCTCGGTGGCGCCCGGCTCGCCCGCGCCCGGCCCCTGCGCCGTCACCCGGCACAGCCCGCAGCTGCCCTTGCCGCCGCAGCCCGCCGGAATGCCGAAGCCCGCATTCTGCAGCGTCAGAAGCAGCGTGTCGCCCTGGCGCGCCTCGACCGGGGTCCCGCCATTGACCGTCACCGTCGCCCCCCCGCCGGGCAGCAGCCGCTCGCGCGCGCCCAGGAGCACCAGCGTCAGCAGCAGGAGCAGGCCGAGGACGACCAGGAGGCCCAGCAGGATCTCGGTCATGGCGCCACCATCTGGCCGAAGGCCGAGAAGCCCAGCGACATCATTCCGGCCAGCATGAAGGTCACGCCCAGCCCGCGCAGCCCGCCCGGCAGGTCGGCATAGGCCAGCCGCGCCCGCACCGCCGAGAGCATCACCACGGCCAGCGCGAAGCCCGCGCCGCTGCCGATGCCGAAGACGAAGGATTCAGGCAGCGTGTAGCGCCGCTCGACCATGAAGAGGCTCGCCGCCAGGATCGCGCATTGCACGGTCAGCAGCGGCAGGAACACCCCGAAGGCGGCGTGGATCGCGGGGGCGAAGCGCTCGAGCAGCATCTCGAGCATCTGCACGGCCGCCGCGATCAGCCCGATGAAGCACAGGAGCGACAGGTAGCTCAGATCGACCTCGGGCAGCCCCGCCCAGGCCCAGGCGCCCGGCGCCAGGACGGCGGTGTAGATGATCTGGCTCAGCGGCACGGTGATCCCCATCACCCCGATCATCGCGATGCCGAGCCCGACCGCCGTGCCCGGCCGCTTCGACAGCGCCAGGAAGGTGCAGAGCCCCAGGAAGAAGGCCAGCGGCATGTTCTCGACGAACATCGCCTTGAGGAAGATATCGGCATATCCGCTCATGTCCGCGCCTCCGCCACGGAGGGGGGCTCGGTCTCGGGCGCCTCCTGCTGCTCGGGATAGAGGCTGCGCAGCCCCCAGACCACGAAGCCGAGCAGGAAGAAGGCCGAGGGCGCCAGCAGCATCAGCGAGAGCGGCGTGAACCATCCGCCCTGGTCGACCGTCGGCAGCACCGTCAGCCCCATCAGCGTGCCCTGGCCGAAGAGCTCGCGCACCGCGCCGACGGCGACCAGGATCAGGGAATAGCCCAGCCCGTTGCCGAGCGCGTCGAGCATCGCCGGGCCCGGCGGGTTCGACCGGGCGAAGCCCTCGGTCCGGCCGAGCACCAGGCAGTTCGTGGTGATCAGCCCGACGAAGACCGACAGCCGCTGGCTGATCGCGAAAAGGTAGGCCTGCAGGATCTGGTCGATGACGATCACCAGCGAGGCGACAATGACGATCTGCACGATCAGCCGGATCGAGTTCGGCAGGTGGCGGCGGATCAGGCTGATGATCAGCGACGAGAGGACCAGCACCACGGTCAGCGACACAGCCATGGTCGCCGCCGTCTCCAGCGAGGTGGTCACGGCCAGCGAGGAGCAGATGCCGAGGATCTGCACCGTCACCGGGTTGCGCCCGATCAGGGGCAGGGTCAAAAGCCGTGGCAGCGCCATCAGAATTCCCCCCGTTTCACCGCCGCGATCAGCGGCCCGTAGCCCTTCGGCCCCAGCCAGAACCGCACGATCCGCTCCATCGCAGAGCTGGTGCGGGTGGCGCCGGTGATGCCGTCGACCTCGAATTCCGAGGCGGCGCGGCCGCGGGCGACCTCGAAGCGCATCTCGCCCGAGGCGTCCTGCCAGCGCGTGCCGGCGAAGCTCGCCTGCCAGGCCGGTTCCTCGATCCGCGCGCCGAGCCCCGGGGTCTCGGATTGCGACAGGATGGCGATCCCGGCGATGGTCTCCATGTCGCCATTGACCGCCAGCATCGCGTCGATCGCGCCGTTGAACCCCGCCCCCGAGATCGGCAGGATCATCAGCGCCACCGCCCCGCCCTCGCGCAGGAGGTAGATCTGGGCGAAATCGGGCCGCGAGCCGATGCCCGCAACATCCTCCTCGGGGCTCAGCGCGGTCCAGTTGGCGGTGTCGGCCAGCGCGGTCTCCAGCGTCCCGGGCGTGATCCCCTGAGCCGCGCGGCCGCGGTCGAGATCGACGACCACCGTGCCCAGCACCGCGTCCTCGGAGGCTTCGAGGATCTCGGACATGCCGGGGATCGCGGCCAGCAGCGCCTCCAGCCGCGCCTGGGTCTCGGCCGCGCGGTTGGCGGTCTGGACCGGGCGCAGGACCACCGTCGCGCCCGAGACCAGCAGCGTGCAGAAAAGCGCGGTCAGCACCGCCACCAGCACGGTCTTGCCGCGGCTGTCATTGGGCTGCGCCAGCAGGCGCTGCCAGGCGCGGATCGGGTTCAGGTCAGCCATGTCGCCGTTTCCTTTGCAGGAGCCAGAGCGTGATCGCGATCTCGTCGCAGAGCGGCGCGGCGAGCGAGACGAAGAGCGCGGCATAGACCGCGAGCTGCACCGCCGCCGCGCCGGTCCAGAGCGCGAGGAAGAGCGAGACGAGCCCGCCATAGAGCAGCCCGTTCAGCCAGCGCCCGAGCCGGGTCGAGGCCGAGGCCACCGGATCGGCGACGAGAAGCGCCAGAACGCCGGCCGCCGCCGGGAAGACCGCCGCCACCGGCAGCCCGGCCGCCCAGCCCGCGCCGAGCGCGAGGAGCGCGCCGAGGACCAGCCCCGGCGCCATGATCCCGGTGCCGAGCCCGATCGCCAGCGCCGGCAGCGCCGCCCAGCCGATCTGCACCGGCAGCTCGGGCCAGGGCGCGGCCGGGAAGCCGAAGCCCATGAAGGCCAGCGCCACCGTGGCCGGGTTCAGCACGTTGCGCCCCCAGCCGCCGAAGGCGAGCTCCGCCACCACCACGCCGAAGCTGGTGGAGAGGATCAGCGCCAGCAGGCCCAGATCGCCCGGCGCCAGCACGGCAAGGGCCAGCGCGGTGACCGTCCCGGCCAGCGAAGGCGGCTGCGCCCGGGCCAGCATCCAGATCACGTGCCAGATGCCCGCCACGACGAGGAAGACCGCCAGCCGCAGGAGCCCCGCGCCCCCCGCCAGGCCGAGCCAGACCAGCGCCACCGGCAGGAGCGACGCCAGCAGGAGCTCCGCCACCGTCTCGCGATGCCACATGCCGCGCGCCGTCATGCCGCCTCCTCCGCCTCGATCCGCGCCAGGAGCCCGCCGAGCAGCGCCGAGAGCCGCGGCTCGGCGCAGGTGACATAGTCGGCCAGCGCCATGTCCTCGGCCAGGAAGGAGAGCGCGCCGAGCCTGGCCGCCGCCTCGCTGTCGCCCGCCGAGAGCGCGCGCAGGAAGGCCATCGCGGGCAGCGCGCCGCCAAGCGCATGCTCCACCGCGGCGGTCGGGATCAAGGGCAGCGGCCGCGAGGCGCCCTTTAGCGCGCGCAGGAACCAGTGGCTGCGCGCCGCAGGCAGCGCGGGCCGGGCCACCGTCGCCTGCCGGTCGCCGGGGCGCAGCCAGCGCGACTCCCGCCCCTCGAGCACGGAGCCCGAGAGGATGACGCTCTGCCCCGGGCGCAGATGGCCCTGGGCCAGCCCGCGCAGATCCGCCCAGGGCTGGCAGCGCAGCAGCCGCGGGTCGCGCAGCCCGTCGCCGGTGACCGAGACCAGCCGGGTCGGCCGGAGCAGGCCGGTGGCCAGAAGCTCGCCGATCGCGGCGACCTCCTCGGCGGCGATGTCCCAGACCGGGCGGCCGATCGCGGCGGGGAAGTGATGGTGGATCTGGAAGCCCGCGAGCCCCCACGGATGCAGGCTGCGGCATTCGAGAACGCGCAGCTCCGGATCGTCCTCCCCGGCCAGGAAAGGCCCCTCGCCGCGGCAGAGGAAGACATGGCCCGGCGCCAGCAGCTTCAGCGCGGCGAGCCCGCGGGCAAAGGCCTCCTCGGCGCCGCGGATCGCCTCGCGCGGGTCGGGCGCGCCGGGACGGCTGTCGAGCGCCATGACGAAGATCGCCGCCGGGGCCTCCTCGGTGCCCGGCATCCGGCCGAAGGGGCGCGAGCGGAAGCCGCCCCAGAGCCCCGCCCCCTGCAGGAGCCCGCGCAGCGCGGCCGCATCGCCCTCGCCGGGCAGCGCGTGGCGGTGCCGCCCGCCCGCCGCCTCGGCAAAGAGCGTGATCCGCCGCAGCCGGTTGCCCGGGCCCAGATCCAGATGCCCGACCCGCCCGGCCATCGGCGCGGCCAGCACCGTTCCGGCGGGATTGCGCAGCCGCAGGAGCGGCGCGCCCTGCGCGACCAGGTCATCCTCCCCGGCCAGCGGCTCGACCCGCAGATCCTCGGAAAGCTCCGCCAGGAGCGAGGCCTCGTCGGTCAGGACCGTCTCCGGTTGCGCAACAAAGCCGGGACCTCGCGGCCCGACCGTCAAACCCTTTGACCAGAAACCCGGCACAGCCCTCTCCCAAGGATACGGCAACAGTTGAGGCCTGCGAATTCCATTTCAAATCCGTATCTTAGATACATCTTGAAACGACTCCCGACCGATGCCAGCATGTTAACAACTCCTAACCGAAAGTCGTCAAGCGATATTGCCATGCCGATACGGACACGTTTTTCCGCCCTTTTCATCGCCCTTGCCGGGCTGTTTGTTTCCTCAGCCGCCCTTGCCCAGGAGGCCGCCCCGGAGACGGGCGGCGGCAGCGTCTCGACCTTCGTGATGCCGCGCAGCGGCCCCTATTCCCCGGACCGGATCGAGATCCCGAATGCCCGCGCTATTGCCGCCTGGATCCGGTCGGGCCATTCCGACGCCTCCTCCGAGGCCTTCGTGCACTGGGACGAGGATGGCGCGATCCCGCCGAACTGCTCGGTCTGCCATTCGGGCGCGGGCTTCCGCAGCTATCACGGGCTCGACGGCTCGGCCCCGGGCCTGCCCGAGGCGCCGGTGCCGACCGGCGGGGTGGTCGATTGCGGCACCTGCCACGATCCCGGGCTGGGACGGATCACCGAAGTCGCGCTGCCCTCGGGGGTGATGCATCCGGTGACCTCCTCGGCCGAGGCAGCCTGCGTCACCTGCCACCAGGCGCGCAGCTCGGGCGCCAGCGTCACCAAGGCGGCCGGCGATCTGGGCGAGGACGAGGTGGGCGCCGATCTGGGCTTCGTCAATCCGCATTACGCCGGGGCGGCAGCGTCGAATTTCGGCAGCTACGGCAAGCTCGGCTACCAGTACGACGGCAAGGACTACACCGGGCGCTTCCTGCATGCCAAGCCGGTCTCGGGCTGCCTGAGCTGCCATGACCCGCACAGCCTGGAAGTCACCCAGGACACCTGCCTGATCTGCCACCAGACCGGCGACGACAAGGCGATCCGCATCTCGCGCCAGAGCTATGACGGCAGCGGCGATACCAGCAAGGGGATCTACGAGGACATCAAGGCCAATTCCGCCGTGCTGATGTCCGCGATCGAGGCCTATGCCGCCGGCGTGGCCGGGGTTCCGGTGGTCTATGACGGCGCGCATCACCCGTATTTCTTCGCCGACGCCAATGGCGACGGTCTGGTCGACCAGGCCGCTGGCAAGCCGGTCCGCTACAATGCCTGGACGCCGCGGATGCTGAAGGCCGCCTATAACTGGAAGGTGGTGAATGCCGATCACGGCATCCATGTCCACAATCCGCATTACGCGCTGGAGCTGCTCTACGATTCCACCGAGGATCTCTATGCGGCGACGGGCGGCGATTTCGCCGCGCTCGGCCTGAACCGCTGAGCCCGGCTCAGCGCCGCGCTGCGACCGGATCGGGATTGTCCGGCGGCGGCGCGGCGTCGATCTCCGCCCCCCAGGGGTCGGGCCCGGCCGTGGCGCTACCGTCGCGGGCGAAGTCCATCATCCAGTCCTGCCCCTCGGCAAAGCACGGCCACTCCGCCAGCCCCGGCCCGTTCGGATCGCCGGTCTTGACGAAGCGCAGCAGCGCGCCGCTGATCTGCCGGGCGGCCTGGCGGTCGCGGGCGGTTTCGGCCCTGCCGAGCCGCGCGGCCTGGGTGGCCAGGAAGAAGGGGATGTCCGAGGCATGGCCCGCCCCGGCCGCGGTCACCGAGGAGGGCACATAGCCGAACCGGTAGTGCCAGACCGGCAGGCCGAGCCGGGCGAAGCGCCGCGCCGCATGGCGCGCGCCGGCGATCATGTAGCCGAGCCGCCCGCCCAGATCGTCATCGGTCGCGCCGATCATCACCGGCACATGGGCGCAGTCCCCTGCCGCATAGGCGGCCCCGGGATCGGCGAGGATGCGGCCGTCGACGAAGGGCCCGGCCCAGCTGCGCCCCGCCTCGGGACCCATGGTCATCCAGTTGAGCCCGCCGCAGACCGCCTCGGCGGGCAGGTCGCGCAGCGCCGCCAGCGCCTCGGGCCCGTCGCCCGCGATGCCGTGGCGGCTGGCAAATTCGGCGCCGACGGTTTCCATTTCCGCCAGGGTGGCACTGCCCGGACGGGTGCCCGCCGTGCCCGAGAGGATCACCGCGCGGTGGAAGAGCCCCTGCGCGCGCGGCGAGGTGGCGAGGAAATGCACCGAGGCGCCGCCGGCGCTTTCGCCCATCAGGGTGACATTCTCCGGATCGCCGCCGAAAGCCGCGATATTGGCGCGGATCCAGTCCAGCGCGGCGATCTGGTCGAGCAGTCCGTAATTGCCGAGGAGCCCGTCCTCTTCATCCGCGCGGGTCAGCGCGGGATGGGCGAAAGTGCCGAACCGGCCGAGCCGGTAGTTGAAGCTGGCGAAGACGATGCCCTGCGACGCGAGCGGCGCGCCGGAATAGACCGCGGGCGAGGCGCCGCCATTGACGAAGGCGCCGCCATGGATCCAGACGAGCACCGGCAGCGGGCCGTCGGCGGGCGCGGCCGGTCGCCAGATATTGGCGTAGAGGCAGTCCTCGTCGACCCGGGCGCCGAGCGGCGCGGCATCGATATCGACCGGAACCTGCATGCAGTCGGGCCCGTACTCCGCGGCCTCGCGCAGCCCGCTCCAGGGCGCGGCGGGCTGCGGCGCGCGCCAGCGCAGCGGACCCAGCGGCGGGGCGGCGAAGGGAATGCCCTTCCAGGCGGCCACGCCGTCGCGGATCCGGCCGCGCAGGGCGCCGCTGGCAAGGGTGACGATGGGGTCCTGGTCCGGGGTCATCTCGGTCTCCGCCTCGGCTGTCCCGGCGAGCATATCGCGGGGGCAGAGCGGAGCAAGGCCCGACCCGGCTGCCCTTGCGCCCGGAGGCCCGAGGCCGGCCGGATCGGGCCAGCCTGCAGGGCCCGGCGGCGGCACGGGGCGGCGGAAACGAGAAAGGCGGCCCGAAGGGGCCGCCATTGGCATCCGCAGCGACGCTGCGGGAACATCTTACCGGATGCCTTGCGCCGGCCGGCGCAAAGCGCGGTCTCAGCGGACGGCGCGTGCGGCGGCGCTGTCGATTTCGTCGCGGGACAGGCCGATGTCGCGCAGCGTCTCGTCGGACAGCGCGTTCAGGGCGCGGCGGGTCTTCTCGATGCGGGCAGCGCGGGCAAAGCCGGCGGCGAGGGTGTCATAGATGCGCAGCGTGTAGGACGGCTTGCGCGCGGCAAGGGTAGCGGTGGTCATTGGATGTCTCCGAGAGTTTTCACAGTGCAGAAATGAGGGCCATTCCTGCCTTCGGGATGCACATAAGTCGTGCACTGTGAAAACACCAATGCCGGATCCGCCATCCCGGTTTGCAGCCGGCGCATGGCCTCTTGAACTTAGCCAAAGCCTTGCGATGCCAGCCCGAATACGCCCTCGGCGGGGGGCAGATCGCCCCGCGCCATGACCGTTCCGCGGTCCCGCAGCGACAGGCCGAGCGCCGTCAGCGCGGCGGCCGGCACATGGCCCGCCATCAGGTCCGTCCGCAGGAAGCCGCCCGCCGCGAGAGCAGCGCCCCGGCGCACCAGATCCAGCGCCGCCGCCGCGTCCGGCGCCACCACCGGGCCCAGCATATGGCCATGGCCGAAGGCCCGCAGCAGCGCGTAGCCGCCGGGTGCGCCGAGCAGCCGGCCCTCGCGCCCGAGCGCGGCGAGAAGCGCCTGCCGGTCGCAGCCCGTGGCGCGCCGGTCGAGCGCCAGCGCCGCCGCGGGATCGCCCGGCGCGGGATCCGGCGCGGCGGCCGCGGCAGGCACTTCACCCTGCCACTGCTCCACCACGCCGCTCGCGCGGAAACCCGCCTTGGCATAGAGCGGCGCGCCCGCTTCCGTGGCACAGAGCGAAAGCGGCAGGTCCCCGGCCAGATCAAGCAGCGCGGCAAGGAGGCGGCGGCCGAGCCCGCGGCCGCGGGCCTCCGGCGCCACGAGGATCATCGAGAGCCGCCCCGCCCCGCCATAGCGGGTGAGCATGCCGCAGCCGAGGAGCCTGCCGCCCGAGGTGATCGCGAGCCCTTCCGAAAGTCCGAGGATCAGCGCCCAGTCGGCCTCGCGATGCGGCCAGCCCTCGGCGCGGGAGAGCGCGCAGGCGGCGGGGAGATGCTCCGGCCCGAAAGTGCCGAGCGCCAGCGTCGCCTCCATGGCTCAGCCCCGCCCGCGCAGCACGAAGGCGCGGAAGTCGTTGACATTGGTCCCGGTCGGGCCGGGCGCGAAGAGATCGCCGATCGCGTCAAAGGCGCTCCAGGCGTCATGGCCCGTCAGATGCGCCGCCGGGTCGATCCCGGCCGCGCGCATCCGCGCGACCGTCGTGCCGTCGGCGAAGGCGCCGGCATTCTCCTCCGAGCCGTCGATCCCGTCCGTGTCGGCGGCCAGCGCGGTGACGCCCTCGACCCCGTCGAGATCGAGCGCGGCGGAAAGCAGGAATTCGGTGTTGCGCCCGCCCCGGCCCGGCTCTCCGGTCAGGGTGACGGTGGTCTCGCCGCCCGAGAGGATCACCACCGGCGGGCCGAAGGGCGCGCCCTCGCGGGCGGCATGGGCAGCCAGCGCGGCATGGAAGCGCCCGGCCTCGCGCGCCTCGCCCTCGAGCGCGTCCGAGAGGATCGCGGCGGGCAGGCCCTCGGCGGCGGCCGCATCGGCCGCGGCGCGCAGCGACAGGCCGGCGGAGGCGATCACATGCACCTCGTGCCCGGCGAAGACCGGATCGCCGGGATGCGGCGCGGGCTCCGCCTGCGCCAGCGCCGCCGCCACCCGGTCTGGCAGCGCGATGCGGTAGCGCTCGACCAGCGCCAGCGCATCGGCCAGGCTGACCGCGTCGGGCACGGTCGGGCCGGAGGCGACCTGGGCGGGATCGTCGCCCGGCACGTCCGAGACGATCAGGCTGACCACCTTCGCCGGATGCGCCGCCGCGGCCAGCCGCCCGCCCTTGATCCGGCTGAGATGCTTGCGGATCGCGTTCATCGCCGAGATCGGCGCGCCGGAGGCGAGAAGCGCCTTGTTCAGCGCCGCCTCGTCCTCGAGATCGAGCCCTTCGGGCGGCGCGGGCAGGAGCGCCGAGCCGCCGCCGCAGATCAGCGCGACGACCAGGTCGTCCTCCGTCAGCCCCTCGAGCTGGGCGAAGAGCGCCCCGGCCGCCGCCAGCCCGGCGGCATCGGGCACGGGATGGGCGGCCTCCATCACGCGGATGCGCTCGCAGGGGACGGCATAGCCGTAGCGGGTAACGACCACGCCCTCGAGCGGCCCGTCCCAGACGGCCTCGAAAGCGGCGGCGAGCTGCGCCGCGCCCTTGCCCGCGCCGATCACCACGGTGCGCCCGGCGGGCTTCGGCGGCAGGTGCCGCGGCAGGATCTGCGCCGGGTCGGCGGCCGCGACGGCGGCCTCGAAGAGGCGGGTCAGGAGCGCGCGGTCGGCAGCGGGATCGGTCATCGCGGAGGTCCTTCTAGCAGGGTCGGCCCGATGTTAGCCAAGCCCCCCGCCGCGTCCACCGGCAAAACGCCCAGATCAAAGGCCGCATTTCCTTCCGCCGCGCTTTCGGCTTTGGTGTCAGCGGTAACAGCCGCAACGAAGGCCGAAAGGTGACGAGCATGAAAGCGCTTCTCTGGGACATGGACGGCACGCTGATCGATAGCGAGCCCCTGCACGAACATGCGCTGGCGGAAGCGCTGAAATCGCTCGGCATCGCGCCGGATCCGGACATGCACGACAAGGTGCTGGGGATGGCGGCGGATGCGGTCTACGAGTGGCTCTGCGCCGAGGCCGGCCTGTCGCTGCCCTTCGACGAGTGGATCCGCATCAAGTACGGCCATTACATGAAGGGCGTCGGCATGCTGAAGGCGATGCCAGGCGCGGTCGAGGCCTGGCAGGCCGCCGAGGCGGCCGGGATGAAGCAGGCGGTGGCCTCGAATTCCGACCGGATCATCGTCGAGGCCAATCTGGGCCATATGGGGCTGATCTCCCCCGGCATGGCCACGGTCAGCCGCAATGACGTGCGCACGGGCAAGCCCGATCCCGAGATCTACCTGCGCGCCGCCTACCTCCTGGGGGTCGAACCCTCCGAGGCGGTGGTGATGGAGGATTCGGGCACCGGCGCCCGGGCCGGGCTGGCCGCGGGGATGCAGGTGCTGATCGTTCCCTATAGCGAGGTCGAGGCCCCGGCGGGCGCGCGCAAGCTCGGCTCGATGGCCGAGCTCGAGGCGCTGATCGCCGCGGCGTGATCCATGCCTGCCGGATCACCGCCGCCGGGATCCGGCAGGAGGGCGATCCGCAGGCGCTGTTTCCCTGGTGGAGCTTCACCAAGACGGTGATCGCGCTTTCCGCGCTGCGCCTGGCGGAGGCCGGCGCGCTCGATCTGGATGCGGCCCTGCCCGGGCGGGACTTCACGCTGCGCCAGCTGCTGGCCAACCGCTCGGGGCTGGCGGACTATCCGGGGCTCGCCGCCTATCGCCGCGCCGTCGAGGCGGACGGGACGCCCTGGCCCGAGGACGAGCTGCTGGCGCGCGTCCTGGCGCTGGGGCCGCTCTTCGCGCCGGGCGCGGGCTGGGCCTATTCGAACACCGGCTACATGCTGGCGCGGCAGGCGGTGGAGGCGGCGGCGGGCCTGTCCTTCGCCGCGCTCGTCGCGGAAACGCTGGCCCGGCCGCTCGGCCTCGCCTCGCTGCGGCTGGCGGAGACCCGCGCGGATTTCGGCGCCATCCTCTGGCCCGAGGCGCGGCGCTACCATCCCGGCTGGGTCTATCACGGCTGCCTCGTGGGTACGGCCGGGGACGCGGCGCATCTGCTCGAGGCGCTGGTCCGGGGCCGGCTGCTGCCGCCCGCGCGGGTGGCCGAGATGGCGCGGATGCACCGGCTTGGCGGCGCGCTGCCGGGGCGTCCCTGGACGGAGCATGGCTACGGGCTGGGGATGATGACCGGGCAGGCCGGAGCGGCGGGCCGCGCCTTCGGCCATTCCGGCGGCGGGCCGTTCTCGACGAATGCGGTCTACCACTATCCCGAGGCCTCGCCGCCCGCGACCGTCGCGGTCTTCGTCCACGGCACCGAAGAGGGGCTGGCAGAGCGCGAGGCGGCCCGTCTGGCGCTGGCGCCCTAGGCCAGCGCCACCGACAGCCGCGCCGCGGCGGCGACGCCGTCGACCAGCACCATCCCGGTCCGCGCCGCCAGCACGCCCGCATGGCGCGCCATCCCCGCGCAGCCCAGCACCACCGAGGGCGCCCCCGATCCGGTCATGCAGGCCGCCAGCCGGTCGAGCACCCGCGGGCTGCCCTCCTCGACCTCGAGCACCGGAATGCCGCTGGCGATCACCCCGCTGCAGGCCGCGGCAAAGCCCTGCGCGCGCAGGTTGCTCTCGATCACCGGCACCGACACCTCCAGCGTCGTGACCACGGCAAAGCGCCCGCAGCGCAGGGCGGCCATGTGATAGGCCGCCTGCCCCACGCCGATGACCGGGCAATGCGCGGCGGCGCGCAGCTCCTCGAGGCCGGTATCGTCGAAGCAGCCGATGACGATCGCCTCGGCCCCGGCCTCTTCCGCCGCGGGCAGCAGCGACAGCAGCTGCGGCACCACCACGGCGCCGTCCTCGGCCCCCTGGATCGCCGCCGGCCCGGCCGCGTTGGTCCAGCCGATGACCTCGTGCCCGGGCACGGCCAAGGCGGCCTCGGCCACCATCGACTCGGTCATCGCCGCTGTGGAATTCGGGTTCAGGTAGAGGATGCGCACCTCAGACGCCCTTCCCCGCATCCGAGCCCAGCCGCGCCCGCCGCTTGCCCATGATCCAGACCGTCAGGATGAAGACCCCGATGATCCCGAAGGAGAAGATCGTCGTCAGCGTCCCCAGCGCATAGATCACCGGCGTCGTCACATTGGTCGTCATGCCGTAGATTTCCAGCGGCAGCGTGTTGTAGCTGCCCGCGGTCAGGAGCGTCCGGGCGAATTCGTCATAGCTCAGCGTGAAGCCGAACAGCCCGACCCCGATCAGCGAGGGCGCGATGATCGGCAGCACGACATGGGCGATGGTCTGCCAGGCCGTGGCGCCCTGGTCGCGCGCCGCCTCCTCGTAGCTCTTGTCGAAGCGGTTGAAGACCGCGAACATGATCAGGAGCCCGAAGGGCAGCGTCCAGGTCAGCTGCGCCCCGAAGCCGCTGGTCGCCCAGTGGATCTTCAGCCCGAACTGGTTGAAGATCAGCCCGACCCCCAGGGAGATCAGGATCGAGGGGATCACCAGCGAGGCGATGATCAGGTAGAACAGCATCCCCGACCCGGCAAAGCGCTTGCGGAAGGCCAGCCCGCCCATCACCGAGACCACGACGGTCGTGACCATGACCATCAGCCCCAGCGCGAAGGACCGCCGGAAGGCGCCCCAGATGTCGCCAACCGCCTGCTCCTGGAAGAGGTCGTGGAACCAGTAGAGCGAGACGCCGCGCATCGGAAAGGTCAGCCCGCCGCCCTCGCCCTGGAAGCTGAGGATGCCGATGGTGATGGTCGGCCCGTAGAGGAAGAGCATGAAGAGCGCGAAGAAGACGGTGAGGACCCAGAAGCCGGTGGACCGCTTTTCCATGGATCAGAGCTCCTTGCGGATGTCGACGAAGCGCAGCAGGATCGCGATGGTGATCAGCACGGTGCAAAGCAGCACCACCGCCGTCGCCGCCGCCGAAGGGTACTGCAGCAGAGAGATGTCGTTCGAGATCAGCCGTCCGACATTGGCCCGCTGGCTGCCGGACATGAAGCGCACGGTGATGAAATCGCCCATCACCAGCGTGACCACGAAGATCGTGCCGATCATGATCCCGGGCTTGCACAGCGGCAGGATGACATGGACCAGCGTCTGCCATCCGCTCGCGCCGTTGTCATAGGCCGCCTCGATCAGCGAGCGGTCGATGCGCATCATGGTGTTGAAGATCGGGACGACCATGAAGAGCGTGTAGAGATGCACGAAGGCCAGGATCACCGAGAAGTCGGAATAGAGCAGCCATTCCACCGGCTGGTCGACCACCCCCCAGCTGATCAGCGTCTGGTTGGCGATGCCGTTGCGCCCGAGGAACGGGATCCAGGAGATCATGCGGATGATGTTCGAGGTCCAGAACGGGATCGTGCAGAGCAGGAACAGCGCGATCTGCACCGACTGGCTGCGGATGTGGAAGGCCAGGTAGTAGGCGACGGTGAAGCCGATCGCCAGGGTGAAGACCCAGGTGATGAAGGCATAGCGGAAGGTCGCCAGGAACACCCGTCCGGTCACCGCCGAGCCGAAGAGGAACTCGTAGTTCTCGAAGGAGAAGGCCGGGATGATCGAGAATTCGGTCGCCTGCCAGAAGCTGACGATCACGATCGTGGCGATCGGCAGGACCAGGAAGCCCAGCAGGATCAGCGTCAGCGGCGCGGCCTGCAGCCAGCCGGCAAGATGGCGGTTCTTCAGGATCTGCATCGGGTCTCCCGGGGCTTCGGTCTGCAGGGCGCGCGCCCGCCAGGGCGCCCGAGGGGGCCCTCAGGGCCCCCGAGACCCGCCCGCGGACGCCAGTCCGCGGGCGGGGACATGATGCCGCCCGCAAGGCGGGCGTCCGCTGGATCGCGTTCCGGAGGGCCGCGCGGCCCGTCAGGACGCGAAAATCAGCGCGCGGCTTCCGGGGGGCGCGAGGATCGGCCCGCCCCCCTTCCGAACGCGCGGATCAGCTCGCGATGAACTCGTTCCACTTGCGGACCATGTACTGGTTCTCGTCCATCACCGAGTTCCAGCAGGCCACCGAGCCCATGCGGTCGTAGAAGCTGCCGCCGTCGCGGGTCTCGCCCGCCTGGGCCAGCTCGTCGCCGAAGGGCGAGGTGATCACGTCGGTGGCTTCCTTGCCCTCGAACCAGTAGCCCCACTCGTTCGCGGTCATGAACTCCTTGGAGGTCTCCGGCACCGCCGAGTAGTAGCCCTGGCGCATCAGGAAGCCGCCGACCCAGCCCGAGAGATACCAGTTGATGTAGTCATAGGCCGCGTCGAGCTCCATGCCGGTCAGCGACTTCGACAGGCCGATGCCGCCGCCCCAGCTGCGGTAGCCCTCTTCGAGAGGCTGGTAGACGCAGGGGATGCCGCGCGACTTCACCGCGGTGATCGCCGGCGACCACATCGACTGGATCACCACCTCGCCCGAGGCCATCAGGTTGACGCTCTCGTCGAAGGTCTTCCAGAAGGCGCGGAACTGGCCGTTCTTCTTGGCCTCGGTGAAGATCGCGATGGTCTTGTCGATCTCCTCGCGGGTCATGTTGCCCTTGTCGCCGTACTGGATCTCGCCCATCGACTCGCAGACCATGGCCATGTCCATGATGCCGATCGAGGAAATGTCGAGCAGCGAGGCCTTGCCCTTGAATTCCGGGTTCAGCAGCTCCGACCAGTTGGAGATCGGACGGCCGATCAGGTCGGGGCGGATGCCCAGCGTGTCGGCATTGTAGATCGTCGGGATCAGCGTCATCCAGTTGGTCTGCTCGTCCGCGAACTTGGTCGAGCCCTGGCCCTCGACGAAGCCGACCGTGTGCGGCGCGGTGCCCTGGGCGATCTCGCTTTCCGGGGTCAGCTTGCCGTCCTTGAAGATGCCGACGATCTTGTCGTAATTGGCGATCTTCGAGACGTCCATCGCCTGCAGGTTGCCGGTCGGCCAGACCTTCTTGCAGATCCAGTATTCGATATCGGCGATGTCGAAGCTGTCCGGCTGGGTCGCGGCGCGCTGGGTCACGGCGTCGGAATCGAGCGCGGTCATCTCCAGCGTGATGCCGAGATCTTCCTTCACCTTGGTCGCCACCTCGTTGAGGTTCGACACGCCGGTGCCGAACTGGCGCAGGACGATGTTCTTCGATTCCTGCGACCACACCATCGGCGCGGCAAGCGAGGCCGCCGCGGCGGCGGCGCCGGTTCTCAGGACGGAGCGGCGGGTATAGCCGACTTTTGCCATTCTTCTGTCTCCTGTTGGTTCGGTATTGCCGGGATCACGCGGTCAGCCGGTGCAGCCGGGACGCGTCCCAGCTCAGCCCGACCGCATCCCCCGGAGTCCTCGGGTTCTCGAAGAAGCGTCCCTCCGGCACCAGCGCCAGCACTTCCTCCTCGCCCGCCATCGCGGTGACCGCGACATGGGCGCCCTGGTATTCGACCGTGCGCACGGTGGCAGGCAGCCCCGTCTCGCCCAGCTCGACTTCGTCGGCCCGCAGCGCGTAGCGCGCGCCGTCGACCGTCATCACGTTATGGCCACCCATGAAGCGGGCGACGAATTCGGTCTTCGGCGCCGAGAACACGTCGCGGGCATTGCCCGCCTGCTCGATCACCGCGTTGTTCATCACCACGATCTCGTCGGCCAGCGCCAGCGCCTCGTCCTGGCCGTGGGTGACGTGGATGAAGGTGATGCCCAGCTCGCGCTGCAGCCGCTTCAGCTCGGCGCGCACGCGGATGCGCAGGAACGGGTCGAGCGCCGAGAGCGGCTCGTCGAGGAGCAGGACCCTGGGCTTCGTCACCAGTGCCCGCGCCAGCGCCACCCGCTGCTGCTGCCCGCCCGACAGCTGCGCCGGCAGCCGCCCGGCCAGATGGGTCATGTCGACAAGCTCCAGCATCTCGTCCGCCGCCTTGTGGCGGGCGGCCTTGTCGACGCCTTTCATCCGCAGCGAGAAGGCGACGTTGTCGCGCACGCTCAGATGCGGGAACAGCGCGTAGCTCTGGAACATCATCGCCGTGCCGCGCTTGGCCGGGGGCAGCCGCGACACGTCATGCCCGTCAAGCACGATCGAGCCTTCCGAGATGCTCTCGTGCCCGGCGATCATCCTGAGCGTCGTCGATTTCCCGCAGCCCGAGGGGCCCAGCAGGCAGACATAGGTGCCGTTGGCGAAGACGTGGCTGACGTCGCGCACTGCCACCGTGTCGCCATAGCGCTTGGTCACGTGCACCAGTTCCAGATCCTGCCCCGAGCGCATGCCGCCATCCCCTGTCTGCCGTCTCTGCGGGTACGCGACACGATCCGCGCCGCGAAACGAAGCGTTTTCCGGCCGCGGACCCGCGCTGCACCGGTTTCGCCCAAGCTTTGGACGTTTCCGAGGTCTGGGCGCTCACGATTTGGACAAGATTCGTATACAATCCGGAGGCCCGCTGTATTGGAAGCCGCGGACTTGTCCTTGCCCGTCCAAGCGCACAATCTGCAGGGGACATGACGGAAAAGGGGCAGCGCCAGTGGCAAGGCAGGTGATTGGCAGCGCCGAAGTGGCCGAGAAGCTCGCAGTCGCGATCCACGAGCACCGGCTGCCGCCGGGCACCAAGCTGAACGAGGACGAGGTCGGCGAGATCTTCGGCGTCAGCCGCACGGTGGTGCGCGCGGGGCTCCAGCAGCTCGCGCATCAGCACCTGGTCGACCTGAAGCGCAACCGCGGCGCCTTCGTCGCCAAGCCGAGCGTGCGCGAGGCGCGCGAGGTCTTCGAGGCCCGCAGCCTGGTCGAGCCGACCACCGCGCGCTCGGCCGCGCGCCGCGCCGGTCCCGCAGAGATCGCCCGCCTGCGCGCCCATATCGAGGCCGAGCATGCCGCGCTGGCCGAGGGCGACGACGGCCGCGCGCTCTACCTCTCGGGCACCTTCCACAACGAGGTGGCGCGGATCGCCAACCAGGAGACGATCGCGGAATTCATCGCCCAGCTGGTGTCGCGGTCCTCGCTGATCATCGCGCTCTACTGGGAGCGCCGCGCGGCGCTCTGCGAGAGCCATGCCCATGACGCGCTGATCGGCGCGATGGAGCGCGGCGATGCCGACGAGGCGGAGGCGCTGATGAAAAGCCACCTTCTGGACCTTTACACCTCGCTCGATCTGCGCGACGCCCCTGCCCAGCCGAAAACGCTGAAGGAGGCGCTGAGCGGATGATGCGGGTAGCAACGGCAGACGAGGTCGCGCTGATCATCGACTGGGCCGCGGCCGAGGGATGGAATCCCGGGCTGGGCGATGCGGGCGCCTTCCGCGCGGCCGATCCCGGCGGCTTCTTCGTCGCCGAGGCCGATGGCCGGCCGGTGGCGGCGATCTCGGTGGTGAACCATTCCCCCGCCTACGCCTTTCTCGGCCTCTATCTCTGCCTGCCGGAGTTCCGCGGGCTGGGGATCGGCTATGCGCTGTGGACCCATGCGCTGGCCCATGCCGGATCGCGCACGGTCGGGCTCGACGGGGTGGCCGCGCAGCAGGCGAACTATGCCCGCTCGGGCTTCGCGCTGCACGGCGCGACGCAGCGCCACGAGGGACCGGCGCCGATCGGCGAGATCGAGGGGCTGCGGGCCGCGGCCGGGGCCGACCTGCCGGCGCTCGCCCGGCTCGACCGCGACGCCAACGGCATCGAGCGGCCGGACTTCCTGGCCGCCTGGCTGATGCGCACCCGCACCCGCCGCACCACCGTGCTGGACCGGAACGGCCGGGTCGAGGGTTTCGCCACCGCGCGGCAATGCCGCGAGGGCTGCAAGATCGGGCCGGTCATCGCCCCGGACGAGGACAGCGCCTGGGCGCTGATCGCGGGCGCCGCGGCGTCGCTCGAGGCGGAACGGGTGATCGTCGACCTGCCCGAGGCGCAGGCCGGGCTGGCGGCCAGGCTGCAGGCGGCCGGGTTCGAGATGACCTTCGCCACGGCGCGGATGTACCGCGGCCCGGCCCCGCAAACCGGGCCCGGGCTCTTTGCCATCGCGACGATGGAGCTGGGCTAGGCGCGCGCGCGCCGCGTCAGGAGGACAGCTTGCCGCTGAGCGGATGGAAATCCGCCTTGCCCTGGGCGCGCCGCCGCTTCTGCCGCAGCTTGCGCGGGCTCTCGGTGATCTTCAGCTGCCCCGAGACCGCCAGCACCCAGACCAGCACCGGCAGCGCGACGATCCCGCCGACCGGCCCCCAGAGCCAGAGCCAGACGGTCAGCGTCACGAAGATCAAGAGCGGGTTCAGCGTCAGCCGGTGGCCGACCAGCGAGGGCGTGACGAAATAGCCCTCGGTGAAGTTCATCGCCACGTACATCGCCATCGGCGCGTAGCTCAGCAGCCCGTCGAAGGTCACGAAGCCCGCGACCAGCAGCGAGGCGGCGAAGAGCACCGGCCCGAGATAGAGCAGGTAGTTCAACAGGAAGGCCAGCATCCCCCAGGTCGGCGCCGAGGGAATGCCGAGCGCCCAGAGCCCCAGCCCGGTCGCCAGCCCCAGCACCGCGTTGATCCCGGTGATCGTCACGAAATAGCGCGAGACCGAGGTGTCCGCCCAGTAGAGCAGGTCCTTGGTCGCCAGATCCTCGCGCCCCGAGGGGAAGGAATTGCCCAGCCAGTCGTAGATCTGCCGCCGGGTGAGGATGAAGAAGAACAGCGTCGCCAGGAAGACCAGCGCCTGCGCGGCGATCTGCGGCGCGAAGAGCACCGCGTCCCAGAAGGAGAAGAGCTCGGCCTGCTGCTCGGGATCGGGAGGCGGCGCGGGCACGCTGGTCGCCTTGTCATCCGCCGAGATGGCGTCGTTCACCTCCTTCGACATCTCCTGCAGGTTCTGGCCGATCGTGACCAGCCCCTCCAGCGTGTCGCGGGCCTCGTCGACCATTTCGGGGATCTCGCGCACCGCGCCCTCGATCGCGGGGGCCAGGACCAGCACGGCGCCGAAGACCGCCAGGCAGGTGCCGAAGGTGATGGACAGCGCCACCGCCGCCGAGGGGATGCGGTTGCGCGCGGCGAAATCCACCACGGGCGAGACGATGACGCCGAGGGTCAGCGCCAGGACCATCGGCGCGGAGATCGCCTTGGTCAGCTTCAGCACGATCAGGGCGACGAGGATCACCGCGGCCGTGGTCAGCACGTTGCGCGAGAGGGTCACGGACGGGCGCCTCCGCAGGGACGGGCGGGGCGGGCGGGTCTGGGCATTCTGGCAACTCCTCGTTGTGCGGCGCTGGCAGGCGAACGTCCGGAAGCCGCGGCGGGTTCCCGCGCGCCGGACGCGGCCCTGCGGAACAATCCGCGGGCATGGCGCGTTTGACGGCCGACAAGTTTTCGCACGAGTAATTCCAAGAGCCCCGATGACCCGACAGAACCTCGCCCGCAACCCCGTCACGCCCAGGATCAAGCCGCTGCCGCGCCCGCGGACCGGCGCGACGCTTGATTCCGCGGCCGAGGAGGACACCGTCTCGGAAGCCTCGAGCCTGTCGCCGCGGCTGATCTACGAGGTGGTGCGCCGCGACGGCGACGAGGAGCTGGGCCGGCCGGTCAATGCGCTGATCTGGTCGGGCTGCGCCGCGGGCATCCTGATCTCGGTCTCGGTGCTGGCGGAGGCGGCGCTGCGCTCGGCCCTGCCGGACCTGCCCTGGCGCGCGATCATCGAGAACATGGGCTATTCGCTCGGCTTCCTGATCGTCATCCTGGGGCGGATGCAGCTCTTTACCGAGAACACCATCACCACGGTGCTGCCCTTCCTGGCCGATCCCTGCCCGCGCTGCCTCGGCCGGGTGCTGCGGCTCTGGGGGATCGTGCTGGCGGCGAATGTCGCGGGCGCCTTCGTGGCGGGCTGGTTCCTGTCCCGGCCCGGCGTGCTGCCGCCCGACATCCTGGGCGCCGCGCTCGACATCTCGCTGCATGCCGTCGAGCTGGGCCCGATGGAGGCCTTCCTGAAGGGCATCCCCGCCGGGGTGCTGATCGCCGCGCTGGTCTGGCTGCTGCCGCAGGCCCAGGCCTCGGCCTTCTTCGTGATCGGCGCCATGACCTGGATGATCGCCATGGGCGGCTTCACCCATGTGATCGCGGGCTCGGTCGAGCTGGTGCTGGTCATGCTCGATGGCGGCATATCGCCCGCGGCGGGCTTCGGCGGCTGGTGGCTGCCCGTGCTGGCGGGCAACATCCTGGGCGGCACGCTCGTTTTCACCGCGCTCGCCTGGGCGCAGGTCCGGATCGAGGTCCAGGACCGCCGCCAGGCCGGGCACAAGCCCTGACACGGGCACCCTGACACTGGCAAGAACACTGGCACGAAGGACCGAACCCTTGGACATTCTCCCCTGCCCCGCCTGCGGCATCCGGGTCTTCCCCGAGTCGAGCTACTGCGCCAACGGGCACGAGGTCGCCTATGACCCGGCCCTGCGCGAGCTGGTCGCGGCCGGGGGCGCCGGATGCTGCGCCAACCGCGACAGCCTCGGCTGCTCCTGGACCGCGGCCGCGCCCGGCGGGCTCTGCCTGTCCTGCGCGACGACGACGGTGGTCCCGGACCTCTCCGCGCCCGGCGCGCAGGAGCTGCATGCCGCCACCGAGGCAGCCAAGCGCTGGGTCTTCAACGGGCTGATGCGGCTCGGCTGGTTCACATCCGACACGCCGAACCTGCCGGAATTCCACCTGATGTCCGAGAAGATCGAGGGCCGCCGCCAGGTGGTGATGATGGGCCATGACGACGGGCTGATCACGCTCAACATCATGGAGGCCGACCCGGCCACCGCGATCCGCCGCCAGCAGGAATTCGACGAGCCGATCCGCTCGATGATCGGCCATGTCCGCCACGAGGTGGCGCATTTCCTCTTCGACCGGCTGGGCGCCGAGGCGCCGGGTTTCCTGCCCGCCTTCCGCCAGCTGATGGGCGACGAGCGCGCCGATTACGGCGCGGCGCTGGAGGCCTATTACGACAACGGCCCCGACCCGGCCTGGCAGGACAGCCATATCAGCGCCTATGCCAGCGCCCATCCGCACGAGGACTGGGCCGAGACCGCCGCCCATGCGCTGCATCTGGAGGACTTGGCGCAGAGTGCCGCCGCGCTGGGGCTGGCGCCCTCGGGCGAGGGCGTGCTCGACCGGGCGCAGAGCGCGGGGGTCGGGCTGAACCACATGTGCCGCGCGCTCGGCCAGCCGGATCCCTATCCGATGGTGATCTCGCCCGCGGTGCGCCAGAAGCTGGATTTCGCGCTTGGCTGGCTCGACCGGCGGCTGTCGAGCTGAGCGCCGCCCGCGCGGGCCTCAGAGCCCGCGCGACACCCCCCAGAAAAGCGCCAGCAGCAGCCCCGCCAGCGGCACCCAGGCCCAGCGGGGGATGCGCAGCTCCCGCAGCTGCGGGCCGAGGAAATGCGCCAGCACGCCGAGCCCCATGTAGCGTCCGCCCCGGGCGACGGTGACGGCCGCCATCAGGATGGCGAAGGAGCTGCCCAGCATGCCCGATCCGACCGAGGCGAGCTGGATCGGGAAGGGCGAGACCGACAGCAGCAGCACGGTGACGAAGAGCCGCCCGCCATCGAGCCGGTCCTGCACCGCCTGGAACTGCGCCGAGAGTCCCAGCCAGTCGAGGAGCGGCAGCACCACCGGATCGGCCAGGAACCACCCCATCAGGTAGAGGATCGCGGTCCCCGCAAGGCATCCGACCAGCGACCAGACCCCCAGCGCGAGCGCATTGCCGGGCCGGGCGATCATCAAGGGCACCAGCACCGCCTCGAGCGGGATCGGCAGGAAGGTCGCCTCCATCGCCGACAGGACCGTGATGCCGGTCCTGCCCTCGGCCATGCGGATCATCCAGGGGGAGAGCTTCATCAGAGCAGCGGCCGCCTCTGGGCGCCTTCGCCCTCCTCTGCCTGGGCGATCTCGGCAAGGCGGGCGGCATCGAGCACGCTGAGCCGCCCCTCGGACCAGCTGGCCACCTGCGCCTTGCGCAGCCGCGCCAGGGTCTTGTTGGTATGCACCAGCGACAGGCCGAGCGCGTCGGCCAGGTCCTGCTGGCGATGCGGGAAGGGCACGCTGCCATTGCTCCGCAGCTTCAGCGCCGTCAGCCGCTCCCAGATGCGCAGGAAGGCCCAGGCGATGCGCTCCTCGGCGCTGCGCTGGCCGAGCGTCAGGATGTTCTCGCCGAGGAAATGCTCCTCGACCGCAGAAAGCCAGGTCAGGTCGAAGCCGCGCTCGGGATTGTCGCGGAAGAATCCGAAGAGCCCGGCGCGCTCGAATACGCAGAGCCGCATGCGGGTCGCACTTTCCACCGAATGGCGCATTTCGGCCATCACCCCTGCCTGCAACCCCACGAAATCGCCGGGGAAGACGAAGCTGATCACCTGCCTGCGCCCGTCCGGCAGGGTCTTGTAGCGCAATCCCTGGCCTTCGAGAATAGTGAACAGCTGCGGGCTGTTGGAGCCTTCCATCAGGATCGAGCTGCGGCCTTCGACCACCAGCTCGCCGGTCTTGAATCGCTCCATCGCGGCGATCTCGGAGGCGCTCATCGGCAGGAAGCAGTCGCGGTGCCGGATCGGGCAGGCGCTGCATTTCACGGTCATGTCATGGTCCCCCGGCTATGTCACAGTTAAATGCCCCCTGGCCCGGATAGTTCCATAGTGAGGCGTGAGCATAAGGCCGAGTCCCGTGACAGAAACCCTTCCCTTCCCGCCGCCAGTCATCCTGGTGATGGAGCGCGATCCCTTCATCCAGTCGGATATCGGGATGATCCTGCACGAGGTCATGCCCGATGCGGCGATCCACATGTGCGGCGATACCGAGAGCGCCGGGCGGCTGGCCACCGGGCTGGGCCGCGTCACCCTCTGCGTGCTGAAGCTGATGCGCCACGACCCGCTCGACCCGGCGGTCGCGGACAAGGCGGCAGCGCGCGGCGCCAGGGTGCTGCTGCTGGGCGATCTCGCCGATCTGGGCGGCCCCGCGCCCGGCACGGAGCAGATCCGCGTGCTGCCCGTCCCCTTCTCCGGCGCCACCTTCCGCGCCGCGCTGGCGGATCTGGGATTCCGCTCTTTTCCGTGACCGACGGAACTCTCTCCGCCCCCGGGGGTTGACAGGGCAATCGCTTCCTCGGGAGGCGCTACCAAAGGAGAGAGACCATGCTTTACTGGGCAGCTGTGTTCCTTGTTGTCGCGCTCGTCGCCGGCCTGTTTGGTTTCGGCGGCATTGCCTCCGCATCCGCGGGCATTGCGCAGATCCTGTTCTTCATCTTCCTCGTGCTCTTCGTGATCGCCCTGCTTGCACGGGCGTTCCGCGGGAACGTGCCGCGCTAGAGCCCTTGCGGCGCGGCATCGGAGGGGCGTCCGCACTCGCGCCCTCCGCACCGGTTCCGGCTGCGGGAAAAATCCTCGTCAGCTGGAACCGGATGGGGCGGACAGCGTTTCTGCCCCGGACCCTTTGAAGATCGGGCGCTGCAGCAGCCGCAACGGCGGCATTCTGCTTCTGCATGGACGCTGGTCTTGCCAAGGGCGGGGAAAAAATTGCAAAGCGCGGCAGGAGCCGGCCTTGCGAAAGACGGCATGCGCGCCGCCGGGCGGGACCCGCGGCGCATCACGGAACGACCCTAAGGTACAGGTGGGGTTGGAGAGCCGGGCAGAAAGCTGCCCGGCTCTCGCTTTTCCAAAGCGCCCTCGTGGCGGAACAGACTGTCCGGAAACGGAAAAAGGGGCCCCGAAGGACCCCTTTGTACCGCGGATGGCCGCGTCTGTCAGACCGAGAGTTCCTCGGTCGAGGACAGGAACAGCGCCTGGCTGATGGCCGAGCGCACCTGGTCCTCGTTATAGGGCTTGGCGATGAGGAAGGCCGGTTCCGGGCGTTCGCCGGTCAGCAGCCGCTCGGGATAGGCGGTGATGAAGATCACCGGCAGCTTGCCGAAATGTGCCAGGAGCTCGTTCACCGCGTCGATCCCCGAGCTGTCATCGGCCAGGTGGATGTCGGCGAGAACCAGATCGGGCTTGTCGGACTTGCCCAGATCGACCGCGGTCTTCGCCGTGCGGGCGATGCCGGTGACCTGGTGGCCGATGCCAGAGACGATGCCCTCGAGGTCCATCGCGATGATGGTCTCGTCCTCGATGATCATCACCCGTCCGGCGGCCCGGTCGGCCATCTCGTCGCGGGCGGTCTCGATCAGCGCATGCACGGTGTCGACCGGCTCGTCCATGATCTCCGAGACCTGGGCGTCGTTGAATTCCTCGATGCTCGAGAGCAGCAGCGCCTCCCGCGTGCCTGCGGTCAGATGGTCCAGCCGCCGCTGCGCGCGCGCCATGACGCCGGTCTCGCCGCTTTCGATCTGGCGGCCGGAGCTGGCCCAGATCGCATGGAAGGTGCGGTAGAGTCCGACGCGCACCGAAGAGCTTTCCGTGACTGTCGAGGCATTCTGCAGAACCGCCTCGAGCGTCGCCACCGCATACTGGTCGCCGCTGGTCTGGCTGCCCGTCAGGGCGCGGGCATAGCGCCGGAGATAGGGAAGTTCCGCAGCAACCGAGTCCGCGATATTGATGTCCTGGCTCATAGCTTCCAACTTTTTTTGATGCACTCGGGAACCGAACACCTGCCGGGACGTTTTGTTCCGCGCGGCCAAAAAAAATTGCACGAGGATCGAGATGGCAACTCCAACGTCGGACAAGGACGCTGTCCAGAAACAGATCGACGACAATCTCAAGCGGATCTTCGAGGAGACCGCAAACCAGCCGCTTCCCGACCAGCTGTCCCAGCTGCTTGACCAGCTGCGCGAGCAGGAGACCCGGAAATGAGCCACCCCGATCCCCGGGAGGAGCTGATAGCGCTGCTTCCCTCGCTGCGCGCTTTCGCGATGAGCCTGACACGGCAGCCCGCCGCCGCTGACGATCTCGTCCAGGACACGGTCCTGAAAGCCTGGAGCAATTTCGACAAGTTCCAGGTCGGGACCAATCTGCGCGCCTGGCTCTTCACGATCCTGCGCAATACCTACTATTCCGACCGCCGCAAGAAGGTGCGCGAGGTCGAGGATGGCGACGGTGTCCTGACCGCGCAGCTTTCCGAGAAGCCGGCCCATGACGGGCGCCTGGCGATGAGGGATTTCCGCGTCGCCTTCGACCAGCTGACCGACGAGCAGCGCGAGGCGCTGATTCTGGTCGGGGCCTCGGGTTTCTCCTACGAGGAAGCCGCCGAGACCTGCAACTGCGCCGTCGGCACGATCAAGAGCCGGATCAACCGCGGGCGCGCCCGCCTGGCCGAGCTGATGCAGCTGAACGACAACGAGGCGATGGAGCTGACCGACCCGGCGACGATGGCGGTGATTTCCTCCGGCCGGACCGCAACCGCGTGAGGAGCCGCCGGACGTGCCCTCGACTCCCGTGACGTTCCACCGGCGCCTCACCGTCCGGCTGATGCTGTTCCTGTCTCTCGCGCTGGTGCCCGTAGGGCTCCTCGCGGTGCTGCAGACCCGCGAGGTGGTGAACCGCATCGCCGCGCAGACAGAGGCGAGCCTCGCGGACCAGACCCGCTCGGCCGCCCGCCAGAGCCGCGAGAAGATCCTCTGGGCCTTCGGTGCGGCCAACGGGCTGGGCCAGGCGGTGACCGCCTATCCCGCCGACGACGTCCATTGCGTGCTGAGCATGCGCGATTTCGTCGAGGACAACCCGCAGGTCGCCTCCGCCGGGGTGATCCTGCCCGACGGGAGCGTGCCCTGCGCCTCCACCGGCAAGCGCTACGACGTGTCCGACTGGCCGATGCTGCAGGACCTTCTCGACAATCCGCGCACCTATGTGAACTACTCGACCAACCCGATCGTCTCCGAATGGCCCGTCCTGATCTCGATCGTGCCGGTGATGGAGGACGAGCGGGTCAAGGCCTTCGTCTTCGTCTCTCTGCATCACAGCTCGATCGGCACCGGCGCCGATGACGTGCCCGGCGACGCGGTGTTCAAGACCTTCAACCGCGACGGCACGGTGCTGACCAGCTCCGACGGCAACGAGGAGGGCACCCTGCTGCTGCCCGCCGACCGCGAGCTGGCATCGCTGGCCACCGATACCGGCATGACCTTCCGCGCCGACAGCCGCGGCGGCGTGTCCCAGGTCTATTCGGTCAGCCCGATCATCGACGGCACCGTCTATTCCATCGGCATCTGGGCGCCCGAGGTCTCGCAGCCCGGGCTGGTCGGGCTGGCCGTCTCGATCCCGCTCTTTCCGCTGCTGATGTGGCTGGCCAGCCTGCTCGTCGCCTATGTCGCCGTCGACCGGCTGGCGCTGCGCCATGTCCGCCGCCTGCGCTTCGACATGCGCCGCTTCGCCCGCAACCGCAGCCTGCCGCTGGGCTCCACCCCCGACATGCCCGCAGAGATCGCCGAGATCTTCGACACGTTCCTCACCGCCAGCGAGACCATCCTGCGCGACGAGGCCGATCTGGAGATGCTGATCCACGACAAGAACGTGCTGCTGAAGGAGGTCCACCACCGGGTGAAGAACAACCTTCAGCTGATCTCCTCGATCATGAACATGCAGATGCGCAAGCTGAAGGCGCCCGAGGCCAAGCACGCGCTGAAACGGCTGCAGGCGCGGGTGCTGTCGCTGGCGACCGTCCACCGCACGCTCTACCGCGCCGAGAACCTGGGCGCCGTCCAGGCCGGGCCGCTGCTGAAGGATCTGGTCGAGCAGCTCGCCGAGTTCGCCGGACCCACCCGCCGGACCGAGATCGACACCCGCTTCGACGAGATCCGGCTTTATCCCGACCAGGCGGTCCCGGTCAGCCTGCTCAGCACTGAGGCGATCACCAACGCGCTGAAATACGGCGGCAACGAGAAGGGCCAGGCTGGCTGGATACGGGTCTCGCTGACCGACGAGGGCGGCGGCCATGCCTGCCTGATCGTGGAGAATTCCAAGGGCCCCGTCCCGGTCGTGCAGGGCGACGGGCTCACGGGAACGGGCCTTGGCACCAACCTGATCCGCGCCTTCGCCTCGCAGCTCGGCTCTGCCGCGCAGATCGACGAGGACGAGCTCTCCTACCGGCTGACCTGCCGCTTCGTGGTGCAGGGATTCCAGGACGCCCCCGCGGAGGACGCCCCGGGCGAGGAGGAGGACAAGGAGTTTTCCGCCGCCTGAGGCCCGGGCGGCGGGAACCGGCGGAGACCTGCCGCGTTTGCTCTGCATGGAACAGTTCGAAACGCTCGGCCTCCCCGCGGATAGCCCCCGTCCCGACCGCCGCGTCGGCGTCGAAATCGAATTCTCCGGCCTCGCCGAGGACCGCATCGCCGAGATCGTCGCGGCGGGCTTCGGCGGCGAGATCGCAGAGACCGGCCGGTTCGAGCGCGAGATCCGCGGCACCCGGATCGGCAAAGTCCGGGTCGAGCTCGACACCTCGTTCAAATCCGAACTTGCCAGCGCCCCGGAGATGCTGGGCAATCTTGCCCACCAGCTGATCCCCGCCGAGGTCATCACCGATGCGCTGCGCGAGGACCAGCTGCCCGAGCTCGACCGGCTCGCCGAGCTTCTGCGCGACGCCGGGGCCGAGGGCACCCGCTCGAGCCTGGTCAACGGCTTCGGCGTGCATTTCAACCCCGAGCAGACCGACCTGAGCGCAGCCGCGATCCTGCCGGTGATGCAGTCCTGGGCGGTGCTCGAACCCTGGTTCCGCCAGCACGAACCGATGAGCATCGCCCGCCGCGCCCTGCCCTTCACCAGCCCCTGGCCCGAAGCGCTGCGCGCCGCCCTGCTCGGGCTCGACGCGGACACCGTCACGATGGAGGCGCTGATCGACCTCTATCTCGACCACGCGCCCTCGCGGAATTTCGGCCTCGACATGCTGCCGCTCTTCCGCTCGATCGACGAGACGCGCATTCTCTCCCGGCTCGGCGCGGACGCGCCCTCCGCCCGTCCCACCTGGCATTTCCGCCTGCCCTCGAGCCGCGTCGACGAACCCGGCTGGACGGTGACCGGCGAATGGCAGAAATGGCTGATGGTCGAGGCACTGGCCGCGATGCCGCGCCTGCTTGAGCGCACCGCGCGGGACTGGCTGATCAATTTCCGCGGCCGCGCCTTCGGGGACAGCGCCTGGTCGGCACGGCTCGACCGCGTCCTGGCCGATCATTGAGCCGGAGGACGGAATGCGCAGGCCATTGATCGGGGTAACGGTCTCGCGGCGCTCGGGCTGGCGGATCTTCCCTCTGATCGCCTTCAACATCTGGCTGGCCGGCGGGCGCGCGGTCCGCTGGCAGGCCGGCCGCGACGCCGATGTCTCGGCCGTGGACGGTCTGGTGATCGGCGGCGGCGACGACATTTCGCCGGATTTCTACGGCGGCGAGTTCGTGACAGCGGCCCGTCTCGACCCTGCCCGCGATGCCTTGGAGCGCCGTCTTGTCGGCGAGGCCTGGGCTCAGAACACGCCGATCCTCGGGATCTGCCGCGGAGCGCAGATGATGAACGTCGCGCTTGGCGGAACGCTCCACCAGGACGCGTACAAGGTCTATTCGACAAGCCGTCATGTCTGGACGGTGCTGCCGCGCAAGACGGTCTGCACGGCGGAGGGGTCCCGGCTGGCCGGTCTGATGGGGCGCGCCGGGATCCGGGTGAATGCGCTTCATTCCCAGTCGGTTCGGGATCTCGGGGACGGCCTGGTGATTGCGGCACGGGACGAAGGAGGGATGATCCAGGCAATCGAGCGGGTGCGGGATCCGTTCGCGCTGGGGGTGCAGTGGCATCCGGAGCATCTGTTCTACCTCCGGCGTCAGCGGCGTCTGTTCCGGGCTCTGGTGACGGCGAGCCGGGCCTACCGGGCGCGCTGCGGCCAGCTGGGCGCTGTTTCTGCGGAGACGCGTCTTGATCCACTCCGGGAGTGAGGGCGGATGGCTGGCCTGGGCCTGGAACGGCGGGATGAGCTGTGACGGCCTGGTGGCTGCGGGCCATCGGGCGCGGCACGGATTGCGGGCTCGCTGGACAGACGGCCGGGGGCTGGATCGGGCCGGGGTCGCCTCGGGGGCGCGGTTGGTGCCAGGGCTCGAGCCGTGGAGCGCGCGCTGCGGGCTTTCGGGCGCTGGCTTTTTCGTTTGGCTATGCTTGGAACGACAAAAGGGCTCGGCGCCACTACAGCACCAATCCCTTTTGATTTCTGGTTGCGGGGAGAGGATTTGAACCTCTGACCTTCAGGTTATGAGCCTGACGAGCTACCGGGCTGCTCCACCCCGCGCCAAATCTGTCCGGTCGGCTATTTTCATCGTTTCACAGAGAGAAGGGGATGCTTGTCAGGTCTGGCGATGACCTACTCTCCCACGTCTTGAGACGCAGTACCATCGGCGCGACAGTGCTTAACTTCCGG
>NZ_VATA01000038.1 GCF_005870025.1 Poseidonocella sp. HB161398
CTTGTACTTCGTAGGGGCCCAACTGCTCATGCCTACCGGCTATCATGCTGGATTCATGCAGTGAATCCCTCGCACGATTTGTGCAACAAGGCCGCTCCGGGGGCGTCCGGACGGTTCGTCAGGCCCTGAATTTCGTCAACGAAATCAAAGGTGCTGTTGTGGGGGTTCGCCAGCGTAACCCCTTGATTTGCAACAACGCGCAGACTCCTGTACGGCTCACCACTGTATCCCAGACGCGATCGTCTCCGGACGAGACCACGGATTGCCGCGGCGCAGCGCCGCGGCCGGTCCGCGTCTGCCCGCCGCCGGAGCGCTCCGGCGGCCGCGTCTTCCCCGTCCTGATGCCCGCGCAGCCAGCTGCCGGGGCCGCGCCTCTAGCCGGGCGCGCCGAAGGCCCGGTTCCAGAGCTGCGACTGTGCCGCTTCGCGAGCCTGCCAGGCCGCGGCGGCCGCCTGCACCTCGTCTGCGCCGAATCCGCCGCCCGCCCCGGCGATCTCCGCCAGCCGCATCGCGTACCAGGCGGTCACGCCCCCCGGGGGCGGATCGCGGAAGCGGGGGAAATCGGGATCGGCGGCGCTGCCTTCGGCCTGCCAATGCGCGGGCAGGGCGGGGTCGAGCGCCAGCGCGCGGGCCAGCCCGGCCATGTCGATGCTGCCCTCGGCCACTGCCGCGCGCGCCTGGCAATAGGTCTTGAACCCGCCCGTCGCCATGAGCGGCATCTCCGCCACCTCCCGCGCAAGCCGGGCGAAGCCGAGGAAATAGGGGCCCTTGCCCGCGCTGTCCGAGGCCGCCGCCGCGCCGGGGAAATAGGTGCCGCCGCTGATGTCCAGAAGGTCGATCTTCGCCGCTCCCAGCGCTGCGATCACCCGGAGCGCCTCGGCCTCGGCGAAGCCGCCCTCCAGCTGGTCGCTGGAATTGAGCTTCACCGCCACCGGGAAGTCAGGCCCGACCGCCGCGCGCACGGCCCCGGCCACTTCGAGGAGGAGCCGCATGCGCTTCTCCGCCGTGCCGCCATAGCCGTCGCTGCGGCGGTTGAAGAGCGGCGAGAGGAACTGGCCCAGCAGGAAGCCGTGGGCGGCATGGATCTGCACCCCGCCGAAGCCGGTATCGCGCGCCATCCGCGCGGCGCGGGCCTGCTCGCCCGGCAGGGCGGCGATCTCCGCGGCCGGGATCTCGGCGCAGCGCAGCCCGGGCAGGTCGAGCGCGCTCGGCCCCCGCGGCAGGCCGGTCGCGCCATGGGACAGCGCCCCGGCATGGCCGAGCTGCAGCCAGAGCTGTCCGCCCTCCGCGGTGCCCGCCTCGGCCAGCGCGCGCAGCGGCGCGGGATCGGCCCCGGGGTGGAGCACCAGATTGCCCGGCGCCTCGGCCTGGCGGGGCCCCGACTGCACCTCGCCGATGATCGACACCGCTGCGCCGCCCGCGGCCCAGCGGCGGTAGAGCCGCATCTGCGCCGCGCTCGGCCGGCCGGTGCCGTCGCCCAGCCCGTCGGACATCGCCGATTTCGCGATCCGGTTCTTCAGCACCTGCCCGCAGGGCAGGGCGAGCGGCCGGAACAGCGGGTCGCTGCCGGTGCTGCCTGTCATGAGGGGTCCTTTCCTCTCCGGTCCCGGGTCACAGCCGGTCGAGCAGCGCCCGCGTCGGCCAGGCATCGGCGGGCAGGCCGAGCCGGATCTGCTCCTTCTGCACGGCCGAGCGGGTCATCGCGCCCAGAATGCCGTCGATGCCGCCGACATTATGGCCGCGGGCCGTCAGCTTCTGCTGCAGCGATTTCATCTCGGCGGCCGAAAGCTGCGGCGGCGGGTTGCCCGCGGCGAAAACCGGCGCGCCTTCCAGCCGGGTGGCGAAATAGGCGGCGGTGGTGACATAGACGAAGCTCTTGTTCCATTCGAAGAGCACGCGGTAATTCGGATAGGCGAGGAAGGCCGGGCCGCTGCGCCCCTCGGGCAGGAGCAGCGAGGCGGGCAGGTTGGCGAACTGCCCCTGGCGCGGCCTGACGCCCAGGCGCGCCCAGTCGCGGGTCGAAAGCTGGGTGTCGAGCCCGGATTTCGACCAGTCGAGCCCGGCGGGCACGGTGACCTCCTGCAGCCAGGGCTCGTTCGGCCGCCAGCCGATCGAACGCAGCATGCTGGCGCCGGAGAAGAGCGCGTCGGTGGCCGAGCCCTTCAGGTCGACATGGCCGTTGCCGTCGCCGTCGACGCCGTTCTCGATGATGTCGGCGGGCAGCATCTGCACCTGGCCGATCTCGCCCGCCCAGGCGCCGGTGGTGCGGCGCGGATCGAAATCGCCGCGCTCGTAGAGCGTCAGCGCGGCGAAGACCTGCGGCCGGAAGAGCTCGGGGCGGCGGCAGTCATGCGCCAGCGTCAGCAGCGAATTCAGCGTGTTGAAGTCGCCCTGGACCTGGCCGTAATCGGTCTCCAGCGCCCAGAAGGCCAGCAGCACCCCGCGCGAGACGCCGTATTTGCGCTCGATCGCGTCGAAGGTGGCGTCATAGCGCTGCGCGTTGCGCGCGCCGTTCTGGATGCGGTTGGCGCTGATCACCCGGCGGGCGAAATCGGTGAAGGGCATGCGGAAGATGCCCTGCGAGCGGTCGGCCTTCAGCACCCGCGGATCCTGGGCGGCATTGGCGAGGAAGCGGTCGGCATTGGCGGCGGAATGGCCGCGCTGCACCGCCTCCTGGCGGATGCCCTGCAGGAAGGAGGAGAAGCTGCCGCCGCATTGCGCCGCGGCGGTTCCGGCGCTGAGGACGAGGCAGAGGGGGATGAGGGCGTGGCGCATGGGACCTCCGTGTTCCGGTGCTGGCCCCGGTCTAGCACGGCCGTCCCGCCTGCGTCACCGCAGAGCTGGGCCGAGAAGCGCGATCAGCAGCGACAGGCCGAAGAGCAGCCCCCAGACCCGCCACAGCAGCCGCACCGAGGCCTCGATCTCCGCGGCGCCGATCTCGCGCCGGCCCGCGGGGTTCACGAAGGGATAGTCGCGCATCCGGCCGTCATAGCTGCGCGGTCCGGAAAGCGCGATGCCGAGCGCGCGGGAGGCGGCCGCCTCGGGCCAGCCTGCATTGGGCGAGCGGTGGCGCCCGGCCTCCGCCACGATGTCCCGTCCCGCGCCCCAGAGCGACCAGAGCGCGGTGATCGCCAGCGCCGTCAGCCGCGCCGGGACCAGGTTCAGCAGGTCGTCGAACCGCGCCGCCGCCCAGCCGAAGGCCTCGTGCCGGGGGGTGCGGTAGCCGATCATGCTGTCGGCCGTGTTCACGATTTTGTAAGCGAGAATGCCGGGCAGTCCGAGCAGCAGATACCAGAAGGCGGGGGCGACGATGCCGTCCGAAAGGTTCTCTGCCGCGCTCTCGATCGCGCCGCGGGCGATGGCCGGGGCGTCCATGGCGCTGGTGTCGCGGCCGACGATCATCGCCACCGCCCGGCGCCCCTCGGGCAGCCCTTGGCGCAAAGCCGCGGCGACCGCGGCGACATGCTCGCAGAGGCTCTTCTGCGCCAGCAGGACCGCGGCGCCGAGGGTCGACCAGAGCCAGCCGAGGGGCAGGGCCTCGATCGCCGCGCCGAGCGCCAGCGCCCCGGCGACCAGGAGGACGAGCGCGGCCACCCCCTTGATCCGGTGCGCTTTTCCCTGGTTCCAGCTGCGGTCGAGCCAGCCCACGGCGCGGCCCATCAGAACCGCGGGATGCGGCAGCCGCCGCCAGAGGAGGTCGGGCTCGCCGAGCCGGGCGTCGAGAAGCAGCGCTGCGGCGAGGCAGGCGGCCTGGGTCGTGATCATGCATCCGGCTCCGGCGCGGTTTCGGGTGCCCGGGTGATCCCCGCTGGGGCCCGGCCTGTCCAGCCGATTCGTCGCCGCGGGCCGCGCCGGCCAGCGCCGGACTTCCTGTGTCGGACGCTGCCGCGGCGGGGATGCTGCAATGCGGAAAAATCCATGCTGCAGCGCAGATGACGTTAAGGAAGACGGATGGACTTTAACAATTTGGTAAGTGTTGGAGGCGCATTTGAGGTTAAGCGCGGGGGCTCCTGCCGGGGCCGGGCGCGGCCGGTACCGATCATCTGGAGAAATCGATGCACGTCCTCATCGTCGAAAGCGACGCGGAGCTGGGACAGCTCTGGCAGCGCCATCTCGAGCGCTCGGGAAAGCAGGTGACGCTCGTTGGCAGCCAGGATGCCGCGCTGGCGGCGCTGAGCTGCCGCAGCTTCTCCATCCTGGTGCTCGACGCGGTCCTCGAGGAGGGCAGCGCCTTTGCCGTGGCGGATGTCGCGGGCTACCGCTGGCCGGGCATGAAGATCGTCTTCGTCACCCGGCAGAGCTTCTTCTCGGATGGCTCGATCTTCCGCCATGCCGCCAATGCCTGCGCGATGCTGCGCCATGACACCGCGCCGGACGATCTCGACGCGGTGCTCGACCATTACGGGGCGGCCTGACTAGGGCAGGGTCCGGCCCTTCTCAGCCATGCGCCTTCTGCGCGGCGTCGAAGGCGGCCTTCTGCTCCGGCGTCGCCTCCGCCTGGTGGCGCGCGCGCCACTCGTCATAGGGCATGCCGTAGAAGGCCTCGCGCCCCTGGGCCTTGTCCATCTCGATGCCGCGTTCGTTGGCGGCCTCCTGGTACCACTGGCTCAGGCAGTTCCGGCAGAACCCGGCCAGCGTCATCATGTCGATATTCTGCACGTCGGTGCGGCTGGCGAGATGGTCGCGCAGGCGGCGGAAGGCGGCGGCCTCGAGCTCGGTCTGCGTGGCGGGGTCGATCTCGGGAAGGCTCATGGTCCTGTCTCCTCTTCTGGTCGCGGGCAGTGTGGCGCGGCGGATGCGCGGGGTCCAGAGGCGGCGCTCAGGACATCGGCTGCCGGTCCTCGCCCGCGTCATGCAGCGCGCGGCGCAGGAGCGGCGCCAGCCGCGCGCCCCAGGCGGCCTGCTGCGCGGGCGTCGCGATCAGGTCGTTGCGGATCTCGATCAGCGTGTTCAGATGCCCCTGCGCCAGCGCATGGCGGTCGACGGCATCGCCCGGCAGATGGCCCGAATAGGGCTGGTTGTCGCCGATCCGCAGCGGCGCGCCCGAGATATCTTCGACCCAGGCGGCGAAATCCGGCGCGTTCAGCGCGGCGATCAGCCCCTCGCTCAGCCGCCGGTCCGCGGCCGAGAGCACGCCGATCTGCCAGGGCCGCATCGCCCGGCCGGCCAGCTGCGGCGTGAAGGAATGCACCGAGACCAGCACCGGGGCGGCCCGCGCCGCCATCAGCTCGGCCAGCGCGCCGTGATAGGGGCGGTGGAAGGCGTCGAGCCGCCGCGCCACCTCGGCGGCATCGGCATGGCGGTTCGCCGGGATGATCGAGCCGTCGTAGATCCGCATCAGCAGCGTCGGGTCGTCCTCGCCGCGGTTCGGGTCGATCACCAGCCGCGAGAATCGCGAGGCCACCACCGGCGCGCCGAGCGCCTCGCCGAGCGCCAGCGCCACGCCCTCGGCGCCGACGTCATAGGCGATGTGGCGCGCCATGTCGCAGGGCGGCAGGCCCAGGTCGCCGCCATTGACCGACCCCGGAACGATATTGGTGGCATGGTCGCAGCTGACCACCCAGTCGCCCGTCCGTTCCGCCCCGGTCACTTCGTAAGCCCTGCCCATTCCGCCGTCTCCTGCCTGCGCGACTCTGCACTGTTGCCGCTAACATCGTTTTGCGCCATTAGCGTCCATGTAGCGAATGGGAGGCTGCAAGTGAAACGCCAACGCAACACCAAGATCGTGGCCACGCTCGGCCCCTCGTCCTCGACCTACGAGCGCATCCGCGCCCTGCACGAGGCCGGCGCCGACGTGTTCCGCCTGAACATGAGCCATGGCAGCCACGAGGAAATCGCGGAACGCCACCGCATCATCCGCCAGGTCGAGGCCGACCTGAATTCCCCGATCACCATCCTCGCCGACCTGCAGGGGCCGAAGCTGCGCGTCGGCACCTTCGCCAACAAGTCGGAGATGCTCGAAGAGGGCGCGCCGTTCCGGCTCGATCTCGACGAGGCCGATGGCGATGCCACCCGCGTGCGGCTGCCGCATCCGGAGATCTTCGCGGCGCTGAAGCCGGGCTCGATGCTTCTGGTCAATGACGGCAAGATCCGCCTGAAGGTGGAGAAATGCGGTCCCGACTTCGCCGACTGCACCGTGGTGATCGGCGGCGAGATCTCGAACCGCAAGGGCGTCAACGTGCCCGACGTGGTGCTGCCGCTGGCGGCGCTCTCCGAGAAGGACCGCGCGGATCTGGACTTCGTCTGCGGGCTGGGCGTCGACTGGCTGGCGCTGAGCTTCGTGCAGCGCGCCGAGGACGTGGCAGAGGCGCGGCTGCGCGCCAAGGGCCGGGCGGCCATCATCGCCAAGATCGAGAAGCCGGCCGCTCTGAAGAGCTTCGACGACATCCTCGCCGCCTCGGACGGCATCATGGTCGCCCGCGGCGACCTGGGCGTGGAGCTGCCGGTGCATTCGGTGCCGCCGGTGCAGAAGCGGCTGATCCGCAACTGCCGCGCCGCCGCCAAGCCGGTGATCGTCGCGACGCAGATGCTCGAATCGATGATCGAGAGCCCGATGCCGACCCGCGCCGAGGTCTCGGACGTGGCGACGGCGATCTACGAGGGCGCCGACGCGGTGATGCTCTCGGCCGAATCCGCCGCCGGGAAATACCCGGTGGAGGCGGTCACCACGATGAACAACGTGGCGATCTCGGTCGAAAGCGACACGAACTACCACCAGATCCTCGACGCCTCGCGCCATATCGAGCGGCGCACCGTTGCCGACGGCATCGTGCTGGCGGCGCGGAACCTGGCCGAGACCGCGGACGTCAAGGCGATCTGCTGCTTCACCCATTCCGGCACCACCGCCGCGCTGGTCTCGCGCGAGCGGCCGCGCGTGCCGGTCGTGGCGCTGACGCCGCTGATCTCCACCGCGCGCCGTCTGTGCCTCTACTGGGGCGTGACCTGCGCCACCACGGGCGAGGTCGACCGTTTCAAGATGGCGGTGGTCAATGCGGCCCGCGCCGCGCGGCAGCTCGGCATCGCCGAGTCGAAGGACAGCATCATCGTCACCGCGGGCGTGCCCTTCAACCAGTCGGGCACCACGAACATCCTGCGCGTCGCCCCCTGCGAGGAGCGGCTGATCTTCTCGATCGAGCCCGGTTGACCCGATCGTGACTTGACCCGTCCCTCCGGGATGCCGACCTCAGGAGAACGCCGTCCAGACCGGGCGGCGTTCTTGCATGAGGAGGGTCGTCATGGCCGATCTGATCGTCGTGTCCTTTCCGGACGAAGCCACCGGCTTCGAGCTGCGGGCCGAGCTTATCAAGCTGCAGAAGGAGTACCTTCTGGAGATCGAGGATGCCGTCGTCGTCACGCGGACCGCGGATGGCGAGGTGAAGCTGCACCAGGAGGTGAACCTGACCGCCGCGGGCGCCGTGGGCGGCGCGTTCTGGGGGCTCCTGATCGGGGTGGTCTTCCTCAATCCGCTGCTTGGCGTCGCGGCCGGGGCAGGGGCCGGGGCGCTGTCGGGGGCGCTGACGGATCTGGGCGTCAACGACAAGTTCATGAAGGAGATGGGCGGCAGCCTCGCCCCGGGCGGCAGCCAGGTCTTCATCCTCCTGCGCAAGGTCACCGGCGACAAGGTGCTGGAGCGGCTCGAGGCGTTCCGCGCCAAGGGCAAGGTGCTGCAGACCTCGCTGACCAGGGATGACGAGGCCTCGCTGCGCGCGCTGCTCGAGGACAACGCCCTGCCGCTGGCCGGCGGTGCCGAAGAGGGCGCGCCAGTCTGACGGTCGCCAGTCTGGCGGGACCCGGGGCCGGGGGCGCGCGCCCCCGGCGCATCAGTACTGAAGGATCGTCTGGAAGCCGCCGAAGATCATCCGCCGCGCGTCGAAGGGCATGCCGGCGGCGAGGATCTCCGCCCAGTCGGGATCGCTCTCCATCTCGCGCCAGCAGGCATCGGCAGTCTTCTTGTCGGGCCAGGTGATCCAGGAGAAGACCACCGCCTCGCCCGGCTCCTTCTTCACTGCGGAGGAGAAGGAGGTCAGCTCGCCCTCGGGGATGTCGACGCCCCAGTTCTCTGCCATGCCAAGCGCCCCGGCCCGCCGGAAGAGCGGCCAGCAGCGCTCGGCGCTGGCGATGTAGTCTGCCTTCCGCGAGGCGGGCACTGCCGCCACCATTCCTGACACGAAGGTCATCGAATCGTCTCCTCCCGTTGCGTGCAGCGCCAGCATGGCAGCCCGGGATGCTTGCCGCGACCGGAACCTTGGCCTAGGGGATTGCCCGGCGGACGGGCGCGCCCGGCGCCGCGCAGGGCCGTCATGCCGGAGCGCGCGAGTTTGCCCTTGCCAAATCCCCCCACCGGCAGTAGAGACCGCGGCTCTACCCGTCCGGCCGGTGAACTGGCATGCCGAGTCGGGCGATCACCTCCAGACAGGAGCCTGAAAATGCCGAAGATGAAGACCAAGTCGGGCGCTAAGAAGCGCTTCAAGGTGACGGCCACTGGCCGCGTCAAGGTTGCCCAGGCGGGCAAGCGTCACGGGATGATCAAGCGGACGACCAAGTTCATCCGGAATGCACGGGGCACCACGACCCTGAGCAAGCCGGACGAGAAGATCGTCAAGTCCTACATGCCGTACGCCCGCTAAGGAGTTACAGAGATGCCCCGAGTCAAAGGCGGAGTCGTCACCCACCGTCGCCACAAGAAGATCCTCGACAAGGCGAAAGGCTATTACGGCCGTCGCAGCACGGCCTTCAAGACTGCCACCCAGGCCGTCGACAAGGCAAACCAGTACGCGACCCGCGACCGCAAGGCGCGCAAGCGGAACTTCCGTGCGCTGTGGATCCAGCGGATCAACGCCGCGGTCCGTGCCGAGGATGCAACCCTGACCTATTCCCGCTTCATCGACGGCCTGAACAAGGCCGGGATCGAAGTCGACCGGAAGGTCCTGGCCGATCTGGCCGTTCACGAGCCGGCAGCCTTCGGCGCCATCGTGACCAAGGCGAAAGCCGCGCTGGCCTGATCTGGCGGCAAGGTCCGAACAGCGGAGCCCCGGTGCGCAAGCGCCGGGGCTTCTGCATGTCCGGGGGTCAGCGACCGCCGCGGGCGAGGGCGTCGAGATAGCGCCGCATCGCGCGCGACGATCCCAGCCGCACCGCCGTCTTGCCCAGCGGCATCCCGGCCATCAGCCCCTCGATCCGCCTGCGCGCCGTGCGGCGCGTGCGCCAGATGTAGCGGAGGAATTCCGGGTCGATCCGCTCCGGGCAGCCCTCGGGCAGGTCCGGCCGCGTCCGCCCGTGATAGCGCAGCCGCCGCTTCACCACCCGCCAGAGCCGCAGCATCACCCCGGCATCGACCCAGATCACCGTGTCGGCCCGCGCCAGCCGCTCTTCCCAGGTGGCGGAATGGCCGCCCTCGAAGATCCAGGCCTCGCCGGCATGCACCTCGCGGCAGAGCCGGGTCTTCTCCGCGGCGCTGCGCTCCTGCCAGCCGGGCTGCCAGTGGATATGGTCGATATGGACGACGGGCAGGCCGGTGATCCGCCCCATCTCGCGGGCCAGCGTGGATTTGCCGGCGCCGGGCTGGCCGATGATCATCACCCGCCGCATGGCCGCCTCAGCGCACCAGCTTGACCGGGGCCTGGGCGATCTTCAGCCGGTGCTCGCGCCAGGCCAGTGCCAGGCCGGAGGTCACGACCAGGACGGCGCCGACGATCATCTGCCAGGTCGGGATCTCGGCGAAGGCGACATAGCCGACGATGATGGCGAGCACGATCGAGATGAACTCGAAGCTGGCGATCACCGCGGCGTCGGCATGGCGGTAGCTGGCCGTCAGCAGGATCTGCCCGATCCCGCCGAGCAGCCCCGCGCCGATCAGCGCCCAGAGCACCGGCCCCTGCGGCATCACCCAGCCGAAGGGCACGGTCAGCAGCGACAGCGCCGTCGTCGTGGCGGTGAAGTAGAAGACGATCGCGGCGATATGCTCGGTCTTGGTCAGGTGCCGCACGGTGATCTGCGCCATCGCGGCGAAGACCGTCGCGGTGAAGACCGAGAGCGCGCCGAGCGCCATGCCCAGATCCGCCCCGCCATCAAGCGCGGTCAGCCGCGGCTGCATCACCACCAGCACGCCCGCGAGCCCGATCAGGATCGTCACCACGCGGAAGGCGCGGATCGGCTCGCCGAGGAACATCGCGGCGAAGATCGTCACGAAGATCGGCGTGGCGTAGAAGATCGCCGTGACCTCGGGCAGGGGCAGGAAGGTCAGGCCGAGGAACATCAGCCCCATGGCCATGCCGCCGACCAGCCCGCGCCACAGATGGCCGAGCGGCCGCTCGGTCTTCAGCCCCTGCTTCAACTCGCCCTTCATCGCCAGCCAGACCAGCAGCGGCGGGAAGGCGAAGAGCGAGCGGAAGAAGACCGACTCGCCCGCGGGCACGGTTTCGGAGGCGTATTTGATGAAGGCGGACATCGCCGTCATAAGGATGACGGAGGCGATTTTCAGCAGGATGCCGGTGATCGGGGACATGGGGAACTCGCAGCAGATGGTCCATGCCTAGACCCCTCGCTCATATGTGAAAACCCGTCTTACCCTTGCGCATGGCGGCTATGCGCCAGCGGCATGCGTCAGCCGAGCCGCGGCGGCGCCTGCCAGCCGCGCAGCACCTCTTCGGGCGGCATCGGCCGCTTGCCCGGGCGCTGCGCCAGCGTCACGTCGATCGCGCCGGTGCCGCAGGCGATGCGCAGCCCCTCCAGCACCTCGCCCGGCGCGCCCGCGCCCTCGGCCAGCCTTGCGCCCAGGAGCTTGATCCGCTCGCCCTCCGCCTCGCACCAGGCGCCGGGGAAGGGCGAGAGCCCGCGGATCAGCCGGCAGACCTCCTCGGCCGGGCGGCTCCAGTCGATCCGCGCCTCGGCCTTGTCGATCTTCGCGGCATAGGTGACGCCGTCCTCCGGCTGCGGCTCGGGCACCAGCGCATCGAGCCGGCGGAGCGCTTCGGCGATCAGCCGCGCGCCGAGCGCCGACAGCCGGTCATGCAGCTCCGCCGTGGTCTCCTCGGCCCCGATCGGCAGGGCCTCGCGCAGCAGCACCGGTCCGGTATCCAGCCCGGCCTCCATCTGCATGATGCAGACCCCGCTTTCGGCATCGCCGGCCATGATCGCGCGGTGGATCGGCGCCGCCCCGCGCCAGCGCGGCAAGAGCGAGGCATGGATGTTCAGGCAGCCATGGCGCGGCGCGTCCAGCACCGGCTGCGGCAGGATCAGCCCGTAGGCGACGACCACCGCGACATCCGCCTCGAGAGCCGCGAAGGCGGCCTGCTCTTCGGGAGATTTCAGCCGCGCGGGATGGCGCACCGGCAGCCCCAGCGCCTCGGCGCGGGCATGGACCGGGGTGGGCCGGTCCTTCTTGCCGCGCCCGGCAGGACGGGGCGGCTGGGTGTAGACGCAGGCGATCTCGTGCCCCTCCGCGACCAGCGCCTCGAGCGCCGGCACCGAGAAATCCGGGGTTCCCATGAAGATGACGCGCATGCTGCTCTCCCGCTGGCGGTGGTCCTGGCGGGGATATAGCCGCCGCTCCGGCTGCGCGCCAGCAATAGGGCCGCAGGCGGCCGGCGCAGGGATTGGCAAGGGCGGGCCCGGCCCTCTCACAGGGCCTCCGGCCCGGCCGCGCGGCATTCTGCGGCTAGGACGACGGGAACGTGCCTCGAGACCGCAGCCCGGCGGGCAGGCCTGGCGGGGGCGGGCGGAGCCTCGGCCAGGACCCGGCGGCTTGCGGCTGGGGCCGCCTCTGTCCGGCGCAGCGGCCGGCAAGGGGGCGCCGCAATTGGGGACCGGCGCGTCTTCCCCTGGCCGCGAAATGCGTCGCCGCCACAGATCGCATGCCTCGCGCGGCGGCAGCCCCTGGCGCAGCTGCGCGGTCGTGCCCTGCGGGAACCGGTCAGGCGGACGGGCTATCGCGCATGGCGGCCCGTCCCGGAGATGCCGGACCCGGCTTGGCGACACGCGGCGCGCTCGCGGGGCCGCCTGCGGTCCGGCGGTCCGGCCGGAGCGCGCCCGGCAACGGACGCTGGCGCGGAGCGCCCGCAGCGCCGGACAGCCTATCTCCAGAACGGCAGCCGCGCCTCGCGCTCCGCCGCGTCCGGCGCGAGGCCGAGATCGGCGAGCTGCCAGGCGGACAGGCGGGAGAGCTGGCGGCGGGTGGCCGCGCGGCGGCGCCAGAGGCGCAGGAGCGGGGCAGGCGACGGGCGGAAAAGGGCGGCAAGGCGGGCGGACAGGATCATGGCGGGTCTCCGTTTCGATGCCCGCCTTCTGCCAGCTGCCGGAGCCGCGCGGTTTCGCTCCGGAGCGAAGCGTCCTGCCTTGCGCCGCCCGCGCCGCCGCCGCATCCTCGGCGCCATGAGACAGGGACCCGACATCACCCGCATTGCCGAGGCGATCGGCGACCCCGCCCGCGCCGCGATGATGCAGGCGCTGATGGGCGGGCAGGCGCTGACCGCGCGCGAGCTGGCCGAGGCCGCCGGCGTGGCGCCCTCGACCGCCTCGGCACATCTGGCCCGGCTCGACGGTGCCGGGCTGGTCTGGCCCCGCCGCCAGGGCCGCCACCGCTATTTCGCCATTGCCGGAGAGGAGGTCGCCGCCGCGCTCGAGGCGCTGGCCGGGCTTGCCGCCTCCTGCGGGCACCTGCGCAGCCGCCCCGGCCCGAAGGAGGCCGAGCTGCGCGCCGCGCGCAGCTGCTACGACCATCTCGCGGGCACGCTGGCGGTGTCGATCTGCGACGCGATGGCGGCCGCGGGCCATCTGCAGCTCGAGCGCGACGCCGTGGCGCTGACTGCATCGGGACGGGACCTCGCCGCCGCGCTCGGCATCGTCGCCGGAGCATTCCAGAGCAATGGCCGCCCCGAGATCCGCCTCTGCCTCGACTGGAGCGAACGGCGCTCGCATCTCGCGGGGGCCTTCGGCGCCGCGCTCTTCGCGCGCTTCCTGGACACTGGCTGGCTGCGCCGCCAGAGCGGCGGCCGGCACCTGGCCCTGACGCCTGCGGGCAGGGCGGGGATCGCCCGGGCCTTCGGCGCGCAGGTCTTCGATCCCGCGCGCGCGGCGCCCCGGGCCTGACCCGGGGCCTCCCCCTGTCTCAGCGCAGCTTCGCCGCCTTCTTCAAGAGCATGTCGCGCTTCACCTTGCCGAGCCGGTCGAAATACATCTTCCCCGCCAGATGGTCGACCTGGTGCTGCACCGAGGTCGCCCAGAGCCCGACGAAATCGCGCTCCTCGATCTCGCCCGCGGCATTGAGGAACCGCACCGTCACCGCCCGCGGCCGCGTCACCCGCGCCGAGACGCCGGGCAGGTTGGGGCTGGCCTCCTCGTGGTCGCGCGGCTCGATCGAGGCATGCAGGATCTCGGGATTGGCCATCAGCACCTCCTTGCCGCGCTCGTCGGAGGCATCGACCACCGCCAGGCGCCGCATAACGCCGATCTGGCAGGCGGCCAGTCCGACGCCCGGCATCGCGTCCATGGTCTCGACCATGTCGGCCCAGATCGCGCGCACCGCGTCATCCACTGCCGCGACATCCGCGCAGGGGGTCCGCAGCCGCTTGTCCGGCCACATCACGAAGGGACGGACGCTCACGCCTTGCCCCGCGCTTTCTCGCGCTTCAGCTTCTGCATCTTGCGGGTGATCATCTGGCGCTTCAGCGGCTTGAGGTAGTCGATGAAGAGCTTGCCATCCAGGTGGTCGATCTCGTGCTGCACGCAGGTCGCCCAGAGCCCGTCGAATTCCTGCTCCCGCGCCTTGCCGTCGCGGTCCATCCAGCGCACCGTGACCAGCTTCGGCCGCGTCACCTCGGCATACTGCTCGGGGATCGACAGGCAGCCTTCCTCGTAGACGCTGGTCTGGTCCGAGGCGGCGATGACCTCGGGGTTGAACATCACGGTGGGCTGCGGCTCGGCGCCCTCCTCCTTGACGCAATCCATGACGATCAGCCGCGACAGCACGCCGATCTGCGGCGCGGCGAGCCCGATCCCGGGCGCGTCGTACATCGTCAGCAGCATGTCGTCGGCAAGCGTGCGCAGCTCGTCGGTAATGTCCGGGACGGGGTCGCAGACCGTCTTCAGACGCGGGTCGGGATGGATGAGGATCGGACGGATGGCCATGGGGATCATCTAGGACAAGCCGCGGCGCGGCGCAATTGGCAGGACGCGCAAAAACGTGAACGCGCGGCCCGGTCTTTCCCCTGCGTCCGGCTGGCATCGCGGCGGCGCCTGTCCTAGCGTCCGTCCGTTCAGTAGGAGTGGCTTGCAATGACCTTTGACTTCGACCGCCTGATCGAGCGCCGCGGCACCAATAGCGGCAAATGGGACAACATGGAGACGCTCTACGGCGTGTCCCCCGATGACGGTCTGGCGATGTGGGTCGCGGACATGGATTTCGCCACCGCCCCCGTGGTCGCGGACGCGCTGCGCGCGATGGCCGATCACGGGGTCTTCGGCTATCTCGCCTCCGACCGGGACTACCGCGAGGCGGTCTGCTGGTGGATGCGCGAGCGCCATGGCTGGACGGTCGCGCCCGAGGCGATCTTCACGACGAACGGGCTCTGCAACGCGGTCGCGCTGGTGCTGGACGCCTATACCGCGCCGGGCGACGAGATCATGCTGATGGCGCCGGTCTACCACGCCTTCGCCAAGACCATCCGCAATGCCGGGCGCGCGGTCGCCGAGCGGCGGCTGGCTTTCCGCGACGGCCGCTACGAGATGGATCTCGACGCCTGGGAGGCGCAGATGACCGGCCGCGAGAAGGCCGTCATCCTCTGCTCGCCGCACAATCCCGGCGGCCGGGTCTGGAGCGCGGCCGAGCAGCAGGCGCTGGCCGCCTTCGCCGAGAAGCACGGCCTCCTGGTCATCTCCGACGAGATCCACCAGGACCTGACCTATCCCGGCGCCCTTCACGTGCCCTTCCTGAAGGCCGCGCCCGAAGCGGCGCCGCGCTCGATCGTGCTGAACGCGCCGTCGAAGACCTTCAACACCGCCGGGCTGCATTGCGGCCAGGTCATCATCCCGGATGCCGGTCTGCGGGCGACCTTCGCGGCGCGGATGCAGGCGCTGGCGCTGGCGCCGAGCTCGGCCAGCCTCGAGGCGACCCGCGCCGCCTACAGCCCCGAGGGCGCGGCCTGGGTCGATGCGCTGCAGGCCTATCTGGAGGGCAACCGCCAGATCTTCGACGCGGGCGTGAACGCGATCCCGGGCGTGCGCTCGATGCAGCTCGAGGCGACCTACCTGGCCTGGGTGGATTTCTCGGGCACTGGCATGGAGACCGCCGAGATCCTCGACCGGGTGCAGGGACGGGCGAAGATCGCGGGCAATCTCGGCACCAGCTTCGGCGGCGGCGGCGAGAGCTTCCTGCGCTTCAACCTGGGCACACAGCGGGTGCGGATCGAGGAGGCGGTGTCGCGCCTCCAGGACGCGTTCGCGGATCTGCAGTAGCCGCGGGGAAGGCGGGCAGGGCATGGCCCCGCCCGCAGCCGGGACCTATTGCGAGGCGGCGACGATATCGCCGTAGAGCTTGCGGTCGGCGGCCTGCAGCCCGCCGCCGATGACGATGTAGGAGGGCACGACATAGGCGTCGTTCTTCTCGTCGAAGAAATGCCCCGGCACCTCCATCTTGACGTTCTCGCGGGCGTAGAGGCTCTTGCCGCGGAACTCCATGTCGTTGATGTCCTTGTCGTAGAGCTCGCCCAGTTCCCAGCCGCTTTCCAGCAGCTTCGTCACTTCCTCGTTGCCCGCGACGCCCACCATCAGCATCGCGTCGATCTCGCCCTGCTGGGCCATGGTCGGCGCCAGCAGCGTCAGGTCATGGACCGGGGTGGCCTTGGACCAGTTCGACTTGTTGCCCATGTCGCCGGTCTCGATGCCGACGATGGTCCGCCAGAACAGCTCCGTGCCCGAGCCGATCGTGTCGACCAGGATCCTGTCGCCTTCGTCCAGATCGGAAAGCTCGTTCATCCGGCTGTCCGGCGGAAAGAGGATAAAGGCGTATTCGTTGCCGTAGGTGCCGACCGTCTTCAGCTCGCAGCCTTCCTGCTCGCGCGCGAAGATGGCGTCGATCTGCATCAGCCCGACCGCGGCGCGCCCGTCGCAGACCGCCAGCGAGATCGCGTCCGAGCCCTCGTAGTTGTCGACAGAGACCTGGTGGCCGCGCTGCTCCAGCCGCTGGGCGATCTCCTGGCCGCGCTTCTCGTAGCCGCGGCCCTGCTGGCCGACCGCCACATGCACGGTCATGTCGTCGCTGCCGGACTGGGCGAGGGCGGGGGCGGCGGCGGCCGACAGGGCCAGCAGCGCCGGGATCAGGATGGTGCGCATCGTATCCTCCTCGATGGATCGGGCCCCGCCCGCGGCGGTGCCGGGTAGCTTGCGAAAGACATAGGCAAAAGCCCTGCGCGTTGCGACCCCCGCAATGCGCGCAGGCAGGTATCCCGCACCTTCTTTACCATCTTGACGGCGCGGCCCGATGGGCGCAATTGCCCGGCCATGGCTACCGGACATCTTACCATCGATCTCGACGCAGTGGCACGCAACTGGCGGGCCCTCAACGCAATGACCGCGCAGGGCACGACGACTGCCGCGACCGTCAAGGCCAATGGCTACGGCCTGGGCGTGGAGCGGATCGCGACGGCTCTGGCCAGGGCGGGGGCGCGGCAGTTCTTCGTTGCCGCCGCCGAGGAGGGCGCGGCCGTCCGCGCCGCGCTCGGTCCCGATTTCTGGATCGGCGTCTTTTCCGGCCACATGGCCGGGGATGCGGAGCTGATCCGCGACGGCAACCTCGTGCCGATGCTCAACAGCGGCGAGCAGGCCGCGCGCCACATGCAGGCGCTGCCCGGCCATCCGTTCGGCGTGCAGCTCGACAGCGGCATGAACCGGCTCGGCATGGAGCCTGCCGAATGGCAGTCGCTGCGCGAGATGCTGCTGGCGGCGAAGCCCGAGCTGCTGATGTCGCACATGGCCTGCGCCGACGAGCCCGGCCATGCCGCCAACCTGTCGCAGAAGCGCGCCTTCGACGCGATGACCGCCGATGCCGGGGTGCCGCGCTCGCTGGCGGCGACCGGCGGGACGCTGCTGGGGCGGGACTACCACTACGAGCTGGTCCGCCCGGGCATCGGCCTCTACGGCGCGCGCCCCTTCGAGAATGCCGCGCCGGTGGTGACGCTGAGCCTGCCGGTGATCCAGGTGCGCACCGTCGAGAAGGACGAGGCCGTGGGCTACGGCTGGACCTGGGGCGCCGAGCGCCCGACGCGGATCGCCACCGTCTCGGCGGGCTATGCCGACGGCATCCTGCGGGTCCTGTCGAACCGTGCGATCCTCTGGGCGGGCGAGACCGCCTGCCCGCTGGTCGGGCGGGTGTCGATGGACCTGCTGACGGTGGATGTCTCGGCGCTGGAGCACGACCCCGAGTCGCTCGACCTGGTGAATGCGGCGCATGGCGTCGACGAGCTGGCCGACGAGGCCGGGACGATCGGCTACGAGCTTTTCACTTCGCTGAGCCGGCGGTACCGGCGCAGCTATACCGGCGGCTGAGCGCGGCCGCCCGCGGGGCCGGGCAGGGCGCCCGGACCCGCGTTTCGCCATGGCGGGACGGCGCTTTCGGGCGCTGCTGCGTCATTAACGCGCTCTTTGCCGGTTTTCTTCGGCAAACTCTTGTATCCAATTGCATTTATACCGGGGGAATTAACCTCCCGTTGGTTGACCGTGAATGTTGTCGGGCCTATTCACGATAACTAGCCAGTCAGGCGCACTGCTCAGGAGGAAGTGACCGTGGACGAGCTTTTGAGAGAGTACCTTCCTATCATCGTCTTCCTCGGGATCGCCATCGCGCTGGGGGTGATCCTGATTGCCGCTGCCGGCATCGCCGCGGTGCGCAATCCCGATCCCGAGAAAGTCAGTGCCTATGAATGCGGGTTCAACGCCTTCGACGACGCGCGGATGAAATTCGACGTGCGCTTCTACCTGGTCGCGATCCTGTTCATCATCTTCGATCTGGAAATCGCGTTCCTGTTCCCCTGGGCCGTCGCCTTCAAGGACATCTCGATGACCGCCTTCTGGTCGATGATGGTGTTCCTCGGGGTGCTGACCGCGGGATTTGCCTATGAATGGAAGAAAGGGGCGCTCGAATGGCAGTGAGCAAGGACAGCGCGCTGGTCACGGAGACCCAGTCGACCGGACCGCAGGGCGCGCGCGTGAAATCCGGCCAGTCGGCCTCGGCCGTGCCCTATGGCGACGTTGCCGCCGGGCCCGACCGCGAAGTCGCCACCCAGACCCTGAACCGCGAGCTGCAGGACAAGGGATTCCTGCTGACCTCGGTCGAGGACATCGTCAACTGGGCGCGCACCGGATCGCTGCACTGGATGACCTTCGGCCTCGCCTGCTGCGCCGTCGAGATGATGCACACCTCGATGCCGCGCTACGACCTGGAACGCTTCGGCACCGCGCCGCGGGCCTCCCCGCGCCAGTCCGACCTGATGATCGTCGCGGGCACGCTGACCAACAAGATGGCCCCGGCGCTGCGCAAGGTCTACGACCAGATGCCCGAACCGCGCTATGTCATCTCCATGGGCTCCTGCGCCAATGGCGGCGGCTACTACCATTACAGCTATTCCGTGGTGCGCGGCTGCGACCGGATCGTGCCGGTCGACATCTACGTGCCGGGCTGCCCGCCGACGGCCGAGGCGCTGCTCTACGGCATCATGCAGCTGCAGCGGAAGATCCGCCGCACCGGCACCATCGTCCGCTGAGGGAGGGACCATGAGCCAGGAACTCGAGGAACTCGCCGCCACGCTGGAGCTGAAGCGCCCCGACTGCGTGCTCTCGACCGAAATCGCCCTGGGCGAGCTGACGGTGAATGTCGCGCCCGCCCGCCTGCCGGGCTTTGCCGACTACATCCGCACCGAGCCGACCTGCCGCTTCTCGACGCTGATCGACATCACCGCGGTGGACTATCCCCAGCGGGAGAAGCGGTTCGACGTGGTCTACCACCTGCTGTCGATGTACCAGAACCAGCGGATCCGCCTGCGCGCCGCGGTGCGCGAGGACGAGATGGTGCCGTCGCTGACCGGCGTCTTCCCCGCCGCCAACTGGTTCGAGCGCGAGGTGTTCGACATGTTCGGCATCCTCTTCAAGGGCCATCCCGACCTGCGCCGCATCCTGACCGACTACGGCTTCCGCGGCCATCCGCTGCGCAAGGACTTCCCCACCACCGGCTATACCGAGGTCCGCTATGACGAGGTCGAGAAGCGCGTGGTCTACGAGCCGGTGAAGCTGGTGCAGGAATACCGGCAGTTCGACTTCATGTCCCCCTGGGAAGGCGCCGAGTACATCCTTCCCGGCGACGAGAAGACGGAGGCCTGATCGGTGAAGCCGGGACTCTCCATAGGCGACCGCGCCACGTTTTCCCGCGTGGTCCGTCCCGAGGAGGTGGTTCCGCTGCTCTTCCCCGATGCGCGGGTCATGGATCCGATGCCGCATGTCCTTGCCTCCGCCTACATGATCGGTCTCTTCGAATGGGCCTGCGTCGAGCAGATCGCGCCCTATTACGATGCGGGCGAGGGCTCGCTCGGGACCGGTTTCGAGATGACCCATGTGGCGCCGACACCGCCCGGCCTGACCATCACGGTCGAGACCGAGATCGAGAGCTTCGACGGCAAGTTCGTCTGGTTCAGGGTGCGCGGCCATGACGGCACGGACATGATCGGCGAGGGGCGCCACCAGCGCGCGGTGGTGCAGTGGGACAGATTCAAGTCGCGCGTTTCGAGAAAGCTGGAGATTTCATGAACATGCCTTCCCCCATGACCGCAGATCCATTGCGCTTTCCCGGGAACCGGACGGTTCTGTATTGCGTGGGCGCGCAGAAGGGGGGGACCACCTGGCTGGCGGACTACGTCGCGGACCATCCCGAATGCTACCTGCCGCCGATGAAGGAATGCCATTTCTTCGACACCCGCTACGGTTTCGACATGCAGGCGCGCAAGGTCGCGCTGAACAACATGAAGCGGCAGCTCAACGCGATGCTGGCCGCCGACAATTTCCAGTTCGGCCAGAAGCTTACCGAGCTGCAGGCAGCCACCCGGCGGGCGGAGCTCTTCGCGCCGGACGACCGCGGCCTCGCCGCCTACATCCAGCTGCTGACCGGCCGGTCGGGCGGGGCCTCGCGGCTGTGCGATTTCACGCCGTCCTACGCGACCTGCGACCGCACGGTCTTCGGCTTCATGAACAGCCTGGCCGAGGATGCGCGTTTCGTCTTCATCATGCGCGACCCGATCGACCGGCTCTGGTCGCAGGCGCGCATGGCCTCCAAGAACATCCTGGCGCGCCATGAGGGCGTGGATTTCGAGGCGGCGGCGCATAAGGCGCTGAAGCACTACCTGGGCAATTACGACGCCGCGACGCTGCCGCGGTCGAACTACATGCGCACCATCCGCGAGCTCGAGGCCGCGGTGCCCCGTGCGCAGATCCTGTACCTCTTCTACGAGGACCTCTTCACCGAGGCCTCCGTGCGGAAATTCTGCGATTTCGCCGGGATCGGCTACCGCGAGGCAGATTTCTCCTACCGTTCGAACGAGGGCAAGGGGCTGGGCATGCCGGAGTCGATCCGCCGCGTCCTGGCCGAGGGGCTGCAGGTTCAATACGAATTCGTCCGCCACGCCTTCGGCAGCGACGTGCCGGCGGCCTGGCAGGATCCGGCCGCGATCCTGGCCGGCGGGGAGGGCGGCACGGCCGCCGATCAGACGAGCGAATCCGCCGGTGAATCCGCGCGGAGCGAAGGGAGAAGCGCATGATGGATGGCGCGAATTTCGACGACGCCCTGACGGGCGAGCAGAAGATCCGCAACTTCAACATCAATTTCGGCCCGCAGCACCCGGCGGCGCATGGCGTGCTGCGCATGGTGCTGGAGCTCGACGGCGAGATCGTGGAGCGCTGCGATCCGCATATCGGCCTGCTGCACCGCGGCACCGAGAAGCTGATGGAGAGCCGCACCTACCTGCAGAACCTGCCCTATTTCGACCGGCTCGACTACGTGGCGCCGATGAACCAGGAGCATGCCTGGTGCCTGGCCATCGAGAAGCTGACCGGCACCGAGGTGCCGCGCCGCGCCTCGCTGATCCGGGTGCTCTTCTGCGAGATCGGCCGGGTGCTGAACCACCTGCTGAACGTGACCACGCAGGCCATGGACGTGGGCGCGCTGACGCCGCCGCTCTGGGGCTTCGAGGAGCGCGAGAAGCTGATGATCTTCTACGAGCGGGCCTGCGGCGCGCGCCTCCATGCGGCCTATTTCCGGCCCGGCGGCGTGCACCAGGACCTGCCGCCGAAACTGGTCGAGGATATCGACGCCTGGGCCGTCGACTTCCCGAAGGTGCTCGACGACATCGACGGGCTCCTGACCGAGAACCGCATCTTCAAGCAGCGCAACGCCTTCATCGGCGTCGTGTCCGAGCAGGAGATCCTCGACTGGAGCTTCTCTGGCGTGATGGTCCGCGGTTCGGGCCTTGCCTGGGACCTGCGCCGGGCGCAGCCCTATGAATGCTACGACGAGTTCGACTTCCAGATCCCCGTCGGCAAGAACGGCGACTGCTACGACCGCTATCTGTGCCGCATGGCCGAGATGCGCGAGAGCGTGAAGATCATCCGCCAGGCCTGCGCCAAGCTGCAGGAGCCGGGCAACCAGGGCGATGTGCTGTCGCGCGGCAAGATCACCCCGCCCAAGCGGGGCGAGATGAAGCGCTCGATGGAAGCGCTGATTCACCATTTCAAGCTCTATACCGAGGGCTTCCACGTCCCGGCGGGCGAGGTCTACTGCGCGGTCGAGGCGCCGAAGGGCGAGTTCGGCGTGTTCCTGAAATCCGACGGCACCAACAAGCCCTACCGCGCCAAGATCCGCGCGCCGGGCTACCTGCACCTGCAGGCGATGGACCATGTCGCCCGCGGCCACCAGCTGGCCGATGTCTCGGCGCTGATCGGGACGATGGATGTCGTGTTCGGCGAGGTTGACCGGTAACATGGGACTTGATGCGAAGGCAGGCCGACCCGCGGTGAAACTCCGCGCAGGTCTGCCTGCCGGCACCGGGCGGGGCCGTGCGCTGCGGCCTCTGGCGGTGCTTCTCGGCCTGGTGCTGGCCGTGCCCGCGGCCCGCGCCGAGGACGGGCTGCCGGTCTTCGACGGTCTCGACGGCTATGCGGTGATCGCCCCCTACGAGGGCGGGCTGCTGGTCCAGGACCGCCGCGGCACCGCCTTTCTCTGCGGCACCGACATCGCCAATATCGTGCTTCTGAAGGACTGCCGCCCGGTGCTGACCGGCGCCCAGGTGGAGGCCTATTCCGACGCCCGCGCCGAGGCCGAGCGCCAGGGCGCGCTGCAGGAGGAGCGCAACCGCGTGCTGGCGCTTCCCGAGGCGCAGTTCGAGCAGGCCGGGCGCAAGGTCCTGTCCTCGCGCGGCTGCCAGGTGGAGCTCGGCCGCTCCGCGGCGATGCGCTCCGAGGTGCTGCCGGCCTTTGCCGCCGCGCTCGGCATCCCGGCCGAGCTGCAGCCGGGGCTGCTGCGGATGACCGACGACCTCTTCACCCAGACGCTGGAGCGGCTGCTGCGCCAGCGGCAGATCACCTTCGACCGCGCCACGCGCGTCGCCCGGCTGGTGGAGTGCGAGCAATGAGCGCCGCGCGCCTGCTTGCCGTCACGGCGGCGAAAAGCCGCTTGAATCCGGCCGCGATTCCGGGCGACAGGAGGAGCCATCGCGCGCCGCGGCCTCTGCGGAGGGAGCCCGGCTCCGGCGGCGCGGCGGACCTGGCCCCGGCCTGGCCACGGGAGGACATGATGGACAGCGAAATCCGCGCGGGCCGCCCCGCGACGAGCGAACCGCCACTGGCGTGGACGGGTGCGCCCGTTCGCGGCCCTGTAGCAGAAGGGACAGCCTGAATGTTGCGCCGCCTCCACCCCGAACAGCCCGAGAGCTTTGCCTTCACGCCCGCGAACCAGGTCTGGGCCGAGGCGCAGATGACCAAGTATCCCGAAGGCCGCCAGGCCTCGGCGGTGATCGCGATCCTGTGGCGCGCGCAGGAGCAGGAGGGCTGGCTGACCCGCCCGGCGATCGAATATGTCGCCGACATGCTGGGCATGCCCTACATGCGGGCGCTGGAGGTCGCGACCTTCTACTTCATGTTCCAGCTGCAGCCGGTCGGCTCGGTCGCCCATGTCCAGGTCTGCGGCACGCTCAGCTGCATGATCTGCGGCGCCGAGGATCTGATCGGCATCTGCAAGGAGAAGATCGCGGCACAGCCCTTCCAGCTTTCGGCCGACGGCAAGTTCTCCTGGGAGGAGGTCGAGTGCCTCGGCTCCTGCACCAATGCGCCGATGGTCCAGATCGGCAAGGACTACTACGAGGACCTGACCTCCGCGCGCTTCATCGAGATCCTCGACGAGCTGGCGGCGGGCAAGGTGCCGCTGCCGGGGCCGCAGAACGGCCGCTACGGCGCGGAGCCGCTGGGCGGGCTGACGACGCTGACCGCGCATGAGAAGGACCGCGCGCCCTACAACGCCTCCGTCGCGGCGGCCGTGGCGCTCGAGGACACGATCAAGCGGATCGACGGCACCGAGGCGCCCTTGCGCGCGCCATGGCTGGGCGAGGGCGAGGCGGCCGTGCTGGAGCGCAGCGCCAGGGCCGCGCCCGCGAAGGCGCATCCCGCTCCGGAGGCGTCCGCCGAAAAGGCCCCGTCTGATGACGCCGACCGCTCCGGCGGCCGTCCGGTGGACGAAACCGGCGCAACCCGGCAGGAGGCGCCCGCGGACAAGGCCGGCGTGCCGGAGGGCGAGGTCGAGATGGTCAGGCCCGAGCTCTTCGATGCCGCGCCGGAAAACGCCGACGACCTGCGCCAGATCACCGGGATCGGGCCGAAGCTGGAGGAGGCGCTGCACGAGCTCGGCGTCTACACCTTCGCGCAGATGGCTTCCTGGGGGCCGGCGGAGATCGCCTGGGTCGACGAGAATCTCGACAGCCCCAAGGGACGCATCGCCCGCGACAACTGGGTCGAGCAGGCCCGGGACCTGGCGGAGAAGGACTGACCCATGGCCAGGCACCAGCCCAGCGAAACCGACCTCCGCCTGGCCCGCAAGGGCCGGACGGTCGGGATCGTGCTGGCGGCGACGATGGTGCTGTGGCTCGGGGCGCAATTCGCCGGCGGCCGGCTGGGCCTGCCGCTGCGCTACGTGTTCCTCTTCGACTTTGCGGCGATCGCGGCCTTTGTCTGGGCGCTGGTCGTCACCTACCAAATCTGGCAGGCGCGCAATGCGGCGCGGCCCCCCAATGGAGGATAGTCCATGCTGAAGGACGAAGATCGGATCTTCACCAACATCTACGGCATGCACGACCGGACGCTGGCCGGCGCCAAGAAGCGCGGCCATTGGGACGGCACGGCTGCGATCCTGGAGAAGGGGCGCGACTGGATCGTCGAGGAGATGAAGAAATCCGGCCTGCGCGGCCGCGGCGGGGCGGGCTTCCCCACCGGTCTGAAATGGTCCTTCATGCCGAAGGAGAGCGACGGGCGGCCGCATTACCTGGTGGTCAATGCCGACGAATCCGAGCCCGGCACCTGCAAGGACCGCGAGATCATGCGCCACGACCCGCACACGCTGGTCGAGGGCTGCCTGATCGCCAGTTTCGCCATGGGCGCGCATGTCGCCTATATCTACATCCGCGGCGAGTACATCCGCGAGCGCGAGGCGCTGCAGCGCGCCATCGACGAGGCCTATGACGACGGGCTGCTGGGCAGGAACGCCTGCGGCTCTGGCTGGGATTTCGACCTCTATCTCGCCCATGGCGCCGGCGCCTATATCTGCGGCGAGGAGACCGCGCTGCTCGAAAGCCTCGAGGGCAAGAAGGGCATGCCGCGGATGAAGCCGCCCTTCCCGGCAGGGGCGGGGGTCTATGGCTGCCCGACCACGGTGAACAATGTCGAGTCGATCGCCGTGGCGCCGACCATCCTGCGCCGTGGCGCGGACTGGTTCGCGGGCTTCGGCCGGCCGAACAATGCCGGGACCAAGCTCTTCGCCATCTCCGGCCATGTGAACCGGCCCTGCGTCGTCGAGGAGGAGATGTCGATTTCCTTCGAGGAGCTGATCGAGAAGCATTGCGGCGGCATCCGCGGCGGCTGGGACAACCTCAAGGCGGTGATCCCCGGCGGCGCCTCCGTGCCCTGCGTGCGCGGCGAGAACATGCGCAGCGCGGTGATGGACTACGACTACCTGCGCGGCGAGCTGGGCTCGGGGCTGGGCACCGCGGCGGTGATGGTCATGGACCAGTCGGTCGACATGGTGAAGGCGATCTGGCGGCTGTCGAAATTCTACAAGCACGAGAGCTGCGGCCAGTGCACCCCCTGCCGCGAAGGCACCGGCTGGATGATGCGGGTGATGGAACGGCTGGTGAAGGGCGAGGCCGAGATCGAGGAGATCGACATGCTGTTCTCGGTGACCAAGCAGGTCGAGGGACACACGATCTGCGCGCTCGGCGATGCGGCGGCCTGGCCGATCCAGGGCCTGATCCGCAATTTCCGCGACGAGATCGAGGACCGCATCCGCGCGCAGAAGTCCGGCAAGCTCAGCGCGGTGGCCGCGGAATGACCCTGCATCGCGCGACTGTCCCGGAAACCGGCGGCGAGGGGGTGGCATCTTGAGCCCTGCGCCCTACCATTTCGCCAGGCGCGGCCTGCGCCTTGCCCCGCTCGCGGGGCTGGCCGGGATCGCGGGCTGCGTGGCGGCGACGCCGCTGGTCGCGCCCTTGATGCAGAAGGTCCTGGTCGAGACCGCCACGGCGCAGTTCGTCGGCGATACCTGTCCCGGGCTCGGCTTCCGCAGCGAGACGGCCAAGACCTATATCGCCAATGCCTACAAGCTTCTGGTCGCGCAGGGGCAGCAGCCCGAGGCGATCGAGGCGCAGACCCGCGAATTCGAGTCGCAGCAGCTCGAGGCGCAGGTGGCCGCGCGGCTGGAGGCCGGGGGCGTCAATCCCGCCGATCCGGACCCCGAGAATGTCTGCGCCTTCGGGGAAAGCGAACAGGGCAATGACAGCCTGCTGGGGAGGCTTCTGAAATGACCGCACAGCATCTGGCACAGCTCAATATCGGCCGCCTTCTGGCGCCCACCGACGATCCGCGCGTGGCGGAGTTCATGGCCGCGCTCGATCTGGTCAACGGCATCGGCAAGCGCAGCCCCGGCTTCGTCTGGATGATGGAGGGCTCGGGCGAGCCCGGCACCGGCAATACCGAGGCCAAGATCGGCGGCGATCCGCAATTCGTCTCGAACCTCACCGTCTGGGAGGATGCCGGGAGCCTCGAGCATTTCGTCTACAACACCGTGCACAAGCGCTTCTACGACCGCCGCGCGAGCTGGTTCGAGCTGATGGGACGGCCGCATTTCGTGATGTGGCACGTGCCTGCGGGCCACCGGCCGACGCTCGAGGAGGCGCTCGCGCGCCTCGCGCATCTCGAAGAGCACGGGAATACGGACCACGCCTTCGGCTGGTCCCATCTCAAACAGGCGCGGCTTTGGAAGACCAAGGCCTGCACCCCAATCGCAGCGGAGTAACGCCATGTCTGACCTGCGCACCATCATCATCGACGGCAAGGAGGTCGAGGTCGACCCGGCCCTGACGCTGATCCAGGCCTGCGAGCAGGCGGGGGTGGAGATCCCGCGCTTCTGCTACCACGAGCGCCTGTCGATCGCCGGGAACTGCCGGATGTGCCTGGTCGAGGTGGTCGGCGGCCCGCCCAAGCCCGCCGCCTCCTGCGCGATGCAGGTCCGCGACCTGCGCCCCGGGCGCAATGGCGAGCCCCCCGAGGTCAAGACCAACTCGCCGATGGTCAAGAAGGCCCGCGAGGGCGTGATGGAATTCCTGCTGATCAACCATCCGCTCGACTGCCCGATCTGCGACCAGGGCGGCGAATGCGACCTGCAGGACCAGGCGATGGCCTATGGCGTCGATTTCTCCCGCTTCCGCGAGCCCAAGCGCTCGGCGACCGACCTCAATCTCGGCCCGCTGGTCGAGACCCACATGACGCGCTGCATCTCCTGCACGCGCTGCGTCCGCTTCACCACCGAGGTCGCCGGCATCTCCCAGATGGGCCAGACCGGCCGCGGCGAGGATGCCGAGATCACCTCCTACCTGAACGAGACGCTCGACAGCGAGCTGCAGGGCAACATCATCGATCTCTGCCCGGTGGGCGCGCTGGTCTCGAAGCCCTATGCCTTCACCGCGCGGCCCTGGGAACTGACCAAGACCGAGTCGATCGACGTGATGGACGCGCTCGGCTCGAACATCCGGGTCGACACCAAGGGCCGCGAGGTCATGCGCTTCCTGCCGAGGAACCATGACGGCGTGAACGAGGAGTGGCTGGGCGACAAGTCGCGCTTCGTCTGGGACGGGCTGCGCCGCCAGCGGCTCGACCGGCCCTATATCCGCAAGGACGGCAAGCTCCGGCCCGCGAGCTGGGAGGAGGCGCTGGCTGCCACTGCCGCCGCGATGAAGGGGAAGAAGGTCGCCGGGCTGGTCGGCGATCTGGCCCCGGTCGAGGCCGCCTTCGCGCTGAAGGGCCTGATCGAGGGGCTGGGCGGCTCGGTCGAATGCCGCACCGACGGCGCGCATCTGCCCGCGGGCAACCGCTCGGGCTATGCCGGGACGGCGCGGATCGAGGATATCGACACCGCCGAGCGCATCCTTCTGGTCGGCTGCAACCCGCGGCTCGAGGCGCCGGTGCTGAATGCCCGCATCCGCAAGGCCTGGCTGGCCGGGGCGGAGGTGGCGCGGATCGGCGCGCCGGCCGACCTGACCTATGACGTGATCCAGATGGGCACGGGCCGGCAGATGCTGCTCGATGCCGTTGCCGCCGCGAACGAGGACATCGTCGAGCACGAGAGCCTGATCGTTCTGGGGCAGGGCGCGCTGCGCGAGGCCGATGGCGCGGCGGTGCTGGGGCAGGTGATGAAGCTCGCCGAGAAGACCGGGTCGAAGCTGCTGATCCTGCACACCGCCGCCTCGCGGGTCGGCGCGATGGATGCCGAGGCGGTCACCGAGGGCGGGATGGCAAAGGCGCTTGATGGCGCGGAGGTGGTCTACAGCCTCGGCGCCGACGAGGTCGAGATCGCCGAGGGGCCCTTCGTGATCTACCAGGGCAGCCATGGCGACCGCGGCGCGCACCGTGCCGACGTGATCCTGCCGGGCGCCGCCTGGACCGAGGAATCGGGGCTTTTCGTCAATACCGAAGGGCGGCCGCAGGTCGCCAGCCGCGCGGGCTTCCCGCCGGGCGAGGCCAAGGAGAACTGGGCGATCCTGCGCGCGCTCTCGGCGCTTGCGGGCGAGAAGCTGCCCTATGACAGCCTCGCGGCGCTGCGCCGCGCGCTGGTCAAGGCGGTGCCGCATCTGGCGCGGGTCGACGAGGTTCCGGAAAATGCCTGGGATCCGGTCGAGGCGGCGGAGCCGAAGGCCTCGGCCGATTTCGTCGATGCGGTGAAGGACTACTACCTCACCAACCCGATCGCGCGGGCCTCGGTGCTGATGGCGGAGCTCTCCGCCCAGGCCAAGGCGCGGCGCGCGCCGGCGATGGCGGCGGAGTGATGGTTTCGATGGCGAAAAATCCGCGACATTCGCGCACAAGAGCTTGCATCGGTTCTGGATTTGGCAACCAAAACACGCTTTACAGCGACATGTCGGAGCAACCCGCCACGACCCTCCGGGCCGCAGGCGCGCTGACCGGGGAGGACACTGCACATGGCTGATTTCTTCGCAACGCCGGCCGGGATCGCGGTCGTCGTCATTGCCCAGTGCATTGCCGTGCTGGCCTTCGTGATGATCTCGCTGTTGTTCCTCGTCTATGGCGACCGCAAGATCTGGGCGGCGGTGCAGATGCGCCGCGGGCCGAACGTGGTCGGCCCCTTCGGCATCATGCAGTCGCTGGCCGACGCGCTGAAATACGTGGTCAAGGAAATCGTCATCCCGGCAGGCGCCGACAAGCCAGTCTTCCTGCTGGCGCCGATGACCTCCTTCGTGCTGGCCATGATCGCCTGGGCGGTGATCCCCTTCGCCGACGGCTGGGTGCTCGCGGATATCAACGTCGCCATCCTCTACATCTTCGCCGTCTCCTCGCTCGAGGTCTACGGCGTGATCATGGGCGGCTGGGCGTCGAACTCGAAATATCCGTTCCTCGGCAGCCTGCGCTCGGCGGCGCAGATGATCTCCTACGAGGTGTCGATCGGCCTGATCATCATCGGCGTCATCATCTCGGCGGGGTCGATGAACTTCTCCGACATCGTGCGCGCGCAGGACGGCCATTTCGGCTTCTTCAGCTGGTTCTGGCTGCCGCATCTGCCGATGGTCTTCCTGTTCTTCATCTCGGCCCTGGCCGAGACCAACCGCCCGCCCTTCGATCTGCCCGAGGCCGAGTCGGAGCTGGTGGCGGGCTACCAGGTGGAATATTCCTCGACGCCCTTCCTGCTCTTCATGGCGGGCGAGTACATCGCGATCTTCCTGATGTGCGCATTGATGTCGCTGCTGTTCTTCGGCGGCTGGCTGTCGCCGATCCCGGGCCTGCCCGACGGGGCGCTGTGGATGGTGGCGAAGATGGCGTTCTTCTTCTTCATGTTCGCGATGGTGAAGGCGATCACCCCGCGCTACCGCTACGACCAGCTGATGCGGCTGGGCTGGAAGGTCTTCCTGCCGATGTCGCTGATCTGGGTGGTGCTGGTGGCGTTCCTGGCGAAATTCGAAGCGTTCGGCGGCGCCTATGCCCGCTGGGCGGTGGGAGGCTGAGATGGCTGCAATCGACTGGAACCGCGCGGTAAAGTACTTCTTCCTCCAGGATGCCTGGGCGGGGATGAAGCTGGGGCTGCGCTACTTCTTCGCGCCCAAGGCCACGCTGAACTACCCGCACGAGAAGGGGCCGCTCTCGCCGCGCTTCCGCGGGGAGCACGCGTTGAGGCGCTATCCCAGCGGCGAGGAGCGCTGCATCGCCTGCAAGCTGTGCGAGGCGATCTGCCCGGCGCAGGCGATCACCATCGACGCCGAACCGCGCGAGGACGGCTCGCGGCGCACCACGCGCTACGACATCGACATGACGAAATGCATCTATTGCGGCTTCTGCCAGGAGGCCTGCCCGGTGGATGCGATCGTCGAGGGACCGAATTTCGAATTCTCCACCGAGACCCGCGAAGAGCTCTACTACGACAAGGCCAAGCTCCTGTCGAACGGCGAACGCTGGGAGGCCGAGATCGCCCGCAACCTGGAACTCGACGCACCCTACCGGTGACCTGAGGGAGGCCCGAACATCATGGCAACCATCGCCTTCTACGCCTTCGCGCTCGGCGTCATCCTCGGCGGGCTCTTCACCGTGCTGTCGCGGAATCCGGTGCATTCGGTGCTGTGGCTGATCCTCGCCTTCCTCAGCTCGGCGGGGTTCTTCGTGCTCCTGGGCGCGGAATTCGTCGCGATGCTGATGGTGATCGTCTATGTCGGCGCGGTCGCGGTGCTCTTCCTCTTCGTGGTGATGATGCTCGATGTCGACTTCGCCGAGCTGCGCGCGGAAATGGGCAAGGGCATCCCGCTGGCGCTGCTGATCGGCGTGATCATCCTGATGGAGCTCGGCATGGGGATCGGCGTCTGGCAGTTCTCCGACCGCGCGCAGATCCTGCGCTCGGCGCCGGTGCCGGACATCGCGGACGTGCCGAACACGGTGGCGATCGGGCAACTGCTTTACGACCGCTACCTGATCCTCTTCCAGCTCGCCGGGCTGATCCTGCTGGTGGCGATGATCGGGGCGATCCTGCTGACGCTGCGGCACCGTCCGGGCATCAAGCGCCAGGACGTGCTGGCGCAGATGTACCGCGATCCGGCCAAGGCGATGGAGCTGAAGGACGTGAAGCCCGGGCAGGGGCTCTAGACCTGCCGCATGGCGCCGTCCCGCCCCGGGCTTGACCCGGGGCCTCGCCCGGGACCGGCGCGACGCAGACAAGAAGGAGGCCCCGGGTCGAGCCCGGGGCGGGCCTGAACCGAGCATAACGACGGGCAGACGGCCCGGAGGGACATGGATGATGGGACTTGAAAGCTATCTGGCCGTGGCGGCGACGCTCTTCGTGATCGGCATCTTCGGGCTGTTTCTGAACCGCAGGAACGTCATCATCATCCTGATGTCGATCGAGCTGATCCTCTTGGCGGTGAATATCAACTTCGTCGCCTTCTCGAGCTTCCTCGGCGACCTGCAGGGCCAGATCTTCACGCTCTTCGTCCTGACCGTCGCCGCCGCGGAGGCCGCAGTGGGCCTCGCCATCCTGGTCTGCTTCTTCCGCAACCGCGGCACGATCGCGGTGGAAGACGTCAACAACATGAAAGGCTGACCGCAGTGGAAAGCATCATCCTCTTCGCCCCGCTGGCCGGCAGCCTGATCGCCGGCTTCCTGTGGCGGGCGATCGGCGAACGTGCCGCCAAGTGGATTTCCACGGGCCTGCTGTTTGTCTCCTGCTTCTTCTCCTGGATCGTCTTCTTCGGCTTCGACGGCACGGCCTATACCGTCCATATCGGCGAATGGATCCAGAGCGGCTCGCTCAGCGCCGACTGGTCGATCCTCGTGGACCGGCTGACCGCGATCATGCTGGTCGTCGTCACCACGGTCTCGGCGCTCGTCCATCTCTACAGCTTCGGCTACATGGCCCATGACGCGAACTTCCGCGAGGGCGAGAGCTACCAGCCGCGCTTCTTCTCCTACCTGTCGCTCTTCACCTTCGCGATGCTGATGCTGGTGACGGCCGACAACATCGTCCAGCTGTTCTTCGGCTGGGAGGGCGTTGGCCTGGCTTCCTACCTGCTGATCGGCTTCTACTACCGCAAGCCCTCGGCCGGATCGGCGGCGATGAAGGCCTTCATCGTCAACCGGATCGGCGATTTCGGCTTCCTCCTCGGCATCTTCGCGCTCTTCTTCGTCGCCGACAGCGTCAGCTTCGACGTGATCTTCGACAAGGCGCCGGAGATGGCCGCGATGGAGGTTCCCTTCCTCTGGGGCAGCTACAGCGCCGCCAACCTCGTCGCCTTCCTGCTCTTCGTCGGCGCGATGGGGAAATCGGCGCAGCTCTTCCTGCACACCTGGCTTCCGGACGCGATGGAGGGGCCGACGCCGGTCTCGGCGCTGATCCACGCCGCCACCATGGTGACCGCCGGCGTCTTCCTGATCTGCCGGATGTCGCCGCTGATGGAATACGCGCCCGAGACCATGGCCTTCGTCACCTTCATCGGCGCCTCGACGGCCTTCTTCGCGGCGACGATCGGGCTGGTACAGACCGACATCAAGCGGGTGATCGCCTATTCGACCTGCTCGCAGCTGGGCTACATGTTCGTCGCCGCGGGCGTGGGCATGTATCCGGCGGCGATGTTCCACCTCTTCACCCATGCCTTCTTCAAGGCGATGCTGTTCCTTTCCGCAGGCTCGGTGATCACCGCGATGCATCACGAGCAGGACATGACGAATTACGGCGGGCTGCGGAAGAAGCTGCCGCTGACCTTCTGGGCGATGATGATCGGCACGCTGGCGATCACCGGGGTGGGGATCCCGCTGACCCATATCGGCTTTGCCGGCTTCCTGTCGAAGGACGCCATCATCGAGAGCGCCTGGGCCGGGTCGAACTCCATCGCCTCCTACGCCTTCTGGATGCTGGTCTTCGCCGCGGCCATGACCAGCTTCTATTCCTGGCGGCTGATGTTTCTGACCTTCTTCGGCAAGCCGCGCGGCGACATGGCCACGCATTCGCATGCCAAGGAGAGCCCGCTGGTGATGACCATCCCGCTGGGCGTTCTGGCGCTCGGCGCGGTCTTCGCCGGGATGATCTGGTACGGCTCCTTCTTCGGCGACCATGACAAGGTCTCGGCCTTCTTCGGCATGCCGGAGCATCACGCCGAAGCGGCGGCAGAGGCGGAGGCAGAACCCGCCCATGCCGGCGAGATCGGCGCGGTCTTCTTCGGGCCGCAGAACACGGTGCTCGAGGACGCGCATGCGGCGCCCGCCTGGGTCAAGCTTTCGCCCTTCGTGGCGATGCTGATCGGGCTGGGCCTGGCCTGGCAGATGTACATCCGCCGTCCGGACCTGCCGGGCAAGCTGGCCGAGAACCAGGCGCCGCTCTACCAGTTCCTGCTGAACAAGTGGTATTTCGACGAGCTCTACGAGCATGCGCTGGTGCGGCCGACGCTGAAATTCGGCCGCTTCCTGTGGAAGCGCGGCGACCGGACGGTGATCGACGGCTCGATCCGCGGCCTGGCCACGGCCTTCATCCCCTTCCTCGTCCGGCTCGCGGGACGCGCGCAGTCGGGCTACCTCTTCCACTACGCCTTCGCCATGATCCTCGGCATCGCCGTGCTGATGACCTGGCTGGTCCTCACCGGAGGGGCCCAATAATGGATAACCTGCTCTCCATCGTCACCTTCATGCCGACGCTGGCAGCGGTCATCCTGGCGGTGTTCCTGCGCGGCAATGACGAAGCGGCGCAGCGCAATGCCAAATGGGTCGCGCTGATCGCGACCTCGGTGACCTTCCTGCTGTCGCTGTTCCTGCTGACCGGCTTCGATCCGGCGGATACCGGCTTCCAGTTCGTCGAGGAGCGCGACTGGGTGCTCGGCATGAAGTACCGGATGGGCGTGGACGGGCTGTCGGTGCTCTTCGTGCTGCTGACCACCTTCCTGATGCCGCTGGTCATTCTCAGCTGCTGGACGGTGACCGACCGGGTGAAGGAGTACATGATCTGCTTCCTGGTGCTGCAGACGCTGATGACCGGCGTCTTCTGCGCGCTGGACATGTTCCTCTTCTACCTCTTCTTCGAGGGCTCGCTGATCCCGATGTTCCTGATCATCGGCATCTGGGGCGGCCCGAACCGGATCTACGCCTCCTTCAAGTTCTTCCTCTACACCTTCTTCGGCTCGGTCTTCATGCTGGTCGGCATGGTGGCGATGTATCTCGACGCCGGCACGACCTGCATCGCGGCCTGCGATCCGGGGCAGACGGGGCTGCTGGAATACACCTTCTCCACCGAGACGATCGAGATCGCGGGGATGCAGATCATCGGCGGGATGCAGACGCTGCTGTGGCTCGCCTTCTTCATCAGCTTCGCGGTGAAGATGCCGATGTGGCCGGTCCATACCTGGCTTCCGGACGCGCATGTGCAGGCGCCGACCGCGGGCTCGATCGTGCTGGCGGCGGTTCTCCTGAAGATGGGCGGCTACGGCTTCCTGCGCTTCTCGCTGCCGATGTTCCCGATCGGGACCCAGCTGATGGAGCCGCTGGTCTTCTGGCTCTCGGCCATCGCCATCGTCTACACCTCGCTCTGCGCGCTGGCGCAGACCGACATGAAGAAGGTGATCGCCTATTCCTCGGTGGCGCATATGGGCTATTCGACGATGGGCATCTTCGCGATGAACCAGCAGGGGATCGACGGCGGCATCTTCCAGATGCTCAGCCACGGCTTCATCTCCGGCGCGCTCTTCCTCTGCGTCGGCGTCGTCTACGACCGCATCCACACGCGCGAGATCTCGGCCTATGGCGGGCTCGTCAACCGGATGCCGGTCTATGCGCTGGTCTTCATGTTCTTCACCATGGCCAATATCGGCCTGCCGGGCACCTCGGGCTTCGTCGGCGAGTTCCTGACCATCCTCGGCATCTACGAGGACAGCACCTGGATCGCCTTCATCGCGGCCACCGGGGTGGTCCTGTCGGCCAGCTACGGCCTCTGGCTCTACAAGCGGATGATGCTGGGCGACCTGATCAAGGAAAGCCTGCGGACCATCTCCGACATGAACCTGCGCGAAAAGGCGGTCTTCGCGCCGCTGGTCGCGCTGACCCTGATCCTGGGCTTCTTCCCCGGGCTCATCACCGAGATCATCGGCCCATCCGTCAGCGCGCTGGTGGCCCATAACATGGCGGCGATGGCGGATTTCGAGGCCGCCTCGCAACTCGCCGCAACCGCTAGCCACTGAGGACCGACCGAGATGACGGCATCCGATTTCTCCACCGTCCTGCCGGAATTCGTTCTGGCCTTCTTCGCGCTCCTGGCGCTCGTGGTGGTGGTCTATACCGGCAAGGACCGCTTCGCGCCGGTCCTGACCTGGGTCACGGCGGCGGTGTTCACGCTGACCGCCTTCTGGATCGGGGTGAACGGGGGAGGCAGCACGGCGGGCTTCGGCGGCATGGTCGTCGATGACGGCTTCGGGCGCTTCGCCAAGGTGACGATCCTGCTCTCGGCGGCGGCGGTGCTCGTCATGTCCGAGGCCTACATGGAGCGGCGCGACCTGCTGCGCTTCGAATACCCGGTGCTGATCGTGCTGGCGGTGGTCGGCATGATGATGATGGTCTCGGCCGGCAACCTGATGACGCTCTACATGGGGCTCGAGCTGCAGTCGCTGTCGCTCTACATCATCGCCGCGCTGCGCCGCGACAGCGTCACCTCGACCGAGGCGGGGCTGAAGTACTTCGTGCTCGGCGCTCTCTCCTCGGGGATGCTGCTCTATGGCGCGTCGCTGACCTACGGCTTCGCCGGGACGACCGATTTCGCCGGGATCGTCATGGCGGCCAGCGATGGTCCCGCGCCGCTGGGGCTGGTCTTCGGCCTCGTGTTCCTCTGCGCGGGGCTCGCCTTCAAGGTCTCGGCCGTGCCCTTCCACATGTGGACGCCGGACGTCTACGAGGGCTCGCCGACACCGGTGACGGCCTTCTTCTCGACCGCGCCCAAGGTGGCGGCGATGGCGCTCTTCGCCCGCGTGCTCTACGGCGCCTTCGGCAATTCGGTCGGTGACTGGCAGCAGATCCTCGGGCTCCTCTCGGTCGCCTCGATGTTCCTCGGCTCGGTCTCGGCGATCGGCCAGACCAATATCAAGCGGCTGATGGCCTATTCCTCGGTCACCCACATGGGCTTCGCGCTGATGGGCATGGCGGCGGGCACGGCCGAGGGCGTGCAGTCGATGCTGCTCTACATGGCGATCTACGTGACGATGAATGTCGGCACCTTCGCCTTCATCATGTCGATGGAGCGCGACGGCCGCCCGGTCACCGATATCGAGTCGCTCTCGCGGCTCTCCTCGCGCGATCCGGTGCGGGCGCTGGCGATGATGATCCTGCTCTTCTCGATGGCAGGCGTGCCGCCGATGCTGGGCTTCTTCGCCAAATGGGGCGTGCTGCTGGCGGCGGTCGATGGCGGGCTGGTCTGGCTGGCGCTGGCCGGGGTGATCTCCTCGGTGATTGCGGCCTACTACTACCTGCGGATCGTCTACCTCATGTATTTCGGCCCCGAATCCGAACCCCTCGACGCCGACCGCGCGCCGGTGCTGCGCACCTTCGTCATAGCCTCGGCGCTGGTCATGGTGCTCGGCATCTTCAACTTCTTCGGCATCGACACGATCGCGGCTGCTGCCGCCACCGCGCTTGTCCCGTAGCGGCGGGGGCTGGCCCCCGGGCTACGGGCTCCGCAGCCTCGCCGAAACCGACAGCACCAATGCCGAGGCGGCCCGCATGGCCGCCTCTTGCCATGCACCGGTCTGGATCACCGCGGCGGTGCAGACCGCGGGCCGCGGCCGCCGGGGCCGCGCCTGGGCCAGCCCCGAGGGCGCGCTGGCCGCGACGCTGCTGATCCGCCCCGCCGAGCCCGCCGAGACGGCCGCCTTGCGCAGCTTCGTCGCCTCGGTGGCGCTGGCCGAGGCCTTCGAGGCGCTCGGTGCGCCCACGGGCGCGGTCTCGCTGAAATGGCCCAATGACGTGCTGCTCTACGGCTGCAAGGCGGCCGGCATCCTGCTGGAGAGCGCGGGGCAGGCCGGGCGGCTCGACTACCTGGCGATCGGCATCGGCGTGAACCTCGCCGCCGCGCCCGAACAGAGGGCGGTGGAGGAGGGCGCCTTGCCGCCGATCTCGCTGGCCGAGGTGCTGGGCCGGGCGGTGGCGCGCGACGACATGCTGCTGGAGCTGGCGCGCGCCTATGCCGCCCGCGAGGCCGATTTCGCGGCGCAGGGCTTCGCGCCGATCCGCGACCGCTGGCTGTCCCGCGCCGCGCGGCTGGGCGAGCCGATCCGCGCCCGCACCGCGCGCGAGACCCGCGAGGGCACCTTCGAGACGGTTGACGCGGCGGGCCATCTGCTGCTGCAGTGCCGCGACGGGCTTCACCGCATCTCCGCCGCCGACGTATTCTTCTGATCCGAACCGGACGGGACCGACCCCATGCTACTTGCCATTGACTGCGGTAACACCAACACCGTTTTCGCCATCTGGGACGGGCGGCAGCTGCTCGGCCGCTGGCGCATCTCCACCAATCACAGCCGCACCGCCGACGAGTACCATGTCTGGCTCTCCACCCTGATCGAGCATGAACGCCTCGACGCGCCGATCAACGCGGTCATCATCTCCTCGACCGTGCCGCGGGTGGTGTTCAACCTGCGGGTCCTGGCGAACCGCTATTTCAACTGCCGCCCCATGGTCGTGGGCAAGCCCGGCTGCGAGCTGCCGGTCGAGCCGCGGGTCGATCCCGGCACCCAGGTCGGGCCGGACCGGCTGGTCAACACGGTGGCGGGGTTCGACCTCTTCGGCGGGGATCTGGTGATCGTCGATTTCGGCACCGCGACGACCTTCGACGTGGTGGGCGAGGACGGGGCCTATATCGGCGGGGTGATCGCGCCCGGCGTCAATCTCAGCCTCGAGGCGCTGCACCAGGCGGCGGCGGCGCTGCCGCATGTCGACGTGACCAAGCCCGAGAAGGTGATCGGCACCAATACCGTCGCCTGCATGCAGTCCGGGGTCTTCTGGGGCTATGTCGGGCTGGTCTCGGGGATCGTGACGCAGATCAAGGCGGAACGCGGCCGTCCCATGAAAGTCATCGGCACCGGGGGGCTGGCCCCTTTGTTTCAGCAGGGCGATGCGCTATTCGACGTCTTCGAGGAAGACCTGACGATGCACGGGCTCACCGTCATCTATAATTACAACAAGGATCGCGTCGGCGATCCAGATGAAATGGCGGTACCGGAATGAGTACGGATGAAGTGATCTACCTGCCCCTCGGCGGCGCGGGCGAGATCGGAATGAACTGCTATGTCTACGGCTACGGGCCGAAGGACAGGGAACGGCTGATCGTCATCGATCTGGGCGTCGCCTTTCCGGACATGGACTCGACGCCCGGGGTGGACCTGATCTTCCCGGACATCGCCTGGCTGGAAGAGCGGCGCGACCGGATCGAGGCGGTCTTCGTCACCCACGCGCATGAGGACCATGTCGGCGGGGTGGGGCGGCTGTGGTCGCGGCTGAAATGCCCGGTCTATGCACGGCCCTTCACCGCCGCCATTGCCCGGCGCAAGATGGAAGAGGCCGACGCGCCCGAAACCGAGGTGACGACGGTCGAGCCCTGGCCGCACATGGTCAAGGCGGGGCCCTTCGAGGTCGCCTACCTGCCGATGAGCCATTCGATCCCGGAAAGCTCGGCGCTGGTCATCGACACGCCGAAGGGCCGGATCGTGCACACGGGCGATTTCAAGCTGGACCGCGATCCGGGCGTCGGCGAACCCTATGATCCCGATCTCTGGGCCGAGGTCGCGGCGCCGGGCGTGCTGGCGCTGGCCTGCGACTCGACCAACGTGTTCAACCCGAACCCCGGGCGGTCCGAGGTTCTGGTGGGGCCCGAGATCCGCAAGATGGTCGGCTCCTGCAGCGGCATGGTCGTGGCGACGACCTTCGCCTCGAACATCGCGCGGCTGAAGACCCTGGCGGAGGCCGGGCGCGATGCCGGGCGCTCCGTGGTGCTGCTGGGCCGGGCCATGCGCCGCATGGTCACCGAAGCGATCGAGACCGGCGTGCTGAAGGACTTCCCCTCGACCGTCGCTGTCGAGGATGCCGCGCAGATCCCGCGCGAGAACCTGTTGCTGCTGGTCACCGGCAGCCAGGGCGAGCGGCGCGCCGCCTCGGCGCAGCTGGCGCGCGGCAAGTATCTCGGGCTCGAGCTGAAGGCGGGCGATACGTTCCTCTTCTCCTCGAAGATCATCCCCGGCAATGAGCGCGGCGTCTTCCGGATCATCAACCAGCTCAGCGAGAAGGGCGTCGACGTGGTCGACGACAATTCCGGGCTCTACCACGTCTCGGGCCATGCCAACCGCCCGGACCTGGCCGAGATCCACAAGATCGTCCGCCCGCAGATCGTCGTGCCGATGCATGGCGAGCACCGCCACCTGCGCGAGCATGTGAAGCTTGCCGCGGAGAACGGCTTCAAGGGCATCCTGGCGCCGAACGGCACGATGGTGCAGCTCACCGGCAACGAGCCCAAGGTGGTCGGCTATGTCGAGACCGGCCGGACCTATCTCGACGGCTCCTCGCTGATCGGGGCGATGGACGGGGTTGTGCGCGACCGGATCCGCATGGCGCTGAACGGCCATGTGCTGGTGACGCTGATCATCGACGAGAACGACGATCCGCTGGGCGAGCCCTGGTGCGAGATCATGGGCCTGCCCGCCAATGGCCGCTCGCGCGCGCCGCTGGAGGAGATCCTCGAGGACGACCTGGCCCAGGTGATCGGCCGCGCCGATGACGACGTGCTGATCGACGACGACAAGCTGACCGAGGTGATGCGGCGCACCGTGCGCAACAGCAGCCAGAACGAGGTCGGCAAGAAGCCCGAAGTCACGGTCGTCATCAGCCGGCTGTCGGAATGAGCGGCGCGCCCCGGATCGGCGCCATCCTCGAGACGGTGCTCTATGTCGCCGATCTCGACCGCGGGATGGCGTTCTTCCGGGACGTGATGGGGCTGCCGGTTCTGTCGGACCAGGAGCGGCTGAAGGCCTTCGATGTCGGCGGCCAGGGCGTGCTCCTGCTGTTCGAGGCGGGCGCGACGACCGAGACGGTGCGCTTCCCCGGAGGCACGATCCCGCCGCATGACGGGCAGGGGCCGGTGCACATGGCCTTCGCCATCGCCGCGGAGGCGCTGGAGCCCTGGCGGCAGCATCTCGAGGCGAACGGCGTCGAGATCGAGGGAGAGGCCGCCTGGCCGCGCGGCGGGCACAGCCTCTATTTCCGCGATCCGGACGGGCACTGCCTGGAACTGGCGACCCCGGGGCTCTGGCCCGGCTACTGATCCTCAGCATGGCAGACTTTCGAGAGGGGCCTCCGGGCCCCTTTTTCCGTTGCTGCGCGCGGTCGCCATCCGGGCGCTGCACGTCCCGGGCGTGCGGAGTTCTGACCGCGCAGCGCGTCACGGCCTGCGATCCGGCAGGTCATCGGGTGGCGCCGGTTCTGCCTGAGGCTCCTGCGGGGCGGCTGTTCCGGAGGGATAGCGGGGCATGACGGCAGGGCCGGGCGCTGAGTGCTGTCCGGCGTGCCGATTGCCATTGGGCGCTGCACGGCGTGCGCCTGGACCAGGGGGGCTCGGTTCCGGCAACGCGGAGGCGCGCAGCCTGGAACGGGCCGATGCAAGAGCTTCGGCTGGGAAGGGGATCCGCTGCCCAGTAGGGGGGATTCGCGCCCAAATGGGGGTCTGACTCAATTTTGATGCAGGCCGCGCATGCGGGGTGCCTATTTTTCTGACGTAAGTTCAGCTATCTTTCTGACTTAAGTTCAGGAGGATAAGCGAGATGCAACGATTGAGCATGAAAACGCTGCTTCCAGCTGGTCTTGCCGCCGGGAAAGTCTCCGCCGGGGTGGGGCTCATCGAAATCTCCGCACGCTCCGCCGCCGTTTCGGCGTCCTGCCCGTGCTGTGGAAGACGGTCCCGACATGTTCACAGCCACTACGTCCGCCGGCTCGCCGATCTGCCCGCGCACGGGCTGGAAGTCGGTGTTCTCGTCACGGTCCGGCGCCTCCGGTGTCGCGCGCCGCGATGCCCCCAGGCGATCTTCCCGGAGCGCCTCCGCCCGGAGGCCGCCCGGTCCTGGGGGCGTCGGACCACGCGGATGCAGGGACGGGTCCGGCATCTCGCCCTGGCATTTGGCGGCCGCCCCGCCCAGGCGCTCGGACGGCGGCTCCTGCTCCGCGTCAGCAGGAACAAGTTCCTGCGCAGCCTCCCGGCCGATGGCACCCGGGACATGCCGGAGCCACGGGTGATCGGCATCGATGACCGGGCCTGGCGGAAGGGGCAGCGCTACGGAACGCTGATCTGCGACCTCGAACGGCACCGGGTCATTGACCTTCTGCCCGATCGCGAACCGGCAACCGTGGAAGCCTGGCTGAGGAACCACCCGCAGATCGGGATCGTCGCGCGGGACCGCAATAGTGGCTACGCGGGCGCGGTCGCGCGGGCCCTGCCGGATGCGGTCCCTCCTCTCGCGGCTTGCGCGCAAACCGCTGCCGGACAACGGGTTGCGGATCGCTGGCATCTGCCGGACTGCGCAGGGAGTTCGCCATGATGCCGCCATTGGTCCGAGGCCATGGCGGACGGCCGCAGTGCGGCCGCGAAAGTCCCGCAGCAGGCGAGCGAAGCCTTCCTGCTGGCTGTGAAGAGGAGCATGCCCGCGATCCGCAAGGCGGTCGGCGCCCTGACGCTGGACCCCAAGATGCTGACGGCGGGGGAAAAATTGCAATGCGAGGGCTTCCTGCGGCGCCGGCAGGCCAACCGGGTGCTGCGGGGCTTTCGCCGCGCCACTGGCGCGACGGTCCCCTGCGCACTCCGGCAACTCGCCGGTAGCGGCATGGCCTGACCGGCAGATCATGCGCCAGACCGGCCGCAGCCGGAAGCTCGTCCGGCAGGTCCTTCGCGGCGAGCGCGAGGACGTCTTCGGCATCCGCGAGAGCAGCCTGGCGCCGAGGCTGCCCAGGCTGGAACGGGAATGGTCAGGTGGCTGTGCGGCCCGGCGCCGAGCTCTGGCGCCGCCTGCGTTCCGATGGCTTCAGGGGCAGCCTCCGGGTTCTGCGACTTCGATCGATCCCGCGGATCGATCGACCTGCTTCGCAGACCGTCTTGAACTCGGCGACTGGGCCCCCCGCCAGCGCCGCGCAGAGCAGGCGGTTCCGGCGGGTACAGGAAAAGCGCCGCCCGCCCGCAAGATCGCGCGGCTGCCGACACTGGGCCGGGACCATCTGAACCGGGAAGACGCGCTCATGGTCGCCCGCATCGAGGCGGCTCTGCCGGCCTTGGCAACCGCCCGAATTCTGGCCGGCAGATTCACGGAGATGGTGCGGTACGGGATGGAAGCCGCGCTGGCGCCCTGGCTCGAAGAGGCCGAGGACAGCATGCCGGACGCCCTTGCCCGCGGTCTCCGGAAAGATTGCGATGCGGTCGCCGCAGCCCTGACCGGACCATGGTCGAACGGCCAGACAGAGGGACAGATCAACCGCCTTAAGATGCTGAAGCGGCAGATGTACGGCCGGGCGGGTGTCGCAACGCTGAAGGCGGGGATCACCGCGATGCCATAGGCAAAGGCCTGCATCAAAATTGAGTCAGACCCCAAATGGAGCCCTCGGCGCGGACCGCAGGCTTGCGCAGGCGCAAGACGCCGAAGGCGGGATAGCGGGCTGCGTGGTCGGGGAAATCTTCGTGCCGACGATCCGGACCGGCGCAGTTTCGAGCGGGGATGCCGGGGCGGCGGCCCGGAGCCTGGCGGCCCGGGACATGAAAAAAGGGGCCCGATGGCCCCTTTCCTGTGTCTGCTTTCTGCCGCGCGTCAGGCGCTGGCGGACTGGCGGCGCTCTTCGAAGCTCTGCGCCATGAAGCTCGGCATATGATCGCCCATGCCCAGCACCGGCTCGTCCTTGCGGTCGCGGCCGCGGCGGGGGCCGCGCTCGCTGCGCTCGGGCCGTTCGCTGCGTTCCGGACGCTCGCTGCGCTCAGGACGTTCGGCGCGTTCCGGACGCTCGGCGCGTTCAGCGCGCTCGGGACGTTCGGCCCGGTCGCTGCGCGACTTGCGCTCGCCGCGCGAGACGGTGCGCTTGGGCTGCTGCTCTTCGGCGGTCTCGACCTCCTCTGCCGCCTTGCGCTTGCGCGGGGCAGGGGAATAGGGGCTCTCGACGCGGGGAACCTCGGTCTTCAGCAGGGACTCGACCGCGGCCAGCTGCTTCTCGTCGGAGGGAACGCAGATCGTCAGCGCGGTGCCCTTGCGCCCGGCGCGGCCGGTCCGGCCGATGCGGTGGACATAGTCCTCGGGGTGGTTCGGCACGTCGAAGTTGAACACGTGGCTGACATTCGGGATGTCGAGGCCGCGCGCGGCAACGTCGGAGGCGCAGAGGATGCGCAGCTTGCCGTCACGGAAGCCCTGCAGGACCTCCATCCGCTTCGACTGCTCCAGGTCGCCATGGATCGGCGCCGCGTTGTAGCCGTATTTGGACAGCGACTTGGCGACGATGTCGACATCGGTCTTGCGGTTGCAGAACACGATGGCGTTGGTGCAGGCCTCGCCCTCGCTGTCGATCAGCGCGCGCAGGACGGCGCGCTTCTCGCTGGCCTGGCGGTCCTTGCGGGACGGGGTGTACTTGACCACGCCCTGGGTGATCGTCTCGGAGGCCGTCGACTGGCGCGCCACCTCGATCTTCGCGGGCGAGGAGAGGAAGGTGTTGGTGATCCGCTCGATCTCCGGCGCCATGGTGGCGGAGAAGAACAGCGTCTGCCGGGTGAAGGGCGTCAGCGAGAAGATCCGCTCGATATCCGGGATGAAGCCCATGTCGAGCATCCGGTCGGCCTCGTCGACCACCATGATCTGCACGCCGGTCAAGAGAAGCTTGCCGCGCTCGAAATGGTCGAGCAGGCGGCCCGGCGTCGCGATCAGCACGTCGACGCCGCGGTCGATCAGCGCGTCCTGCTCCTTGAAGCTCACGCCGCCGATCAGCAGCGCCTTGGTCAGCTTCATGTGCTTGGTATAGGTGTCGAAATTCTCCGCCACCTGTGCGGCCAGCTCGCGCGTCGGCGCCAGGACCAGCGACCGCGGCATCCGCGCCCGGGCACGGCCCTTGGCGAGAAGCGTGATCATCGGCAGCGTGAAGCTGGCCGTCTTGCCGGTGCCGGTCTGGGCGATTCCGAGCACGTCCTTGCCTTCCAGGGCGGGCGGGATGGCGCCTGCCTGGATCGGTGTCGGGGACTCATAGCCCGCTTCGTCAATGGCCTTGAGGACCTTGGGGTCCAGTTTTAGATCCGAAAACTTCGTCATTCACGTCCCATGGGCGGCATCGGGCCGCCGAACTGTTGGTCAGGACGCGAAATTCTGGGCGTCCCAGCATCAAGTGGTGCAACAAGGCACCCGGCAGCCGTCTAGCGGAAAGCAGTGTCGCCGTCAACTTTTTGGGGGAAAGGTCCCGGGATATGTGTCATTTTCCAGCGTTGCCGGGGGAAAAGGGGGCTGCTAGAAGCCTCGGATATTTTCCTGCCGGGGGAGCAGGCCGCGGTTTTCGAACCCGCTGAGAGGAAGAATGGGCGGACAATCCAAATTGATGCGCGAGCTGCGGCGGCTGCAGGGACAGGTGTCCGCGCCGCTGCGCAAGGCGAAGGCGCGGGCCCTGGCGGCATGGTGGCAGCGCGCCCGCGAAGACCGGCTCGACGTGCGGGAGGGCGCGCTGCCCTGGACCGGCCGGGCGGCGCTTTTCCTTCTCTACCAGCCGGGCGGCGTGGCCGCCTCCACCTACGAGACGCTCGCCGCGCTGCAGGCGGCGGGCTATGCGCCCCTGGTCGTCTGCAATGGCGGCGTGCCCGCGGAAGATGCCGGGCGGCTGGCCGGGATGGCCTGGCGGGTGATCCAGCGGCCCAATATCGGCTATGATTTCGGCGGCTACCGCGACGGGCTCTGGTACCTGGGCAAGACCGCGCCCGAGCCCGGGGCGCTGCTGATCCTGAATGACACGGTCTGGCTGCCCGCTACCGGTCAGCGCGACACGCTGGCGGATCTGGCGGGCCTCGGGGCGGATTACGCGGTCCTGTCGAATTTCATGTACCGCCCGCGCAGCCGCCGCAGCGACGCGCTGGTGCGGCAGGTCTACGGCTCGTCCTTCGGCATGCTGCTGAGCCCCGCGGTGCTGCGCCATCCGGGATTCGCCGCCTTCTGGGACGGGCTGCCGCTCTATGCCGAGAAGGCCAAGGTGGTGGAGCTGGGCGAGGTCGGCTTCAGCCGCGCCATGGCGGCGGCGGGCTTCGCGCCGCGGGCGCTGATGGACTGGCAGGAGACCCGCGACCGCGTCGCGGCGCTCGACCGGGCCGGGCTGGCGCAGTTCCTGCGCGACCTTCCGGTCCTGAATACCCGCATCCGCGACAGCCATGCCGCGCTGGTCGCCCGTTTCGGCGACAGGACCGAGCCGCTGGAGCCGCTGCGCGACGCGGCGCTGGAGCTGCTCTACGACCTGAACCCCTGGGATTCGCTGGCGGTGAACGGGCTGGCATCGGGCCAGGTCGACTTCGTCAAGAAGGCCAATATCAAGCATCCGCCGAACGCGGTGAAGTTCCTTGCGATGTGCGATTCGCGCGGCGTGGCGCTCCGGCCCTGCGTGCGCAGCGAGATCGAAGCCCTGGCAGCACGGAAAGCGTAGGCGCATGCGGTGGCAGGACAAGCTGAAGCGGGAGACGCGCCGGATCGTCGTGCAGGTCACCAACCTGCGCATCCATGCGGCGGACATGCTGCGCGGGGCCGTCGGCGGCCTGATGGCGCCGCTGAGCACGCAGGTCCGCGCAGGGCAGATCGTGCCGGGGCGCTCGGTCGCTATCTTCGTGATCTACCCGGTTCCCGCCCTGGCGGAGAGCGCGCTCCTGACGCTGCGCCATCTCGCGGAGGAGGGCTTCGCCCCCCTGGTGGTGGCGAATGCGCCGCTTTCAGAGGACGAGGTCGCGCGGCTGCTGCCCCATTGCTGGCAGCTCGTGATCCGGCGCAACCTAGGCTATGATTTCGGCGGCTACCACGAGGGGGTGGCGCGGATCCGCAAGAGCGGTCTCGCGCCCGAAGAGGTGCTCTTCATCAATGACAGCATCTGGTTCCCGGCGCGGCAGGGCACTGACCTGCTGGCGCGGATGCGGGCGGTGGAGGCCGATCATGTCGGCGTGACCGACGGGTTCTATGCCGGGAAGAAGCCGCCGAAATACCGCCGCAAGCGGCATGTCACCTCCTATCTCTTCCTGGTCCGCGGCCGGCTCTTCAACGCGCCTGCCTTCCAGCGGTTCTGGTCGCGCTACATCCTCTGCTCGCGCAAGCAGACGGTGATCTTCCGCGGCGAGATCGGGCTGTCGCTGGCCATCGCCAAGGCCGGCTTCCAGAGCGAGGTGCTGCTGTCGAAGGCCGATGCCGCCGCGTATATCAAGGGGCTGGGCCCGGCAGAGCAGCGTGTCCTGCTGGAGCATCTGATCGTCGGCGCCCCGAAGATAGTGCCCGCTTGGCGCGGATTCTGCGAACGCCACCGCAGCCGCCCGGAGGAGGTGACGGACGCGGAAATCGAGGGGATGCTGCTCGAGGTGCTGGACCGGACCAGCTCCAGCGACTGCCTGATCCTGCCCTTCCTGACCGTGCTGGACCTGCCGATCCTGAAGAAGAGCGTGCTCCGGCAGGACCGGGCGCGGGCGCGCGAATGCATCGCGGACATGGATGCGGCGGGGGTGGTGCTCGACCCGCAGGTGCGGACCGAGCTGGTTGCGCTCGCCAACGAGCCGGAACCCGAGAGGGAGACGTAGAGGGAGACGGCCTGGCGGCCGGCTCTCAGACCATCATTTCCTTGGTGGCCGACAGGGTCAGCTCGGGATAGTCGCGCTCGATCCGGTCGATGTCCCATTGCAGCCGCGTCAGGTAGACCATGTCGCCGTCATTGTCGGCGGCCATGTGGCCCTTGTTGGTGTCGACGAACTTGTCGAGCTTGTCCTTCGGCCCCGTGACCCAGCGGGCCGAGGTGAATTGCGACGGCTCGAAGCGCACCGGCAGGCCGTATTCCAGCTCGATCCGGCTCGCCAGAACCTCGAATTGCAGCGCGCCGACGACGCCGACGATGAAGCCCGAGCCGATCATCGGCTTGAAGACCTTGGCCGCGCCTTCCTCGGCGAACTGCATCAGCGCCTTTTCCAGGTGCTTGGTCTTCATCGGATCGCCCGAGCGCACGCCCTGCAGCAGCTCCGGCGCGAAGCTCGGGATGCCGGTGACGCGCAGCGCCTCGCCCTCGGTCAGCGTGTCGCCGATCCGCAGCTGCCCGTGGTTCGGGATGCCGATGATGTCGCCCGCCCAGGCCTCTTCGGCCAGCTCGCGGTCGGAGGCGAGGAACAGCACCGGGTTCGACACCGCCATCGGCTTCTTGGTGCGCACATGGGTCAGCTTCATGCCGCGGGTGAAATGGCCCGAGGCCAGCCGCAGGAAGGCGACGCGGTCGCGGTGCTTGGGGTCCATGTTGGCCTGGACCTTGAAGACGAAGCCCGCGACCTTCTTCTCCTCGGGGGCGATCTGGCGCGGCTCGGCCGATTGCGGCTGCGGCTCGGGGCCGTAGTCGCCGATCCCGTCCATCAGCTCCTTCACCCCGAAGGAATTGATCGCGGAGCCGAACCAGATCGGCGTCATCGTGCCGTCCATCACCGCCTGCGGGTCGAGCGCGGGCAGCAGCTCGCGCGCCATCTCGATCCCCTCGCGCAGCTGCGCCAGCAGCTCCGCCGGGACGTGTTCGGCAAGCTTGGGATCGTCGAGCCCCTCGATCTTGACGCTTTCGGCGACCTTGTTGCGGTCGGCGCGGTCCATCAGCTCCAGCCGGTCGCGCAGAAGGTCGTAGCAGCCGAGGAAGTCGCGCCCCATGCCGATCGGCCAGCTCGCCGGCGTCACGTCGATCGCCAGGTTCTCCTGGATCTCGTCGATGATCTCGAAGACGTCGCGGCTCTCGCGGTCCATCTTGTTGCAGAAGGTCAGGATCGGCAGGTCGCGCAGGCGGCAGACCTCGAAAAGCTTCTGCGTCTGGCTCTCCACGCCCTTGGCGCCGTCGATCACCATCACCGCCGCATCCACCGCGGTCAGCGTGCGGTAGGTGTCCTCGGAGAAGTCCGAGTGGCCGGGCGTGTCGACCAGGTTGAAGCGGTACTGTCCGTAGTCGAAGGACATGGCCGAGGCCGAGACCGAGATCCCGCGGTCCTGCTCCATCTTCATGAAGTCCGAGCGCGTCCGGCGCGCCTCGCCCTTGGCGCGGACCTGTCCGGCCATCTGGATGGCGCCGCCGTAGAGAAGGAACTTCTCTGTCAGCGTCGTCTTGCCCGCATCCGGGTGCGAGATGATGGCAAAGGTGCGGCGCCGCGCGATCTCGGGCGGCAGCGAGGGGGAGTTATGGGATCGGTCCAGCATGGGCGGCATATAGCCGGGGCCGGGCAGGCGCGCAATTCTTCACGCAAGTTCGGAACGATTCTCAGGAAAGGGTTTTTTCCGCGGGAAAATGGTCCTAGGGGGAGCGCCCGCACCACGGAGACCTGCCATGCCGCCGCACGAACCCTATCCCGCCGCGCTCCTGCGCCAGGCCATGCTGTCGATCGCCGTCGCCATTGCGGTGCTGTCCTTGAAGCTGGTGGCCTGGCGGATGACGGGGTCGGTCGCGCTGTATTCGGATGCGCTCGAATCGATCGTGAACGTGGTGACGGCGATCACCGCGCTGCTGGCGATGACCTATGCGCGGCGCCCGGCGGACGACAACCACCCCTATGGCCACCAGAAGGTGGAGTATCTCTCGGCGGTGCTCGAGGGCGCGCTCATCATGGTCGCGGCGGCGATGATCCTGATGGATGCCTCGCGGGCGCTGATGAACCCGGTCCCGGCCGATCTGGGCCCGGCGGCGATCGCGATCAGCCTGGCGGCGACGGCGCTGAACTGGGGCTGGGCGCGGCACCTGATCCGCCGCGGGCGCCAGGCGCGCTCGCCCGCGCTCGAGGCGGACGGCCATCACCTGATGTCGGACGTGGTCACGACCGGCGGCGTGCTGCTCGGGCTGGGGCTGGCCTGGGCCACGGGCTGGCACGTGCTCGACCCGCTCCTGGCGCTGGCCGTGGGTCTGCATATCGTCTGGCAGGGCTGGGCGGTGATCCGCGGCTCGCTGGCGGGGCTGCTCGACGAGGCGGTCGAGGAAGGGGAGCAGGCGGCGATCGTCGCGGCGATCTCGGGCGCGGCCCATGGCGCGCTGGAGATGCACGACCTGGTGACCCGCCGCTCGGGCCCGGTGACCTTCATCGAGTTCCACCTGATCATGCCGGGCGACATGACCGTGCGCGACAGCCACGTGATCTGCGACCGGGTGGAGAAGGCGCTGCGCCTGCATGACCGCGGCGCGCGGATCACCATCCATGTCGAGCCCGAGGAGATGGCCAAGCCCGAGGGCCACGCGCTCGGCTGAGCCATTGTCCTGCGCCCGCGCCGCCGCTAGGGTCGCCGCGAAACAGGAAAGGACGGCTCATGGACCTTGGACTCACAGGGAAAAAGGCGCTGGTCTGCGCTTCGTCGAAAGGCCTTGGCAAGGGCTGCGCGGCGGCGCTGGCCGCCGAGGGCGTGGAGCTGGTGCTGAACGCGCGCGGCGCCGAGGCGCTGGAGGCGACGGCGGCGGAGCTGCGCGCGCTCGGCGTCGCGGTGACGGCGGTCGCGGCCGACATCACCACCGAGGCGGGCCAGGCGAAGGTGCTCGAGGCGGCCGGGCCGGTCGACATTCTCGTCACCAATGCGGGCGGCCCGCCCCCGGGGCTCTGGAAGGACTGGGGCCGCGAGGATTTCATCAAGGCGCTCGACGCGAACATGCTGGCGCCGATCGCGCTGATGACCGCGCTGCTGCCGGGGATGTGCGATCGCGGCTGGGGGCGGGTGGTCAATATCACCAGCCAGTCGGTCAAGGCGCCGATCCCGCAGCTCGGCCTGTCGAATTCGGCGCGCACCGGCCTGACCGGCTATGTCGCGGGCACCTCGCGCCAGGTGGCGGAATTCGGCGTGACGATCAACAACCTCCTTCCGGGCATCCACGCCACGGACCGCGCGGTCAGCCTTGATGGCGGCGTGGTCGCGAAGGAGGGGATCACGATGGAAGAGGCCCGCGCCCGGCGCGAGGCGACGATCCCGGCGCGCCGCTACGGCACGGCGGAGGAATTCGGCAAGGCCTGCGCCTTCCTCTGCTCGGTCCATGCGGGCTTCATCGTCGGGCAGAACATCCTGCTCGACGGCGGCGGCACGAATTTCACCATCTGATCTCCGGCAGGGCGGCGCCGCGCGCGCCGCTCTGCACTTGCCCCTGTCGACGCGCGCGCCATCACGGCCGGCCCCGGTCCGTTCGTGCGGCGTCTGGCAGCGCAGCCTCCGGCCATGTCCCATTCCCACCGGGGCGTCCGCGTCGTCCTCGGCAATGTCCGTCGGACGGCGCTTGGCGAGGGGTCCGATCCGGGTGATTGGTCCCTGCCTGCGATCGTCGTTTCCGCGGGGCGGGTCCGGCGGTGACCGGATCGCCCTGCCTGACGTCAGCTCCGCGCTTTCGGTCCCGGCCCCCTCCGAGCGGAGGCGACTTGTGCCGCGGCCACCGGTCAGGTCCCGCCGCCAAGGACACGGTCCGCATCATCCCTGGCAATCTCTGTAGACGCGCGCCGGGCAGGGACTCTTTTCCGGGTGCGGGGGGGAATTCCGCGCGGCGGTTCTGGTGGCGGTGCGATCATTCAGCCAGCCCAGAGGTCCCTTTTCCGAACCCGGCCCGGTCTTGCGGAGGTCTGGCGGAGAGACATCCGGCACGGTCGTGGTGCCAAGAACCCAGTCCGTGCTGTCCTCGGCAATGTACGGAACCGTGCTCTGCGAGGGCAACGGTCGAGATGATCGGCCGCCCGCCTGCCACAGCGATCTCCGCGCGGCGGGTCTGGCCTTGGCCGGGTCACTGTGCCAGCCCGGCGGTCTGCGCTGTCTGTCCCGGTCCGATCCGGTCGTCATCTGGACTAGCAGCTTGCGGCGAAGTCCCGGCGCCAAAGGCTCCGCCCGCGCTGGTCCTGGCAATGTCTACGGAACTGCGCTCTGCGAGGGTAACGGTCCAGATGATCGGCTGCCCGCCTGCCACAGCGATCTCCGCGCGGCGGGTCTGGCTTTGACCGCGGGATTCATTCAGGCCGGCGGCTTGCGCTGTCTGTCCCGGTCCGATCCGGTCGTCATCTGGACTAGCAGCTTGCGGCGAAGTCCCGGGGCCAAGGGTTCCGCCCGCGCTGGTCCCGGCAGGGACTACCGGAAAGCGCTTCGCTATGGCGGTCCGGATGATCGGCGCCGGGCTGCCGCGGCGGGTCCGGCGATGGCCGGATCACTCGGCGGCGGTGGCCTCGGGCGGCGGGGCGGAGTTGCGGCGGCTGGAGCGGTTCAGAAGCGCCGTCGTCCGCTCGATGATGTTGTCGTTGAGAGAGTCGATATGCTTCATCCGCCGCTCCACGTCCTCGTGGAAGGCGTCGAGCTTGTTGATGATGTCGTGAAAGCCTCCATCGTCATCGGACAGCCAGCCGGTCTCGATCCGGCAGGTGACACGGGTCACGTCGAGCCCGCTGATGAAGCGGCGCATCCGGCGGCTGTCGTCGATGAAGCGCTCGGACTGCTCCAGGATCCGCCCGACCGTGTTGCGGGCCATGTCGCCGCAGCGCTGCATATGCGCGCTGAGCAGGGCCATCTCGCGCTTGTGGTCGATCGGCGCGCCGCTATCGGCCTCGCCCTCGAAGGTGCGGGTCATTTCCCGCTGCAGCCGCGCGCTGCCCATCATGAAAAGGCCGAGGCTGATCTCGTCGAGGACCCGCTGGCCGAAATCGGTGAAGCGCGAGGCGAAGGCCAGGGCCTCCCGCGCGAGGTTGCTGTAATTGGCGGAAATCACGCTGACCGGGCCGCCCGAGGCCTCGCAGCGCGAGGCCTGCAGCCGCAGATTGACCGGGATCTGCTCGATCCGGCGGAAATCGGCATAGAGCGCGTTGGCTTCCTTGAAGATGTCGCCGACGGCGCGGGACATGGCGTCGAAGGCCTCCAGCCGGTCGTCGACCGGCTTGCCCTGGATGCGGTCGCGCGACATCAGCTCGGCGGTCAGGCCGGCGGCCATGAAGGCGACATAGTCGGGATAGCCCAGCTCCTTGACGCCGGAGAGCAGCTCCTGCCCGCTGAGTTCCGGGGTGAAATCACCGGGCGCGTCGAGTTCGCGGGCGCGCAGGCGGCGGTAGAATTCCTGCACGGTCTCGAACATCTTGCTGGACGGCTTCAGCCGGACCGAGAGATAGCCGCCGGTGATCGGCATGACCACGGCGAAGACCCAGTAGTAGCCGCCCGCCTTGGTGCGGTTCTTGACATAGGCGCCGACCGGTTCGCCGCGTTTCAGCCGGTCCCAGAGCAGCCAGAACACCGCCTTGGGCATGTCGGGATGGCGGACGATCTTGTGCGGCGCGCCCAGGAGCTCGTCATAGGTGAAGCCGCTGATCCGCTCGAAGACGGCATTGCCCGAGGCGATCACCCCGCGCCCGTCAGTGCGCGAGAAGAAGAGCTCCGAGATATGGAACTCCGTGCCGCGGCCGGGCACCGGCCCGCTCCGCTTAGCCTTGTCGTCTGCCATAAGGGCGTCTCCGCGCAATCAAGAACGTGGCACAGTCGTGGCACGGTTCTGGTTTCGAATCCCTTACGGCTTCCGGGGCGCCGTCAGAGGCGCAGGTCGGTCGCGGGGCCCAGATCCTCGGCGGCGGCGGCGCTGATCGCGGCGAAGAGCTCGCGGATATGGTCGAAGCCCTGCTCGATCATCTCGATGCGGTCGATCTCGACCCCGCGCGGCGTCGGGTCGGGATGCAGCACGCGCTCGTCGTAGAATGCGGCCAGGCAGCTTGCCATCAGGTCGTTATAGGCCGGCAGGCCCGGCGCGTCATGGTCCCGCGCGGGGGCGGGACGGGATACCAGGGGGTCGGCTTCGGCCGCAGGGCCGGGCTCCGGCCGCGCGGGCGCCAGGGCGGCCGCGGCGGACAGGGGGGCAAAGGTGATCACCGGAAAAGTCTCCGCTCATTTTCCTCTAATTTGAGGAAACTGCCCCTCAATTGTGGCGGAATTGGGGCAGAGCGGCGGGATTGGTAGGAATTGATTAATACTTGCGGCGCTGGATGACATGTCCGGCGCGCGGAGCCGCCGGGCCGGGCCCGGCGGAACGCGGTCAGGGCCGGGGGGCCTCAGTCCTCGCAGTCATAGCCGAAGATCGCCTTGCCGGCGGCCACGCCCTCGACCGCCACGGCGCAGCCGTCGCCGAGTGCCAGCCGACCGCCCTCGGCCAGGGTTTGCAGCCCGTCGACGCCGCTGACCGAGAATCGCACGCTGCGCCCGTCGCGGCCCACCGAGGAGAGGAAGACCCGCGCCTTGCCGTCGCCCAGCGACACCGCGCTGCCCGGGCCGATCGCCTCGGCCACGTCCAGCTCGTCGCCGCAGGCGGCGCTAATGCTGGCATGGCCGCGGTCGACCCCGTCGAGCCGCACGCCGCAGAGCTGGTCCCCGGCGGAGAGGAGCGCGGTGCGTCCGGCCCCGAGCTGCTTCATCTCGCCGTTGATCGACAGCCGCGCGCGCGGCGGCCAGTCCTCCACGCGGGAGACGAAGACGCGGATCGCGCCGTCCTTCAGCACGGCGGTATGGCCCGGCGGCAGGCCCTCGGCCTCCGGCAGGTCGTCGCCGCAGGCGCCGCTGAGCTGCGCCGTCCCGGCGGAGACGCCGTCCAGCGTCACCATGCAGTACTCGTTCCCGGCCATGGTCAGCATCGTTTCCCCGACCGGCAGCGAGACCAGCTCGCCCTGGACGGAGAGCCGCGCGGCCTGGTCGTCCTCGGAGACGCGCGAGACGAAGACGCGCAGCGCGCCGTCGGCGAGCATCGCGGTGCTGCCGGGCGTGTTCCCGGGACCGGCCTGCGGGGGCGGGGCGGCGGCGCTGTCCTGCGGCGCGGGGGCCTCGGGCCGGGCGGGGGGCGCGGCGGGGCCGGTTCGGTTCGCCAGCGCGCCGCGGAGCTGGTCGAGCTGGCCCTGCAGCGCGGAGACCTGCGACGCCGCCGCCTTGCTGACAGCGTCGCCCAGCGTGCTGGCCACGCCGTCGATCTGCGAGCGCAGCGTCTCCAGATCCGAGGCGGAGCGGTCCATCAGGCTCTGCGCCGTGGTCTCGAGCCCGGAGAACTTCTCCTGCAGCGCCGCGACCGAACTGCCCAGATCGCCCATCTGCGGCTCCACCGCGCTGCTGAGCGCGGCGAAGCGCTCGTCGACCGAGGCCTGCAGCGCGTCGAGCCGCTCGGCCATCGGGTCGGGGGCCGCGCGGTCCTCGGCCAGCTTCTCGCTGACGATCTCGGCGATCTCCTCGCGGTCGGGGCCCGAAGGGGCGATCATCGAGCCGACCAGAATGCCGACCACGCCGGCCACGGCTGCTGCTATGGGTGCTTTGCTATCCAAATATCCGTCCTCCCTGCGCGCCGCGGGGCGCCGGTCCTCCTCCGGCCCCGCCGCGGCGTCTTCCAAATGGATTCCACGGCTGCGAGCCTAGCATTGCCGGCCCCTGCGTCACCCGGATTTTTTCGAGACTTTCGGATCGGCCAAGCGCGCGGCGCGGCCGCGGAGGCGGCAGGGACATGCGATTCGCGCCAGGGGCGGGCAGGGGGTCCGGACGCCGCGGCGCGGCGCCGCCAGGGCGGGCGCGGGCGTGTCCGGCGCTAACGGAATACCGCCGTATGCGGTATATTTCTTCGCGATCTGAACAAAATCGCGGCGAAAGTCTAAACTATGGTCGTAAATAATGGGCGAAACTGCTAGCGCCATCGCGCAACATTATGCTAGCAAATGCGGACCGCGCGGAACGAAATTGCCGGCGACGAGTTAACAAAGCGGTTCGGAAAACACCGGGCCCTGAGATTAGGGGTAACGACATGCTGACGAGAGAAGATCTTGAAGCCTTCATCGAAGATGGAGAAGCCGACTTCCTGAAGTCCCGCCCGGTGGAAACCGCAGCGGAACCCGTCACGCGCCGCCGTTCCTCCTTCGTCGCCCAGATGGCCCAGGCCCAGATGGCGATGATGGAATCCTGGCAGCGCAGCATGCTGCCGCGCCGCTTCTGATTGCGGCTCAGCCCGCGCCGCGCGGCGCGGGCGCGCCCTCCAGGTAGACCGCGGCCACGGCCCGGTCGTCGCCCATCATGATGGTGGGGAAGAGGGCCTCCCAGATCGTTTCCGCCTCGTCGACGCGCTGGCGGATCGCCGGGGTCGAGGCGAGGTCGAGCACGACCATGTCGGCCTCCTTGCCCGCTTCCAGATTTCCGATCCTGTCCTGCAGATGCATGGCGCGCGCCGACCCGGCCGTGGCCAGCCACAGGAGCTGCGCCGGATGCAGCGGCGTGCCCGAGAGCTGGCCGACCTCGTAGGCGGCGGCCATGGTGCGCAGCATCGAGAAGCTCGACCCGCCGCCGGTATCCGTGGCCAGCCCGACCGGCTGGCCCGCCACCGCATGCTGGCGCGTCGGGAACAGCCCCGAGCCGATGAAGGTGTTCGAGGTCGGGCAGTGGATCAGCGCCGCGCCGGTCTCGGCCAGCCGGGCGATCTCGCGCGCCTCGAGCCAGATCGCATGGCCGTAGAGCGCCCGCTCGCCCAGCAGGCCGAAGCGCTCGTAGGTGTCGAGATAGTCGCGCGCCTCCGGATAGAGGCCGCGCACCCAGTCGATCTCGTCGGTCTGCTCGCTCAGATGGGTCTGCATCAGGCAGCCGGGATTCTCCGCCCAGAGCGCGCCGAGCGCCTCGAGCTGCCCGGGCGTCGAGGTCGGCGAGAAGCGCGGGGTGATGACATAGCCGGCCCGCCCCTTGCCGTGCCATTTCTCCAAGAGCGCCTTCGACTGGTCATAGGCGAGGGCCGGGCTGTCGCGCAGCCCGTCGGGGGCGTTGCGGTCCATGCAGGTCTTGCCCGCCGCGATCCGCATGCCGCGCCGCTCGGCCGCGCCGAAGAGGGCGTCGACGCTTTCGGGATGGATCGTGCAGTAGGAGCAGACCGTCGTCGTCCCGTTGGCCAGCACGATGTCGAGATAGCGCCCGGCGATCTCCGCGGCATAGTCCGGATCGGCGAAGCGCATCTCCTCGGGGAAGGTGTAGTCGTTCAGCCAGTCGATCAGCCGCTTGCCCCAGCTCGCGATCATCGCGGTCTGCGGATAGTGCACATGGCTGTCGACGAAGCCCGCCAGGATCAGCCCGTCGCCGTGATCGGTGACCTGCGCCTGCGGATGGGCGGCGCGCAGCGCGTCGGCGGGACCGACGGCGGCGATCCTGCCGTCCTCGACCAGCACGGCGCCGCGGCGCTCGTGCCGCACGGCCTCGTCATGGGGCACCGCGAAGGGATCGGCGGTGAAGCTCAGGGTCTGGCCAAGGATCAGTCGGGACATCGTCTACTCGCATCGGTTCGCGCCAATGTTGCCCCGTGCGCCGCGGCGGGGAAAGGGCAAATGCAACCCGTCCCTTGCGCGCCGCCCGGCGATGCCTATGGTGCCCGCGTCATCCGCGCAGCTAGGGGGCCCCATGACCGAGCCAGACCGCAATCCCGAGACCCCCGAGACCGAGGACCCTGCCGCCGCCGAGGCGGAGAGCGGCCACGAGATCGACGAGGACAGCCATAGCGAGGGCGAGCGGCGGTTTGGCAAGATCCAGGCGGCGCTGGCCGAGGAGGATGTCGCCCGGCTGAACGAAGTGCTCGACCCGATGCACTCGGCCGACATCGCCGACCTTCTGGAACAGGTCAGCGGCCCCGAGCGCCAGCAGATCCTGGCGCTGGTGCCCGAGCAGATCGACGGCGAGGTGCTTTCCGAGCTCGACGAGAACATCCGCGAGGAGGTGATCGAGACCCTGGCGCCCGAGGCCCTGGCCGAGGCAGTGCGCGATCTCGACACCGACGACGTGGTCGACCTGGTCGAATTCCTCGAGGGAGACCGCCAGGAGGCGATCCTCGACGCGCTCGACGCCTCCGACCGGGTCGCGGTGCAGATGGCGCTGACCTATCCGGAATACTCCGCCGGCCGCCTGATGCAGCGCGAATTCGTCGTCGCGCCGGGCGACTGGACGGTCGGCCATGCGATCGACTTCCTGCGCACCGCCGAGGAGCTGCCCGAGCAGTTCTACCATGTCATCCTGGTCGATCCGGCGATGCGCCCGAACGCCTATGTCACGCTCGGCCGGCTGCTGGCCTCGAAGCGCGACGTTCGGCTGAGCGACATCACCGAGGAGACCTTCCGCACTATCGCGGTCGACCTGCCCGAGAAGGACGTCGCCTATGCCTTCAACCAGTACCACCTGATCTCGGCCCCGGTGGTCGACGATTCCGGGCGGCTGGTGGGCGTCATCACCATCGACGACGCGATGATCGTGCTGGAAGAAGAGGCCGAGGAGGACATCCTGCGCCTCGCCGGCGTCTCGGACGAAAGCTCGATCTCCGACGGGGTGGTGGACACGGTGAAGTCGCGGCTGCCCTGGCTGGTGGTCAACCTCGCGACGGCGATCGTCGCCTCGATGGTGATCTCGGTCTTCGAGGACTCGCTGGCCGAACTGGTCGCGCTGGCCGTGCTGATGCCGATCATCGCCTCGATGGGCGGCAATGCCGGGACCCAGTCGCTGACCGTCGCGGTGCGGGCGCTGGCGACCAAGGACCTCACGCGCTCGAACCTGATGCGGGTGATCCGCCGGGAGGGCGCGGTCGGCCTTGTCCACGGCCTGGCCTTCGCCGTCATCATGGGCGCGATCGAGATCGTCTGGTTCGGCAATCTCGCGCTGGCCGGCGTGATCGCCATGGCGATGGTCATCAACCTCTTCATCGCCGGGCTCTCGGGCATCCTCGTCCCGGTCACGCTGGAGCGGCTGAAGCTCGACCCGGCGCTGGCCTCGGGGACCTTCGTGACCACCGTGACCGACGTGGTCGGCTTCTTCGCCTTCCTCGGCCTTGCGACGCTGGTGCTGCTGTGACCGGGCTGGCGGAGCAGAAGGCGGCGATCCGCGCCGAGGCGAAGGCGCGCCGCGCGGCGGCCCATGGCGCGGTCGATCCCGCGCCCGCGCTGGCGGCGCTGGCCGCCGTGCTGGCCGATTATGCCGGGAAGACCGTCGCGGGCTATTCGCCGATCGGCACCGAGATCGACCCGCTGCCCGCGCTGATGCCGCTGGCAGCGAGCCACCGGCTGTGCCTGCCGGTCACCCATGGGCGCGAGCATCCGCTCAGCTTCCATCTCTGGTCGCCCGGCGTTGCGCTGTCGGCGGCGGGCTTCGGCACGTCGGCGCCGGTCGAGGCGCCCGAGGCGGTGCCCGATCTGCTGGTCGTGCCGATGCTGGCCTTCGACCGGCAGGGCGGGCGGATGGGCTATGGCGCGGGGCATTACGACCGCACGCTCGACCGGCTGCGCGCCCGGGGGCCGGTGCGCGCCTACGGCTTCGCCTATGCCGCGCAGGAATTCGACGCGCTGCCGCAGGAGCCGACCGACCAGCCGCTCGACGGGATTGTTACCGAGAACGGGCTGATCCGCACCGGCGGCTGAGCCCGCGTCCCGCGGGGCCGGGCAAATCCGCCGGCGGGCGGCGCGCGCGCCCTTGCCCCGGCGCCCCGGCGGGACTAGGCAGGCGGCATGAGAATTCTGTTTCTAGGCGATGTAATGGGCCGGGCGGGGCGCGATGCCGTGATCTCCCGCCTTCCGCGGCTGCGCGAGGCGTGGCAGCTCGATTTCGTGGTGGTCAATGGCGAGAACGCGACGTCGGGCCACGGGCTCTCGGCCGACCATGCGCGCGACCTGCTGGCGGCGGGGGCGGATTGCATCACGCTGGGCGACCACGCGTTCGACCAGCGCGACATGCTCTCCTTCATCGACAGCGAGCCGCGCATCGTCCGTCCGCTGAACTTCGCCAAGGCGGCGCCCGGCAAGGGCGCGCGGGTCTTCGAGACCGCCGACGGCCGCCGCGTCCTGGTGGCGCAGGTGCTGGGCCAGGTCTTCATGAAGCGGCCCTTCGACGATCCGTTCTCGGCGATCGAGCCGATCCTGAAGAACTATCCCCGCGGCGGGCAGGTCCATGCCATGCTTGTCGACATGCATTGCGAGGCCACCTCCGAGAAGATGGCGATGGGCCATTGGTGCGACGGCCGCGCCTCGATCGTGGTGGGCACCCATACCCATGTGCCGACCGCCGATGCGATGATCCTCCATGGCGGCACCGCCTACCAGTCGGATGCCGGCATGTGCGGCGACTACAATTCGGTGATCGGCATGGACAAGGACGAGCCGCTGCGCCGCTTCATCACGGGCATGCCCAAGGGCCGCTTCACCCCCGCCTCGGGCGAGGCGACGCTGTCGGGGCTCTTCGTGGAAACCGACGATGCCAGCGGCCGCGCGATCCGCGTGGAAATGGTGCGCCAGGGCGGGAAACTGGCCCCGGCGGCGCCCTGAGCGGGGCCGGTCGTGCCAGAGCGCCGCATGCCCCGCGTCGCATTTGTCCCTTGTGGCGTGCGGGCGCATGAACCAATCTGTGCGGGCGAAGAAAAGTTAGGTGCCTGTCCGGATGCTTGGGTATGAGTGGATTCCGATAAGCCAGCCGGTCGCGGCGCTTGTCGTGGTCATTGGTATGTTCGTCCTGTTCATGACGGAGCGCTATCCGGCGGAAGTGACCGCCCTTATCGGCGTTTCGCTCATGCTGATCCTGGGCATCCTGCCCTACGAGAAAGCGGTCTCGGTGCTGTCGAACCCGGCACCCTGGACCATTGCGGCGATGTTCATCGTCATGGGGGCGCTGGTCAGGACCGGCGCGCTCGACTGGTTCATCCAGCGGATCGACCGCTTCGCCAAGGGGCGGCCGGGGCTCGCCGTGGCGGTGCTGCTCCTGTTCGTGGCGGCGGCCTCGGCGGTGGTGTCGAACACGCCGGTCGTGGTGGTGATGATCCCGGTCTTCATCCAGCTCTCGCGCTCGCTCGGGGTCTCGCCGTCGAAGATACTGATCCCGCTCAGCTATGCGGCGATCCTCGGCGGCACGGTGACGCTGATCGGCACCTCGACCAACCTGCTGGTCGACGGCGTCGCGCGCGCCCAGGGGCAGGAGCCGTTCGGCATCTTCGAAGTCACCCCGGTCGGCCTCCTGGTCGTGCTCTGGGGGCTCATCTACCTCTATCTCTTCGGGCGGCACCTGCTGCCCAACCGCGACAGCATGGCGACCATGCTCTCGGGGCGCTCGAAGATGAAGTTCTTCACCGAGGTCGCCGTGCCCGAGGACAGCTCGCTGGTCGGCAAGCCGGCCCTCGAAGTGCCGCTCTTCAAGCGCGAGGGCGTGCGGCTGATCGACGTGCTCAGGGGCGACGCCTCGCTGCGCCGCGACCTGTCCTCCGTCGTGCTCGAGGCCGGCGACCGCGTCGTCCTGCGCACCGAGATGGAAGAGCTGCTGGGCTTCCAGCAGAACAAGGACCTGCGGCTCGTCGACAAGCTCTCCTCGGTGCAGACCGCCATTGTCGAGGTGCTGATCACCCCGGGGGCCAAGCTCGTCGGCCGCTCGCTGCGCAGCCTGCGCCTGCGCCGCCGCTACGGGGTCTATCCGCTCGCGGTGCACCGCTCGAACCAGAATGTCGGCCGCCAGCTCGACGATATCGTGGTGCGCGTCGGCGACACGCTGCTGCTCGAGGGCGCGCCCGAGGACATCCGCCGCCTGGCGCAGGACATGGAGCTGGTCGATGTCAGCTCGCCCACCGCGCGGGCCTACCGCCGCCAGCATGCGCCGATCGCCATTGCCACCCTGGCCGGGATCGTGCTGCTCGCGGGCTTCGGCGTGGCGCCGATCCTGCTGCTGTCGGTGCTCGCCGTCGCGCTGGTGCTGGTGACGCGCTGCATCGATGCCGACGAGGCCTATTCCTTCGTCGACGGGCGGCTGCTGTCGCTGATCTTCTCGATGCTCGCGGTCGGCGCGGCGCTAGAAAGCTCCGGCGCAGTGCAGCTGATCGTTGAGGGGATCGCGCCGCTCCTGGCGAAGATGCCGCCCTTCTTCATCGTCTACTCGATCTACCTGCTGACCTCGGTCCTGACCGAGATGGTGTCGAACAACGCCGTCGCGGTGGTGGTGACGCCGATCGCGATCGGCCTTGCGCAGGCGCTCGGGGTCGATCCGCGCTCGCTCGTGGTGGCGGTGATGATCGCGGCTTCGGCCAGCTTCGCCACGCCGATCGGCTACCAGACGAACACCATGGTGCTGGGTCCGGGCGGCTACCGCTTCCGCGATTTCGTCAAGGTGGGCGTGCCGCTCAACCTGACCATGGGGCTCCTGGCCTCGGCGGCGATCCCGATCTTCTTCCCGCTCTGAAACGCCCCGGGCGAGAGGCTTGCGGGGCGGGATTGCCCAAGCATGGCATGTTGCTGTAGATACGCGCCGATACAGACAGATTGAATGGAGAGGACCCATGGCAGGCCACTCAAAATGGGCCAACATCCAGCACCGCAAAGGTCGGCAGGACGCGGCGCGCTCTAAGCTTTTCTCGAAGCTTTCCAAGGAGATCACCGTCGCCGCCAAGATGGGCGACCCCGATCCCGAGAAGAACCCGCGCCTGCGCCTGGCCGTCAAGGAGGCCAAGGGGCAGTCGATGCCCAAGGACAATATCGACCGCGCGATCAAGAAGGCGACCGGCGGCGATGCGGAGAACTACGACGAGATCCGCTACGAGGGCTACGGCCCGAACGGCGTGGCGATCATCGTCGAGGCGATGACCGACAACCGCAACCGCACCGCGTCGAATGTCCGCTCCACCTTCTCGAAGAACGGCGGCAACCTCGGCGAGACCGGCTCGGTCAGCTTCATGTTCGACCGCAAGGGCGAGATCGTCTACCTGGCCGCGGCCGGGGATGCCGACACGATCATGGAAGCGGCGATCGAGGCGGGCGCGGAGGATGTGGAATCCGACGAGGAGACCCACACGATCTACTGCGCGGACACCGATCTGGGCGAAGTCTCCACGGCGCTGGAAGCGGCCCTGGGCGAGTCTGAATCGGCCAAGCTGATCTGGAAGCCGCAGACCACGACCGAGCTCGGCCTCGAGGATGCGCAGAAGCTGATGAAGCTGATCGACGCGCTGGAAGACGATGACGACGTCCAGAACGTGACCGCGAATTTCGAGGTCTCCGACGAGGTCATGGCCGCGCTCTGATCCGCGCCGCCGTAAATCGCGAATGACTGGCGAGCCGCCCCCGCAAAAGGGGCGGCTTTTCCATGCCTGCCAGCCCCTTGCCCGGGGACGCGACTCGGCTGACCTGAGACCGTTGCGGGTAGCGGAGCGGTTGGGCCATGGCGGGCTTGTTTGCGGCATTGGGGCTTCTGGGGCAGGCGGCCGGGGCGCTGTCGGATGCCAGGACCCTGTCAGACGGGCTGGCCGGGGCGAAGGGCTGGCTCTCGCCCGGGGATGCCGCCCGCCGCGGCGTGGCCGAGGCCGCTCGGCTCCACCGCTATCCGGTCGGCCGCCAGGCAGAGCTCCGGCGGCTGCGCGAGGCGCTGGGGCATGGCGGCCGTGTCGCCGTGCTCTCGGGCATGGGCGGGATCGGCAAGTCGACCCTGGCCAGGATGCATGTCGCCGCCCATGGGCATGGCTATGGCGAGGTCGCCTGGCTGAATGCCGGGGATGCCGAGAGCCTGGCGAACGGGCTGGCGGCCAAGGGCGCGCGGATCAAGGGCTTTGCCACCCCGCCCGGCGCGCCGGTGATGCAGGCCCGCGCCGTGCTCGAGGCGCTGCCCGCGGGCTGGCTGCTGGTCTATGACAACGCTCCGGATCTGGCGGCGATCCGCGATCTGATGCCGCCGCTCGGACGCGCCGATGTGCTGATCACCTCGCGCGACCGCAAATGGGGCCGCTTCGCGCAGATCGAGCCGCCTGTGCTGGAGACCGGCAGCCTCTATGCCGACGGGGTGCGCCTGCTGATCCAGGAGGCGATGACCGAGGAGGACTGGGCCGCGCTGCCCGACCTGCCCGATCCCGATGTCCGGCTGACCCTGCTGGCCGAGATGGTCGGCCGCTCGGACCGGGCGGAGGAGGCCGTGTCGCTGGCCCGCGCGCTCGGCGGGCTGCCGCTGGGGCTGGTGATCGCCGGGGCGCTGATCCGCGAGGAGGGCGGCACGTTCGGCGACTGGGAGGCGCGGATCGACGAGATCATGACCGAGGCGGAGGCGGCGGATTTCCCCTCCTCGATCCGCGCCGCCGTGCAGCTCAGCTACGCCGGCCTCGGCCGCGACGCGCAGGCGGTGGCCGATGTCTTCGCCTGGTGCGCCGCCGAGGGGCTGGGCCCGGAGCTGTTCCTCGATGTCCCCGCCTGCACGCTGGAGGAGCGCGAGGCCTTCTGGGAGGCGCTCGGCCCCGATCTGCAGGCGCTCTGCAGCGATCCGGGGCGGCTGCATTCGGCGCTGCGCGAGCTGGCGCGCCGCTCGCTGGTCTCCCGCTCGGGGGAGGGCTGCGACATGCACCGGCTGGCCGGCCATGCGCTGCGCCTGCTGCAGGGGCAGCGCCAGGCAGAGCAGGCCGGACGCACGGCCGCGATGCTGGCCAGCAGCTATCCCTTCGACAGCGACTGGCCGCAGGAATGGCCGGCCTGCGCGGCGCTGACGCCGCATGTGCTGGCGCTGCGTCGCGCGGCGGGGAAGGCCGTGCCGGGACTTCCCGCGGTCGACCATCTCTACATCCAGTCGGCGATCTACCTGCATGTCACCGCCTTCCACGAGGATGCGATCGACCTGGCGCAGGAGGCGCTGCGGCTGCGGCGCGACCGCCTTCCGGAGAGCCATTCCGATCTGGCGCTCGCCTATTCCATGCTGGGCGCGACCTGCAGCATCGCCGGGAAGGGGGCGCAGGCGGTGGAGGCGCTGCGCGAGGCGGCGCGGCTCTGCGAGACCCATGGCCATGGCGCGCTGGAGCTGGCGACGGTGCTGAACAACCTCGCGCTGGCGCTGCGCTCCCGCTGCATGGCGGCGCGCGAGCGGGGCCGGCCGCGCCCGTCGGAGCCGGAGGATCTCGGCGAGGCGGCGGAAGCGCTACGCCGCGCGCTGGAACTGCGCCAGGCGGAGTCGGGGCCGCGCAGCGCGGGGGCGGCGCAATGCCTGCTGAACCTCGCGCTGGTTCGGAACATGCAGGGCGCGCGGGCGGAGGCGATCGCCCATGCCCGCGAGGCGCTGGAGATCGAGCGGGCGCTCCGTCCCGAGGGCGGGGCCGCTCTGGGCTATGCGCTGCACAATCTCGGCGGCTTCCTCCTCGAGGCGGGAGAGGCCGCAGAGGCGGCGGAGCTGCTGGCCGAGGCCTTCGCTTTGCGCCGCCGGAGCTATCCCGAGGGGCATCCGCTGCTGGCCTCGACCGCCGACTGGGTCTGCGCCGCGCATCTGGTCCGGGGCGAGGCGCAGGCGGCGGAGGCGGCGGCGGCGGAATTCGGTCTCGACCTCGCGGAGCGGCAACGCTTTGCCAAAGGCCTGCCGCGCCCTGACGGATGCTGACAGAACGCTGTCAGGAGGGCTATGGGAGAAGGGTCCCGTCAACACGAACGGGAAAGGACATTCCATGAGCTTCATGCCGAAGAACTTCAACGTCTGGGCCGAGATTCCGGTGCGCGACCTCGATGCCGCCATCGCCTTCTACCAGGCTGCCACCGGCGGCGCGCTGGCGATGATGGAAATGGGCGCAGAGCGCGTCGCCGCCTTCGTCACCGACGGGCGCGGCGTCTCGGCCAACCTCTTTGTCGGCGAACCGGGCCAGGCCGGCAGCGGGCCGGTGATCTTCCTCGCCGCCGAGGGCGCGATCGAGGCCGCCGCCAAGCGCGCCGAGGCCGCGGGCGGCCGCGTGCTGGGCGCGCCGGTCGCCATCCCGCCGGGCCGCTACATCTATGTCGCCGATCCCGACGGCAACCGCATCGGCCTGTTCGAGCCCGCCTGATGCGCCGCGCCGACCGCCTCTTCCGCATCGTCGACGAGCTCAGGGGCGGCCGGCGCACCACCGCACGGCTGCTGGCCGAGCGGCTGGAAGTGTCCGAACGGACGATCTACCGCGACATTGCCGACCTGCAGGGCTCGGGCGTGCCGGTCGAGGGCGAGGCGGGCTACGGCTATGTCATGGCCGAGGGCTACCACCTGCCGCCCTTGATGTTCACCGAGGCCGAGATCACCGCGCTGGTCGCGGGCGCACGGCTGATCCGCGCCTGGGGCGGGGCGGAGATGGCGGCGGGCGCGGAGGACGCGCTGCGCAAGATCTCCGCCGTCCTGCCGGCGCCGGTCCGCGCCCGGGCCGAGGCCGTCGCCGTCCATTCCGTCGCCCCCGAGATGACGCCCGAGCTCGCCATGCGGCTCGACCGGATCGAGCGCGCGGTGCAGGCCCGCCAGCGCCTGGAATTCGCCTATGCCGACGGGGCGGGGGCGGCGACCGAGCGCGTCGTCCGCCCGCTCGGGCTGTGGTTCTGGGGCAAGGTCTGGACGCTGGTCGCCTGGTGCGAGCTGCGCGGCGATTTCCGCGTCTTCCGGCTCGACCGGATCGACGGGATGGCCGAGGCCGGGCCGTTCCGCGAGGAGCGCGGCCAGAGCCTGTCGGAGTTCTTCTCCTCCGGCCGCTACCGGCGCAGCTGAGGCCGATGGCGGGGCCGGGCGTCCCGGCGGTTCTGGCGATGCTGGCCGGGCTGCTGGCGCAGAACCTGGCAGAATGGCGGGGCGGCGGGCCACTGCCCCCGGCCCGGCCTGGCCGGGCCCGCCGCCTGCCGGTCGCGCCATGCGCCGGCGGTCGCTCCTGCCGTTCTCCTCTGCCTCGGCGCCGTGGCCACGGGCACTGCCTGGCCGGTCCGGGCGCTTGCCGCCGCGCTCCTCGCCAATGCCCTGTTGCAGGCGGGCCTGTCGCTGGCATCGCGGCGCTGGCTGCCCGGCACCGGCGCGGGGCTCCTGCTGATGGCGCCGCCCGCGCTCTGGGTGCTTTTCGCCACCGGGGGCAGGGCGGCTGGCTGCCGCTTGCGGCCGGACCGCTCGCCGCGACGCCGCTGTTGGCGGCTCTCGGTGCCCTGCGACGCGCGGTTTCCACATCGCGGAAAAGCTTTTCCTCTCCCGTGGAAAGGTTTGCCCTTGCCATGTCACAGACTTGCGCAAGCCTTAGGGCACGAGTCGACGGAACAGGAGGCGGTCATGGATCGTGTGGTGAAAAGCGGGTTGCAGGTCGACCCCGAACTGGCAAGCTTCATCGAGACGGAGGCGCTTCCGGGCGCGGGCGTCACGGCGCATGTCTTCTGGGACGCGCTGGCGAAGCTGGTGAACGAACTCGGCCCGAAGAACAGGGCGCTTCTGGAGAAGCGCGAGTCCATCCAGGCGCAGATCGACGCGTGGCACAAGGCGCGCAAGGGCCAGCCGCATGACGCCGCCGCCTACGAGGCCTTCCTGCGCGAGATCGGCTACCTGGTCCCCGAAGGCGAGGATTTCACCATCGAGACCGCCAAGACCGACCCCGAGATCGCCTCGGTGCCCGGTCCGCAGCTGGTGGTGCCGATCATGAATGCGCGCTATGCGCTCAACGCCGCGAATGCCCGCTGGGGCAGCCTCTATGACGCGCTCTACGGCACCGACGCGATGGGCTCGACGCCCCCCGCGGGCGGGTTCGACGCTGCGCGCGGCGCCGAGGTGGTGGCCTGGGCGAAGGCGCATCTCGACAAGGTCGCGCCGCTGGCCGAGGGCTCCTGGGCCACGGTGGAAAAGCTGCATGTCGCGGGCACGCATCTGGTCCCGGGCCTGAAGGACCCGGCGCATTTCGCGGGCTATACCGGCGACATGGCCTCGCCGAAATCGGTGATCCTCGCGGTCAACGGCCTGCATATCCGCGTCGTGATCGATCCCGAGAGCCCGATCGGCAAGACCGATCCGGCGGGCATTTCCGACGTGATCCTCGAAGCCGCGGTGTCGACCATCATGGATTGCGAGGACTCCGTCGCCGCGGTCGACGGGCCGGACAAGACGCTGGCCTACCGCAACTGGCTGGGGCTGATGAAGGGCGACCTGACCGAGGAAGTCTCGAAGGGCGGCAAGAGCTTCACCCGGGCGCTGGCGCATGACATCAGCTACACCACCGCCAATGGCGAGGCGAAGATCCTCAAGGGCCGCTCGCTGATGCTGGTGCGCAACGTGGGCCATCTGATGACCACGCCGGCCGTGCTGGACGCGGATGGCAACGAGATCGGCGAGGGGCTGCTCGACGCGCTCTGCACCACGCTGATCGCCATGCACGACCTGGCGCGCGAGGGCGGCAACTCGCTCCACGGCTCGGTCTACGTGGTCAAGCCGAAGATGCACGGCCCCGAGGAAGTCGCCTTCGCCGTCGAGATCTTCGACATGGTGGAAACGGCGCTCGGGCTGCCGAAGAACACCGTCAAGCTCGGCATCATGGACGAGGAGCGCCGCACCTCGGTCAATCTCAAGGAATGCATCCGCGCCGCGAAGTCCCGCGTGGCCTTCATCAATACCGGCTTCCTCGACCGCACCGGCGACGAGATCCACACCTCGATGGAAGCCGGGCCGATGATCCCCAAGGGGCAGATGAAATCGCAGCCCTGGATCACCTCCTACGAGGACCGCAATGTCGATATCGGCCTGGCCTGCGGGCTGAAGGGCAAGGCGCAGATCGGCAAGGGCATGTGGGCCATGCCCGACCTGATGGCCGGGATGCTGGAGGCCAAGATCGGCCATCCGAAATCCGGCGCGACCTGCGCCTGGGTGCCGTCGCCGACGGCGGCGACGCTGCATGCCACGCATTACCACGAAGTCGACGTCTTCGCCCGCCAGGACGAGATCGCCGCGGGCGGCGCGCGCGGCACGCTGGCCGACCTGCTGACCATCCCGGTCATGGAGGGCATGAACCTCTCCGACGAGGAAGTGACGGTCGAGATCGAGAACAACGCCCAGGGCATCCTCGGCTATGTCGTGCGCTGGGTCGACCAGGGCGTCGGCTGCTCCAAGGTGCCGGACTACCATGATGTCGGCCTGATGGAGGACCGCGCGACCTGCCGGATCTCGTCGCAGGCGCTGGCCAACTGGCTGCATCACGGCGTGATCGGCGAGGCGCAGACCATGGACGCGATGAAGCGCATGGCCGAGAAGGTCGACGCGCAGAATGCGGGCGATCCGGCCTATATCCCGATGGCGCCGTCCTTCGACACGATCGCCTTCAAGGCGGCCTGCGACCTCGTGTTCAAGGGCCGGGTGCAGCCTTCGGGCTACACCGAGCCGGTGCTCCATGCCCGCCGGCTGGAACTGAAAGCTGCAAGCTGAGGATAGACCCATGACTGCAATCACTCTCGACCAGGCCCGCACGATCATCGCCAAGGCGCTCGAGAAGGGCGCCGAGATGGAGCTGAAGCCGCTCTCGGTCGTCGTGCTCGATGCCGGCGGCAACGTGCAGGCCTTCGAGCGCCAGGACGGCGCCGCGCCGGGCCGTTTCGCGATCGCCCATGGCAAGGCCTATGGCGCGGTGATGCTGGGCATGCCCGGCTCCGCCCAGATGGCCCGCGCCGAGGCCCAGGCCTATTTCATGTCGGCCGTGAACGGCGTCTTCGGCGGCGCGGTCGTGCCGGTGCCGGGCGGCGTGCTGGTCGAGGCCGACGGCAAGGTGATCGGCGCGGTCGGCGTCACCGGCGACACCTCCGACAACGATGCCGAGGCCGCTCTGGCCGGCGTCGCGGCAGCCGGGCTGACCGGCCGGGCCTGAATGTTCCGGGAAGGGAAGGGAAAGGCCGCGGTTGTCCGCGGCCTTTCTGCATTCAGCGGATGTTATTCCTTCAAAGGCAGATTTTCGGCACATTTTTTCGGCTTGCGCAGAGGGCACGGGACCTGTGCGCGCCTGCACCCTCGACGCGGCCCGGAAGGGAGGCTATCTCGGGAGGCAGGAAAGAGAGGGTGACATGTCGCGTCCAGTCGTCGGTATCATCGGGAACAGCCATCTGATCAACGACCAGTATCCGGCCCATGCCGGGGGGACGCATAATTCCCTTGCCGTTTCGCAGATTTCCGGGGCGATGCCGCTGCTGATCCCGGCCGATCCGCGGCTGGTTTCGGTGCCCGAGCTGCTCGATGCCTGCGACGGGTTCCTCTTCACCGGCGGCCGTCCGAATGTCCATCCAGAGGAATACGGCGAGGAGGCGACCGAGGCGCATGGCGATTTCGACCGCGCCCGCGACGCGATCGCGCTGCCGCTGATCCGCGCCTGCGTCGAGCGCGGCCAGCCGGTCTTCGGCATCTGCCGCGGTTTCCAGGAGGTGAATGTCGCGATGGGCGGCACGCTTCATCCGGAAATCCGCGACCTGCCGGGCCGGATGAACCACCGCATGCCCCCCAATGGCACGATGGAAGAGAAGTTCGAGCTGCGCCATTATGTCGATTTCACCCAGGGCGGGCCGTTCCACCGGCTGATGGGCGCGCCGCGGGTGATGACCAACACGCTGCACGGGCAGGGGATCAAGGCGCCGGGGCCGCGCGTCGTCGTCGACGGCCGGGCCGAGGATTCGACGCCCGAGGCGATCTATGTCCGCGACGCGCCGGGCTTCACCATGTCGGTGCAATGGCATCCGGAATGGAATGCCGGCAATGACCCGGTCTCCCGCCCGCTCTTCGAGGCCTTCGGCTGCGCCGTGCGCGACTGGGCCATGGCGCGCGGCCGGCTGCCGCAGAAATCCGCCTGAACCATGGCGCGGCTGCGCGACTGGGTCGACATTCCGCCGGTCTGGCTGGCGGGCTGCCTCTGCCTGGCGTGGTCCCAGTCCCGGCTGCTGCCCTGGCCCGCGCCGGGCGGTCCGGCGGTGCAGCTTCTGGCCGGGCTGCTGGTCGGCGGCGGCGCGATCCTCGCCGTCCTGGCCATCGACGAGATGCGGCGCCAGAAGACCACCGTGATCCCGCACCGCGCCCCCGCGGCCCTGGTCCAGAGCGGCATCTTCCGCCGATCGCGCAATCCGGTCTATCTGGGCGACCTGCTGATCCTCGCGGGCTTCTGCCTCTTCTGGGGGGCCTGGCTGGCGCTGCCGCTGGTGCCGCTGCTCTTCTGGATCCTCACGGACCGCTTCGTCCTTCCCGAGGAGGCGCGGCTCTCCGAGACCTTCGGCCGGGCTTTCGAGGCCTATTGCGCTCGTACCCGCCGCTGGATCTGACAGGTTTCCGCCTTCCGCAGGGCCGCGCCGGAGGTCGCAGGGCGAAACCTGTGCCCGCGACCATGGCAGCCCTGTGAGGCGGCTGCTCCGCGTGGTAGCGAAAGCGTGATCGTCCGCGCGAGCCCGCGGGCAGGGACATCCACGACGGGAGACGTGCATTGAGACTTGGATTTTTGGTTGAGGTATCGCCCGGGGAGCGGCGTGTTGCGCTTGTTCCCGCGACGGTGGCGCAGCATGTGAAGCTGGGGCATTCCTGCGTGATCGAAACCGGGGCCGGGGCGAAGGCGGGGTTTCCGGACGCGGCCTATGAAGAGGCCGGGGCAGAGGTTGTGGCGGATGCCGCGGCCGTCTTCGCGGCGGCCGATGTCATCGCCAAGGTGCAGCCGCCGACGGAGGCGGAGATCGCGATGCTGGAGCCGCGGCACACGCTGATCTCGTTCTTCTGGCCCGCGCAGAACACCGAGCTGCTGGAGAAGGCGAAGGCGACCGGCGCGACCGTCGTGGCGATGGACATGGTGCCGCGGATCTCCCGCGCGCAGAAGATGGACGCGCTGAGCTCGATGGCGAATATCGCGGGCTACCGCGCGGTGATCGAGGCGGGCGCCAATTTCGGCCGGTTCTT
>NZ_VATA01000039.1 GCF_005870025.1 Poseidonocella sp. HB161398
GCTGAAGGAGAAGTTCCCGCAGACGCGGTTCCACTACATGTGGCACAACTACATGCCGCTCTGCCCGCAGATCGAGCTGCTCTACCAGAACCGCTTCGACTGCACCGATTACGAGGGCGGGCGGAAATGCCAGGGTTGCATCGCGGGCTTCCACACGCGCGAGCAGCTGATCGTGCCGCAGCGCTTCGGGTCGTCGCTGGAATTCGCGCGGCTCTCGGGGCGGCCGCTGGGGAATTTCCTGTTCGGCGCGGGGATCGGCGCCTACAAGGTCGCGCAGGCCTGCGTGTTCTTCGCCAAGGACCTGCGCCGGTCCGTGCGCGGCGCCTTCTCGAAGAACGAGGGCGTGCCGGTGCGCGGCCGCGGCTTCCAGTCGGTCGATGTCGCGGCCGAGGGGCCCGGCCCCTCGGGGCGCTCGCTGGAGCTGCTGGCGCAGAAGGGCGGGGACTACCGCGCCTGGCGCGAGCTGAACACGGCGCTGCTGAACCGCTTCGACAGCCACATGTGCGTGTCGCAGCTGGTCGCGGACACGATCACCGGGCTCGGCATGCTGCCCCACAAGGTCCATGTCACGCCGCTGGGGATGGATCTGCACGCCACCCCGGCCGAGATGCGCAAGCGCGCCGCGGCGAAGCCGAAGCACGAGCGGATGCGGATTTCGTTCATCGGCTACGGCATCCCCTCGAAGGGGCTGCCCTTCGTCACCGAGGCGCTGATGAAGGCCGACCTGCCGGTGCTGAAGGAGAAGGCCGAGCTGGTGATCTACGCCCGGCTGGGCGATCACGACATGCTCAAGCTCGCGCCCCTGACCGAGCGCTTCGCCGATGTCCGCGTCGTGCAGGGCTACGAGCGCAAGGACCTGGCGAAGATCGCGTCGGATATCGACCTGAATATCGTCCCCTCGATCTGGCGCGAGACCTACAACCAGGTCGCCTACGAACTCATGTGCCTCGGCACGCCCTCGCTGCTGTCCTCGACGGTCGGACTGGGAATGTTCTATGGCAACCACCCCGATTTCGTATTCCGGTCTGGAAGTCAGGCCGATTTTGTTGCAAGGCTCGGACGGATCGTGGCGACCCCGAGCCTGCTCGAGGAGTTCTGGCATTCTCCACCGGAGCTTCCGACCATGGACCAACATATCGCTATGGCCCTTGCAGCAATGCAGGGCGGCAAGAGGAATGAAGCAGCATGAGTAGATCCTCGGCAATCATTGTCAAAGGAACCCCCCGCCTGGAGGGTCCGCGGACCTATATCGTGTTCGGGGACATGCGCGGCGGCACAACGATGATCGGCGGCGTCATGCGGGCGCTTGGCATCTTCATGGGCGAGAACATCAACGAGGACAACCAGGAGAGCTTCCAGTTCAACGGTCCCTCGGTGCAGGACATGCGCGACTCGATCGACGCGAACAACCAGAACCACCAGGTCTGGGGCTGGAAATTCCCGCATGCCGCCGACTATCTCGACCATGTCTGGGACAAGATCCGCAACCCGCATCTGGTCTGCGTCTTCCGCGATCCGGTGGCCAATGGCCGCGGCTGGAACCGCTGGCATCCGATCGGCCAGATCCAGGCCGTGCAGCAGTGCCTCCTGCGCCAGCAGAAGAACCTGAACCTGATCTCGCTCCGGAACTGCCCCTCGATCCTGATCTCCTACGAGAAGGCCGAGCGCCACAAGGCGGAGTTCCTGACCGAGCTTTCCGAGGTGATCGGCATCGAGCCCGATCACGAACGCTTCGACTACCGCGGCTTCATGGCCGCCGAGAGCTACAAGAAGCTCGCCGACTACGTGATCGACCCGGCTGCCGAGAAGGCCGTCCAGCCCGAGTGACCGGTCGCGGCGCCCGCTATCCGGGCGCCGCCTGCCGCTTCCGGCCGGGGCTCAGCCCGCGGCCATGACGCAGAGGATCTCGAAGAGCAGCGAGGCACCGAGCCAGGCGGTGGCGCTGCCCAGGTCGAAGGGCGGGGCGACCTCGACCAGATCCGCCGCGGCCAGCCGCACCCCTGCCAGTTCCCGCACCACCTGCAGCGCCTGGAAGCTCGTCGGCCCGCCGACCTCGGGCGTGCCGGTGCCCGGCGCGAAGGCGGGATCGACGAAATCGATGTCATAGCTCAGATAGGCCGGCCGCGTGCCGAGGATCTCGCGCGCCTCGGCCATCACGTCGGGAATGCCGCGGGCGAAGAGCTCTTCGACGGTGACGATCCGGATGCCGGCCGCTTTCGCGAAATCGCGGTCCTCGCTGTCGCCCACCGTGCCGCGGATGCCGATCTGGATCATCCGCGCGGGGTCGATCAGGTTCTCCTCCACTGCGCGGCGGAAGGGCGTGCCGTGGGTGAATTTCTCGCCGCCGAAATAGCTGTCGTTCAGGTCGGTATGGCTGTCGAACTGGATGAAGCCCAGCGGGCCGTCCTTGGCCACGGCGCGCAGGATCGGCAGCGAGCTGAGATGGTCGCCCCCGGCGGTCAGCGGGCGCAGCCCGGCCGACAGCGCGCGGCCGTAGAAGGCGGTGATCCGCGCCATGCTGTCTTCCAGGTTGGACGGGTTCGGCGGCACGTCGCCCAGATCGGCGCAATTCACCGCCTCGAACGGGCGCAGCCCCGACACGGGGTGCTGCGCGCGCACCATGGTCGAGGCGTCCCGCAGCGCCCGCGGCCCGTGCCGCGCGCCGGGGCGGTTGGTGGTGCCGCCGTCCCAGGGCACGCCGATCAGGCCGATATCGACTTCGGCGATCCGGGGATCGTCGAGACCGAGATGCGGCAGGCGCATGAAGCTGGGCACCCCGGCAAAGCGCGGCAGGTCGAAGGCCGAGACGGGGGTGAAATCGGAAGCGGGCATCGTGGGGACCTCGTTATCGGCGCCGGAGGGGCGCGGCCGCGGCCACCCTGCGGAATTCCGTCCGCCGCGGCAAGTGCGGGCCAGGATCGGCCCGGGATCAGGCCGGATCGGGGGCGCCGGCGGTGCGGAATTCCGGCTCGCGCCCGGGCACCAGCCGCACCGCCGTCAGCCCGCCGCCCAGATAGGCGCCGCTGTCGATGGCGATCCGCGTGCCCTCGATCCGGGCGGGGCGGGTGATGACATGGCCATGGACCACCCAGGGCGGCGCGCTGCGCCGGTGGCGGTAGAACTCGCGGCTGCCCCAGATCAGCTGTGCCGGATCCTGGCGCTCGGCGCTGCGCCGTGTCTCCCAGGCGGCATGGACCAGCACCACGTCGCCGGACAGCACGTAGAGCGGCCGCGCCCCGAGCCAGCCGGTGCGTGCGGTACCGACCGCGCGGCGGGCGGCGGTGCGGAGATCCTCCAGCGCGCCCGGGGCCAGACCCTCCGCGGGCGGAACCTCGAGCCCGAAGCTCTGCAGCGTCTGCACCCCGCCATTGGCCAGCCAGCGCCCGCCCGGGTCCTCGCCCGCGAGGAAGTCGAGCATCATCCGCTCGTGATTGCCCGTCAGCACCTCGACCCGGTCCGGCTGCGCCCCGGCCAGCGCCATCAGCCGGTCGATCACCGCGCGGCTGTCCGGCCCCCGGTCGACCACGTCGCCCAGGAAGACCAGCCGCGTCTCGGCATCGAGCCAGGCGCCGATCAGCTCCAGCAATTCGCCGAGCCGGTCATCGCAGCCATGGATGTCGCCGACGGCCACAAGCGGCGTATCGGGGCCGGGCAGGGGCGGCGCCCCGGTGCGGCGCAGCAGCCGTCCGGTGAAGCTCCGGATCATCAAGGGTCCTTTCGATCTGCCGCGACAGGCTATCGCGCGCGGCATGCAGGGGTAAAGCTAAGGGCAAATGCGCAATTTTCCATGGCAAAGGACCGCCGGAATCCGGCCGTTGCGGCGAAGCCACTTGCGCGGCCGGTCCTGGCCGGCGACAGCAGCGCTCGGCACAGACCCAATGCAACGAAGAACAACCAGAGGCAGCAGCATGAAACGAGTACTTCCCGCCGTCCTGTGCGGCGCGGCGCTTTTCCTTGGCGGATGCGCGTCGCTGAACGAGACCGAGCGCACGCTGGTCGGCGGCGGCGCCGGGCTGGTCCTGTCCGCCCCGCTGGGCATCTCGCCGCTTCTCGGCGCCACGGCCGGCGCGGCGGCAGGGCTCTTCTCGGACGATATCCTCGGCTACTGAGCCCGGCTCATCCCGCGCCGCCCCGGCGGGCGTCGCGGATTTCCTGCTGGCGCAGCGGCAGCTTGTCGATCACGCGGGTCAGCTCGCGCACGTCCCAGGGCGCGGGCTTGCGCAGCTCCACCCGCCCGTCCTTGGCCACTAGCACCACCGAGAAGCCGCGCGGGCGCAGGCTCTTGCGCAGCGGGCCGCCTGCGGCGGGATCGGTATCGGTCAGCACGACCACGTCGCGCTCGGCCAGTGCGCCGGGGCGGTCGCGCAGCATGTCCATCTGCAGCATGAAGCGCGGATCATCGGGCGTGTCGGCGAAGACCACCACCGGGCGCTTCACCCACAGGAATTCGGCAAGCTCCGCCGGTCCCTCGATGAAGATGCCGTCATCGGCGGCAGCCGTGACAGGGGCCATGGCGGGGGCGAGGGCGAGGGCGGCGGCGGCAAGCAGGGCGCGGATCTGGCAGGTCATGCCACTGATATAGGCACTCCCTGTTCTGAAACGAAAGACAAAGCCGCGTCAGGTACCGGACATTCACGCTCGGTCACATTGCATTGCAACGGTATTCCGGCATAACCGGCACCATGTCGATCTGGTCCCGCATTGCCCAAGCCCTGTCCGCCCTTGCTTCCGGCGAACCGCTCGCGCGGCTGTTCGAGCGGCTGCGCACGCCGCCCGAGCGCTCGGTCGCCTTCACCATCGCGGTGATTGCGCTGGGGGCGAAGATGGCCAAGGCCGACGGGCACGTCACCCGCGACGAGGTCCGCGCCTTCCGCCGGGTCTTCCTCATCCCGCCGGGGGAGGAGGAGAATGCCGCGCGGGTCTTCAACCTGGCCCGCCAGGACGTGGCCGGCTTTGCCGACTACGCCCGCCGCGTGCGCGCGATGTTCGGCGCGGGCGACCCGGTGCTCTTCGACCTGATGGAGGGGCTCTTCTACATCGCCGTGGCCGATGGCAGCTACCATCCCGAGGAAGAGGACTTCCTCGCCCGGGTGGCGGAGATCTTCGAGATCGGCCAGCGCGAGTTCCGCGCCATGCGGGCGCGCTTCGTCGAAGGGGCGGAGCCCGATCCCTATGACGTGCTGGGCGTCGATCCCGGCGCGCCCATGCCCGAGATCCGCTCGGCCTGGCACCGTCTGGTGCGCGAGAACCACCCCGACCGGATGATCGCCCGCGGCGTCCCCGAGGAGGCGGTGAAGCTGGCCGAGAGCCGCCTGATCGCGATCAACCGCGCCTGGGAGGAGATCTCGGACCGCGCCGCCTGACGCGACCGTCAGCCGGTCGCGATCGATTCGGGCGAGAGCACCGTCACCTCGGCCTCGAGCGCCTTCGCCAGCGAGTTGAACCGCGCCTCGGCCACCTCGCCGAAAAGCGGCAGCGTATGGCTGGAAAGGTGCAGCACCAGCCGTTTCGCCGCCGGATCCCAGTCGAGCCGCCCCATGTCCTGGCCGCCGCCCAGCGTCAGCATCGCCCCGAAGCGCAGCGCGCGGCCGAGGATCTCCGCCTCACGCACCTCCTCGTCGGAGATCAGCGGGCGCAGCGCGTCGAAGCGGCTGCCCGCGCGGCTGTTCTTGTAGCGGTGCAGCAGCGCCAGCCCGAGGAACACCCGCTCGCCATGGCTCAGCCCGCCCATATTGGCCCGCGCGGCATAGTCGAAGCAGACCTCGGCGCGGTAGTCGGGATGGCTGCGCCAGCTGACGTCATGCAGCAGCGCCGCCGCCTTGATGATCCGCAGCCGCGCGCGGGTGGCGCCGGGGAAGAGCTCGCGCACATAGCGGTAGAGGCTGGTGCCGAAGCCGGGCACGCGGGCCGAGCTCATCTCGGCATGGCGGCAGGATTCGATCAGCGGATCGGCGCTGCGCAGCGCCTCGGGCATCTCCTCGTAGAGCAGCCCCTCGCGCAGCCCGTAGGCCGAGACGAAGAGCTCGTCGGGCTCCATCACCTTCAGCAGGCCGCGCAATACTTGGCCCGCCATCGGCAGGAGCGCCATCCGGTCGCCCGAGATCCCGGCCTTCTTGCGCAGCGCATAGGGGTCGGCACTGTCGATCAGGTCGAGCGTCTCGGTGAGCCCCTCGCGCTCCAGCCGGTATTCGTGCAGCACCTGCAGCGGGTAGTCGCGGCGGATCATGTCGATCTTGGCGATGGCGCGCCAGGAGCCGCCGACCAGGTAGAGCCGTCCGGGATCGCCCGGCATCGCCTTGCGCAGCCGCCCGAGCTGCTCTTCGACCCGCGCGCGCACCGCCTTCTCGGAGCCGAGCCGCGCCAGCGCCAGCGGCCCGAGCGGAGAGGTGTCGCGCCAGCCGATCTTGCCGGCGGAGACCTCGGCCAGCTCCATCGAGGAGCCGCCGATGTCGCAGACATGGCCCGAGGCCTCGGGCCAGCCCAGCAGCACGCCCTGCGCGGCCAGCCGCGCCTCGTCGGCGCCGTCGATGACCTTCAGGTCGAGCCCGGTCTTCGCCAGGATCTCGTCGCGGAACGCCGGTCCGTCCTCGGCCACCCGCATCGCGGCGGTGGCGACGGCAAGCATCGGCGTGATGCCGAGGCTCTCGCCGATATGCTGGAAGCGGCGCAGCGCCTCGAGGGCGCGCCGCTTGCCCTCGGGGTTCAGCCGGCCGGTCTCGCCGAGATCGCGGCCGAGGCCGCAGAGCACCTTTTCATTGAAGAAATAGGCCGGAGAGCGGGCGACCCCGTCGAAGATGACGAGCCGCACGGAGTTCGAGCCGACATCGACGACGCCGACGCGGGACAGGCGCTGCACATCGGCGGGATCGACCGGCGGCGGCCCGAAGAAGCCTGGATCAGATGACAAGTGCTTGCATTTCCGTTTGTGCCAATCCGCTGACTACCTAGGGCCATTCGCCGGTCCGACGCAACCTCGCCGTCCGTCCTGCGACGCAGGGGCATGGCACAGGGCGCCTCGAACATCCGCCGCAGCGTCTCGCAGCGGTTGGCGGGCTGGCGCCGTCGAGCGGGGCGCGCGCGGCCGGGACGGCGGCGGCGCCGCGAACCTCGCCGCCATCGCGATAGCGGAGACGGGCGCCGGGCCGAGACCACGGTGACGGGTCGCTGCGCCGGCCGGTTTCCTCGACACTCTCCCGCGCCGCCGCGCCTTCGGCGGAACCGCCCGGCTCGATCCTGCTGCCGGGCAGGGCGGGCCGCCTGGCCTTCTGCCGCATCCGGACGAGAAACGCCGTCTCTCTCCGGGGGCGGGCAATGCGCCGGTCCCGGCAAGCCCCGGCGGAGGGCGGGCCGCAGAACCCGGTTGCAGGCCGTCGCGTTCTCCTGCCGCAGCGAGACCGCGGGACCTGCCGCCGGAGGCCCCCGCCGACGCGGGGGCGGGCCGGGTCAGTCGCGGGCCAGCGGCGCGCGGTCGGGGTCGTTGCCGGGGCGGATCTCCTGCGGCAGGGTCAGCTGCGGCACGTCGCCGATCCCCGCGGAGCCGCGGCCCGAAAGCGAGGGCGTCTTCATGAAGAAGTCGTGGCAGCTGAAGGCCGAGGGCTGCTGCGCCGCCTCGGGGCGGACATAGCGCCCTTCGGGGGTCAGCACCCAGCTATGCGCCTCGTCGCGCAGGTTGGCCGCCATGATCTGCTGCACGATCTGGTCGCGCACCGTGTCATTGTGGATCTCGACCAGCGTCTCGACCCGGCGGTTGAGGTTGCGGCCCATCCAGTCGGCCGAGGAGATGAAGACCCGCGCCGCGTCCGAGGGCAGCCCGCCGCCATTGCCGAAGCAGACGATGCGGCTGTGCTCGAGGAAGCGGCCGACGATGGATTTCACCCGGATGTTCTCGGAGAGGCCCTTGATCCCCGGCCGCACGCCGCAGATGCCGCGCACGACGAGGCTGACCTTCACCCCTGCCTGGCTGGCGCGGTAGAGCGCGTCGACGACCTCGGGGTCGATCACCGCGTTCAACTTCGCCCAGACCTCGGCGGGCCGGCCCTGGGCGGCATGCAGCGCCTCGCGCTCCAGCGCCTCGAGGAGGAAGGGCTTCATCGTGTGGGGGCTGATCTTCAGGTTCTCCAGCGTGTCGGGCTTGGCGTAGCCCGAGAGGTAGTTGAAGACCCGCGTCGCGTCCCGCCCCAGCGCCTCGTCGCAGGTCAGGAGGCTGACATCGGTGTAGATGCGCGCGGTGATCGGGTGGTAGTTGCCGGTGCCGTAATGCGAATAGGTCACCAGCCGGCCGTTCTCGCGGCGCACCACCGAGCTGATCTTGGCATGGGTCTTGTAGTTGGTGAAGCCGTAGACGACATGCACGCCCGCGCGTTCCAGCATCCGGCTCTGGCGGATATTCGCGGCCTCGTCGAAGCGCGCCTTCAGCTCGACGAGCGCGGTGACCGACTTGCCGTCCTCGGCCGCCTCGCAGAGCGCGGCGACGATCGGGCTGTCCTTCGAGGTGCGGTAGAGCGTCTGCTTGATCGCCAGCACGTCCGGATCGCGCGCCGCCTGCTGCAGGAAGCGCACCACCATGTCGAAGCTTTCATAGGGATGGTGCAGCAGCATGTCCTTCTGGCGCACCGCGCCGAAGATGTCGCCGTCGAAATCCTGCACCCGCTCGGGCACGCGCGGCGTGTAGGAGGGCCACATCAGGTCGGGCCGGTTGTCAAGCACCAGCTCCTTGAGGTCGACCACGCCGATCATCCCCTTGATGTCGACCACCTCGTCATTGCGCAGCCCCAGCTCGCCCAGGATCATCCGGCGCAGCTCTTCGGGCGCGCCGCCCGAGATCTTCATCCGGATCACCTCGCCGCGGCGGCGGCGCTTCAGCGCGACTTCGAATTCGCGCACCAGATCCTCGGCCTCTTCCTCCACTTCGAGGTCGGAATTCCGCAGGATCCGGAAGGCGCAGTCGCCGATCAGGTCGTAGCCGGGGAAGAGATGCTCGACATGCATCAAGAGGAGCTCTTCGAGCGGCAGGAAGCGCTGGCGGCGGGTGCGGTCGGGCGGCAGCGGCAGGAAGCGCGGCACCTGGCCCGGCACCGGCAGCAGCGCGCGCAGATGGCGCCGGTCGCCGCGCCGCTCCAGCATCAGCGCCAGCGCGAAGCCCGCGGATGGGATGAAGGGGAAGGGATGCGCCGGATCGACGGCCAGCGGCGTCAGCACCGGGAAGACCTGGGAGAGGAAATGCTGCTCCATCATGGTCCGGTCGGCGGCGTTGAGCCCCTTGCGGCCGACGACGACGATGCCCTCGGCCTCCATCTCCTGGCGCAGCTTGTTCCAGCAGCGCTGCTGCTCCTGCATCAGCGCGCGGGCATCGGCATCGATCAGCGCCAGCTGCTCGGCCGGGGTGCGTCCGTCGGCGGCGGGGGTCGTGATGCCGGAATTGGCCAGCTCCCGCAGGCCCGCGACGCGCACCGTGTAGAATTCGTCGAGATTGTTCGCGGAGATCGAGACAAAGCGCAGCCGCTCCAGCAGCGGCACGGTCGGATTGTCGGCCTCTTCGAGCACGCGCCAGTTGAAGGCCAGCCAGCTGAGTTCGCGGTTGGAAAAGCGCTGCGGAAGCTCGGGGTCGAATCCGGCAAGCTCCGCCGGTTCGGGGAAATCGGCGTTCAGGAAATCTGCTGTATTCAGGGCGGCGGGGGCCGCCGGTGGAAACGCGATAGTAATTCTGGGCCTCCTTGGGGGTCTGGCCCCTCTTGTTCTTGAGTCAGGAATTCGCGGATCATCGTGCGGTCGATCCGCTTGTGCCGAAGGAGGCTGGCCTGGTCGAGCGACGCCACGAGGGCGGAGGCTGCGGCAAAGGACCGTTCCATTCGGTGAAGCGCATATTCCACCGTCTCCGGCGGAACTGCAAGCTGGCGGTCGGAAAAAAGCTTGACCAGGACCATCCTTAGCGTGGCGGTATCGGGATTCGTGACGCGGATCTGTGCAGCCGCGGTCAGGCGGCTGGCGAGATCGGGAAGCCGCAGCCCCCAGTCCCGCACCGCGCCGCGCCCGGTGACCAGCAGCTTCTGGCGCAGGTCCCGCGCCTGGTTGAAGAGATGGAAGCCGATCTGCTCGCGGATCGGCGCGCCGGACAGAAGATGGGCGTCCTCGAGCACCACCGCCGCGCGCTCTGCCGCCCGGGGGACGCTGTCGGCGGCCAGCCGGTCGGCGCGCAGCGCCAGCGCGCCGGTCTGCTGGGCGAAGATCTCGGCCAGGTGGGTCTTGCCGACATTGGCGGTGCCGCTGAGCACCCGCGGCTCGCCGTCCCAGAAATCCGAGGTCAGGATCTCGGACAGCGCGTCGGTGTTGCACGGGCCCTCGAAGAAGCTGCCGCGCGTCATGCACACCGTGCCGGCATGGACGTCGAGGACAAGCTGGGCGTCTTGGGCGTCGGTCATGGGGCTCCGGTCAGTTGCGGGTCTCGTCAGGGGGCGTGCCGGGTCGCCGGGACAGCGCCTCGTAGCCCAGGTAGAGTCGTCCCGACTTGTACTGCTCGACGAAGAACCGAACAAGAACGCCGATCATCGCGGCCAGCGGCACGGCGACCAGCAGCCCGACGAAGCCGAAGATCGCGCCGAAGACCGACAGCGCCAGCAGCAGCCAGACCGGATGCAGCCCGACGGATTCGCCCACGAGCTTGGGCGTGATCAGGTTGCCCTCCAGGAACTGGCCTAGGAAGAACACCCCTGCGACCACCGCGATCATCAGGGGCGTGTCCCAGAACTGCACGATCGCCACCCCGAGCGCCAGCACGCCGCCGAGGATCGCGCCGACGAAGGGGATGAAGGTCACGATCCCCGCCAGCGTGCCGATCAGCATGCCGAAATTCAGCCCCGTCAGCATCAGCCCGATCGCGTAGTAGACGCCCATCACGATGCAGACCGTGCCCTGGCCGCGGATGAAGCCCGACAGGGTCTCGTCGATCTCCCCGGCCAGGCGGCGCACGACCGGCGCGTGGTCGCGCGGCAGGAGCTCGTCGATCCGGGCGATCATCCGGTCCCAGTCGACCAGCAGGTAGACCGAGACGACCGGCACGATGACGATCAGCGTCAGCACGTTGACCAGGCTCAGCGCCGAGCTGAGCGCCGTGTTCAAGAGGTCGCCGCCGCGCGATTTCAGCGTCTCGATCACCGAGGACAGGCTCTGCTGCAGGGTCGAGCCCTCCTTCAGCTGCTCGGGGAAGCGCGTCGCCAGGAAGTCGCGGAAGGCCTGGACATAGCCGGGCAGCGCCTCGACGAAGGAGACCGACTGGTTGACCAGCGCCGGCACGATCAGCAAGAGGCAGATCGCGAAGACCAGCACGGCGGCGAAGGAGATCACCGTGACCGCCAGCGCCCGGCTCAGCCCCCATAGCTCCAGCCGGTCGGCCACCGGGTCGAGGAAATAGGCGACGGCCGCGCCGATCACGAAAGGCAGGAGCTGCGGGCCGAGGAACCACAGCACGGCCAGGGTCAGGATGGCGGCGACGCTCCAGATCTTCGCCTGGGTCTTGGTGGGCAGGGCCATGAAACCTCTCGCTGGTTACCTTGCACGCGGGGCGCGCGGCGGCTGCCGCGCCCTTTGCGGGACTATAGCGGGAACTTCCCTGGCAGGGAGGTCCGTTTTCGCCTGCGGCCGCGGCATGGCAGCCGGAAAGGCAGGGTCATCCCGGCCGCGGGCCTTCCGGCAGGTGGCGGGACGCGCCGCAGCGGGCGGGCCGCGGGCATTGCCGCAAGTGCAGGCGGCCCGGTGAGGCCCGGTTTCGCCATCCTGCTTGTCGCCCTCGCGGCCGCCTCCGCCGGGGCCGGGGTCTTCGGCGCCATGGACAAGTCAGGGACAAGGCGGTGGCGGCATTTCCCGGGACCGGCGGCTGGCGGAGGTCCGCCGCGATCTGGGCAGGCGGCGCCGGAGAGGGGGCGGATCTGCCCGGCGCCGCTGCAGTTCCGCGATCCGACACGGCGTTGGCGTCCCGGACTCCGGCTCCGGACCAGTCCGCCGCCGCCTGGAGCATCAGCCAGGGCAGGGGGGGCGATCCCCGCGGCGCGATCGCCGGTCCGGCGCGGGGGGGCAACTTGCCGGTCAGCGCCGTCCGCCGAGGCGGTCACGTCACCGGCGGATGGCGCTTCGCCTATCACTCTCCCCGTATAGAGCTTCCCGCCAAGTTGGCTGTCGTGGCGCCGACCGCGGGTGCCCAGCCTAATTCGCGGCCTGTCCCGTGCGCTGGGTCCTGGCCTTCGACACGCGGTCCGCCGACGCCGGGCCGCCCGAACGCGCCCCGGCACCCGGCACTGGCGATGCAGGTGCCGCGGCGACCGGCGGCGGTGCCAGTCGCCGGAGGGACGGCGCGCTGTTCCGCCAGCCTGCCTCCGTCCGGGCATTGGCGGCGCAACCGGGGACGTGCCGCTGGCCCCCGTGCCGGGGCGCGCGCCCGGCGAACGGGCCCTGCCGGGCCCGAAACCGCCGCCCTCCCTTGCCAAGCGCCGCGCAATCGCCGAAAACCCGCGCGACCGTTTTCCAAGGGGACCCCATATGCGCCTGAGCCGCTACTTCCTGCCCGTCCTGAAGGAGACGCCCGCCGAGGCGCAGATCGTCAGCCACCGCCTGATGCTGCGCGCGGGCATGATCAAGCAGGCCTCGGCAGGCATCTATTCCTGGCTGCCGCTGGGCTTCCGCGTGCTGGAGCGCATCCAGCAGATCGTCCACGAGGAGCAGGAGCGCGCGGGCCATATCCCGCTCTTGATGCCGACGCTGCAATCGGCGGATCTGTGGCGCGAGTCGGGCCGCTACGACGCCTATGGCGAGGAAATGCTGCGCATCAAGGACCGCGGCGGCCGCGACCTGCTGTTCAGCCCGACCGCCGAGGAGCTGATCACCGACATCTTCCGCAGCTACGTGAAGTCCTACAAGGACCTGCCGCTGACGCTCTACCAGATCCAGTGGAAGTTCCGCGACGAGATCCGCCCGCGCTTCGGCGTGATGCGCGGCCGCGAATTCCTGATGAAGGACGGCTACAACTTCGACCTCACGAAAGAGGCTGCGCTGCACGCCTATAACCGCCATCTGGTCAGCTACCTGCGCACCTACGAGCGGATGGGGCTGAAGGCGATCCCGATGCGCGCCGACTCGGGCCCGATCGGCGGCGAGGACACGCATGAATTCCTGGTCCTGGCCGAGACCGGCGAATCCGAGGTGTTCTACGACAGCGAAGTCACCGATCTGACCTTCGGCGACCGCGCGATCAACTACGACAGCGTCGAGGAATGCGCGGGCGTGCTGGAGGAGTTCACCTCGCGCTATGCCCGCACCGACGAGACCCATGACGAGGCGGTCTTCAGCCAGATCCCCGAAGAGCGCCGCCGCGTGGCGCGCGGCATCGAGGTCGGCCAGATCTTCTATTTCGGCACCAAGTATTCCGAGCCGCTCGGCGCCACCGTGCAGGACGGCGACGGCAACAAGGTGCCGGTCCACATGGGCAGCCACGGCATCGGCGTCTCCCGCCTGCTCGGCGCGCTGATCGAGGCGAACCACGACGACAAGGGCATCATCTGGCCCGAGGGGGTTACCCCGTTCCATTGCGGCATCGTCAATCTCAAGCAGGGCGACGCGGCGGCGGATGCGGCCTGCGAGAACCTCTACGACCAGCTGAAGACGGCCGGGCTGGAGCCGCTCTATGACGACCGCGACGAGCGGGCCGGGGCCAAGTTCGCCACCATGGACCTGATCGGCCTGCCCTGGCGGATCACCGTCGGCCCGCGCGGGCTGAAGAACGGCGTGGTGGAGCTGACCTCGCGGCGGACCGGCGAAAGCGTGGAGCTCGCCCCCGAGGCGGCGGTGCACCAGGTCGTCGAGATCTACCGCAAGCATCCCTGACCGGCCGGACCGGGCGGCCCCTGCCGTCCCGGTCCCGCCCCTGCGGAACCGGTTTCCGGCGTCCGGCGGGAATTGTTGACGCATGGCGAATTAGCGCTATGTCCCGCTTCCGGTATTCCGCTACTCTTCTGGCACGCAGCGTCGGGTCTGCGGTCGGGGGAGTGTTAGCAATGTTCAATCGAGCTTTCGCGGAATTCGTGGGAACCTTCTGGCTGGTCTTCGCAGGCTGCGGCAGCGCCATCCTGGCGGCCGGCGTTGCCGATGTCGGGATCGGCTGGCTGGGCGTCAGCCTGGCCTTCGGCCTCTCGGTGACAACCATGGCCTATGCCGTGGGCCATATCTCGGGCGGCCATTTCAATCCGGCGGTGACGCTCGGCCTGGCGGTGGCCGGGCGGTTCGACCCCAAGGACGTGGCGCCCTACTGGATCGCGCAGGTGGCCGGGGCCATCGCGGCGGCGGCGCTTCTCTATTTCATCGTCTCGGGCCAGGCGGATTTCGCCGGGGCTGGCGGCTTTGCCACCAACGGCTTCGCCGAGGCCTCGCCGCAGCAATTCGGCATGACCGCGGCGATCGTCACCGAGGTGGTGCTGACGGCGGTCTTCGTGGTGGTGATCCTCGGCTCGACCTCGCCGCGGGCGCCCGCGGGCTTCGCGCCGCTGGCGATCGGCCTGACGCTGACGCTGATCCACATGATCTCGATCCCGATCGACAACACCTCGGTCAATCCGGCGCGCTCAACCGGCGTGGCGCTCTTCGCCGAAGGGCCGGCGCTTCTGCAGCTCTGGGTCTTCTGGGTGGCGCCGCTGGCGGGCGGGGTGCTCGGGGCGCTGGTCTGGCAGGGGCTCGAGGACGGCTACAGCGCGGCACACCCGGCCGAGTGAGGCCCGTCGCTGCGGGCGGGGGCCCTGTCCCCCGCCGGACTTGATCCGGCGGCGCCTAGATGCTGGCCGCCAGCACCCGGCTGATCTGGCTCAGCCCGCGGCCTGACTGCTCCGCCCAGGTGTTGAAGGCCGCCTGCACCGCCGCCATCGCGGCTTTCGAGCCGGGCGCCTTCTCCACCACGCCTTCCGCGACCAGCCGCGCGGTGACATCCTTCGACAGGATGTAGCCGTCGCGGCCCATGGCGCGCAGCGCATAGGGGCCAGTGCTGCCGCCGAGCCGCGCGCCGCGGGTCTTCAGGAGCGCGATCAGCTCGTGATAGCGCGTGCCCGGCCAGTCGGCGACCACCCGGCCGATCCCGCCCTCGGCGCGGAGTTCCTGCAGGAAGACGGCATTTTCCTGCACCGCGCGGATCTTGGCGCCATGGCGGACGATGCGGGCATCGGCAAGGAGCGCGTCGAAGCGGTCATCGGCGATCATCGCGCAGGCATCCGGGTCGAAACCGCCGAAAGCCTCCTCGAAGCCCGGCCATTTCGCCTCGATCACCGACCAGCTCAGCCCCGGCGCGAAGAGATGCCGGGCGAAACTCGCCAGCCAGCGGTGCTCGGGGATCGCGGCCAGCTCTTCGGGCGGGCGGGGCACGGGCAGCAGCGCCTCCAGCCTCTCCGTGCCGCCCTTGCGTTCGGCGGCGATGGCGAAGATCTCGTCGAAATGTCTCATCTGGCAGCCTCCGGGCGGGTCCTGGGCCGAAGCCTAGCGGATCGGCAGGGCAGCGCGTAGCGGAAACGGCCGCGCAGGCGGGATGCCGGGGAGGCGCCCGCGCGGGGGCGGGCGCGGGACGGGGCCCCTTGGCAGGCGGGCGGCGTCAGGGCGCTGCCGCCTCGCGTCCGATCGCCTCGAAGATCGCGTCGAGCTCCTCGGCGGCGGCGGCCAGTGGCGCGCCGCCCTCGTCCTCGTAGGGGGCGAAGACCGTGCTCGGCAGCTTCCAGGAAAGCGTCGCGGTGCCGTCGGGATTGGCGGTGACATACATCCTCAGCGGCGCCTCGATCATCGCCGCGGTCGAGAGCCGCAGGATCCGCACGGCGTAGTCGTTGCTGAAGATGCCGATGACCCGGTTGCCGGGAATCTCGATGCCGCGGGCCTTTGCTGCCTCGGTCGGCCCGGCTTCGGTGACCACGCTCATCCCCTCGGCGGTGGCCGCTTTCTTCACGGCGGCGACGAGCTCGGGATAGGATTTCGAGGTGTCGAGGCTGGCCCAGCCGGGCCGGTCGATCGCGGCCGTGGCGGGCAGCGCCGCGGCGAGGGCGAGGCAGAGGGCAAGCGGGGCGATGAGCAGGCGGGCAGGGCGCATTCCGGGGGTCTCCTTCCTGGCGCCGATCCTGCCATGGCGGCCCGCTCCGGAACAGTCACGCTCCGGCGAGCGGAATGTAACGGGACGCGCGGCAGTTCAGGGCCGTCTGGAGGAGGTCGTTTTCCCGGTGCGGGAGCCGGTTGGCCGGGCCGCGCGCCGGGCCCGGGGTCGGCTGCACAGCCCGGGAAAGCGATCGCAGCGATGGTCGCCCCCGGCCTGCTGGCCGTGGCCGGGGGGCTGGTTCCGCCGCCTCCTGCCGCAGACGCGGGGCATCGGAGCCGAATGCAAACCGCGCCGGTCCTTCACGCAAGGCAGGGGGCGCCGTGCCGGTCCAGTCGGCAGTTCGGGCGCCGACGGGAAGGGCCGTGGCCGGGACCGGACCTTGCCTGGCCGCCGCGGCCCGCCCGTTGGGGCTGCCCGGCTGAAGTCCCGGGAGGTCGCGCGCGGAGCGGGCCGGCCCTGTGCCCCCGGTTGGACCCGCTGTCTCCCGATGCAGACGCGAGACGCGGTCACCGCTGCACCGCGCTGGAGGCAGACATGTGGCACCGGCAGAGCCCGCTGCTCTGACATTGGCGGAAATGGCCATGCCGGGCCAGGATTGTGCCGCGCGAGCGCGCGCCTGCCCGCCGGGGCGATGTAGCTGGCGCATCAGCCTGGGACTGCTGACAGGGTTGGCGCTGAGCAGACGCGGCCGGGATGCCGGAACGCGCGGTGGCGCCGCTGTTTCCTGCCGCGGACGCGCGATGTCGGCGGCTTGCGGCGCGCCGGGATGCCGATCCGGGGGCCCGGCGCGCGGTGCCGGTGCGGCCTTGGCTGTCCCGCGGCCGCAAGGACGGGACCGGCCCTAGGATGGCAGACCCGCGCCGCATTGCCGGGGCTGCCCGTGAGGCATCGGACGGGGAACGGGATTCCAGACTCGGCCCTGTGGCGCGGACCGGGGCGCGGGGGGCTTGGGTTGCGTTGCCGTCTCCTGCCGGGGACGCGCGATGTCGGCGGCTTGCGGCGCGCGGGGATGCCGATCCGGGGGCCCGGCGCGCGGTGCCGGTGCGGCCTTGGCTGTCCCGCGGCCGGAGAGACGGGACCGGCCCTTGGATGAAAGACCCGTGCCGCTTCGCCGGGGCCGCCTGGCGAGGCATCGGACGGGGAACGGGATTGCGGACTCGGCCCTGTGGCGCGGACCGGGGCGCGGGGGCTTGCGGTTGCGTTGCCGTCTCCTGCCGCGGACGCGCGACGTTGGCGGGGGATCGGAGCAGAGCCCGTGCCGACGGCAAGGCGCCGCCGCAACACGGGCGGCGGGAAGGCGGAGGGGCATGCGCGCGGCGCGGACCGGGCTAGCTGCAGATGCCCTTGATCTCGGCCTTCTTCCAGGGGATCAGCACGGACTGCGCCGCCTCGTCGCCGGCGAGGCCGGGCAGGTGCGGCGCCAGCAGCTCGTGCAGCCGGCCGGTGCGCGCCCCTTCGGGGTCGAGCGCGCGGCAGCAGACATATTCCTCGACCAGGCTCGCCTGCTGCTCGTAGCCGTAATCGAGGAGGTCGCGGTCCTCGGCGATCTCGAAGAGATAGGGATCCTCGCTGACGCCATGCTCGGCCGCGGCCTTCAGCGGGGCGTAGCCCGTCTTGGCGCGCTGCTGCCACTGCCAGACATGGGTCGCCTCATGCGCCAGGAACATCGCCTTCGGCAGCGGCAGCTCGCTGGGGTAATCGGCGAGGAAATCCTCGTCATAGAGCCGCCGCGCCACCATCACCCGGTCGAAGAGCGCCACGCCGGCGACATAGCCGGTGACCGTGCCCTTCTCGGGCGGCCAGATCTTCTCGCGGCAGGTCACCGAGGGCCGCGCGGGCCGGGTCATCGGATAGGTGCCGATCAGCGCGCCCTTGGTCAGCACCATCTTCGAGGTGTCGAGCCCCGCGCCATGGGTGGTCTCGAGGAAGGCGGCCTCGGTCCCGGTCAGGTGCCGCGTCGCGCAGGCCGAGAGCAGGAGAAGGGCGGGGAGCAGCAGCTTACGCAATGATCTCGAACTTCGTGACATCGACCATGCCGCGGTCGGTGATCTTCAGCGCCGGGATCACCGGCAGGGCGAGGAAGGCGAGCTGCAGGAAGGGCTCCTCCAGCACGACGCCGAGGCTCCTGGCGGCGGCGCGCAGATCGACCAGCCGGTCCTTGACCTCCTCGAAGGGGGCGAGGCTCATCAGCCCGGCGACCGGCAGGGCCAGCTCGGCGAGGATCTCGCCGCCCTGGGCGACGACGAAGCCGCCCTCGATCTCGCTCAGCCGGTTCGCCGCCAGCGCCATGTCGGCATAGTCGGCGCCGACCACGGCAATATTGTGGTGGTCATGGCAGACGGTCGAGGCGATCGCCCCGGACTGCATGCCGAAGCCCCGGACGAAGCCGTTGGCGATATTGCCGTTCTTGCCGTGGCGCTCGATCACGGTGATGCGCATCAGGTCGCGCTTGGCGTCCGGCCGCTTGTCGCCATTCGCGATGGCGACGGTCTCGTGCAGGTGGTCGGTCAGGATCTGCCCCTCGCGGATGCCGATCACGTCGGTCGCCTCGGCATTTCCGGCCAGGCGGAAGCTCTCGGCCTCGACCTCGGGGGCGCGGACCGAGGCACGGCCGATCGGCTGCACCGGCGGGCGGGCGGCGAAGGCGGCATCGGTGATCTCCACCCCTGCGGCGAGGACCAGCTGCGCGTTGCAGCCCTCCAGGCTGTCGATGGCGACGATGTCGGCGCGCTTGCCCGGCGCGATCATGCCGCGGTCCTTCAGCCCGAAGGCCTCCGCCGCCGAGAGCGTCGCCGCGCGGTAGGCGGCAAGCGGCGGCGTGCCGAGCGCGATCAGGGTGCGGATCATGTAGTCGAGATGGCCGTGCTCGGCGATGTCCAGAGGGTTCCGGTCGTCGGTGCACAGGCACATGTAGGGCGAAGTCCGCTCGGTCAGCAGCGGCTGCAGCGCGTGCATGTCCTTCGACACCGAGCCCTCGCGGATCAGGATGCGCATGCCCTTGCGCAGCTTCTCCAGCGCTTCCTCGGGGTTGGTCGCCTCGTGCTCGGTGCGGATGCCCGCGGCGACATAGGCGTTGAGGTCCTTGCCGGACAGCAGCGGCGCATGTCCGTCGATATGGCCGCGCTGGTAGAGGCGCAGCTTCGCCAGCGCCGCCGGGTCGCGGTGGATCACGCCGGGATAGTTCATGAACTCCGCCAGGCCGATCCCCGAAGGGTGCCCCATCAGCGGCCGCAGATCCGAGGCCTCGAGCTTGGCGCCTGCCGTCTCCATATGGGTCGAGGGCACGCAGGAGCTGATCTGCACGCGCAGATCCATCAGCGTGTGGCGCGAGCAGTCCTGGAACCAGCGGATCCCCTTGGCGCCCAGCACATTGGCGATCTCGTGCGGGTCGCAGATCGCGGTGGTGACGCCGCGCGGGGTGACGCAGCGGTCGAATTCCATCGGCGTGACCAGCGAGCTTTCCACATGCAGATGCGTGTCGATGAAGCCCGGCACCAGGATCAGCCCGGTGACGTCGATCACCCGCTCGGCCTCGTAGCTGTCGCAGATGCCGACGATCGTGTCGCCGCAGACCGCCACGTCGCCCTCGAGCAGCGCGCCGGTGACGAGGTCGAGCAGCTGCCCGCCGCGGAGCACCAGATCGGCGGGCTGGTCGCCCCTGCCTTGCGCAATTCGGTTTTCGAGATCCGACATGGATGCGTCTCCGCCAGAGGATGTGTCCCGCGGAGTATGGAGGAAAGCCAGGGGGGTTGGAAGGCGGCGGCGCGGTTTCGGCGGGGGATGCGGCAGCGCGGCGCGCCGGGGCGGGCAATGCGCATCCTCCGGGTCGCCCGCGGCATGGGGCGCGGGCAGGCTGGCGCCGGGACTGAATGAAAGGGACAGGACATGCAGCTCGAGGGAAAGACAGTGATCGTCACCGGCGCCAGCAGCGGGATCGGCGCGGCGGCGGCGCGGCTCTTCGCGACCGAGGGCGCGGCGGTGGTGCTCTGCGCGCGCCGCGGCGCCCTGCTGGAGGCGCTGGTGGCCGAGATCGTGGAGGCGGGCGGTCGCGCGGCGGCGCTGGCCGGGGATGTGCGCGACCCGGCCCATGCGGCGGCGGCGGTCGCGCTCGCCTCTGACCGCTTCGGCGGGCTCGACGGGGCGTTCAACAATGCCGGGATCACCGGGCCTGCCGGGCCGGTGGAGGCGATGGCGGCATCCGACTGGGACGAGGTGCTGGCGGTGAACCTGACATCCGCCTTCCTGGCGGCAAGGCAGCAGATCCCGGCACTGCGGGCGCGCGGCGGTGGCGCGCTGGTCTTCACCTCCTCCTTCGTCGGCCAGGGGATCGGCCTGCCGGGAATGGGCGCCTATGCGGCGGCCAAGGCGGGGCTGACCGGGCTCGTGCAGGTGCTGGCGGCGGAGCTCGGCAGCGCGGGCATCCGCGCCAATGCGCTCCTGCCGGGCGGGACGATGACGCCGATGGCGGGCACCGATTCGGGGGTCCATGCGGCGGTGCGGGCGATGCATGCGCTCGGGCGCATGGCCGAACCGGAGGAGATCGCCCGCGCGGCGCTCTTCCTCCTCTCCGCCCAGTCCTCCTTCGTCACCGGCACGGCGCTCTATGCCGATGGCGGCAACGCTGTCACGAAGATGGCCGGGTGAGGGGTGGGGGGAGAGGGCCCGCCCTCTCCCCGCGCGCTCAGCTGTAATGCGCGCTGGCGGTTCCGGGCGCCTTCAGCGCCCGGATCGCCGCGTCGATGCCGACCGTGCCGCGGATCTCGCCGTCGACCGTGACCGGGCAGCAGCCGTCCGGCGCGGAATGCAGCTTCTGCAGCGCCTCCTCGATCGTCTCTCCGGGGGCGACCGGCGCGCCCTGGGCGGGACCGGCAGGGCCCATGATCGAGCGCATCCGCACCACTTTCGCCCGGTTCACGTCCTGGATGAAATCGGTGATGTACGCGTCGGCCGGGTTCATCAGGATGTCCTGCGGATCCGAGGCCTGGATGATCTCGCCGTCGCGCAGGATGGCGATGCGGTCGCCGATCCGCAGCGCCTCGTCCAGATCGTGGGTGATGAAGATGATCGTCTTGTGCAGCTCTTCCTGCAGCTCCAGCAGGATCGTCTGCATGTCGGTGCGGATCAGCGGATCGAGCGCCGAGAACGCCTCGTCCATCAACAGGATCTCGGCATCGGTCGCCAGCGCGCGCGCCAGGCCGACGCGCTGCTGCATCCCGCCCGAGAGCTGGCCGGGATAGTGCCCCTCGAACCCCGCGAGCCCGACCCGGACGATCCATTTCGCCGCCCGCTCCGCGGCCTCGGCGGCATCGACGCCCTGGATGCCGAGCCCGTATTCGACATTCTCCTGCACCGTGCGGTGCGGCAGCAGGCCGAATTTCTGGAAGACCATCGACATCTTGAAGCGCCGCAGGTCGCGCAGCGCCTTCTCGTTCATCGCCAGCACGTCCTCGCCATCGACCCAGATCTCGCCCGAGGTGGGCTCGATCAGCCGGTTCAGGTGGCGGATCAGCGTCGACTTGCCCGAGCCCGACAGCCCCATGATCACCTGGATCTTGCGTCCGGGGATGTCGAGATTGATGTCGCGCAGCCCCAGCACGTGGCTCTTCTGCTCCAGCAGCTCCGACTTCGTCATGCCGCCCCGGACATCGCCGAGCGCCGCCTTCGGGTTGTCGCCGAAGATCTTGTAGAGCTCCTTGATGCGGACTTTGGGTTCCTCGTCACTCACGGCCGGTCTCCCGATAGGCTTGCAGGCGCTTGCCATAGGTCTGGCTGACGCGGTCGAAGATGATGGCCAGCGCCACGATGGCGAGCCCGTTCATCAGCCCCAGCGCCAGGTACTGGTTGGAGATCGCGCGCAGCACCGGCACGCCGAGCCCCTGCACCCCGATCATCGAGGCGATGACGACCATCGACAACGCCATCATGATGGTCTGGTTGACGCCGGCGAAGATATTCGGCAGCGCCAGCGGGATCTGCACCCCGAAGAGCTTCTGCCGGTAGGAGGCGCCGAAGGCCTCGGCCGCCTCCATCACCTCGCGGTCGACCAGGCGGATGCCGAGATTGGTCAGCCGCACGATCGGCGGCAGCGCGTAGATGCAGACCGCCAGCAGCCCCGGCACCTTGCCGATGCCCAGGAGCATGACGACCGGGATCAGGTAGACGAAGCTGGGGATCGTCTGCATCACGTCGAGGACCGGCGTGATCAGCGCCTGCGCCCGGTCCCAGCGCGCCATCAGGATGCCGAGCGGAATGCCGATCGCGATGCACAGGAAGGTCGCCACCGAGATCATGGCGAGGGTCGCCATCGTGTCTTCCCACATGTCGAAGATGCCGATCAGCAGGAAGGCGATGATGGTGCCGCCGGTGATCTTCCAGCTGCGCGCGCCGAACCAGGTCAGCGCGGCGATCACCAGGATCACCAGCGGCCAGGGCGCGTCGGTCAGCAGATCCTGGAACCAGACCAGGAATTTCAGCAGGGGGTTGAAGAAGGCTTCGAGCTGTTCGCCATAGGCGCGCGAGAAGGTCCGGAAGCTTTCGTCGATCCCCTGGCGGAGCGCCGAGAGGTCGCGGCGGCCGAGCGAGGGGAATTCTGTCAGGAAGTCCAGCATGGGTCTCCTTTCATAGCAAAGCCCGCGGCCGGAGCCGCGGGCGGGCAGGGGCCTGGGCCGCGCTCAGAGCGCGTCCTTGACCTTCTCGGCGACATCCTCGGGCACCCACTGGGTCCAGACGTCTTCATGCTCGATCAGGAACTCGTAGGCGGCATCCTCGCCATTGGCCTGGTTCTCGGTCATGTAGACGAGCATCGCGTTCATCACCTCGCCGGGGAAGACCCGCGCCTTGAAATAGTCCTGGGCGATGCCGCCCTCGTCGAGGAAGCCCTTGGTCACCACGGTCTCGACCTCGGACTTGGTCCAGCTCGTCGGCTTGGGATCAAGGCAGTCCTGCTCGGACATCGCGATGCAGCCGTCCCAGTTCTCCCGGCCGGCCCATTCGGTTTCGAAGGGCAGCATGACCAGGCCGTACTTGCCGATCACCGCGGTCGGCGACCAGTAGTAGCCGAACCAGGGCTCGGAGCGGTTCACCGCCTTGGCGATCGAGCCGTCGAGACCCGCCGCGGAGCCCGGATCGACCAGCTTCCAGCCCTTCTCCTCCATGTCGAAGGCGCGGAACAGGTTGGCGTTGACCAGCTGGCAGCCCCAGCCGGCCGGGCAGCCCATGAAGGCGCCCAGATCGGGATCCTCGACATCGGGCACCAGCTCGGGGTGCGCCAGCATCTTCTCGACGGTGTCGATCTCGGGATGGGCCTCGTGGAATTCGCTGGTGACCCACCAGCCTTCGCCCAGCCCGGTGATCGGGCCGTCGTTCAGCGCCTGCAGGCGGCCCTCTTCCTTGGCGGCCGACAGCGGATCGCGCACCGCGTTGATCCACAGTTCCGGCGCGACATCCGGCTGGGCCTTCTCGTTCATCGAGGCGAAGGTGGTGTTGGTGGCGCCGGGGATCAGCTCCACGTCGCAGTCATAGCCTTCTTCCAGGATGATGGCGTCGACATTGGCCATCAGCTCGGCCGAGGCCCAGTTCATCTCGGCAATCGAGACGTCGCCGCAATCTGTCTGCGCCATCGCGGCGCCGGCGGAGGCGGCAAGGCCGAAAATGGCGGCCGCGCTCAGTCTGGAAAATGTCATGGGAATCTCCCGCTCTCTCTTCGTGTGTCTGCCGCGGCGGCCTTCCGGACCGGGCCGCGGTCACCACCCCGAATGGGCGATTTCTCCGCGCGGGCGGGCCTGGCGGCGGGGCGCGACGGGCGGAGCGTGGAAGAAAGAGACCATAATCAACCCCTAGGCGCAACCGGACAGACTGTCCGGCGGAAATCCGCGCGGGGCGCCGGGTTCAGGCCTCCCGCCGGATCCCGGCCGCCGCGCTGCCGTCCTCGCCCGCCTGCGCCGCCGCCGAGAGGGCCAGAAGCAGGCTCTCGCGCAGCGGCGCGACATGGCGGTTGCTGCGGGTGACGGCCTCGAAGATCTCGGGCGCGTCGTCGGTGACCATCGCCAGCGCCTCGGAGATCAGGTCGAAGCTGCGGGTGCGGATCCGTGGCCGCTCGCCGAGCGCGGAGAAGGCCCGTGCCAGCAGATGGGTCAGCCCCTGGCTCATGGCCGCCTGGCGGTCATGGTCCTCTGGCGTGGTGACGACGATGTCGAGGGCTAGCCGGCTGCGCAGGAAGGCCGCCAGCCGCCGCCAGCGCGTGCCGCGCACCGGGCAGAGCACGATCTGGCAGCCCGCGATCCCGCCTGCCGCGCTGCCGGGACCGAACATCGGGTGGCTGGCGAGGATCTCGACATGGGCGGGCAGCAGCTGGCGCATCAGCCGCGCGGGCTCCTCCTTGATCGAGCAGACATCCATGACGAGCTGCCCGGGCCGCAGATGCGGGGCGAGCGCGCCGAGGCAGCCCGGCAGGGCCCGGACCGGGACGGCCAGGATGACGAGCTCTGCGCCGATGTCGCGCGGATCGGCGATCGTCGCGAAGCCACGTTCCGCCGCTTCGGCAAGTGCGGCGGGAGAGCGGTCATGCACCGAGACGGCGGCATGCGGGGCGAGAAGGCTGGCGGCGAGCTGCCCGAAGGCGCCGAAGCCGATGATGGTGACAGAGGGAAAGCCGGTGAACATGATCCTGATCCTGAGAGAGGGAGCCAGGGGTCATGGGGGCGAGGCGCTCAACCGCTGGCACGAGGCAGCGGTGAACATGACGAATGCTCCGCTGCTAGGGCAGCGGGTAATAGGACATTGCAGAGAGGGTCGCGATATTCGTCATGCCGCTGCCATAGCGCGGATCGGGGGGCTCCGTCAATCTGGCACCGGCCGTCCCGCTGCGGAGGGGCGGTGCCGCGGCAGGAGATCATGGCCCCGGACCGGTTCTCCGCCGCGCTGCCGCCCGCACTGTCCCGTCCGGCGCGCCCGGCGCCCTGTCCGGGAGCTGGAACTGCAGCATCCCGGAGGCAGGGGCGGGTGTCACGGCCGCCGGCCCCCGCTTCGTCCGAGTCCGGCAGAGCGGTCCGTTCGCGCTCCGGCCGGGCCGCCTCCTGTCGCCGCAGAACTGCGCCGCCGACCGGGCTGCCGCGCAGGCCTGCGGCGGTGCGGCGCGCCCTTTCCCTGCAGGCGGCAGGTTCGCCGGGCGGGAGGCGGGGGCCGCTCTGGATCCGGGATCCGCCGCCGTCCTGTCCCGGCCGGCTGGGCGGCGCACTTCTCCGGAGCGGCTGCCTGTCCGGGGCGGGCGCCATCGCGCGGGGGCGTCGCCGACGGCGACCGCGAAGACCCGGTCCGCATGGCCGGATGCCGCGGGAAGGGGGCCGGCCATGGCGCGCAGGGGAGGGGCGAAAGCGGCGCCGCCGGGGTCCGTCCATCGCAGGACCGGGGCCGTGTCCGGCCCGCTGCGGCAGGCGCAATGCCGGATGGTGCCCCCGGCCTCGCTGGCGGTGGAAGCCGCCTGCTCCCCGAAGCTGTGCCCGGCGCGGGCAGCCGCGGCGGCGGGGCCCCCTGGCCCGCAGGGCCGCCGGGGCATGGCGCGCAGGGGGGCTGCCGCCGGGCGGGCCGTTGCGGGCGAAGCGCAGCCGCGCGCGGCGTCCGGTTCCGCCGGAGCCGGTCATTGCCCTTTGCGCGTGTTTCCCCTAAGCCCCCGGCATCACTCCTGACAGCGAGGTTCCGATGTTCAGCGCCCTGCCTGACCAGCCCGAAGACAAGATCCTGAAGCTCATGGCCATGTACCGCGACGATGCGCGGGAGCAGAAGATCGATCTGGGCGTCGGCGTCTACAAGGACGCCAGCGGCCACACGCCCATCATGCGTGCCGTGAAGGCCGCGGAGAAGACGCTGTGGGAGACCGAGACCACCAAGACCTACGTCGCGCTGGCCGGCGCGCCCGACTTCAATGACGCCATGGTCGCGATGGTCCTCGGCGGCGCGGTCCCGCGCGGCGACGTGGCCAGCGTGGGGACCCCGGGCGGCACCGGCGCGGTGCGCCAGGGCTTCGACCTGGTGAAGCTCGGCAATGCCTCGGCGACGGTCTGGTACTCGACCCCGACCTGGGGCAACCACATCTCGATCCTCAAGCACATGGGCGTCGCCCACAAGCCCTACCGCTATTTCGACGCCGAGTCGGGCGAAGTCGATTTCGCCGGCATGATCGCCGATCTCGACACCGCGCTGCCGGGCGACGTGATCCTGCTGCATGGCTGCTGCCACAACCCCACCGGCGCGAACCTGACCCAGGCGCAGTGGCGCCAGGTGGTCGACATCCTCAACGAGCGCGCGCTGATCCCGATGATCGACATCGCCTACCAGGGCTTCGGCGACGGGCTGGAAGAGGATGCCTATGGCGTGCGCCTGGTGGCCGAGAACTGCCCCGAGACGATCATCGCCGCGAGCTGCTCGAAGAATTTCGGCGTCTACCGCGAGCGCACCGGCGCGCTGATGGCGGTGTCCCGCGGCGGCGCCGAGACGGCCCGCGCGCAGAAGACGCTGGCCTATCTCAACCGCCAGAACTACTCCTTCCCGCCGGATCACGGCGCGCGGCTGGTCACGATGATCCTGACCGACGAGGCGCTGAAGGCCGAATGGATGGCCGAGCTGGAAGAGGTCCGCACCGGCATGCTGGCGCTGCGCGAGCAGCTGGCGGGCGAGCTGAAGCGGCTGACCAATTCCGACCGGTTCGATTTCATCGCGCGCCATCGCGGCATGTTCTCGATGCTGGGCCTGACCGCCGCGCAGATGGACGAGCTGCGCGAGACCCACGGCATCTACGGCGTCTCCGACAGCCGCATCAACATCGCCGGGCTGAACAGCGAGACCGTGCCGCTGCTGGCGAAGGCCGTGGCCGAGGTGGTCGGCGGCTGAACCGGCCCCGGACCCGGTGACGATCAAGGCGCGGGTAGACAGCCCGCGCCTTTTGCGTCTCATATTCCGCGCAGGAGGTGCCGCCATGGCCGATGACGACTCCCTCTCTGCCCGCCCCGGTCTGCCCGACGCCCTGCGCGCGCTGGTGGAGGACCTGCCGCGCTCGGCCTGGAGCGCGCATCCCCGCTTTCACGGGCTCGCCGAATTCTGGATCGAGAAGCATCTGGGCTTCCGCCGCCTCTCCGGGCTGCTGCGCACGGATCTGCAGGGCTTTCTCGACGGCAATTCCGCGCCCGAGGTGATGGCCAACCGGGTCTGGCACCATGGCGGCATGCTGATCGGCGGGCTGCATGACCATCACCGGGTCGAGGACCACCACTACTTCCCCGAGATGCTGCGGCTGGAACCGCGGCTGGAGCGCGGCTTCGGGCTGCTCGACGGCGACCACCATGCGCTCGATCCCTGGCTGGAGCAGCTCTCGGCCGAAGCGAATGCGGTAATCGGCGCCTCTTCGGACCGCGACGAGGCGGCGCGGCTGCTGGCCTCGCTGGAGGCGTTCGAGCCCTTCCTGCTGCGGCATCTCGAGGACGAGGAGGACCTGATCGTCCCGGTCATCCTGCGCCACGGGATGGGCTAGCGCGGATCACTCCGAGGGCAGCATCAAGAGGACCGAGGCCAGCGCGCAGGCGATGCCCAGGGCCTCGCGCAGGCGGAAGGGCTCGCCGAAGACCAGCACGCCGAGGGCACAGGCGCCCAGCAGGGTGAAGCCGGAATAGGCGACCGCGGCGGCGCCGAGCGGGATGTGCCGCATCGCCAGGAACCACATCAGCGCGGAGACGAGATAGAGCAGGCAGCCCCCGGTCAGGAAATGCGCCCCCTCGGAGATCGCGCCGCGATCGGCGGCCAGCTTGATGACCAGATCGCCCAGGATGACGACCAGCGCCGTCACCAGCGAGAAGCCCAGTCCGGTGAGAATGCCCTGCATTCCGGTCCCCTGCCTGCCGAAAATCCGTTGGCGCCCAGAATGCGCCGGGCGCGCGGCGCGCACGAGGCAGGAGAACCTGACCCAGCGGAAAACCCTGCCTCCGCGCCGGAGTTCATGCGTCCTTATTGCTTGCCGGTCCACATTGCCCCCTGCGGGGGACTGTGCCATGTGTTCTCCCGTGTCCGCCATGCAGCCCGGGGAGTGCTCTCGCAGATGACCGATTTTGCCCATCGCCGCACCATCATGGTCGATACGCAAGTCAGGCCCGCGGATGTGACGAGGTTCCCGATCATCGAGGCGCTCTTGCGTGTCCCGCGCGAAATCTACGTGCCGGAGGAGCTGAAGGATGCCGCCTATGTCGGCGAGAACCTGCCGCTCGCGCCCGGCCGGGTCATCCTGGAGCCGCGCACCTTCGCCAAGATGCTGGAAGCCGCCGACATCCATCCCGGCGACCTGGTGCTCGATGTCGGGCCGGGGCTGGGCTATTCGGCCTGCGTGATCGCGCATCTGGCCGAGGCGGTGGTCGCGCTCGAGGAGGACGAGGACATGGCCCGCGAGGCGGCGGCGAATCTCTCCGAGCATGGCGCGGACAATGTCGCGGTGATCGAAGGGCCGCTTTCGGAGGGGCTGGCGCAGCACGGGCCCTATGACGTTATCGTGATCGAGGGCGCGGTAGAGGCAATCGGTGATGCCCTATTGGCACAGCTCAAGGATGGCGGTCGCATCGTCGCGCCCTTTGTGGATGGCGCGCTCGGGGCCGTGCGGGTAGGGTACAAGGTGAACGGAACGGTTTCGTGGCGGTTTGCCTTCAATGCGGGGGCGCCCGTCCTTCCGGGATTCGAGCAGAAGAAAGACTTCGCGCTCTGAGGATCCGCCCTGTCCGGCGGCGGAGCGCTGCAGGAAAAGAGGACCCAAGGTGCGCAAGATCAAGACAACCCTGCTGGCCTGTGCGGCCGCGATTGCCGCGTCCGCGGCTTCGGCAGAGACCCTGACGGACACGCTGGTCTCCGCCTACAACAATTCGAACCTGCTGGAGCAGAGCCGCGCCGTGCTGCGCGCCTCCGACGAGGATGTCGCCATCGCGGTCTCGGCGCTCAGGCCGATCCTCGCCTATTCCGCCTCGCGCAGCTATTTCTGGGACCTCGACACCGATGTGCTGACCACCAGCAGCGGGGCCCGGGTGCGCGAGAACAGCCAGTCGATCACCAACACGCTCGAGCTGACTGCGCAGATGAGCCTCTTCGAGTTCGGCCGCAACCGGCTGTCGGTCGAGGCGGCGAAAGAGGCGGTGCTGGCCGCGCGCCAGGCACTGGTCGCGCAGGAGCAGGACGTGCTGTTCTCGGCAGTGCAGGCCTATACCCAGGTGCGCCAGGCCGCGGCCTTCGTCGACCTGCGCCGCAACAACGTCCGCGTGCTCGAGGAAGAGCTGCGCGCCGCCAATGACCGGTTCGACGTGGGCGAGGTGACCCGCACCGACGTCGCGCAGGCCGAGGCCTTCCTGGCCGCCGCCCAGGCCAGCCTGGTTGCCGCAAACGGCGATCTGGAGACCGCGCGCGAGGCCTTCAACCTGGCCGTCGGCCGCTATCCGGGCGACCTGTCGCCGCCGCCGTCCTTCTCGGGCATGCCCGCGAGCCTCGACACCGCGCGCGACACCGCCGTGCGCGGCCATCCGGCCATCCGCCAGCAGCAGTTCCTGGTCTCCGCCCAGGAGATCAATGTCGACATCGCCCAGCGGAACGTGATGCCCTCGCTCAGCGCGACCGGTTCGGTCGGCTATTCGGACAGCTCCACCAGCTCGAACACCAACGACATGGAGCCGATCGCGACGCTCGGCCTCGAATTCGGCGGCCCGATCTACCAGGGCGGCCAGATCAACGCGCTCTACCGCCGCGCGGTGGCCACGCTCGAGCAGAACCGCTCGGCGCTGCTGCAGACGACGCTGAACGTGAAGGAGCGGGTCGGCTTCGCCTGGGCGAATTTCCAGGTCGCCGTCGCCAGCCTCGAGGCAACCGAGCGCCAGATCGAGGCCTCGCAGGTCGCCTTCGACGGCACGCGCGAGGAAGCGACGCTGGGCGCACGCACCACGCTCGACGTGCTGAACGCCGAGCAGGACCTGCTCGACGCCCGCGGCAGCCGCATCGAGGCGCTGACCGTGGAACAGGACGCCTACTACTTCCTGCTCTCGACCATGGGGCAGCTCACCGCCGACAATCTGGGTCTCGACGTCGTGGCCTATGACGAGAACGCCTATTTCGATAAAGTGCGGACAGCCCCGACCGTCTTCACCTCGGAACAGGGGATCAAGCTCGACAAAGTGCTGAAAGCGCTGGGGAAGTGACAGAATGGCAGATGACTCAAGCGGAGGTGCTCGGATGAGCGCCGCCCGCGATCCCGAGGAGGTCCTGGCCTCCATCCGGCGCCTGGTCGCCAAGGAAGTGAAGAATCAGCAGGACCGCGAGGCCGCCGAGCGGCCGGACCGCGACATGCCGGTGGTCAGCGAGAAGGCCAGCGCCGCGGCGCGGCGGCTGGTGCTGGGCGCCGATGCGCGGATCGCGGCGAATGGCACGGAGGTTCCCGCCGCCGAAGCGGCCGCGTCCGAGCCGAGCTGGGATCTGCCGCTCGAGCCGGTATCCGCGGCGGAGGCGGCAGAGGCGGAGCCGGTGGCCGATCTTCCCGGGATCGACGAAGCCAAGCTGCGCAACCTGGTCCGCGAGATCCTGCGGGAGGAAATCCGCAACCGCATGGGGCCGCGGATCAACGAGAATATCCGCCGCATCCTGCGCGAGGAACTGCGGGCGCTGGCGGCGGGGCAGGACTGACAGCCCCGTACCGTACTGTTCCAGCAGATAAAAAACAGAAGCGCTTCCTTTCGGGGAAGCGCTTCTGTTTAAGGGGGGCCGGCGAACCGGGTCAGGCTCAGGCGGCCTCTGCGGCCTCTGCGGCATGGCGGCGCTCAGACTCTTCGCGGGACAGTGCCACCGAGGTGCGCACGCCCTTGGAGACGAACTCCATGAGACCTCCGACGACGCGCTCGTTCGGGTCGATCCCGGCGCAGCTCAGCACTTCGCGGCCATCGCGCGAGCGGGCCCACCGGGCGATCTGCTCGGGGCCATTGCCGTATTTCTTGTCATCCGCAATCGCGTCATCCAGTGCGGCAAGCACAACAGCCGCGAACAGTTTGCGGGCACGGTTGCCCTGCTCGTGATTAAAAGCAGTGCTATCGACGAATTCGCCCATTTCGTTTCCTTATTCTTGCTCTTGCATCTTTCCGGGTGCAGGGCAATATGCATTTCCCGCACCGATTCGATATTGCGTTTCTGTCATGACCGCTATGCGTCTAACGCAAGCTTAACACATGTCGTCCCTCTGGCGGCGAGTGTTGCCAGATCGCTACCCGGGCGATATAGGGGCCTCCACACCCCGTTCAACCACTTCGCGAGCCGCGTCATGCCTAAAATCAATGGGAACGAAATCCGTCCCGGGAATATCCTGGAACACAATGGCGGCCTCTGGACCGCCGTGAAAGTGGACCATGTGAAGCCCGGCAAGGGCGGCGCCTTCGCCCAGGTCGAGATGCGCAACCTGCGCAACGGGTCCAAGCTGAACGAGCGCTTCCGCTCGGCAGACAAGGTCGAGCGCGTCCGTCTGGAGCAGAAGGACCAGCAGTTCCTCTACGAATCCGACGGCATGCTGGTCTTCATGGACAGCGAGACCTTCGAGCAGATCGAGATCCCGGCCGAGATCCTCGGCGAGCGGCGCCCCTTCCTGCAGGACGGCATGACCGCGGTGATCGAGTACTACGATTCCGAGGCGCTCTCGGCGCAGCTGCCGCAGAAGGTCATCTGCAAGATCGTCGAGACCGAGCCGGTCGTGAAGGGCCAGACCGCGGCGAACAGCTTCAAGCCGGCGCTGCTCGACAACGGCATCCGCGTGATGGTGCCGCCCTTCGTCGGCACCGACGAGGACATCGTCGTCAATACCGAGACCATGGAATACGCCGAACGCGCCTGATCCGCGCGCTCACGGCAAGGGACGGGCAGGGGGCGACCCCTGCCTTTTTCGTTTCAGAGCGGCTGCCCGCGCAGGAGTCGCGGCACGTCCCCGCTGAGCCCGGCCGCCTCGCGCATCAGTCCGCGGCGCAGCGGCGGCAGCGCATTCGCCAGGCCCAGCCCGATGTCCCGGCCAAGCCGCAGGAACGGATTGTCATTGGAGAACAGCCGGTTGAACCCGTCCGTGGCGATCGCCAGCGTCGCCGTGTCGAAGCGCCGCCAGCCGGCATAGCGGTCGAGCACCAGCGGCCAGCCCAGATCCTCGCCGCGCCGCGCGGCATCGACCAGCACTTCGGCCAGCGCTGCGACATCGCGCAGCCCGGCATTCAGCCCCTGGCCCGCAATCGGATGCAGGCCCCGCGCGGCATCGCCGACCAGCGCCAGCCGCTCGGCGGTGAAGCGCTCCGCCAGGGTCATGTTCAGCGGATAGGTATAGCGCGCCCCGGCAATGTGGATCGGGCCGAGGAAATCGCCGAAGCGCGGCCGCAGCACCTGCAGGTACTCCTCGTCGCTCAGCGCCTGGATTGCCTCGGCCTGGGCGGTGGTCTCGCTCCAGACGATGGAAGAGCGGTTGCCGGTCAGCGGCAGAATCGCCAGCGGGCCGGGCGGCAGGAAGATCTGGTAGGCGCAGCCGTGATGCGGCAGTTCGTGGCCGATGGCGCAGACCAGCGCGGTCTGGCCGTAATCGGTGACCTTGCGGGCGATGCCGGCGCGCTCCGCCGTGCCGCTGCGGCGTCCGTCCGCGCCGACGAGAAGCGGTGCCGAGAATTGCCGCCCGTCCGCCAGCGTGACCGTGGCGCGGCCCGGCGCGGTCTCCTGCGCTGCCACGGCGCCCTCGATCCGGGTGATGCCCGGCGTCTCGCGAAGCGCCGAAAGCAGCGCGGCGCGCAGGTGGCGGTCCTCGACCATCTGCCCGAGCGGGCCCTCGCCGAGCTCGCGGCTGTCGAAATGCAGTGTCGCGGGGCCCGCGCCTTCGCCCGCGCGGCCGTCGCCGATGCGGATGTCGAGCATCGGCTGCGCGTCGGGGGCCAGCCGATCCCAGAGCCCCAGGACCTCGAGCATGCGCACGCTGGCCAGCGCCAGCGCATAGCTGCGCCCGTCGAAATCCGGCGCGGTCTGGGCCGCATCCGGCAGCGGGTCGATCACCGCCACGCGCAGGCCGGCGCGGGCGAGGGCGAGAGCGAGGCTGGCGCCGTTGAGGCTGCCGCCCGCGATGAGGACGTCCTGTTCCATGCCGCATAGATGAAAGCCCCGGACGGGATTGTCCATCCGGATCGCGCCCTCTAGCTTGGCTGCGACACCATTGACGAGGACGTGACATGGACGAGTGGCGGGCGCAGAGCGCGGCGGAACTGGGGCGCGGGATCGCGGCAGGGCGGATCGACCCGGTGGAGCTGGCGGCAGCCTTTCTCGACGCCGCAGAGGCGCATCCCGAGGGCGGGCGCATCTATGCGCGGCTGACCCGCGAGCGCGCGCTGGCCGAGGCGGAGGCCGCCCGCGGCCGGGCGAAGACCGGGCTGCGGCGCGGCGCGCTCGACGGGGTGCCGATCTCCTGGAAGGACCTGTTCGACACGGCGGGCGTGGCCACCGAGGCGGGCTCGCGCCTGCTGGAGGGCCGTGTGCCCGCGCGCGATGCCGAGGTGCTGGAGACGGCGACGCTGGGCGGCTCGGTCTGCCTCGGCAAGACCCACATGACGGAGCTGGCCTTTTCCGGGCTGGGGCTGAACCCAATGACGGCGACGCCGCCGAACGCGACCGATCCGGCGCTGGCGCCCGGGGGCTCTTCTTCCGGCGCGGCGGTCTCGGTGGCGCTTGGCCTGGCGGCGGCGGGGATCGGCTCGGATACCGGCGGCTCGGTGCGCACCCCCTCGGCCTGGAACAACCTGGTAGGGCTGAAGACCACCGCGGGGCGGCTGCCGCTGACCGGGGTGGTGCCGCTGGCGGCGCGGTTCGACACGGTCGGCCCGCTCTGCCGCAGCGTCGAGGATGCCGCGGAGCTGCTGGCGCTGCTCGAAGGCGGCAAGGCGGCCGATCTGCGCGGCGCTTCGCTCTCGGGGCTGCGGCTTGCGGTGCTCGAGACCATCGCGCTCGACGATGTGCGCGACGCGCCGGGCAGCGCCTTCGAGCAGGCCCTGGCCAGGCTCTCGGCGGCGGGCGCCAAGGTCAGCCGGGTGCAGGTCCCGGCCGTGGCCGAGGCCTTTGCCTCTGCCGCGATGCTCTTCCCCGGCGAGGCCTATGGCACCTGGGGCAAGCTGATCGAGGCGGCGCCCGGCAAGATGCACCCGCCGATCCGCGACCGCTTCCGCCAGGGGGCGGGCATCTCGGCCGAGGATTTCGTCGCCGGCTGGCAGGCGCTCGACCGGCTGCGCGGCGTCTATGGCGAAGAGACCGCGGGCTATGACGCGGTGCTGCTGCCGACCACGCCGATCCTGCCGCCCGACGCGGCGCGGCTGGAGAGCGATCCGGAGTATTTCCGCACCGAGAACCTGCTGGCGCTGCGCAACACCCGGATCGGCAACCTGATGGGGCTCTGCGCGCTGACCCTGCCGACCGGCACCGATTGCTGCGGGCTGATGGTGATGGCGGCACCCGGCCAGGAAGAGCGGCTGCTGCGGATCGGCCAGGCGGCGGAAACGGCGATCGGCTGACGCCTGCGATGCTGCCCGCAAGGGCAGCATCCCTGGATTAACTATTCGCATTCAGGTCACAATATTCGGCACAGACCAGCCAGGGGCCGGTCCCGGGCTGGACGCAAGGGGGGGCTTCCGGTATCGTCCTGGACAGATACCGGGACGGCAGATCCCGGAAAGCTGAGGCACAGATGCAGTATCCAGACCGGTTTTCCGATCTGCCCGCTTACGCGTTTCCGCGTCTGCGGGCTCTTCTCGACCATCACGAGCCCGGCGGGGCGCCCTTGTCGATGTCGATCGGCGAGCCGAAGCATGCGTTCCCGGAGTGGGTGACGGAGATCATCGCCGCGAATGCCGCCGGATTCGGCAGCTACCCGGCCAATGACGGTTCGCCCGAGCTCCTGGGCGCGATCGCGGACTGGGCGGGGCGCCGCTACGGCGTGGCGGTCGATGCGGCAAGCCAGGTGATGGCGCTGAACGGCAGCCGCGAAGGGCTCTACAACATCGCCATGGCGATCGCGCCCGAGACCAAGAACGGCAAGCCGCCGGTCTTCCTGCTGCCGAACCCGTTCTACCAGGTCTATGCCATCGCGGCGATCTCGGTCGGGGCGGAGCCGGTGCTGGTGCCCGCGACGCGCGAGACCGGCCATCTGCCCGACTATGCCGCGCTGCCCGCCGAGATCCTCGACCGGGTGACGCTGTGCTATATCTGCTCGCCGTCGAATCCGCAGGGCGCGGTGGCGGACGGGGCCTACTGGGCCGCGCTGCTCGACCTGGCGGAGAAGCACGATTTCAAGATCGTCGCCGATGAATGCTATTCCGAGGTCTATCGCGGCACGCCGCCGCCGGGGATCCTCGCTGCCGCCGCCGCGAAGGGGACCGATCCCGAACGCGTGCTGGCGATCCATTCGCTGTCCAAGCGCTCCAACCTGCCGGGGCTGCGCTCGGGCTCGGTGATCTCGGGGCCGGAGAACATCCGCCGCATCCGCCAGCTCCGGGCCTATTCCGGCGCGCCGCTGCCGATGCCGATCCAGGCCGCCTCGGCGCGGGTCTGGGCGGACGAGGCGCATGTGGTCGAGAACCGCCGCCTCTACGGCATCAAGTTCGACCTGGCCGACCGCATCTTCTCGGGCGTGCCGGGCTACGAGCCGCCGCAGGCCGGGTTCTTCCTCTGGCTGCCGGTCGAGGACAGCGAGGCGGCCTGCCTGAAGCTCTGGCAGCAGACCGGCGTGCGCTGCCTGCCCGGCGCCTATCTCGGCCGCGACAGCGGCAGCGGCAATCCCGGGGCGGGCTATCTGCGCGTCGCGCTGGTTGCGCCGATGGAGCAGACTGAAACCGGACTGACCCTGATCCGCCATTGCCTGTATGACAGTTGAGGACCTGAGCCATGGCCTATTCGACCCGCGGACGTGATCCCCTTCTGGATGCCGAGACCCAGGCGGCGCTGGAGAGGCGCTCGAGCGAGCTGATCGGCCTGGCGCTGATTGCCGGCGCTGTCGGGCTGGGGCTGATGCTGGCGAGCTATTCGCCCTACGACCCGTCCTTCCTGGGCAGCACGGCGGGCGATCCGCAGAACATCCTTGGCTATCCCGGCGCCTATGTCGCCTCGGCGCTGAGCTTCATCTTCGGCCGCGGCGCTTGGGCGCTGGTGGCGGCGCTCGGCATCTGGGGCGTGCGGTTCCTGTTCCACAAGGGCGGCGAGCGGCTGCTGGCGCGGGCGGTCTTCCTGCCGATCTGGGTGGCGCTGGCGGCGGTCTATGCCTCGACCCATGTGCCGGGGCCGAACTGGACGCACCATTTCGGCCTGGGCGGCATGCTGGGCGATGCCGCGCTGGGGATCGTGATCGGCATCCTGCCGGTCGGCCTGGCGCTGGCGCTGAAGCTCTCCGCCGTGATCCTCGGCCTCGGGCTGCTGGCCTTCGGCCTCTTCTGCACCGGCTTCACCCGGGCGGAGCTCTCGGGGCTCGGCCGCTTCCTCGGCATCGGCATGCTGCTGGCCTATGACAAGATGCTGCGCCGCGCGGGCGAGGCGGGGCAGGGGGCGGCCGCGGGCCTCTCCGAGCGCCGCGCCCGCCGTGCCGAGACCCGCGAGGAGCGCCGCGCCGAAAAGGCCGAGCGCCGGGCCGCCGCGCGCGCCGAGCCGCGCAGTTCGCGCCGCGCCGTCGCCGCCCAGGACGACGATGCGGTGCTCGACGACGAAGATGGCGACTGGACCCGCGATCCGCTGTTCCAGACCGCCCTGGAGCGCGCCAGCTATTCCGGCGAGGCCTACGAGGCCGCCGAGGAGGCCTATCGCCGCGAGGTCTTCGACGAGACCGCCGAGGACGGCTACGACGCCGAGGACGGCTATGACGAGTACGAGGATGACGAGGCCTACGAGGAGCCGCGCCCGGCGCGCGCGAGCTTCCTCAGCCGCATTCCGGTGATCGGGCCGCGGATCGCGCCCGAGCCAGCGCCTGTGCCCGAAGACATGTATGATGACGAGGACGAGGAATTGAGCGACGAGGCCGACGACCGCCTGCAGGCCCGCATCACCGGCGCGATCCGCCGCCGCCAGCGCCAGGACCGGGCCCAGCTCGCGGCCAAGCGCCGGCGCGGCAAGGCGCCGGCCGCGGCCGCCGGGCAGGGCGAGGAGGGAGAGCCGGACAGCCCGGCCATGTTCATCCGTCCGCGCCGGGCCGAGCCGCCCGTCGCCGGCCGTCCGGCCCAGCACTACGAGGACCTCCCCGAGGACGGCGACGACTACGAGGATGACGACGATTACGGCACGGTCCCCGTCGCGGCGCCGGCCACCGAGATCCCGCGCTTCCTGGCGCAGAAGGCCGTGGTGCGCCAGCCGGTCCAGCCGACGGTCAAGCCCTCGGCCCGCGCCCGCGCCGAGGCCCAGCCCGACTTCCTCGGCGACCCCGAGGAGGGCTACGCCCCGCCGCCGCTGGCGCTGCTGACCGATCCGGCCACGGTGGAAAAGCACTATCTCTCCGACGAGGCGCTGCAGGAAAACGCCCGCATGCTGGAGACCGTGCTCGACGATTACGGCGTGAAGGGCGACATCGTCTCGGTCCGCCCGGGCCCCGTCGTCACCATGTACGAGCTGGAGCCCGCCCCGGGCCTCAAGGCCAGCCGCGTGATCGGCCTGGCCGACGATATCGCGCGGTCGATGTCGGCGCTCTCGGCGCGGGTCTCCACCGTGCCGGGCCGCACCGTGATCGGCATCGAGCTGCCCAACGAGCACCGCGAGATGGTGCTCCTGCGCGAGATCCTCGCCTCCACCGATTTCGACGACGGCAAGGCGCGGCTCCCGCTGGCGCTCGGCAAGGATATCGGCGGCCGCCCGATCGTGGCGAACCTCGCCAAGATGCCCCACCTGCTGATCGCGGGCACCACCGGCTCGGGGAAATCCGTCGCCATCAACACCATGATCCTGTCGCTCCTCTACAAGCTCTCGCCCGAGGAATGCCGGCTGATCATGATCGACCCGAAGATGCTGGAGCTCTCCGTCTATGACGGCATCCCGCATCTGCTGTCCCCGGTCGTCACCGATCCCAAGAAGGCCGTCGTCGCGCTGAAATGGGTCGTCGGCGAGATGGAGGACCGCTACCGCAAGATGTCCAAGATGGGCGTGCGCAACATCGAGGGCTACAATGGCCGCGTCGCCGATGCGCTGGCCAAGGGCGAGCTCTTCAGCCGCACCGTCCAGACCGGCTTCGACGACGAGACCGGCGATCCGGTCTTCGAGACCGAGGAGATCCAGCCGGTCAAGCTGCCCTTCATCGTGGTGATCGTCGACGAGATGGCCGACCTGATGATGGTCGCGGGCAAGGAGATCGAGGCCTGCATCCAGCGCCTGGCGCAGATGGCCCGCGCCTCGGGCATCCATATCATCATGGCGACGCAGCGTCCCTCGGTCGACGTGATCACCGGCACGATCAAGGCGAACTTCCCGACCCGGATCTCCTTCCAGGTGACCTCCAAGGTCGACAGCCGCACGATCCTGGGCGAAATGGGCGCCGAGCAGCTCCTCGGCATGGGCGACATGCTCTACATGGCGGGCGGGGCGAAGATCACCCGCGTCCACGGCCCCTTCGCCTCCGACGAGGAGGTCGAGGAAGTCGTCACCTACCTCAAGGCCTACGGCCCGCCGGAATATGTCAACACCGTGCTCGAGGGGCCCGATGACGAGGCGGCGCCCGATATCGACGCGGTGCTCGGGCTCGGCGGCAACACCACGGGCGAGGATGCGCTCTACGACAAGGCGGTGCAGATCGTCATCAAGGACCGCAAGTGCTCGACCTCCTACATCCAGCGCAAGCTCGGCATCGGCTACAACAAGGCCGCGCGGCTCGTCGAGCAGATGGAGGAGGAGGGCCTCGTCTCCCAGGCCAACCACGTGGGCAAGCGCGAGATCCTCGTGCCCGAACAGTGACACCGGCGCGCAGCGTCCCCCGGGGCGCTGCCGCCATGCCCGGCCCCGGGCCGTCCGAAGGGCGGCGCGGGGCCGGGCTGCCCCCTCAGGCGGAAGGCCGGGCATCCCGTCCGGCGGCGGACCGCCGATGACGCGCTTGTCACCCCGTCCTGTCGCCGCGGTGCTGTTCTTTTCCGCCGCGATGCCTATCTAGGGGGCATGAAACGCAGACAGCTCCTTTCCGCCACGGCCGCGCTTGCCGCGCTGCCCATCCTGGCCGCCGCGCCGGCCCTGGCCGCGCCGCTGGCGCTTTCCGAGATCTCGGCCTATCTCAACAGCCTGCAATCGGTCCAGGCGCGCTTCGTCCAGGTCAATCCCGACGGCAGCCAGGACCGCGGCACGCTCTCGCTCAAGCGTCCCGGCCGCGCCCGGTTCGACTATGACAAGCCGAACGAGACCCTGGTGATGGTCGGCGGCGGCCAGGTCGCGATCTTCGACAAGTATTCCGGCGCCCAGCCCGACGAGTACCCGCTGGCGAAGACCCCGCTGAACCTCATCCTCGGCGCCAATGTCCAGCTCGACGGCGCCCGGATGGTGGTCGACCACCGCGTCTCGGGCGAGCGCACGCTGGTCGTCGCCCAGGATCCGGCCCATCCCGAATACGGCCAGATCGGCCTCTATTTCGAGCCCTCGCCGGTGCGGCTGGCGGAATGGATCATCACCAACGAGGCGGGAGAGCAGACCCGCACCGTGCTCGGCGCCTTCTCCGACCGCTCGCTCGGCTCCTCGCTCTTCAACGTGGCCGGCGAGAAGATGAAGCGCGCCCGCTGAGCCCGTCCTAGTCCTGCGGGTCGGCCTCTTCGCCCGTGCGGCGGAAGGGGCCGTAGCCCGTGAGGATCTCGATCTCCTCGTCCACCGCCGCCCGCTCGGCCTCCAGGTACTCCGCGATTGCGTTCGAGAAGCTCTCGTTGGCGACCCAGTGCAGCGAATGGGTGGCGGTCGGCAGGTAGCCGCGCGCCAGCTTGTGCTCGCCCTGGGCGCCGGCCTCGACGCGCGCCATCCCGGCCCCGATCGCATGCTCGATCGCCTGGTAGTAGCAGGCCTCGAAATGCAGGCAGGGATGGTGCTCGAGCGCGCCCCAGTAGCGCCCGAAAAGCGTCTCGCGGCCGAGGAAGTTCAGCGCCCCGGCCACCGGCCGCCCGTTCCGCAGCGCCAGCACCAGCAGCGTGTCGCCGCGCAGATGGGCATGGGCCTGGGCGAAGAAGTCCCGCGTCAGGTAGGGCGTGCCCCATTTGCGGCTGCCGGTATCCTGGTAGAAGGCCCAGACCGCGTCCCAGTGCCGGGGCTCGATCTGGTCGCCGGTCAGCCTCAGGATCTCGCCGCCGAAGGCCTGGGCCGTGGCGCGCTCCTTGCGGATGTTCTTGCGCTTGCGCGAGCTCAGCGAGGCGAGGAAGCCGTCGAAATCGGCATAGCCGCCGTTTTCCCAGTGAAATTGCTGGCTGACCCGGTGCATCATGCCGAACCGCCCGGCGCGTTCGGCCTCCTCGGCGGTGCAGAAGGTGGCATGGACCGAGGACAGCCCGTGATTGGCCGCGACCTGCCGCGCCCCCTGGATCAGCGCCTCGGTGCCCGCCTCCTCCCAGCCCGGCCGGGTCAGGAACCGGCGGCCGGTCGCCGGGGTGAAGGGCACCGCGATCTGCAGCTTGGGATAGTAGTCGCCGCCCGCGCGCTCGTAGGCATGGGCCCAGTTGTGGTCGAAGATGTACTCGCCCTGGCTGTGGCTCTTGGCATAGAGCGGCGCGCAGGCGACGGTCCGGCCGCCATGGCGCACCAGCATGTAGCGCGGCTGCCAGCCCGAGCGGCCGCCGACCGAGCCGCTATCCTCCAGCGCCTTGAGGAAGCGGTGGGTGGTGAAGGGATCGAAGGGCGGGCCGCCGTCTTCTGTCTCGGGGCAGGCGCAGGCGTCCCACTCCGCTGCCGGAATCGCCTCGAGGCTCCCGATCAGGGAGACCTCAATCATGTCGTCGTCACTCGTCACGGGATGGGTCATGTCCCATCACTTGGGCGTCTCGGCCGGGCGGTCAAGTCCTGCGGCGGGCAGGGCGGGGCGGTATCCCTCGAAGGTGATATTTGCGGCGAAGCGCCGGGCGAGGACCTCGTCTTCCGGGCTGCGGACGGTCCAGGCCAGGACCGGCAGCCCGGCGGCGCGCAGCGGCCCGATCCAAGTCGCCTCCGCCGCGTGCAGCCCGTGCGAGATGAAACAGCCGCCATAGTCGCGCGGATCGAGCGGCCCGCCGGTGATCTGCGCGTCGAGCGCCGGGTCCTGCGGGAAGAGCCCCGGCCCGTGGCCGGTGGTCACCCCCCAGGCCAGATCCGGGCGCAGCATCGCGCCATGGGCCACCGCATAGGGGTTGAAGGACATCACCGCGACCTCGCCGCGATAGCCGTCGAGCGCGGCCAGCGCCAGCTCGGCGAGCTTCGCGGTCGCCGTGACCGGGCTGCCCGGCTGGCTCTTCAGCTCGACCAGCAGCGGCACCCTCCCGGCGACGAGATCGAGGAAAGCGGCGAAGCGCGGCACGCGCTCGGCGGTGCCGAGGATCGGCATCGCCTCCAGATCGGCCGCCAGGGTCTCCGCGGCCAGCCCCGGCCGTCCGGCCAGCCGGTCCAGCCGGTCGTCATGGAAGACCATCGCCACGCCGTCGAGGCTGGGCTGCAGGTCGAGCTCGATCGCGTAGCCCGCGCGGCAGGCGGCCTCGGCCGCCGCCAGGCTGTTCTCGGGGATGCCCCGGGCCAGCTCGTGCAGGCCGCGATGGGCAATGGGCCGTGACAGCAGCCCGGCGGGCAGGCTCATCGGATCTGGAAGATGCCGTCGATCTCGACCGCGACGCCGAGCGGCAGCGAGGGCGAGGAGACGGCCGAGCGGGCATGGCGCCCGGCATCGCCCAGCACTTCGACCAGGAAGTCCGAGGCGCCGTTCACGACCTGCGGCTGCTGGGTGAAATCGGGGGTGGAGTTGACGAAGGCGCCGAGCTTGACCACCCGCACCAGCCGGTCGAGATCGCCGCCGCAGGCCGCCTTGACCTGGGCCAGCAGCTGGATCGCGCAGAGCTTCGCGGCCGCGGCGCCCTCGGCGGTGTCGAGCCCGTCGCCGAGCTTTCCGGTGGCCAGCGAGCCGTCCTCGGCCTTGGGCAGCTGCCCCGAGACATGCAGCAGGTCGCCCACCTGGACGAAGGGCACGTAGTTGGCGGCAGGCGCGGCGGCGTCGGGCAGGGTGATGCCGAGCGCGGCGAGGCGGGACTCGAATTGACCGGACATGTCTGGTCTCCTTGGTGGTTACGCGCGGCACCCTAGCGGCGATGCTTCCCCGCCGGAAGCGGAAATGCCCGGCCCCTCGCGCCCCCCGGGCGGGTCAGTCCGCCGCAGCCGCCGCGCCGAGCGCGCGGCTCAGCGCCTTGGTCAGGTCGCCGCGGCTGATCGGCTTCATCAGGCGGATATCCTGGGCGCTTTCGCTGCCGCCGGGGACGGGCGTCTCCTTGGGATAGCCCGACATGAAGATCACCCGCAGCCCCGGCGCCAGCCGCCGCAGCCGTTCCGCCAGTGCCGGGCCCTGCAGCGCCCCGGGCATGACGATGTCGGTCAGGAGCACGTCGACCGGCCCGGAGGTCGGGAAGAGATCCAGCGCCTCGTCGCCGGAGGTGGCGGCAATGACGGTCAGCCCCATCCGCTCCAGCCGCAGCGTCAGCACGCGGCTGACGCCGGGATCGTCCTCGACCAGCAGGATGCGCCCCTCCAGCCGGACATCGCGATGGGCGGCCTCCGCCGCCTGCCGTGCAGCCGCGCCCTGGGCGTCGGAGGCCGGCAGGAAGAGCTTGACCGTGGTGCCGAGCCCTGGCTCGGAATAGACCCGCACGCCGCCGCCCGACTGCTTGGCGAAGCCCTGCACCATTGGCAGGCCGAGCCCCGAGCCCTTCGAGGGGGGCTTGGTCGAGTAGAACGGCGTGAAGACCTTGGCGAGCTGCGCCTTGCTCATGCCGATGCCGTTGTCGGAGACCGCGACCACGGTGTAGTGGCCGGGCGCCAGATCCTCCTGCCCCTCCTCGAGGAAGGGCGCCTCCAGCGCGACATTCTGGGTCTCGATCGTCAGCCGCCCCGAGCCGTCCATCGCGTCGCGGGCATTGATCGCGAGGTTCAGCAGCGCGTTCTCGAAGGAGTTGCGGTCGGCATGGACCGGCCAGAGCCCGGCGGCAAAGCGCGTCTCCAGCTCGATCGTGCGCGGCAGCACGCGCTTGAGCATCTTGTCGAGCTCGGTGACCATCTCGTTGAGGTCGATGCGCATCGGCTCCAGCGTCGCCTTGCGCGCGAAGCTCAGCAGGTTGCGGGTCAGCCCGGCGCCCTTCTTGGCCGCCTCGATCGCCGAGCGGATCAGGTCGGCTCCGCCGGGATGCTGGCTGGTCTCCTCCAGCAGCTCCAGGTTGCCGACGATCACCGCCAGCAGGTTGTTGAAGTCATGCGCGACGCCCCCGGCCATCTGGCCGACGACCTCCATCTTCTGCGCCTGGACCAGCCGCTTTTCCGTCTCGACCGTGTCGGTGATGTCCTGGATGGTGCCGACCAGACCGCTGGGCGCGCCGCCCTTGTCGCGCTCGATGATGGCGGTCCATTCGCAATGGCGGATCTCGCCGTCGCCGCGGATGATGCGGGCGCGGAAGCGGTCGTGGTCGCCGCAATTCGGGGCGCCGTCGCGCAGCGTGCGCTTGAACGCGTCCTGCAGGAGCATCTTGTCCTCGGGATGCATCAGGTAGGTCATCTGCGTCGCCGAGGGCTTGAACCGCGCCGGGTCCATGCCGTGGATGCGGTAGCATTCGGGCGACCAGTACATGCCGGGCGGGCTGGCATTCATCGACCAGTTGCCGATCTTGGCGATCCGCTCGGCGCGCAGCAGCCGCTCGCGCAGCAGCGTCTCCTCGGTGACATCGGCCTCGGTGCCGAAGAGGCGCATCGGCGTGCCGTCGCTGTCGAGGATCACCTGTCCCTGCACCGCGATCCAGTGATAGCGCCCGGCGGTGTCGACCAGCCGGACGACATGGCTGAACTGGCCGCTGCCGGCGATCGCCTCGTCGACCGAGCGGCGCAGCTTCGGCAGGTCCTCGGGATGGTAGAGGCTGGCCAGGAACTCCTCGCCCTCGCCGATCGCGGCCTGGTCGTAGCCGAGCTGGGCCAGCAGCCGCGGCGAATAGGTGATGTTGCCCGAGCGCAGATCCCAGTGCCAGAGCCCGACATCGGTGGCGCGCAGCGCATCGGCAGCCAGCTGCAGCCAGCGGACATCGCTGTTGAGCTGTCCCGGCGCGCCGCTGGTCAGGCGGCGGCGGTCCATCCAGTGGGTCACGCGGCCGTTCTGGCGGTTCACCGGCCAGAAGTCCCATTGCATCAGCGCGAAGCCCGTGGCGGAGGCCGCGGCGGTGTACATCGTGGTATAGGCGCGGCCGGTGGCGAAGGCGGTCTCGGCCTCCCGCCAGAGCCGCGGCGGCAGGTCGATGCCCGCGAGCGCGCCGAGCGGCTGCCCGGCGAGCGGCGCGCCGTCGCCGAGCCGGTCGCAGGCCTCGCGGTTGGCGCCGAGGATGCGGCACTGGCCAAGGGCGGGGGCGGCGGCGAGCACCATCAGGGCCTCGGATTCGCGCGACAGGCCGAAGCCGTTGACGCTGGCGGCGTCGAGCGCGGCAAGCAGGCGCCAGGGCTCGCAGCACAGCAGCAGGTAGCCGCGCCCCGCACCGTCCCGGACCAGCCGCCCGGACGCTTTCAGCGTCGCGCCTGCATCGGCCTGCGGCGTCAGGATCACGCCCTGCGTCCCGCCGCCGCCGCTGCCGTCCCGGCCCTGCCAGGCATCGTCTGCATAGGCGCGGAAATCCTCCCTGCCGGGGGCCTGCCAGAGCTGCGCGGCATTCTCGCCCGCGGCCGGCGCCGGGCCGCCGGGGCGCACCATCCGCGCGAAGGCCGCATTGTGCCAGCAGAGGGCATTGCCGGCGTCGAGCAGCGCAAAGCCGAATGGCGTGCCCTCGAGCGCGGTTTCGGAAAAGGCAGGATGGTCCCCGCATGCGCCCAAGTCAGCATCCCCACAAAGCTTGGCCGGCTGCGGAGGCGGACCCCCCTGGCCGGCAGATCCAGAGCGGGCCGACCCTAAGGGCATGAGGTAAAGGAGCTGTTTCCCGTGCCCGGAGATGGGCGGCAGGGTTAACGGCAGGTTGATGAGGGGGGAGTGGGGAGTGTGCAAGGGCGGGCGATTTGGGGGGACCCGCCCTTGCTATCTTTCGTCCGCACCTGCGGGACCGAATTGCGTACCGTCATGGACATCCAACGGTTGGGGGGGGGTGGATGCCCTTCCGGCGTCGCGCGGCCCGGAGGTGCAGGCACGGACGAAACCGTCGAATTCCTGTTGCGGCGCCCGGCCGGAGCCGGAGACCGCCTGCATGGCGCAGCGGTGGCCCTGCCGGACGGCCGCAAGCGGACGCGCCCGGCAGGCTGGCGCACCGCCCGGAGGCGGCCCTGATGCCGGCCTGCTCCTCCCAGCGGACCGCCACCCGGCCTTCAGCCCCGGCCCGCAGGCGCGCTTCCGTCCCGAAGCTGCCTGCGTTTCACATCCGCGCGGATCCCGCCGTGTCGGGCGCCGCTGCCCTGGATGTGGCTGCCTGTCCGGCTGACTGCCGTCTCGCCATTCCAAAATGGGCACATTGCCCATATTCCTCATGACTCACTTGCCTGTTCCCTGTCAACCGAAAATGGGCTAAATGCACATTTGAAGGAGAAAGGCCGCCATTTGACGGAGCAGAGCTTCAGGGCCGCGATCGAGCGCATCCTCCGCCCGCTGGTCCGGGCGATGATCGGCCGCGGCATGTCCTATCCGCAGCTGGCCGACCTCCTGAAACCGATCTTCATCGAGCAGGCGCTGCGCCATTTCGGCCTCGAGGGGCGGCGCATGACCGACAGCCGGGTCAGCGTTCTGACCGGGCTGCAGCGGCGCGACATCCGCAATCTGCGCGAGCAGAGCGAGGCGCCGGCCGGGTCGGAGCGCGGCCATGGCCCGATCCCGCGCCTGGTGGCGCTCTGGCAGGGCGATGCCCGCTTCCGCGACCCGCATGGGGCGCCGCGGGCGCTGCCGCGCGCCTCTGCCGAGGGCGCGAGCTTCGAGAGCCTGGTGGCCGAGATCGGCCGCGACGTGCATGCCCGCACGCTCCTTGACGAGATGGTCCGGCTGGGCCTCGCCGTGCTCGAGGGCGACAGCATCCGCCTGGTCGAGGACAGCCTGGTGCCGAGCCGGGACGAGGCGATGCTGCTGGGCTACTATGCGGCCAATCTCGGCGACCATGCAGAGGCCTCCGCGGCGAATCTGCTGGCCGCGCCGGGACCGGGGCCGTTCTTCGAGCGGGCGGTCCACTACAACAAGCTGTCCCAGGCGTCTCTCGACGCGCTGGAGGCGATGGCACGGGAGCGGCAGCTCGAGCTGCTGAAGGAGCTCAATGCCGAGGCGCTGCGGCTGCAGCGCAGCGATATCGAGGCGGGCCGCGCGGCGGGGCGGATCCGGATCGGCGCCTTCGTCTACCGCGACGGGGTGCGGGACAAGGGCGCGCAAGAGGAGAGCGGGACATGACGGCCAGGGGCTGGCTGCCATCACTGCGGGCCGGGCTGGCCGCGCTGCTCGGCCTCGCCGCGGCGCTGGCGGGGTGCAGCCCGGCCGGGCTGTCCGAAGGGCCGGCCTTCCTCGAGGAGCGGGTCAGCGCCGATTACTGCCGCCGCAGCCTCTCCGATCCCGGCGATCCGGAGGAGGAGACCGATGGCGGGCTCGGCGGTACCGGCATCCTGGGCGTGATCTCGGTCGCGGGGCAGGTGCGGCTCGGACGGCAGGACTTCCTGTACCACCCGGGCACGCAGGTCGACTCGGCGCTCGGCGATTTCCCGGTGGCGGAGCTGCGCCGCGGCGACACGGTGGTGGTGACGGCGATGAAGACCGCCTCGGCCTCCTGCGCCACGGGGCTCGCGCATTACCTGCCGGTGATCGGCGAGGTGGCGGAGGCCGGAAGCGGCGATGGCGGCTTCCGCGTGCTGGGCGCGCAGGTGGAGCTGGCCCCGGGCAGCGAGGTGGAGGATGCCTCCGGACGCCCGGCAGAGGCCGCGGATCTGGCCGACGGAACCAAGGTCGCGGTCTCGGGCCTCTGGCGCGACGGCCATGTCCGCGCCACCCATGTGCGCATCATCGGCCCCGGCAGCCGCGTCCGCGACGCGATCACCGGGCCGCTGCGCTTCGACGAGAACGGCGACTCCTTCATCGGCGACGTCAAGGTGACGGTGCCCGGCCGGCGCGGCGCCGCGGGCAGCCATGTGACGCTCGACGGATCGCGGGTCGCGCGGACGGGCATCGAGGCGGCGCTGGGGATCTACAAGCCGCCGGCGCCGGGCGATCCCGGCCCGGCCGGGCCGGCGGGCGCGCTGGCGGACGGCGGGCTCGACGCCGCCGCGCTGCCGCCGGGGCTTGCCGATGCGCTGCCGCCGGATGCGGCGGATCGCTGGGCGGACCGGGCGGGACGGCGCCCGGGCGGCCTGCCGCCGGGGCTGCCGCCCTCTGGGGGCCGGGGCCGGGACGGGCGCGATCGGGATGTCGCCCGGGACGGGCGCGATCGGGATGCCGCCCGGGACGGGCGCGATCGGGATGCCGCCCGGGACGGGCGCGACCGGGATGTCGCCAGGGACGGGCGCGACAGGGACCTCGCCCGGGACGGGCGCGACAGGGACCTCGACCGGGACCGCGGCCGCGGCGAGCGCAGCCGGCCGTCCCGCGCGGGCAATGCATCGGGCAATTCCGAGAGAAGCGTGTCGGGGCTGGCGCGCGACTGACGGCTCGCCGGAAGGCGGCAAGCTCCCGCAGATGCTAGATTTTTCCCCTAGGGAAGGCGGGCGGTCCTGTCCGCCCGGCCACACGTTCCGTGACCAATTTGCAGGCAAACAATGCCCATATGGTCAAAATTACCGGGCAGAGCGGGAAGCTGCGGTCATAAACCGGTCAAAACCGTTGACCCCTCCGGTGCAAATGCCCGAAGCGTGGGCATGACCGGCGCATGACGCTCCTGCGGGAGCGCGGCCGGAGCTGTTTCGGGACGGAGACCGGCATGAAGCCAAGGGATCGCAGGAGCGAGATCGCGAAGCTCGTGGAGCAGAGCGGAGAAGTCGGCGTCGACGATCTCGTGCGGCTCTTCGACGTCTCCGCCGAGACGATCCGGCGCGATCTCAGCCAGATGGCCGAAGAAGGCGCGATCCAGAAGATCCATGGCGGCGCGCGGGCGCTGGGGCGGATCTTCGTCGAGGGCAGCTTCCAGGCGCGGATGCAGGAAGAGCCGCTGGCCAAATCGGTGATCGCCGAGAAGCTCTGCGAGGTGATCCGCGAAGGCGACACGGTGATGATCGACACCGGATCGACCACCGTGGTGGCGGCGGCGCAGCTGGCGCGGCTGCGCGGGCTGAAGGTCATCACCAATTCGCTTTCGGTGGCCGAGACCTTCGGCCGCCAGGGGGCGCAGTCGGGGACGGAGGTCTTCCTGCTCGGCGGCAGCTACGCGCCGGGCAACAACGAGACGATCGGCCCGGATGCCATCGCCCAGCTCGACCTCTACCGTGCGGATCACGCGATCCTGACGGTCACGGCGATCTCGGCGGAGGAGGGGGCGACAGATTCGAATGTCCATGAAGCGCAGCTGGCCCGCGCGATGATCGCCCGGGCGCAGAATGTCATCGTGCTGGCGAATGCCGCCAAATGCGGCCGCCGCGCGGCCTTCCGCGTCTGCGGCTTCGACCGGATGGGCATGCTGATCAGCGACCGGCGCCCGGAAGGCGCGCTTTCCCAGGCGCTGGAGCGCGCCGGGGTGACGGTCCGGTGAAACCAAGGGGTAGCAAGTAGAGCGATGCCGAACGCCGTGAAAACCTATGTGCGGGTCGTGGACCGCCTGTCCGACTGGGTCGGGATAGTGGCCATGTACCTGATCTTCCTGATGATCGCCGTCCTGCTGCTGGACGCGATCACCCGCAATGTCATCGACATCCCGCTGCACTGGTGCATCGAGTTCACCCAGTTCACGCTGGCTGCCTACTATTTCATGGGCGGGGCGATGACGCTGAAGAACGAGTCCCATGTGCGCATGGACCTGTTCTACGAACGGCTCAGCCCGCGCGGCAAGGCCTGGCTCGACGCGGTGACGATCCTCTGCCTGCTGTTCTATCTCTGCGTGCTGCTCTGGGGCTCGGTCTCCTCGCTGGAATACGCGATTGAGACCAATGAGCGGCGCTTCTCGATGTGGAACCCCTCGATGATCCCGATCAAGGCGCTGATGACCGCCTGCATCGTGCTGATGATCCTGCAGACCCTGTCGATCCTCGCCAAGACCGTCGGCTTCCTCAAAGGGGAGGAACTGGCATGAGCTACGAGATGATCGCGCTTCTGATGTTCGCCTCGATGATGGTGCTGCTCCTGACCGGGCAGCGGGTCTTCGCGGCCATCGGCTTCGTCGCCTCGGGCATGGTGCTGATGCTCTACGGCACGGGCGGCGTGGAGATCCCGTTCTCGGCGGCGTTCAAGCTGTTCAACTGGTTCCCGATGCTGACGCTGCCCTTGTTCATCTACATGGGCTACATCCTCAGCGAGGCCGGGATCGCCGAGGATCTGTACCGGATGCTGCATGTCTGGTTCGGACGGGTCCGCGGCGGGCTGGCCATCGGCACGATCTTCCTGATGGTGATCATCTCGGCGATGAACGGCCTGTCGGTCGCGGGCATGGCGATCGGCGCGACCATCGCGCTGCCCGAGATGCTGCGGCGGGGCTATGACAAGGCGCTGATCACCGGGGTGGTGCAGGGCGGCTCGTCCCTCGGCATCCTCGTGCCGCCCTCGGTCGTGATGGTGCTCTACGGCATGATCGCGCGCCAGCCGGTCAGCCAGCTCTGGCTCGCGGGCGTGGTGCCGGGGCTTCTCATGGCCGTGATGTTCGTCATCTACGTCGTGATCCGCGCCAAGCTGAACCCGGCGCTGGCCCCGACCGTGCCCGAAGAGGACCTGAACATGCCGCGCAGCGAGAAGCTGAAGCTGCTGCGCGCGGGCATCATCCCCTTCCTGATCTTCTTCCTGATGACCGGGCTCTTCGTGATGGGGATCACCTCGCTGGTGGAAAGCTCTGCCGTCGGCGCGACCTCCGCCACGGTGGCGGCCGCGGTGAAGGGGCGGCTGAGCTTCCGCCTGATCCACGAGACGGCGAGGAAGACGCTGGGCGTGTCCTGCATGTTCCTGTGGCTGATCCTCGCGGCGCTGGCCTTCGGCTCGGTCTTCGACGGGCTCGGCGCGGTGCGGGCGCTGGAGAACCTCTTCATCAACAACTGGGATCTCAGCCCCTGGCAGGTCATCATCATGATGCAGGTCAGCTTCATCGTCATGGGGATGTTCCTCGACGACACGGCGATGCTGGTGATCGTGGCGCCCTTGTACGTGCCGCTGGTGAAGATGCTGGATCTGGGCTTCGACAACCAGCTGATCTGGTTCGGGGTGCTCTACACGATGACCTGCCAGATCGCCTATATCACGCCGCCCTTCGGCTATAACCTGTTCCTGATGCGCGCCATGGCGCCCAAGGAGATTACCCTGACGGATATCTACCGCTCGATCTGGCCCTTCGTGATCATGATGGCCGCGACGATCGCGCTGGTGATGTTCTTCCCGCAGATTGCGCTGTGGCTGCCCGCGGCCGTGCGCTGACCTTGTCCAACTGGGAGACTTGCAATGACCGAAAAGAAATTGACCCCCTCCGAGAAGATCCTGGCCTCGCGCCGGAAATTCCTGAAGACCGGCGCCTTCGGCGCGGCCGGCGCGCTGGCGGCCCCGGCGGTGGTGGCGCAGACCGGCCCGATCAAGTGGCGGCTGCAGACCTATTCCGGCGCGCCGCTCGGCGCCCATGTGATCAAGCCGCAGATCGAGGCCTTCAACGCCGCGGCCAATGGCGAGATGGAGATCGAGCTCTACTACGCCGACCAGCTGGTGCCGACCGGCGAGCTCTTCCGCGCGATGCAGTCGGGCGTGATCGACGCGGTGCAGTCGGACGAGGCCTCGATGGCCTCGCCGGTCGATATCGGCGTCTTCGGCGGCTACTTCCCCTTCGCCACGCGCTACTCGCTCGATGTGCCGGCGATGTTCATGTATTACGGGCTCGACGAGATCTGGAAGTCGGCCTATGACGAGGTCGACAACGTCACCTGGCTGTCGACCGGCGCCTGGGACCCGCTGCACATCTTCACCAAGGAGCCGATCCGCTCGCTCGCCGACATGAAGGGCAAGCGCGTCTTCGGCGTGCCGACCGCGGGCAAGTTCCTGTCGCAATACGGGCTGATCCCGGTCACCGTGCCATGGGACGACGTGGAGGTCGCGCTGCAGACCGGCGAGCTTGACGGCGTGGCCTGGTGCGGCTTCACCGAGGCCTACGAGGTCGGCTGGGCGGATATCTGCAACTACGCGCTGACGAATTCCGTCACCGGCGCCTGGTTCGGCAGCTATTTCGCCAATACCGCCAGCTGGGAGAAGGTGCCGCCGCATCTGCAGCAGCTTTTCAGGTCCACCATCGACCAGAGCCACTACTACCGCGATGTCTGGTACTGGGGCGGCGAGGCCAAGCTGCGCGTCGAGGGCGAGAAGATGGAACTGACCTCGATCCCGCCGGAGGAATGGGCGCAGGTGACCAAGGATGCCGAGGGCTTCTGGGACGACGTGGCCAGCTCGTCCGAGCGCGCGGGCAAGGTCGTGGAGATCTTCAAGACCTATGCGGCGAACATGGAGAAGGCGGGCTACCCCTACCGGTAAGTCCATCGCGCGCGGCAAGGGGGAGGCGCCGGGTCGAGCCCGGCGCGGCCCTCCGCCAGGCACGGGCGGCAGGCGGTTCCTCCGGCTGCCGCGGCAACGGGGAAAGGCCTGCAGATGACCCTCTACCGCACCACGATCGGCGGCGAGCGCTATTCATTCGGCGACCTGCGCGCCACCATGGCCGCCGCGACGCCGCTGCGCTCGGGCGACGAGCTGGCCGGGATCGCCGCCGCCTCCGAAGCGGAGCGGGTCGCGGCCCAGGCGGTCCTGGCCGACCTGCCGCTGGCGACTTTCCTCAGCGAGCAGGTGGTGCCCTACGAGACCGACGAGGTCACGCGGCTGATCGTCGACGGCCATGACCCGGCCGCCTTCGCGCCGGTCGCCCATATGACCGTGGGCCAGTTCCGCGACTGGCTGCTGTCGGATGCGGCCAGCTCCGCGGTGCTGGCGCGGCTCTCGCCGGGGCTGACGCCCGAGATGGTCGCCGCCGCCTCGAAGCTGATGCGCAACCGCGACCTGATCTCGGTGGCCCGCAAGATCCGCGTCGAGGTGGGCTTCCGCAACTCGCTGGGCCTGCCGGGGCGGATCGGCTCGCGGCTGCAGCCGAACCATCCCTCCGACGACCTCAAGGGCATCGCGGCCTCGGTGCTCGACGGGCTGACCTTCGGCATCGGCGACGCGGTGATCGGCATCAACCCGGCGACCGACAACATCCCGAACGCGATCGCGCTGATGGAGATGCTGGAAGAGCTGCGGCTGCGCTACGGCATTCCCACCCAGAGCTGCGTGCTGACCCATGTGACGAACTCGATCGAGATCATCAACCGCGGCGCGCCGATCGACCTGATCTTCCAGTCGGTCGCGGGCACCGAAGCCGCGAACGAGGGGTTCGGCGTGTCGCTCGGCGTGCTCGACGAGGCCTATGACGGCGGGCTCGGCCTGGCGCGCGGCACGGTGGGCGACAATGTCATGTATTTCGAGACCGGCCAGGGCTCGGCGCTGTCGGCGGATGCGCATCACGGTGTGGACCAGCAGACGCTGGAGGCGCGGGCCTATGCGGTCTGCCGCCGCTACAAGCCGCTGCTGGTCAATACCGTGGTCGGCTTCATCGGGCCGGAATACCTCTATGACGGCAAGCAGATCATCCGTGCCGGGCTGGAGGACCATTTCTGCGGCAAGATGCTGGGCCTGCCGATGGGGGTGGATGTCTGCTACACCAACCATGCCGAGGCCGACCAGAACGACATGGACGTGCTGATGACGCTGCTGGCCGATGCCGGGGCGACCTTCCTGATCGCGGTGCCGGGGGCGGATGACATCATGCTGAACTACCAGTCGCTGAGCTTCCACGACATCGCCTATCTGCGGAATTCCTTCGGGCTCAGGGCGGCGCCGGAATTCGAGGCCTGGCTGGAGGGGATCGGCCTGGTCGATCCGCAGGGCCAGCTGGTCGACAGCCTGGCGGGCCAGCAGCGGCTGATCGGAGCGGAGGCATGAGCGGGGTTGCCAAGGACCCCTGGGCAAGGCTGCGCGCGGCGACGCCGGCGCGGATCGGGCTGGGGCGCAGCGGCGCCGGGCTGCCGGTCAAGGCCAATCTGGAATTCCAGTACGCCCATGCCCGCGCCCGCGACGCGGTGCATCGCGCCGTCGACTGGGAGGCGCTGACGGCACAGCTGGCGCCGCGCGAGGTGATCGAGGTGGCCAGCCAGGCGCCCGACCGCGCGACCTATCTGCGGCGTCCCGATCTGGGGCGGCGGCTGGGCGAGGGGGCGGAGCGGCTTGCCCCGTCCGGCTGCGACCTGGCCTTCGTGGTGGCGGACGGGCTGTCGGCGGATGCGGTGCAGGCGCATGCGGCCGAGGTGATCCGCGCCTGCGACGCCACGCTCGAGGGGCTCGAGCTCGGGCCGGTGGTGCTGGCCCGGCAGGGCCGCGTCGCGATCGGCGACGAGATCGGCGACCGGCTGAAGGCGAAGCTGGTGGTGGTGCTGGTCGGCGAGCGTCCGGGGCTGACTGTGGCGGATTCGCTCGGGGCCTATCTGACCTGGGGACCGCGGCAGGGGCGGCGCGACAGCGAGCGCAACTGCATCTCCAACATCCACCTCAAGGGCGGGCAGAGCTATGCGCAGGCGGCGGCGAAGATCGGATGGCTGGCGCGCGAGGCGCTGAAGCGCGGGCTGACCGGGATCGGCCTCAAGGACGAGGCGCCGGCGCTGGCCGCGGCGATGGAAGAGACCGGCAGGCTGCCGGAAGGCTGACCGCCGACGGTATTGAGGCCCCGGAGCTCCGCATGTTGTGGGGGCAATGAACGCTCGGCTCCGGGGTCTGTCCGCCGTCTGGCGATGACACCGGTCTAGACCCCGCGCGTGGCGGCATGAGGGTCGGCCCGGGGCGGGGGCGGGGTGATTTCAGGGCAGGATCGGGGCAGGTGGCCAGGCGGCCGCCTCGCGGCAGCCGGGCGAACCGGCAGGCGGTGTCCCGCAGGGACGGCCGCCGCGCTCCGGGACCATGCGCCGGAAGCATTCAATGCAGACGGAGGCTTGCGCCGCCGCGGCCGCCCGGGCCGGGCCGCGGAGCGCGGGGGCGCCGTGTTCCGCAGCAGCGCCCGTCTCTCGGCGCTCTCTCAGGAGCGGATTCCGTGCGCCGCCTCGGGATGTTCGGTCATGAAATGCCGCAATGTGGCGAAGAGCTCGCGGGCATGGGCGAGATCGCCCTTGTGCAGCGCGGCGCGGATATCGTCGCAGATCATGTCCTGCACCCGCGCTGCGCCATGGTGATGCTCCAGCAGGTACTGCGCCAGAACGGCGGCATTGACCTCGCTGGAATGCTCGTGCTCGGCGATGGCGGCGATCTCCTCGGCCGTCAGGTCCGTCATGTCGAGGATGTCTTCAACGGCGATCATCTGTCTCTCCTCCCGGATGCCCGTTTTCATGACCTAGGGTAAGCTGGGCGGCGCCCCGCGGCCATGATCCAGATCAGCGGCCGCGGGGCGCCGGGCGTGCTGATCCAGGTCAATGCGATATCCGGAATATATCATCAGACCGGCCGCAGCCCTAGCAGAAGGGCGGCCCAGATGAAGGACAGGCCATGCTCCGCCTTGCCGCGCTACTCTACAGCCTGATCGGCCCGACCCTGGCCGGAACCGGCACCGTGATCGCATTGGTTGCGGGCATTTCCAGCCTGGCCGGGCTGCTGCTTGCGGCCGGGGCGGGGGCGCTTCTGGCGCTGCCGGTCTCCTGGGGCGTGGCGAAGCGGCTCTACGCCGCCTGACCGGCATCGAGGAAGACCCGGGCCGCCGCCTCGAACTCGCGGGGCTTCTCGGCATGGAGCCAGTGGCCCGCGCCGGGGATCTTCACGAATCGCGCCTTGGGAAACAGCGCCTTGATCGCCGGACGGTACTCGGGCCGGACATAGTCCGAATTGCCGCCCGACAGGAAGAGCGCCGGGCCCGCAAAGCTGCCCTCGAGCGCGGGGAAGCCGATGACCTTGTCCATCTCGGCCGCGAGCACGTCGAGATTGAGCTTCCAGCGCTTCTCCTTCACCTCGAGGCTCTGCAGCAGGAAGGCGCGGATCTGCAGCTCGGGCACGGTGGCGCGCAGCCGCTGGTCGGCCTCCGAGCGGGTTTCGACCCCCTCGAGGTCGAGGCCCCGCATCGCGTCGACATACTGCATCTGGCTGTGGCTATAGCCCACGGGCGCGATATCGGCCACGATCAGCCGGTGGACCAGCTCGGGCCGGGTGACGGCAAGCACCATCGAGGCCTTGCCGCCCATCGAATGGCCGAGCAGGTCGACCGGGGCGCCGATCTCCTCGATCGCGGCGGCGATGTCGGCGGCCATGTCGGGATAGGACTGGGTCTCCGCGCGCGGGCTGTCGCCGTGGTTGCGCTGGTCGAGCGCATAGACCGGCCGGGTGTCCGACAGCCGCTTGGCGATGACGCCCCAGTTGCGCGCCGAGCCGAAGAGCCCGTGGACGATCACCAGCGGGGTGCCGCTGTCGATGCTGCCGTGGCGGATGATGTTGAGCATGGCCTGTTCCCTTGCGTCCCGGCAGCGGTATTGCGGCCCTCCGGCAACAGGTCAAGGCCCCGGAGGGCATGCGCGGCGACACGACTCGGCGAGCCGTGGCAGGCTCGGGGCCGCAGCGGAGGAGGACAGCATGCAGGACCGGATCAGCCAGATGTCCCAGGGCCTCGCGGCGGAGCTCCATGCCAAGCTGGGCCTGGCGCAGACCGGGCTGGGCGAACAGCTCGGCGGGCTGGGCCGGCGCGCGCCGCGCAGCGTGCGCAAGGCGCTGGAGGAAGTGGCGGAGGCCGAGCGGCTGGCGGAGAATCCGCGGCTGCTTCCCCGGATCGATCCGGCGCGGCTCGAAGCGGCGCACCGGCGGGCGAAGCTGTGGCTCGACGCCTACGATCCGGCGCGGCACCGCGCCCAGGCGCGGCGGGCCTTCCTGGCCGAGCTGGCCTTCAATCTGCTGCTCGGCACGGCGGCGGTGATCGCGGTGCTGGCGCTGACCGGCCGGATCGGGCCGGGGCTGCGCTGAGCCCGGCTCAGAACCAGTCGATGGCCAGATCGGCCTCGGTCAGGTGGGTCCATTCCAGCGTGATGCTGCTGGGACGGTCGCCGCCATAGTGCAGCACGGTGTCGAACCCGTCGATTTCCAGCGTGAAATCGGCATTCTCGCGGGCCATGCGCAGGCTGTCGGTGCCGGCCTCGAAATCGGTGATGACGTCATGGCCCTGCGGCGCGCGGGCGAAGACGAAAGTGTCGGCGCCGAGACCGCCGGTCAGCGTGTCATGGCCGCGGTCGCCCCAGAGCAGGTCGTCGCCGTCGCTGCCTTCGAGCAGGTCATTGCCGCTGCCGCCGCGCAGCAGGTCGTTGCCGTCGCCGCCATCGAGCTGGTCATGGCCCTGGTTGCCCTGCAGCAGGTCGTCCTCGCCGCCGCCGAAGATCGTGTCATTGCCGGTGCGGCCGTAGAGCCGGTCATTCTCCCAGCCGCCGTCGATATGGTCGTCGCCGCGGTCGCCCGAGAGGTAGTCGCAGCCATGGCTGCCGGCCAGGATGTCATTGCCGTCGCCGCCGCGCAGCGTGTCCTCGCCCCAGGAGCCGTGCAGCGAGTCGTCGCCCTGGCCGCCGGCCAGGTAGTCGTTGCCCCAGGAGCCGCGGATCGTGTCATTGCCGTCGCCGCCATGGACATCGTCATTGCCCTCGCCGGATTCGATGATCTCGTCGGCGGCCGAGCCGCGCATCACGTCGCGGCGGGCGGAGCCGAAGAGGGTCGCGCCGCCGGTCTCGGCAAGTGCCGTGGCCAGGATCGCGCCGGAGCCGGACAGCTGCCCGGCGGTGGTTGCAAGAGTGTTCCCGCCGGCTGCGGAAGGAACGACAAAGGAGACCGACTGCCACTCGCTGGCAGCCTCGTACAGATCGGACATGGAATACCCACCCATTTTTGCACGAAGCGGACTTGGCCCCCACAACCTAAGCGCCCGTTTCGAGCATCCTTATGCACTGCAGGGTCTGAAGGAGTCCTGAATTTTGCCGGGAGTGGCGAAAAAAAAATACGTAATAACAGTATGTTATTTGGTTTGGCGAAAAAGGGGCGGAAACCGGGCAGGGGCGGGACCGGGGCGTGGCGCCAAACGCGAACGGGCCCCCGGAGGGGCCCGCCGAACGCAGGATTGCCGCAAAGCGGCCCGTTTCAGAGCGTCGGGTAGATCGGGAAGGCGGTGCAGAGCTCTGCGACCTTGGCCTTCACCGCGGCCTCGACCTCGCCATTGCCGTCCTCGCCATTGGCCGCGAGCCCGTCCACGACCTCGACGATCAGGTCGGCGATCTGGCGGAACTCGGCCTCGGCGAATCCGCGGGTGGTCCCGGCCGGCGAGCCCAGGCGCACGCCCGAGGTGACCATCGGCTTCTCCGGATCGAAGGGGACGCCGTTCTTGTTGCAGGTGATATGCGCGCGGCCGAGCGCCTTCTCGGTCGCGTTGCCCTTCACGCCCTTGGGACGCAGGTCGACCAGCACGACATGGGTGTCGGTGCCGTTGGTCACGGTGTCGAGCCCGCCCTTCATCAGCTGGTCAGCCAGCGCCTGGGCGTTCTTGACCACCTGCGCGGCATAGGTCTGGAATTCGGGACGCAGCGCCTCGCCGAAGGCGACGGCCTTGGCGGCGATGACATGCATCAGCGGGCCGCCCTGGATGCCCGGGAAGATCGCCGAGTTCACTTTCTTGGCGATCTCCTCGTTATTGGTGAGGATCATGCCGCCGCGCGGACCGCGCAGGGTCTTGTGCGTCGTGGTGGTGGCGACATCCGCATAGGGGAAGGGCGAGGGGTGCTGGCCGCCCGCGACCAGACCGGCGAAATGCGCCATGTCGACCATCAGGTAGGCACCGACGCTGTCGGCGATCTCGCGCATCTTGGCGAAGTCGATCTGGCGCGGGATGGCCGAGCCGCCGGCGATGATCAGCTTCGGCTTGCTCTCGGTCGCGAGCGCCTGGACCTCGTCATAGTCGATCAGCTGGGTCTGGCGGCTGACGCCGTACTGCACCGCGTTGAACCACTTGCCCGACTGGTTCGGACGCGCGCCATGGGTCAGGTGGCCGCCCGCATCGAGGCTCATCCCCAGGATGGTGTCGCCCGGCTGGATCAGCGCCTGGAAGACGCCCTGGTTCGCCTGCGAGCCGGAATTCGGCTGGACGTTGGCGAACTCGCAGCCGAAGAGCGCCTTGGCGCGGTCGATCGCCAGGTTCTCGGCGATGTCGACATACTGGCAGCCGCCATAGTAGCGGCGGCCCGGATAGCCTTCCGCGTACTTGTTGGTCATGACCGAGCCCTGGGCCTCCATGACGGCGCGGGAGACGATGTTCTCCGACGCGATCAGCTCGATCTCGTCGCGCTGGCGGCCGAGCTCCTTGGTGATGGCGCCGAACAGGTCGGGGTCACGGTCGGCAAGCGTCTCGGTGAAAAACCCCTGGTCGCGATGCGGTGCATTCATGTCGTCTCTCCCTCTGCGGGTGGGCTCGGGCTGGTTGGGATGCGCGTCTTTATAACCGATCCTTGCCGGAGCAAAGCCCCCCAGTGGGCAAATCGTCCTGATCGGGCCTGCGGCATCCTCGGGGACTTGAGTTTCGCCGGGGCAAGGGTCATGAAAAAAGGGCAGGAATTCCGGGGGGCCGCGTGACGAAGGACCTGAAAATTGCGTTCCGTGCCAGTGCCTCGCCGGTCGCCCAGGCGGCGCTGCAGGAACTGTCCCGCTTCTACGGAAACGCGCCGGTGGACCGTGCCGATGTGGTGGTCGCGCTCGGCGGAGACGGCTTCATGCTGACCACGCTGCACGAGACCGAGGGCATGGGCCTGCCGGTCTACGGCATGAATCGCGGCACGGTCGGCTTTCTGATGAACGAGTTCTCGGTGATCAACCTGATCGAGCGGGTCTCGCGCGCCGCCGAGGAGGTCATCAACCCGCTGGAGATGCGCGTCGTCGACGAGGCGGGCGAAGAGCACCGGCGGCTGGCGATCAACGAGGTGTCGCTGCTGCGCGCGGGGCCGCAGGCGGCCAAGCTGCGCATCCTGATCGACGGGCGCGAGCGGCTGGACGAGCTGGTCTGCGACGGCGCGCTGGTGGCGACGCCCGCGGGCTCGACCGCCTACAACTATTCCGCCCACGGGCCGATACTGCCGATAGGGTCCGACGTGCTGGCGCTGACCGCGATGGCGGCCTTCCGGCCGCGGCGCTGGCGCGGGGCGCTGCTGCCCAAGACCGCGCATGTGCGCTTCGAGGTGCTGGAGATCGCCAAGCGTCCGGTGATGGCCGACGCCGACAGCCGCCAGGTGCGCAATGTCGTCTCGGTCGATATCCGCAGCCGCGGCGACATCCGCCACCGGCTGCTCTTCGATCCCGGCCACGGGCTGGAGGAGCGGCTCTTGCGCGAGCAGTTCGTCTGAGCCGCCTCAGAAGGCGCGGGCGATGCCGGCGAGGACCAGCGTCTCGTCATAGCTGAAGGCGTCAATGCCGCTGTCCACCCGGGTCGTCTCGATCTGCAGGTAGGGCACGAAGCGCGCGGCCAGGAAGAGGTCGGATTTCTCGACGCGGATCAGCGCCGTCCATTCGCGCTCGTCCGGGTTGCCGGCGAAGACCGGGCCGGGGCTGGTGAAGTCCCGCCAGTAGGCCCCGGCCATCGCCGTGAGCGACAGGCCCCAGCCCGGCTCGAGCCGCCCGGTCAGCGCCGCGCCGACCCGCGTCTGGTCGAGCGCGTCGTCGCGGGCCTCGCGCTGCAGCGCCGAGAGGGCGAGGGAGAGGCTGGCGCGCCCGCCGAAGCTCTTGCCCGCGCCGAGGGTCAGCCCGGCTTCCGTGCCGTCTCCGCCCCGGCCGCGCCCGTCGCGGATCTGCGTCAGCCCGGCGGAGGCGAAAAGGCGGCGGCCCTCGGCGTCGCGCCATTCGCCGGAGAGGAGCGCGCCCGTGCGGCTCTCGAACCGCGCGTCGGCGATGTCGCGGTAGCCCTGCGAGAGGGTGGCGGTCAGCGTCCGTGTCCGCGCGCTCTCGCGCAGCCCGGCGCGCAGCCCGTAGCTGATGTCGCGCAGGCGCTCGGGGCCTGCATAGTCGCCATGGGCGAAGGGCTCGGCAAAGGCCGTCACGCTGCGCCCGGGCCGCTCCAGCGCCGAAACCGGCAGGCTGGCCCGCGCCGAGACCGAGAAGCGCAGCCCGGTGGCGCGTTCGGAATTGCGCTCGATGGTGAAGGGCAGCTCCGCGCCGTTGACATTGGCGATGACCGTGTCGCTGCGGTAGCGGCGGCTGTCGCCGAGCCGGACGGCCGCGACATCGAGGCTCCAGTCGATGCCCTGCCGCGCGTCGATCCGCGCCAGATAGGCCAGCACGTTGCGGCGGACGATGGCGGGCAGGTCGGCAGAGAGCGCGAGCTCGAATTCCCGCCGCGCCTCGGCCCATTGCCCGGCCCCGAAATAGGCGCGGCCAAGCTCCAGCCGCACCCGCACCAGCGTCGGGTCGCGGGCCAGCAGGCGCCGGAGCAGCGGGATGGCGCGGGCGGGTTCGCCGGTCTCGATGGCGATCAGCGCGACGGCGAAGTCGCGCTGTGCCGTGTCGGGCTCCGCCCGCAGCGGCGCCGCCGCAAGGCAGAGCGCCAGCAGGAAGATCGCCCGGAGCGGCCTCACGGGCGCGGCCCCGCCCTAGTCCCTGACCGCGCTATAGGCGCCGGCATAGTCCCCGCCGCTGCCGCTGGCGCGGAAGGTGCCGCCGATCTCGGCCGCGCGCGGCCCGTAGGCGCGGGCATCCGCGCTGCCGGAGACGCCGTTGCCCGAGATGCTGCCGCCGAAGCCCGTGCCGGTGCGCGAGAGCGTGCCGCTGAAATCGAGATCGGGCACTGCCTGCGACGCGGTCGCGCCCGGCTCTGCCAGCCGCGTTCCGGTCGAGGAGAGGTCGAGCGACGCGAAATCGCTGGTCCGGATGGTGATCTCCGAAGTGGTGATCCCCGAGCCGGCCGGCGTCTCGGCATAGCCGATCGAGGTGCCCGAATAGCGGGCCGGGCCGGAGGGCAGCACGGCGGTCTCGTCGCCGAGCGCGAAGACGCCGAAATTGAACCGGTCGCCCGCGCCCTGCACCCCGCCCGGGCCGCTCAGCGTCGCCCAGCCCGCGAGGCCGGTATAGTCGCCGAAGTCATTTTCCGAGAGGATCAGCAGCTCGCTGCCCTGCAGGGCCACGATCAGCCCGTCATCGGTGACATAGCCGTCGTCGAGCTCGTCGAGGGTGATATGCGTGGTTTGGCCGCCGGTGGTCAGCGTGATCGCGGCAAGCTCGCCATTGGCGTCGGGGAAGAGGTCGACCCGGGCCGTGCGCGCGCCGCTGAGGCTGTCGACGCTGCCCGAGCCATCCGCGAGCCGGATCTGGCGGGACACGCCCGGCGCGGTGATCGCGTCCGGTGCGGTGCTGCCGCCGCCGCTGCCCCCTCCGCTGCCGCCTCCGCCGCCCCCGCAGGCGGTGAGCACGGGAATGAGCAGAAAGAGGACGGCAGATACTGCGCGCATGGCAATTGGCCTTTTCCGGTTCCCGCCCCCCACGGGAAGGAACAGCAAATCTGTCTTCGGGGCTATCGGCCGGCGGTTGTGGTGTCAATGTCGCCACCACTTTGAATAAAGCTGTAATAAGAAATGGTTAAACTGACCGAAGGGCAGGGCGGCAGGCCGGGCGCGCCATCGGCGCCCGGCCCGCGGAGCTCAGCTCGCGCGCGGGTAGCCGATGCCCGAGAGCGCGCCCTTGATCTCGTCGAGGATCGCCGGATCGTCGATCGTGGCCGGGGTCTTGAAGGTCTCGCCATCGGCGATCTTGACCATGGTGCCGCGCAAGATCTTGCCCGAGCGGGTCTTCGGCAGGCGGTCGACGACGCAGGCCAGCTTGAAGGCCGCCACCGGGCCGATCTTGTCGCGGACCATCTTGACGACTTCTTTCACGATCTCGTCCGGGTCGCGGTCCGTGCCCTTGTTGAGGCAGAGGAAGCCCATCGGCATCTGCCCTTTCAGCGGATCCGACACGCCGATCACCGCGCATTCGGCGACATCCGGGTGCGCCGCCAGCACCTCTTCCATGCCGCCCGTCGACAGCCGGTGGCCTGCCACGTTGATGACGTCGTCGGTGCGCGCCATGATGTAGAGATAGCCGTCCTCGTCCTTCATCCCTGCATCGCCGGTCTCGTAATAGCCCGGGAAGTGGGTGAGATAGGATTTCCGGAACCGCTCCTCGGCATTCCACAGCCCGGGCAGGGTGCCCGGCGGCAGCGGCAGCTTGACCGCGATCGCGCCCAGCGTGCCCGGCGGGACCTCGTGGCCGCCCTCGTCGAGGATATGCACGTCATAGCCCGGCATCGGCACGGCCGGAGAGCCGAGCTTCACCGGCAGCTCCTCGATCCCCAGCGGGTTGGCGGCGATGGCATAGCCGGTCTCGGTCTGCCACCAGTGGTCTATCACCGGCACGCCGAGCAGCCGCTGCGACCACTCGATCGTGTCTGGATCGGCGCGCTCGCCGGCCAGGAACAGCGCCTTGAGCGTCTTCAGGTCGTACTTGCCGGCCATCTCGCCCTTGGGATCGTCGCGCTTGATCGCGCGCAGCGCGGTGGGCGCGGTGAAGAGGATCTTGACCCCGTGCTCTTCCACCACCCGCCAGAACGTGCCGGCATCGGGGGTGCCGACCGGCTTGCCCTCGAAGACGATGGTGGTGCAGCCGGTCAGCAGCGGCGCGTAGCAGATATAGCTGTGGCCGACGACCCAGCCGACATCCGAGGCCGCCCAGTAGACGTCGCCCGCCTCGACCCCGTAGATGTTCTTCATCGTCCACAGCAGCGCCACCATGTGCCCGCCATTGGGACGGATCACGCCCTTCGGCTGGCCGGTCGTGCCGGAGGTGTAGAGGATGTAGAGCGGATCGCTGCCCTTCACCGGCACGCAATCGGCCGGTTCCACCCCGTACTGGAAGCTGTGCCAGGCGACATCGCGGCCTTCCTCCAGATGGGCGACCTCCTGCTCGCGCTGGAAGATCACGCAGAACTCGGGCTGGTGCGTCGACACGGCGAGCGCGCCGTCGAGCAGCGGCTTGTAATGGACCACGCGGCCCGGCTCGATCCCGCAGGAGGCGGCGATGATCGCCTTGGGCTTTGCGTCGTCGATCCGCACGGCCAGCTCGTTCGCGGCGAAGCCGCCGAAGACCACCGAATGCACCGCGCCGAGCCGGGCGCAGGCCAGCATCGCCTCCAGCGCCTCGGGGATCATCGGCATGTAGATGATGACGCGGTCGCCCTTCTCGATGCCCTTGGCGCGCAGCGCCCCGGCCAGCGAGGCGACGCGGCTCTGCAGCTCGCGATAGGTGATCTCGTGCCTGGAATGCGTGACCGGGCTGTCATGGATGATCGCGACCTGGTCGCCGCGCCCGGCCTCGACATGGCGGTCGACCGCGTTCCAGCAGGTGTTGCACTCGCCGTCGGCGAACCATTCATAGAGCGGCGCGTTCCCGTCGAAGAGCGCCTTCGAGGGCGCCTTGATCCAGTCCACCGCCGCGGCCTCGCGCATCCAGAAGCCTTCCGGATCCCCCTGCCACGCGGCATAGATGTCAGAATACGACATGCCTTCCTCCTTATCCCTGGGCGCAAGGGTAGCCGCTCGGGGACGTCCCGCAACGTGGCGGATTTGCCGCATCGGGGCCGGTGGAAACAGCTTTTTCGAATTGGTCCGGATTTAGGACCGGATTGCGCGTGCTAGCGCTCTCAAGCTGCGGGAATGGGCCGTTTTGTAAAGGAATTTTCCAATAAAAATCTCAGGTGTCAATGAATTCATGGCGCTTGCCGGGCAGTGCCGGCCGCTGTCCGGCGCTAACGCCGCGGAGCCGCCGATTCGGCACGGGGGAAGGCGATCGGCCGGTGGTCGCAATCTGTTAACCAAGCTGCGGCTAGTCTGCACCTGTCGTCCCAGCCAGGAGCTTCCGTGTCCGTGCGCCTACTCCCCGCCTTGATCCTGCTTGCGCTCTTTGTCCTAGCCGGGGCGCTGCCCGCGCGGGCGGAGGTCTGGAACTACCTGTCGGGCGGGCCCGGCGGCAAGCGCGCGGCGGCCTTCTGCGAGCTGGCCGCCGAGGGCATGGCCTGCCTGTCGCTGGGCTGCAGCGACCGCGAGGAGCTGGCCTTCTCCTTCCAGCCGCCGCTGCCGCTCCCCGGCGATTTCACGGTGGAGTTCTCGGTCGACGGCGGCCCGGGCCAGGCGGTCGACTTCGACACGCCGGTGAACCGTGGCGGCCCGGCACTTGCGCTCTGGACGCAGGACCGCGACGGCCCGCTCGCCGAGGCGCTGAAGCGGGGGCGCCGCGCGGCGCTGTCCTGGGAGGGCAAGAGCGGTCGGCAGGAGCTCGAGCTGACGCTGACCGGCTCGGCGCGCAGCATTGCGCAGGTGATGCAGTCCTGCCCCGATCCGCGGGCCCGGGTCGCGGATCTGATGGCCCATGTGCAGGCGCGGATGGCACCGGTCTGCCGCCGGGCGGGCATGGCGTTCGCCCCGCAGGAGGGCCTGATCGAGCAGGTGGATCTCGACCGCGACGGGCGCGAGGATGCGGTGATCCGCTGGTCCCGGGCGGGCTGCGGCGCGGAGGCGGAGTTCTGCAGCGGCACGGACTGCGACATCACCTTCCTGCGCAGCGATGCCGGGGGCGGGCATACGGTTGTGCTGACCGTGCCGGGCTACGACTACCAGGTGCTCGACCTCCCGGGCTTCGGTCCCGACCTGGAGGTCCACGCCGCCCCGTCCGCCTGCGGCCGGACAGACGACAATTTCTGCGCCCTCATCTACCATGTCCGCGCCGGCGTGCATCTGGAGATCGTCGGCCGGTTCTGACCCTCCGGGCCCGCAGGCCGGGCATGCATCGCCTGCGTCCTTCAGCCATTCTCCGGAACGTCGGCCCGTCGCGGCGATGCGGCGCGCGGAGCCTGACAGGTCAGGCAAAAGGCTCTGCCTGCGGGCATGACGTCGGCCGGTCGAGCCCGCCGGAAATTCCCGTCCCCGGGCACCAGGGTCCGCGCCGCCGCGCCGGAGATCGATGCGGTCCTCTGCGCCGTCCGTCGCGGCGCATGGCGGGCGGCACATCTCTGATTTGAGCTGTCTCCGGACCGGCCCCGGCGCCCGCCAGCTTGAGGGGGCGGAGACAGGTTGCCAGGTGTTTAGGTCATGTTGACAAAAGGCGTTGCCAGACTCGGACGGACGCAATGTCAATGAACCCGAGGAAACTCAGGGCGGTCTTGTCATAGCGCGTTGCCACCCGATGGCCCTGCTCGAGCTTGGAGAAGCAACGTTCGACCAGGTTGCGCCAGCGGTAGAAGTCGCGGTCGACAGCGCGCCATTCCTTGCGGTTCCGCCGCATCGGGATGACCGCCACGATATCACGTTCCTCGAGCTTTTCCCGTCCCTTGTCAGCATCATAGCCCTTGTCGGCGAGGAAATATCCGGGCTCCGGCAGCGCCTTCGTCACCACCAGGTCGACCCCCTTGATGTCCGCTGTCTCGGCGCCGGTGATCTCGCTGCGCATCGGCAGCCCAGTATCATTCACGCGGAGGTGGATCCTGGTCGTGAAGTGGAAGGCGGATCAGAAAACGATCCGCGGGATCGTTTTCCCGCCGGACAGTCGAGAACGGCCGAAACCTTCTTTCCGAGTCCCCCCTTGAACCCGCTGCCTGCTGACGGGCACGGATCACCATCCGGCGCTGCGCTCGGACCAGTGGCGCTTGCGCCTCATTGTCGATCATCTGGAGCCGGGCGGGCACGAGGTCGCTATCGTTGAGAAACAGGAGCATGGTCTCCCATAGTCCGGCATTCGCCATCGCGCTCGGACCGA
>NZ_VATA01000004.1 GCF_005870025.1 Poseidonocella sp. HB161398
ACCGCGCTCGGCATACCCGTCACTGTGGCCGTAGGATAAGTCCGTCCGGGGAAAGGGGAACCGCGCTCAGCCCCCGATTTGTGCAACAAGGCCGTGCCTCGCCACTCAGGTCCTCGATCAGATGCACGACCGCGAACTTGCGGTAGTAGTCCTCCACCGCCGTGGTCTGCATCCCGATGGCCGCCGTCTCCACGCCCTCGCTCTCGATGAAAGCGAGCGTGTCCCGCAGATGCCTCTCCAGAACTTCGCTGCCAGCCGGGCTCACGCAGCACGGAGACCCGTCACTCAGGACCAGCATCACCTTCCGGCGCTCACTGCGCTTGCGCAGTCTCGCGTGCACCATCATCAAGCTCTCGCCGTCGCAGTTGTTGCCACCGACCACGAGGTCCAGGCTCGCCAGCCTGTGCTTTGCCCGCCAGAGCGGTTCCTCCACCGCCTTGAACTCGATGGCCGCAAGCGCCTCGACCCTCGCTGCCCACCTCGGCGCATCGCTCCGCTCGCTGTGGTCCGCAAAGGGCTGGCTGAACCCGATGATCTCGTAGCGCACGCTCGTCCGCTCCAGCGCCTCGGCCAGCGCGATGGCGCATTTCTGAGCCATCAGCGCCCGGCTGCCCGACATGCTGCCGCTCAGGTCGATGACGATGCTCACGACCGTGTTCGGCTCCACCCGATCCGCCCGCTGCTTGAAGACCGTCTCCCTGCCTGCCACCGCAGCGACCAGCCTCCGGCTATCCAGCCTTCCATGCGTCCTGCCGAAGTCCCAATCCCTCCGCTCCAGGCTCGCAAGGCACCGCTCAAGCGTGCGCCTCAGGACATTCACGCTGCCGCTCATGCCCTCCAGGATGGCCTGATACACGGACACCCTGTCGTGCCGCCCCAAGCGATCCCTGATGGCCAAGCTCGCAGGCCGGTAGAGCGGATCGTGCGGCCCGTTCTCGCGGAACCACGCATCGCCCTCGGTCGAGTAGGGCACGTAGCAATCCTCGCCCCGCCTGCGCGTGATGCCCTCTTCGCTGAGCTTGTCTTTCAGCGCATCGCCGATCTCGGGCAGCTCCGCCACGCCTTCCATCGCCTTCCTCGCCGCTGTCTCGGCGGCTTCCCGGAGCGCATCCAGGTCAAGCTCGGCCCTGCTCCCCGCGCCCGCCTCGTCGGTCCCGCCGGGCTCGCTGGCCTCCAGCTCCTTGTCGCCCGGCTCGCCGACCGCCCCCGCACGCTCACCTGCCCCTTCCTTGGCCTCGCGCATCTCGCCGTCATCCTCGAAGCCGCCACCGTCGCCGTCCTCGCCGGTCTCTTCATGGCCACTGCTGGCCTCGTCCTCGCCGCCTTCGCCGTCGCCATCGTCCTCGCCATCGGCGTCCTCGTCCTCGCCGGGCAGGCCCTCAACCCCACGCTCGCCGTCGTGCTCGCGCTCGACCTCCGGGGCTTCGCCTCCACCGTCTTCACCGTCGCTCCCGGCGGCGCCGTCGCTCTTCTCGCCCTCGCCCTCCGGCTCGGGCTTGGCCGACGCGCCGTCGCCTGCCGCATCCCCGTCGCCCGGCTCCGGCTCGCCCTCCCCGCTCTCGGGCTCGGGCTCCGGCTCCGGCATCATCTCCTCCATGGCCTTGTCGGCCAGCTCCTTCATCAGCTCGCGCTCGACACGCTCGCTGATCCTGAACACGTCCGCCGAGTTCCTGGCCTTGAGCACCTCGGCCACCAGCTCGTCGCACATCTTGCGCAAGCTCGGATCGAGCCCCGCCACCAGCTCGGCGTTGCCGTCGCCGCCATACCCGAGCCGCCCGACCCACGTGCACGCCAGCGGCAGAATCACCTCCGGCTTCGCCAGCCGCGCGCGTGTCTCGGGATCGCTCTTGAGGTTGCGCTTGAGCTTCTGCGCCAGCATGTCCGCCGTGGCGTGCAGGTTGGCCTCGGCCCCCGGATATTCCCGGATCACGCGCCGCTCCAGCCACACGTCCTCAAGCGCGTTGTGCATCATCTTGGCGAAGGGCCGCCGCTCCCGCCCGTACTGCTGGTACTTCTCCATGATCAGCGGCATATCGCTGTGCCGCAGGTGCCCGGCCTCGTGATCGACGAAGCCGCGCATGTACTTCGCGGTGTCCACGCTCACCTCCCGCCCCGCAGGCAGGGCGGGCAGGAAGACAACCTTCCCGTCTGTCCCGGCGCTTTCGCCCCGGAAGACCACGCGCACGCCGCTCTCCCGTCCGAACACCGCACTCGTCTGCGCCATCTCGTGCTGAAACAGTTCGCTTCTCATCGCATTGCTCCTTCATATGAACGAAGAAGCCGGGCCAAATGACCCGGCTTGTCTCACAGTTCCACGTGCCTCGGGCTCACGCCTTCGGCACGCAGCGATCCGCGATGCCCACCAGCACCGCCCTGTCCTGATCGTTCGCACGGTTCAGCACGGTGGCCTCAAGCGCCTGCCAGATGGCGTGCTTCCGCTTGCTGGCCGGGAAGGTCTGCACGAACGTGCTCGCCAGCCCGACCAAGCTCAGGTAGTCCCTCGGGCTGATCGGCTGCACGACCTTCGCCGCCTTGAACGCCTCCATGTGCTCGGTCACGTAGTTCGCAAGCGTCAGCACCTCGCCATTCGCGAGCTTGCCCTTGGCGGCCTCCATCAGCTCGCGCCGCTGGCCCGCTTCCAGGTAGTCCACGCCGATCCAGTAGGAGAAGCGGTTCAGCAGGGCCACGCTCTGCACGCGCGCCCCCTGGTACAGCCCGCTGTCATCGCCCTGCCCCTTGGTGTTGCCCGTGGCGAACATCCTGAACATGGGATGCGGATTGATGATCCGCCCGCCATCCTCGGTCAGCACCAGCCCGGCCTGCTCCAGCGCCCGCTGCATCACGTAGGCCACGTCGCTCCGAACGAAATCCAGCTCGTCCAGGATCAGGATGAAGGGCCGCTGCATCACCATCGGCAGCACCCCTTCCTCGAAGAAGCTCACCGTCTGGCCCGTCTCCGGGTCCGTGCGCAGCACGTCCCGCCCGATCAGGTCGGCCCTCGTAATCTCGCTGTCGAAGTTCAGCCGGAAGCACGGCCACCGCAGCCGCGCCGCCACTTGCTCCAGGAGCGTGGTCTTGCCCGTCCCGGTATGGCCATAGAGCCAGCTCGCCTTGCCCTCGGCCAAGCTCACCAGCACCATCAGCAGCTCGATGGGCCGGAAGATGTACCCCTCGTCTGCCTCGGGCACATGCGGGTGCTCGTTATCCCACGTCCACACCGGCACCTTGAAGCCGAAGGTGTCGTGCGCACGCTTCAATCCGAACACCTCATGCGCAGGCCGCAGATCAACCTTCCCCTTCGGCCAGTCCTCCATGCCATGGCCGCTGGCCGCCGCCATCGTGGCGCTTGCCACCAGCTTGCTCGCATCCAGCTCGGCGCGCAGCCTTTCGACCTCGGCGCGCTCCTCGTTACGCTCCGTCCGCAGCACGGCGATTTCGCGCCCGGCTTCCGCCGTGTACTTCGAGCGCGCCTTGGCCAGCTCGCCCTTGAGCATGTCCGACATGATGTCATCGAGCTTGGGCATGCCGATCCCCGCAAGCGCCAGATCGAGCATCATCTTCTTGTCCGCCGGGATGGCCGCCGTGTCTTCAGTCTTCGCAGTCGCCATGCTGGCCTCTTCCTTCTCTGCTTGTTCGTTCATCACGGCACGGTGCAGCCAAGCCGCCATGTGCCTCTCCGCCATCGACCAGCCATCGGCCTCGGCCACGGCGCTGGCCTTCTCCCTGAGCGCGTCCACGTCCGCCGGGCTCATGGTCTCCAGCATGGTCACGCCGCTCCTGAGCCGGGCCTTGCCCGCCTCGGTCTCGCACTCGGCGATCCCGCAGCGCAGCACGTCGAGCGCGTTCACCCGGTGGGCCAGCCCCTCGGCCAGCGCCCTCCGGCACAGGCTCACCGCCATCATCAGGCTGTCGGTGTTCAGGCTCGCCGCCAGTCCCTCGTGATCGAAGTCGTCCTTGAGGGGCGGCAGCCGCACGCCACGCGCCACGGGCTCACGCTCACGCTCGCCCTCGGGCTCGCCGCTCCTCGGCTTGCTGCCTGCCCGGCCCTTGGCCGCCGCCTGGATGGCCTCGACCGCCGCCGCATCCGGGCTCGGCAGCACGGCGCGCATCTCGTCCAGGTGCATCACCGCCTTGTGCTGGCCGAACGCATAGCCGCACTTGCTGCCGGGCACCGGCACGCCGTGCTCCGCAGGGTCCACGATGGCCTCCTGCATCAGCCGCCATGCTTCCTCGTCCCCGATCACCAAGCTCGCCAGAGCGATCTCGCTCAGGTAGTCCCGCAGCGCGCTGATCGTCCTGCGCTTGATGTCGAACTGCCCCTCGCGCTCGCCCACCAGCGGGCTTGCCGCCAGCAGCATGGCCACATCGCCATCGCTGGTGAGCTTGCGCAGCCGGATCGTCGCCAGCCGCCTCACCTCGCTGCGCCTCACCTTCGCAGGCATCACCGCCAGCGCATCGGCGAGCGCCTGTCTCATGTCTTCCTTCTTCATTGATCCGTCCTTTCGCCAAAAAGAAAAAGGCCCTGCCGAAGCAGAGCCTTTCCGCATAAGGTCCTTCGGACTGCGCCCGCTTTCACGCGCGCAGCCTGCATGGCCTCCGGGTTATCTGATCGACACCTTTAGGTGTCTCACATCTGGCACACACATGCCAGTCATTTTCCTAGCCGGGAGGCGAAACCCATCACGTCCACCGCCCCGCCAGCCTCGGCCCCGGCACGCTCCCTCGCCATCTTCGTGGCCGCGCTCGGCCATTCGTTCTCGGCCAGCCCGGCAATCCAGATGAACAGGGGGTGCCGGTCGAAGGTGTTCTCGCAGCACTGGTAGACCCAGCTCTTGACGCTGCCCTCGGTGTCGTCCCTCTGGGGCTTCCACGCATAGGCATCGACCGCCCTCTGCATGTCCTGCTGCTCGTCGTCCGCCGGGCCGTACCGCCAGACGAACACGTCCAGGTTCAACTGCCACAGCCGCCGCCCCATCGAGACGGCATCGCCGCCCACGATCTGGCCCGCATCGACCAGCCACGTCACCATGTTGTCGATGCTGTCCCTGCTCACGAACATCACGCTCATTGCGTTCTCCTATGTTGTTGATAGTACGAAAAGAAAAAGCCCCGGCTCTCGCCGGGGCTTCCCTGTCTTCCGATGCAGCCTTCTGCCGCTTGTCCTAAGGTCCTTCGGACCCCGCGCGCCTGCCTGCCTGCGCAGGCCGCAGCGCTGCCCCGATCCGCGAGCCCACGCTCACGGCACGACGCCCTGCCACCCCTTGCGCCGGGCGCGCAACTCCGCCTGGATGGCCTCGACATCCTCGATCCTGACGGGCACCTCTGCGAGCGGAGCGTCCAGCGCCATCCCGCCCATGGCGTCAGCGCATTTCAGCAGGGCCTCGGCGCGCGTGAACCGCCCGGCCTCCGCAAGCTCGGTCACGTAGCCGCGCTTGCGCTTGCCCCACCACCGCCGGTGCTCATTGCTCCAGACGAGGTAGTCAAGCTCCATCCGTGCCTCGCTGGGCATAGTAGACCGCCTCGTCCCGTACCCTCGGCATCGCGTCTCCCGTCGCCTCTTGGAAGCGGTCGCAGATGGCCAGCACATCGGGGAGGCGTTCGGGCACCCTCTCCAGCAGCTTGAGCGCCCTCTCCAGCGCCAGCCCATCGTCAAAGGCGGGCGTTCCGCCCTGCCCCTTTATCGACGCCAGCACCCGGTCGGCCCCCCGGATGGCCTCGTCCATCGCGCCCTGATCGTCCGTCTCTGTCATGGGGTATCCTCTCCATCGCAAGCGCCGCCCTCACGGGCGGTCGCAGTCGTTCGTTACCGGCATGGTCAGCTCTTCCTGCACGGTGGTCAAGGCGTAGCAAAGAGACCGGCTATATGCCCGCTCCGCTGCCAGGAGCCTGCCGATGTCCCGCTCAAGCGCGGCAAGATCGCCCTTGTCGAAACCCACAGTGGCATTGCGGACCTCGATGGACTTGATGCGCGTTTCGAGCGCGCCCATGTCGCTGTCCAGCTTGTGGAGCAGCAGCTCCAGCGAGGTGTAGCTCCTGACGGCGGCAACGAACACGGTGCCCACGCCCAGGATGGTGGCCATGATGGCGGTGAACGCCCCCACCAGCACCGCCCAGCTCGGTCTCTTGTCGCCAGTTTCGCTCATGATCCTGCGCTCCTTCTGAGCGCCCCCATGACACCACCTTGCCACATTAACCTTTGAAATACGTGACTATCTGGCGCGCCCGCCTTCAGGATCATGCCGCAATCCCCGCATGTCCCATGCACGCCAGCACATGCGCGCTCCATTGCTCCGCCATGGCCTCGGCCATGCCCGTGAAGAACCGGCTGCGCTCGACCGCCCGGTCCTTGCCGGGGCGGGCAAAGTGCACGCGGTTCCTCGCTGTCGTGCCGTCCACGCTCCCGGTGGCCTCCAGCTTCGGCAGGTTCCTCACCCAGAAACCCGTGCGCTTCTTCTCGTTGTCGAGGCTGTCGTCGCTGTCGGCGAACCACCACGGCTGCACGTAGAAGTTCTCCGTGCCCTCGAAGTTGATGCGCTCCTTCGCATGGCCGTGCATGACCGGGTTCTCCACGGCCACGAAAGGCGCAGGCGCATCGAGGCAGTCCTGGAAGAGAGCGCAGCCCTCGTCCAGCTCCCGCCACATCTCCTCGCGCGTGCGCCCCGGAGGCGGCACGCTCAGCCAGCGCACGCCCGATCCGCAGAGCCTCGTGCAAGGCGGGTGCATCACGCACACGATGTCCCAAGGATGGTCATGCATCACGCGCCGCACGTCATCGCGGATGTGCCTGTTGCTCCGCCGCTCGTCCGCCGCAAGATCGCAGCTCCATGCATCATGGCCCAACCGCAGGAACGCATCGCGCACCGTGCCGCTGCGCTCGCAGCCGACCAGAACTCGCAGGGGAAACGTCATGCCTCGATCCTCCCTGCCTTGCGGGCGGCCCCGGCGTACTCGCTGATGCGCTTGTCGAGCGTGACGTACATGTCCCGCTCGAAGCCCAAGCCCATGCGGTTCTTCCAGCTCACCAGCTCGGGCAGGCAAATCCACCCCAGCTCGGGCTCGCCCATGCCCAGGTCGGCCAGCCCGAAGGCACGGACCGGGTCGAGCGGATCAATCTCCGACAGCAGCCATGTCTGCGACCCATAGGGATTGAAAATCTTCACCACCGGCACGTGATCGGGCGTGTCAGCGCCACGCTCGTCCGCCTCTACCGTCTTGGCCCCATTCGCCAAGAGCTTCTTCATCTGGCTCGCAAGTATGAGCTTCGCCATGGTCTTTCTCCATTCATGTACGTGATTGATGTTCCCAAACGAAAAGGCCCCGCCGCCTTGCGGCGACGGGGCACTGCCCAGCAGACGGGAAACTACCGCCGGGCTATCTCTCTAAGGTCCTTCGGACTGCGCGCGCTTTCCCGCACGCGGTCAATGGATGGCCTAATCTTTCGGTTTCGCTTGGTATGGGTCGGATCCACGCTCGCCACCTGGATCAGAGATGATGATGCCGGATAAGCTGAGCTAGCAACATGAACCCTTGAACATCTTTTCCCTTTGCTACTGCTCAGCACCGAAAGTTGACTTCGCAAGGCCTGGTCCAGCAACCGTCTGGACCGGAGTGACCGACCTGTAGCTGCCGGTCGCCACGACTTTCTTCGCTGAACTGCGACGTTCAGGGAGTAAAAATCGTAGTCCTGAACACCATCTCCGACACGCCAAGGCTTCCGTTCTAGCCTGGGTTAGGAGGCAGATCGTATCAAAACGGTAGATTGCCAAGCTGGTACTATATTTGGTATCCATCAAGCAGCGTCCCACAGCTTTCGGCGGTTCTTGTTTGCTCATACGTCCTAGACTTACCGACTATCACGGAATACATGCCGCGCAAGTCGATCTAGACTTCGCTATCCCGTTCTTGGATGAAGACATCCCCCTTTACCTTGATCCATTCATGCTCTGGCGGTCACCGTCTCAACAAGACCAAATGCTGCATACTGGCCTCGTTAACGCCTTCAACCATCTAGGGTATCTGGCGTCACAGGGACGGCTGGCAGAAGCAACTGAAACGCTTGTAATCGCCTCCGAATGCGAAGAGGTTGGTCTCGGAACATCACTAACCAGAAAAGGGAAGCGGATTGGCCGCGACAAAGCCAAGGAAATTCTAGATCTTTTCCAGATCATACCGCAGTATCAGCAGAATGGCTTCCGACATTTTGAAGAGATTCAATTCTTTGTTGAAGGCATCTCCAAAGATCGCATCTCAGACATTAGTTGCAATTTTCTGAAGTCTTTCCTGATAGACTTCACCATAGACCAGTGTGAGAAACACGGCATACCAACGCAGCCGTGCCAAGTGAAATATATCTATGACTACCGCGCTAACAAGTTCACTACTGAAGATAATATCCGACTACCTGTAAATCCAGAGAACGGTGATCCTATTATTCTTGTACCAAAGCGATGGTTGAGGTTCGCGCCATGGATCAACTATGATGATTACTTCGAAAAGCACTGCCCGCAGGACGAGATTTCCCACAACCCCGACGACCTAACAAGAATTAAGGTTCTCGCCTACAATCGGCACAACTATGGAGCGGTGGACCGTTACGTTCAAGCGAAGGAACTGACCTTCGAAGACTGCGTGAATGACCCCTTATTTTCGCAGATTCCAGTGACGTCCGCCAAGCGAGTGATTGCTCAGATCAAAAAGTTACCATCTGGCAAGGATAATGGATCTGATTCCAAGTACGAAAAACTCGTGGGCCGGTTGCTGCCATCGCTCTTCTATCCAAAGCTCGACTTTGCTCAGGAGCAAGCACGCACAGACGATGGCGTCTCCATTCGCGACCTCATATTCTACAACACCCGCTCGACCCCCCTACTTCAGGAACTAATGGACGACTATTCGTCTCGCCAAATCACGTTCGAAATGAAGAATGTAGATTCAATCGGTCGGACGCACGTTGATCAATTGAACCGCTACTTGACCGATGAGTTAGGTAAGTTCGGCTTATTCGTTACCCGGAATCCGCTGAAGAGAGCAGAGTTTACTCGCACGGTAAATCTCTGGGCGGGCCAACGAAAAACAGTAATTGCGCTTACAGATTCCGACCTTGAGCAGATGGTCGAAGTATTTGTCAGCGGACAGCGCGACCCGCTGGATATCGTCAACAAAAAGTACCGCGAATTTCAGCGCGCGTGCCCATAGGAGACTAGCGTGGATAGCAAAGAAGACGTCGAGCGCCTTGAAAAGTTAGTTGGTCAGCTCCAAGGACTTCATACGGAGATAGGGGCGCTTGCGAAAAAGAGCCCCAACGATGCGGTAAACCCTTTCAAGCTCAAACTCATAAACAAAGTTCTCGCTTTGGGAAACGATGTTCTCGGCAAAAAATATAAGCCATTTGATGAGTTCGATCAATTTGATGCAGATGACACGCCCTCGACTAGTGATGTAACGATGTTAATTTCTCAGTACATGGAAGAAGCAGAACGCTTCCGGTCTGACAACGTCAAAAGTGGATACGGCGGCTGGTACTATGTAGTTCAGGGTGAAGAAAGCGACGTTCGCTCGGGACCACCGACAAAAATCGGGAGAAAGCGATGACGTTTGAGGAGTTGCACAACTTCCAAAACATCACGACCTATGAAAAGACGAAGGAATACGAGGCAAGCCAAGACATATTCGCTTCTCTGCTCCGGGAAGTAAAGGAGTTATCGAGGAAGAAGCCAGACGCATGCATGAGTGCAGGCAAGGTAAAGATCGTGAACCGCGTTCTTCAAAACTTGCTGACGATACTGGAGGGGCAGCCCGACGCTAAGTACCTTGAAATTCTTGACGACGATGAACTGCCTCAGGTCAGCGACGCTGTGCTTGTGATGGTTCAATTTGAATCTGCCTTGGAATCGTTCAAGAGACGACACTTCAAAAACGTTCATCCGTATGGCTCCCAATGGATTACGGAAGACCTAATAGATCAGATAAGGGAAGACTTTGAGGCCCGCGCCGATGAGGACGAAGATGACAATAAATACTAAGGCTTCAGATACTAAATCCAGTCCGGGATGTGCCAATTGATGGTGCAGCGGCGCCAACATTTTTTTCGCAGACGCAGTGAGCTTCCGCAGGCGATTGGACCAACAGCTACGCGGATCGCACCAGTCTTCGGATACGAAAAGAAAAATACGGAAACTTCCGGCATCTGCAGCTCATCGATAGTCTAGGCCCACATGCGTCGTGGCCTCATACGTGTCTCCATCATGCGGGCGCGGAACTGCCGATAGGCGCGCCGCCCCCTCGCGGGAGTGACGCGCGCTTGCGGGTCATTTGCGGGCGCGCTTGGGCGCGGGCTGGCCTTCGAGCTTGGCGATGCGGTCGCCGAGGTGCTCCAGCACGCTCGTGACCTGCACGAACATGGCCGCGAGGTCGCCGAACTGGTCGTCCAGCGCGCCGCCCGCCTGCGGCTTCCTGCGCGTGGTCGCGAACCCGCCCGCGGGCTTCTTCGCGGCCGCGGGCTTCGCCTTCGCGGCGGTGCGCTTGGGCGCGGGCTTCGCGGGCGCGTCCGCCTGCTGGCCGCGCAGCTTGCCCTCGCTCGCGAGGTGCACGATGGCGCTCTTGAGGCCGTTCTCGGCGATGCTGGCGATGGTCTCGCGGTCGCCCGCGGCGTGTGCTTCGCGCAGGCGCTCCCACGTGCGCTTCTTGCCCGTGTACGACGCGAGGCGCGCCTCCGCGGCTTCGCGCGTCGCCTTCGTGCGCGAGAGCAGTGCGCTGGCGGTTTCTTTCAGGGTGACGGGTGCGGTTGCTTGTGCGTTTGCCATGGTAATCTCCTTTGGTTGGCAGCACCCCTAAGGTCCTTCGGACTGCGCACGCTCACCGCGCCGCGTCCGAGCCCGGCACCTTGCCGAGCCTTGTCTTGGGGCATCGGCTCTAAGGTCCTTCGGCACACGCGCGTGATTTCTCGCACACGCGCAAAACGCGCAAATCCCGCAGTTGCATTCCCCGGCAGAAACATAATCGTCCCGATTTTTTCGTTTAAAATCAATCCCACCACCCCTGTTTGCCACGGAATTTGCCCGGAATTTGCCCGGATGGGGGGCGGGAGGCCATCCCGCCGCGCGCGCGTGGGACGACCCGTCACCTCCCTACGTGCGAGAGTTCCGCAAGCTCAGAACCAAATCCAAGGCAAACCCACGAATGGCCCGCGTCCCCGACACTTTCCTGCCGAACAAGTCCCGCGATGGCGGCACGTCCCTGTTCGAGTGCAAGGTGTGCAAGACCACCTTCCGCGACAAGCACCAGTCCACGGTGCGCTTCTGCTCGCGCGCGTGCCGCTCCCGCACGCTCACCCGCGAATACGCCATCGAGACGGGCACGCTCGCCGAGTTCGAGGAGCGCCAGGCCGCGCGCGAGGCCAAGCGCCAGAAGACCGTCGAGGAGGCCGCGGCGCGTGCCTCCGGCGCGCCGCCCAAGCGCACGCGCTTCCACCGCAAGCGCATGGCGCGGGCGCGCGAGGCCGAGCTGGCCGATCCCGAGACCGCCGCTTCCGAGGCGTCCCTCACCACCGCCGTGGCCTCTGCCACCGCGGCGCCTCCGGCCTCCGAGACCCCTGCGGGCACCACGCCCTTCACGCACGAGCAGGTCAACGCGCTCCGCGCTGGCCTCATCACCGAAGTGGAGCAGCACCTCGCCGACGCCCACGAAGTCATCCGCGGCACGCGCGTCTGGACCTCCACGCAGGTCCGCCTGTTCGGCAAGCTGATCGACAAGGTTCTCCCCAACCTCTCCGCCTCCGAGCATCTCCACCACCAGCCGGAAGACCGCCCCCTGGCCGATCTCTCCCGCGAGGAGCTGGAGGCCATCATCTCCGCCGAGGACGAGCGCCGCGCTTCCTCCGCCAAGCCGGTAGCTGCCGAATGACCTATCTCGTCCCCCTCGCCGCCACTCTCCTCGCCTTCCTTCCGGCGCTCTTCTCCACGCGCCGCTCGGGCGTTTTCGGCATCACCCCCGATCCTGCCACCACCGCCCTCCTCGCCACCTTCGGCCTGATCGTCTCCGCCGTCTCGTGGATCACCTGGGCCGCAATCATGGTGGCCTTTTCGCTTGAGGCCACTTGCAAATGACCCTCATTCTTAACAGCCAGCGCCATCGCGACACCCACGCGCTCCGCAGCTCGATCACGCCCGAGCAGCTCGCCGACGCGATGTCCGCGCTCGATCTCGCCTCGATCCCTCCCCACAAGCGCCCCGCCGCGATCCGCGAGCATCTCGCCCGCATCATGGCGACCACGATCCTCGACCGGCACGCGCTCACGCGCGTGGTTCTCGACGGCCCGCCGCGCGACATTTGACGGTCATTTGCGCATGCCTCCCCGCACGCTCACGTCAGGCACCCACCGCCGCCCCGCCGCGCCGCCCCACGGCGTGTCGCGGGCGGACGCGGCGCGGCGCCTGCTCCAGCTCCGGGACGCATCCGAATCCTTTGGCGGCTACGTGCGCTATCTCCAGCCCGCGTGGGAAATCCCCTACTTCCAGGGCGAGCTGATCGACACGCTCGACGCGCTCGAAAAGAACACGCTCGGCCCCCGCAATGTCCTCGTGACCATGCCGCCGCGCATGGCCAAGTCCACCTACTGCACGGTGTTCTTCCCCACGTACTTCATGGGCCGCCTCGCGTCGCGCTTCACCATGTCGTGCAGCTACAACGCGAAGCTGGCCATCGGGTTCGGCCATCAGGTCAACGCCCTCGCCACCGACCCGCGCATCCCGCCGGTCTTCCCCGATTTCTCCATCTCCTCGGGCGGCACCGAGACCTTCCACACCACCATGGGCGGCGCCTACTTCGCCGTTGGCCTCGGCGGAACGACCTCGGGCCGCCCCGCCAACCTCCTGGTGCTCGACGACCCCATCAAGGCGCGCGACGAAGCCGAGAGCATGGTCAAGCGCAACTCGGTCTGGAACTACTACACCTCGGCCCTCGCGATGCGCCTCCAGCCCGACGAGAACGGCAATCCTCCCATCCAGGTTGTCGTGCTCACGCGCTGGCACCCCGACGACGTGGCGGGCCGCCTGATGCGCTCCGAGGATTGGGAGGAGGGCCACTGGCACCACGTCAACTACAAGGGCATCGTCACGCGCCCCGGCAAGCGCATCCCGCGCTCCTCCCTTCCTGCCGACCACCCGCTCTACATCCCCGACATCAGGAAGGTGACGCCTGCCAAGCGCCACATCGTCGAAGACGAGGAAGCCTCTCTCTGGCCCAAGCGCTTTCCGCTCGACGATCTCCAGCGCCGCCGCCGCCTGAACCCGCGCGAGTTCGCCTCTCTCTACCAGCAGTCCCCCTATGTGGAGGGCGGCAACCGCATCAAGTTCGACTGGTTCCGCCAGTACACGCCGGACCTCCTGCCGCCGCAGTTCGCCATGGTCGTGATCGGCGTGGACACCGCGTTCAAGACCCGCGAGCAGTCCGACTACTCGGTTGCCATCACTGCGGGCATGACGCGCGAGGGCGACATCTACATCCTCGACGTGCTGCGCGGGAAATACGAGTTTCCCGACCTGCGCCAGCGGATGATCTACCTGAACAACACGTGGCGCGGGCGGGGCCTCCGGGGCTTCTACATCGAGGACAAAGCCTCCGGCACGCCGCTCATCCAGGCGCTCCGCCGCCACTCCGGCATCTCCGTCATCCCTCACCCTGCCGTCACCGACAAGCTCGCCCGCGCGACTGCCGTCACGCCCCTCATCGAAGGCGGGCGCGTGTACCTTCCCGACGCCGCCCCCTGGCTCGACGCCCTGATCGACGAGATCATCACCTTTCCCTCCGGCGCCCATGACGATCAGGTGGACGCCCTTGTCATCGTGCTCGACGCCCTCTCGCGCACTGCGCTCACGCCCGGCGATTGGGCCGCCTCGCTCGACCCCGCGCTCTCCCTGAACCGTTCCATCGGCCACGACAGCTTCGGCGGGCTTGCCGCCAGCTACGGCAAGAGCCTCCGCACCGAGCTGTTCCCCGCGTCGCAATGGAAGGGCTGGGGCCAATGACCGGCGATCCCTTCCGCGCGGCGCTTCTGCTGCCCCCCGACATCGACCCGCTCGACCTCCCCGATGCCGACGAGGAGCTGCGCGCGTGGTTCCTCGACGCGCAGCGCCACGTCTTCGAGACGGCCCAGCTCGCCTACTTGCAGGCGACCGCGAAGGGCATTCCTCCCTCCGTCGCCGCGCGCCTCATCCCGCACGCTCTCCTGTCCCGCGTCACCGGCCTGACGCGGACGACCGGCACCCCGCCCTGGCCGTAAGCTCCGCACATGAAAAACGCTGGCCTCTCCCAATGGTACGCGCAGGACACGCCGCCCACGCATGACGGCGTGATCGTGGACCTGTCCGAGCACGTCGAGCGTCTCCTCGACTACCAGGACATTTCCCATCTCCTGACCGAAGAGCAGGAGCGCCGCCTCGTCTCCTGGCTCAAGGCCGCGCACGAGATGTCCTACTCGGCCATCTCCCGGCGCTACGACCACTGGCGCGAGGCCGACCGTGCCCACGATGTCTACGTGCCGCCGGACGCCACGTCCTTCCGCGAGAAGGCGGTCATCCCCGACACGCGCGCCATCGCCGACACCACGATCACCTATCTCATGGCGGCCCTCGCTGGCCGCAATCCGATGTTCCAGCTCGAAGGGCTCAACCGCACTTCCCGCAAGCCCGCCCTGATCCTGGAGCGCGTGCTCCACCAGCAACTCCGGCGCACCGCAGGCGAGGCCCGCCTCGCGCAGCTCCTCCTCGATTCCGTCCGCTACGGCTACGCGCCGACCAAGCTCATCTGGCACCCGAAGACCAACCAGAACCACATCGTCAATTTCGACCCGCGCCGCGTCTTCCCCGACCCGCGCGTGTCCTTCGGCGACTGGACCTCCATGCAGTTCATCCAGTTCACCGACTTCTCCAGCTTCTCGGCCCTCCGCCGCTCCGGCCTCTACCCGAAGCTCGACCATTTCCCCCAGCTCGCCTATCGCTCCGCTCCCCCCAAGATCGGCTGGAGCGGCCACCGCTGGCATCAGGAGGCCGGGCGCGGCCACAGCATCGACCCGACCAGCTCCGACACCGGCATGGCCTCAGGCGCGGGCTCCAACTCCGCCGAGCTCTTCACGCTCGGCCCGGCGCGCGTAGTGGACGAGACCTGGCTCACGCTCGCGGGCCACGAGATCGGCGTACCGCAAATCCGGCAAATCTACCTCGTGGCTACGGTCCTTGACGAAGACACGATCATCCGCCTGTCCCTCAACCCCTACGGCCAGCAGTTCCCGGTCGTGACCGGCGCGCTGCATCAGGACCTCCACAAGACCTTCGGGCAGGGCCTCTACGACCTCCTCCTGCCGATGCACGACATCGCCACCTACCTGATGCGCGCGCGCATTGACAACATCAGCGCCGCCCTCAACAACCTGATCTTCGCCGACCCCTCGCAGATCATGATCCCCGACCTCATCGACCGGAACCCTTGGGGCGTCGTGCGCACGCTCCCCGGCGGCAACCCGCGCGAGGGCGTCTTCATCGCCCAGGTTCCCGATGTCACGCGCGGCCACCTCCAGGACATCCAGGCCCTCTCCGAACTCAAGCAGCGCGTGTCTGCCGCCTCGGACGCGCAGCAGGGCATGCCGACCTCGGACGGCATCCGCACCGCCACCGAAATCCAGCGGCTCACCCAGCTCGGCTCGCAGCGCCTCGGCGTTCTTTCCCGCGTCATGTCGGCGACCACGATCCGCCCCCTCGTGCGCATGATGGTCACGAACATCCAGGACGCGCTTTCCTACGACGGCTCGATCCGCATCGAGGACGACAACACCCCGAACCCGCTCGCCTCGTCCATCCAGGACGGCTACCTCGACTTCGATGTGTCCGCCCTCCAGGGCGACATCGACTACCTCGTGATCGACGGCACGCTCCCCTTGGAGCCCACGCGCAACGCCGAGACGTGGATGAACATGCTCCAGATCGCGAACCAGACCGGGCTCAACATGGAGTACGACCTCGGACAGATGGCCGAGGAGGCCATCCGCGCCATGGGCGTCTCGGACCTCGACCGCTTCCGCATCTCTCCCGAGCGCCAGCAGCAGCTCTCCCCGCAGCAGCAGCTCTCCATGATGGAGCGTGCGCGCGGCGCATCGGTGCAGCCGCAGGAGCAGGTCATGTCCGAAGTGGAGAAAGGCAACCTCGTGCCCATGCGCGCCGTCGATGGCCGCCGGGGGGCACAGACCGCAGGAGGATCGAACCGAAAATGAGCCGCCGCCGCATAGCCGCCCTCGCCAAGTCCCTTCCCCCCCAGCTCCGCGACTACATCGCTGGCCTCATCGAAGAGGCACGCGAGCAGGACCGGCGCAGCCAGCTCGACGAAGGGCTGTCTCCTGCGCAGCTCCGCACTGCGATCAGCGAGCAGCGCACCGTGATCCGCAGCCTGAACCGCCGGGTGAACGCGCTCGAAGCCGAGATCGACAATCTCAAGGACGCCGCGAACCTCACGCTCTCGCGCGCCGCTCTCAAGCGCGCTCTCCTCAAGATTTCCAAGGAAGAAGGCTGACACGCCATGGCCCGCACGCGCCCCATCACCGACCAGCTCCGGTTTCTTTCGCAGGCCACGGGCGAGCACGTTCTCGACACGTACCTCGAAGCCTGCGAGCGTGGCGGGCGCACGCTCCCCGACATCCTCACCGACGTCTGGGACGCGGCCACGGGCCAGTTCCGCGGCGAGATCATCCAGCACCGCTACACCGCGGACTACATGCTCCAGGCACGCGCGGGCGACTTCGTGGACCCCGAGGCGGGCTGGACTGACATCCACTACTTCTTCCGCCCCAAGGGCACCTTCGTCGCGGGCACGCCCTACGCCATCCACGACATGGTGAAGCTCTCCAACGGCAACCTCTACTTCACGAACACCGCGGGCAGCTTCGCGGACGAGACCGCCTACGTCGCCGCCGGGCAGCAGCTCATCCTCGACTACACGAGCGTGGAGGCCCTCAAGGACACGGCGCAAGCCTCCTCGATAACCGCCATCATCATGAAGGAGGGCGCGGAGGCCGCGAGGCTCGGCGCGATTGCCGCGAAGGACGACGCGGAAGCGGCTGCCGCCGATGCCGCCGCATCCGAGACCTCCGCCGCCGACAGCGCCTCTGGCGCGGCCTCCAGTGCCACCGATGCCGAGGCCGCCCAGACCGCCGCCGAGGAAGCGCAGGCTGCCGCAGAGGCCGCCGCAGGCGCCGCAGGCGCGGGCACGTACCTGCCGCTCGCGGGCGGCGAGATGACGGGCCAGCTCGACATCACGGACGCGGACATCGACCTGAGCGGCGGCGACATCAACGTCACGGTGGATACCGGCACGCCGCGCGGCGTCTACTTCGAGGACAGCGGCGGCGTCTTCCAGGGCAAGCTCCTCCTGTCCTCCGCCAACCAGCTCTACATGGACGGCCCGGTCACGCCCTCCGCCACGCTCTCCTCGCGCATTCTCTTCGAGCCTTCGGGCATCGTGAAGATGCGGCGCATCGGCACGGCCGACGATCTATGGAGCGCGTGGCTCGACTACACGACGGCCACGGACCTTCCCTCCACGTCCTCCATCGTCACGCGCGAGCGCGGCGACGCGCGCTATCTCCAGTCCGCCCTCGCGGCTTCCACCTATCTCACGCAGGCCGACGCCTCTTCGCTCTATCTCGCGCAGGCAGATGCCGCGGCCACCTACCTGCCGCTCTCCGGCGGCACGCTCACCGGCCCTCTCGCGATCACCGACGCCGACCTCACCGTCAAGCGCACCTCCGGCGAGAAGGGCCTCGCGCTCGCCAACGCCTCGGACACGATCATCGGCCGCGCCGTCATCGACGGCTCGAACAGTTTCATCATCGACGGGCCGGTCGCCGCCTCGGCCACTCTGCGCTCCCGCATGGCCTTCGATCCCTCGGGCGCCGTCAGCTTCCGCCGCATCGGTCCCGCCGACGCCACGCATGCTGCCGATCTGGACTACACGACCGCGACCGATCTGCCCTCTGCCTCCTCCATCGTCACGCGCGCGCGGGGCGACGCGCGCTATGCGCTCCCGTCCGCGATCCCGCCCGTCTACCAGACCCGCGATGCCGCGAACGCCGCTGCCATCGCCGCCCTGGGCAACGGCGCCACCGGCATCATGGCTGGCCTCGCGTACCGCGTGGACACGACCGCTGGCGCCACTGTCCGGTGCTGCACGAACGACCTTGCCGTGAACAATCTGGTTCCCGTCTGGCCCGCGACCTACGGCCATTTCGGGGCGGCGGGCAACGGCGCGACCAATGACGCGCCTGCGATCACGAACGCGCTCAAGTCCGGGCACCCGATCATGAACCCGCGCAATGCGATCTACCAGTGCACGGGCGTCGTGGCCGTCCCCGACGCGGGCTCGGTCTACCTGCGCGGCGGCATCCACCGCTTCACTGGCGCCACCCATGGCCTCAACTTCGCGAACGTATCGACCACGGCCCTGACCACCATCGACATCGACGAGATCGACGTGCTCCAGTCGGTCAACACGACCGGCCACGGAATCCGCGCCACGTGGACCGCCGATGTGGTGGCTGCGTTCCGCGGCTCGGTCTTCATCCGCCTGGGCGACAACGTGACTATCGGCGGTGTCGGCATCGAGACCGGCTCCTGGGCGACGGCGCTCTACCTCGACAACCCGCAGAACGCGCTCATCGGGGCGCTCCACCTCGTCGGCAAGCGCGATCTCGGGCAGGCCATCGGCACCGACGCGCGCATCTTCCGCACTGGCACGACCGCGATCCACATCACCTCGACCGACGACGGTTCTCCCGTGAACATCCGCCTGCGCCATGTGCAGGTGAAGCACACCGAGACCGCGATCAAGGTGCGGGGCCGGATGGAGGGCATCCTGGTCGAACACCCGATCATCGTGGCCTGCCGCGACGGGATCGACGTGGACCTCACCGACCTCATCGAGACGCCCGACCCCATCGACCCCTGGGTCAACATCTCGAACGGCCATTCCAACTGCTCGCGCTATCCGCTCAAGGTCACGCGCGCGGCCCATGTGCACATCTCCAAGATGCTGCTCTACCGCTTCAATGATGCGACGGACGTGGATTTCACGGGCTTCTACCTGTCGGGCGTGGACCGGTTCATGCTCAGCGACATCAACGTCAACGGCCAGCTCTCCGCGGGATCGCAGACCTACAGGCACGGCGCATTGATCGACTGCAAGCGCGGCCAGATCGGCCCCACCAACGCGATCAACTGCGAGCAGCCGCTCGAAGTCTCCGGCACGAACACGAAAGACCTCGCGATCCAGACGCCTTCGATGACCAGCGATCCGGTCTCGAACCTCGTCACGATCACCACCGCGCCGGAATCCGAGGTGCGCACCTACACGCCGGTCGGCAACGGCATCACCGTCTCGACGGGTGCCGTCATGGTCCCGGCGGCCAATACCGCGCAGCTTTCGATGGACATCCCCGTCCAGCGGGGCATGGTCTTCGCCGCCGAGGCCATCTTCCAGATCACCAAGGGGGCGACCTCGGGCAAGACGCGCATCTCCATCGTCATGACCGGCGTGTCGGCCAGCACCGACATCGGCTCGAACCTCAAGATTTTCGACGACAACCACCAGGCCACGCACCAGTGGAACGACGTGGGCAAGGGCTACTTCACGTGCACGGCCAACGGCACGCTCACTCTCCAGCTTTCCGCCTCCAGCCAGGGATCGGACAGCGCCGCCGAGTTCGTGCTGCGCGCGCGCAGGATCGCGTGACATGCGGTTCATGTCGGCCTCGCGCGCATGCTGGCCCAGTCTCCCCGATGCGCGGGCGCGACAGGGACGAAAACCGGGAACGATCGGTCCAATATCCGCAACATGACCACCGAACCCGATCCCCGCGAACGCGCCGAGCAAATCAAGGCGCTCAACACGCTCCAGCGCACGCGCGGCTGGCGCGTGCTCTGCGATGTCATGCAGGCCGAAATCCAGACGGTCATGCAGCAGCTCGCGTCCCCCGGCCCGGTGACGCCGGACGACATCCACTACAAGCGCGGCCAGCTCCATGCCGCGATCTCCCTGCTCTCGCTCCCCGAGAAACTGGCCTCCAAGCTCGAATCCGAAGACGCCTTCGAGAAGCGCGTGGCCCAAACCAAGGAACCGCCCCATGCCTCCCACCAGTGACGAAATCCTCTCGCAGATGACCGACGCCGTGCAGGGCCAGCAGGCGGCTCCGCCCCAGGCCGCGCCTCCGCAGCAGGCCGCTCCGCAGCAGGCCGCCCCCGCTGCGCCCAAGGACACGCAGCAGGACATTGCCGCGGAGAAGGGATCGCCGGAAACGGAGGGCGACGCGGCCAAGGCGGACGCGGTGGTCTACGACATCCCGATGGGCAACAGCACGCGCAAGATGACGCCCCAGCAGATCGCGGGCACGCTCCAGCGCTACGCCGCGCTCAACCACCAGCACGCGCAGCTCACGCCCGTGGCGCATGTGCTCCAGCAGTACGCTCAGTCGAACCCCGACCTGGCCGACCCCGCGAAGATGGCCGAAGCCCTCAAGGCCACGCTGCTCGCGCAGGCCAACCAGCACAACCCGACCATGGGCGATGATGGCCGCGACAACGCGGGCACGCGCCCGCAGAACGCGACAGCGCCGCAGCAGTCCGCGGAGGACATCTCCGCCGCTCTCAAGAAGTGGGAGGAGGACAATGCGGCCACGCTCCCGCCGGGCTACGCTGACCTCATGTCCTCTCGCGCCAGCGGCCAAGACACGATCACTGGCCTCCAGCAGCAGCTCCAGCAGATGCAGCGGATGCTCGGCCAGGTGCTTGCCACCGCCGGGGGCACTGCCGACGCCTCGCGCCAGGGCATGCAGGACGCGCAGGCGCAGCGCGTGCAGGCCATCCAGGGCCAGATCGCGAACAACATCGACCGGGTGCAGCAGCATCTCGGGCTGCCGGACGACGCGGCGAACGACTTCATGATCTTCGCTGCCGAGCGCGGCTTCACGCTCGAAGACTTCGTGGACCCGAACATGACGCTGCGCGTGATGACCGACTTCCGCAACCAGCGCGCCTCGCCGGAGATGGAGCGCATGCGCCAGATGGCGCAGCGCCGCCAAGCCTTCACGGGCACCATGGGCCAGACGCCCAGCGGCGGGGCTGGCGCTCCTGCACCGGAGGGGACGACCCTCGACCAGATGGCTGCCAGTATCATGTCGCGGCGGCAGGGCGGCTGACCGGGGCTCCTTCGCCCGGCCAGCAGTCCGATTGGTTCCCGGCTTGCCTGCCGCCGCATCCGCTCGACGACCTCCCTACTGCCCCGCTGCGGCGGGGCAGTCTTTTCCGGCAGGGCATTCAACCTTCTGGCGCGGCGGGAATGCCGCCCTTTTCAGCTCGGCGGTTGTTCTCAGCACCACCTCGGCAATCTGCGCACGCTTCCCAGCCTTTTCGGCATTCTCAGTAATGTCCACAGCCGCCCAGAGTACGCCCATGATGCTTGTACTCATTCCCACAAGATTCCGCACAAGGTCGTCTGGACCGCGATTAAACCCGTGCTTGCTGGCGTACATGAGCTTGTTCCGCGCGGACCCATTGAACTTCACGATCTCTGCAACCTTGTCCTTGCCCCCATTCCGCTCGTAAAGCCTCTCCGCAAGCGAGGGCACCGGGTTCCCGTCCTCGTCAAGCCACCCCAGAAGACTGAGCGTGGCGATCTGGTGAAATTTCTTCTCGTCTTCCTCAATTAGCAGAATGATCGCGTCACGGGCCGGGTCGTACCCAAGTTTGGGAGGGATCGGCTCCCTCACCATCTCGACCACCTGGCCGCACACCCACGCGAGCGTAGTCTTGTGATAGTGATCGTGGATGTTAACGTCCCTCGCGAGCCTCCCGAAACCTGCACATTTCGCGCTCATGACAAGTGCGGTCACGGCCTCCTCCATTGCATGCATCGCAAGGAACGTGGCGGGCACGCGAAAACCCCACTCGCCCTCGCGGTATATTGAGTCCTCGAAAGTGGCGATGCCTCCGGCCCAGTTGAGGTTTCGTACTGCGTTTGCCGCGGAATAGCGGGCCTCTTCCGGTAGCGCCTCGATCCGTTTGCAGACCCATAGCGCCATCTCGCTCTCGAGTATCTGCCGCACGTCGGGGTGAAAAAGCTCGGGCATCGCGTCTTCCTTTCAGTACCAGCTTCCCCCGCACCATCACCCAGGCAGTTCAGGTCGCAAGTTTTTTGCCGGCATGCGGACGAAAACCGGCAAGGCGGGTGGTAGTTTCGTCAACATCGGCAGCGCGCTACGGCCCGCAAGTCCGCCCCCCCTACGGTCGCGACGGCAATTCCGCGACCCCGAAAACCCCCAAGACATCCCCCGCGCCGGGGCCTTGCCCACGCGCGCACATGAGAGGACAGGACCATGCCTGTTGCCATCCAGGGTCTTCGCGGTTCCGGCGAGTTCGGCGTAGACTTCCGCCCGAAAAACTACCGCGAGCTTTACACGATGCTCGAACCCAACGGGGACGCGCCGCTCAACGCGCTCCTGTCGATGGGCTCCAGCTCGCCGACCGACGATCCCGAGTACAAGAACTTCCGCGACGAGCTGCCGGATCGCGTGCTCAAGATCAACAACGGCGCGGGCTACACCGCCGTGGCCACCTCGCTGGTGATCGACGCCTCCGACGAGGCCAAGTTCGCGGTCGCGGGCACCATCATCATCAACGGCGCGACCGGCGAGGTGATGCGCGTGACCGCCGACACGACCGGCACCACGCTCACCGTTGTCCGCAACATCGGCGGCACCGCGCACGTGATCGCCGACGACGATGACCTGTTCATCGCTGGCACGGCCCACGAGGAAGGTGCGGGCACCCCGACCCCCGTCGCGTTCGACCCGACCGTCGTCTCGAACTACTGCCAGATTTTCCGCAACAGCTTCGCGGTCACTGGCACCATGGACCAGACCTACCTGCGCACCGGGAACAAGCTCCAGGAGCAGCGCGAGAAGGGCCTCAAGATGCACATGAGTGACATCGAGCGGGCCTTCTTCTTCGGCATCAAGGCCGAGGAGAACGGGACTTCCGCGCAGCCGCGCCGCTACACCGGGGGCCTGACCACCACGCTCTCGAATGTCGTGGACCTCGGCACGGACTTCGCGAGCCATGGCGGCACTGCCGCGGGCGAGATGACCGAGGAGGGCTTTGACAGCCTGCTGATCTCGAACGTCTTCAAGTACGGCTCGAAGCAGAAGATCGCCTTCGTCGGCGAGACCGTGGCCGCCCAGCTCCAGGCCATCGGCAAGGACCGCTGGAGCCCGGAGAGCGTGGACGGCACCTACGGCGTGGCCCTGACCGGCTACAAGACCTTCGCGGGCACGCTCATGGTCCACCTGCATCCGCAGTTCCGCCAAATCCCGAACATGAAGAACGCCATGCTGGTGCTCGACATGCCCTACATCACCTACCGGCACATGCAGAACCGGGACACCGGCCTGCGCGAGAACGTGCAGGCTCCCGGCACCGATGGCCGCAAGGACGAGTACCTGACCGAGTGCGGTCTCGAACTCCTCCAGGACAAGGTGCACACGTTCATCAAGGGCTGGAACACGCGCATCGCGTCGTGATCCGGGCCGGGACGACCGGCACCGCCCGAGGGGTCATGATGGGGGCGCGTCGTCAGGGCGCGCCCCTCTCGCATCCGCCCCACGCTCAGGAGAAACCCATGGCACGCTCCCCCATCGCCACCGCCAAGACTGCCGCGAAGAACGAGACCGCCACCGCCAAGACCGCCGCGACGGGCGAGATCGCTGTCTTCGAAAGCCGCGAGAAGGAGCCCAAGCAGTTCGCCATCGCTGGCTACACTTCGATCCGCAATTTCGGGAATGGCAAGCTGGAGTGGCACGTCCCCGAAGACGACGCCGACCGCTTCGCCAAGCACCATCACGTGACCATCGGGCGCGTGATCCGCAAGCGGGACTGATCCCATGCCCGCGCTGGTCAGCAGCAACCCCCATATCCGCGACGGCAGCTCGCCCCTCTCGAAGCTGGTGATCGACGCGCTTCGCGTCTATGGCGAGTACCATCCCTCGACCATCGACAGCGACCTTGCGCTCATGATGCTCGGGCTCGGGAACACGGTGCTGGACGACTACCGCACGCACCCCTACTGGACTTCTCTCGCCGACGCCCCCGTCCTTCACGACTACACGCAGATCGACGATGCGCGCCCGGTCCATGACCGGGTGATGACGCAGGGCCTCCTGGCCTACTACTGCGTGCAGCAGGGCTCGCAGAAGATGGGGCTGCACGTCCCGCGCTACCAGTCGCTCCTCAACCGCACGCTCTGGCACGACCTCTCGGGCTCCGGCCCGATCTCGCTGAGCGCGCTGGACGAAGGCCCTTCGCGCTCGCACCGCACCGACCCGATCACCGGCAAGAGGCTCGACTGATCCGCCATGTCCGGCATCCGCTCCTCCGCCCAGCTCAAGCTCAAGACGCACGCCTACGACACGTTCATGGGGCTCGACGGATCGCGCCACATCACGGCGATGGACACGGGACGGGAACAGCATTTCGCCACCATCGAGAATGCCTACTGCGACTGGCGCGGCCAGGTCGTGCGCGGCCCCGCCGCCCGGCCCGTGCACGGCTCTCTCCAGGTCGTCCACGCGCGCCATTTCGACACCGACCGCGTGGTATATGGCGAGCGCCGCGGCGACGGCATCCGGCTGACCTCGACCGAAGGCCATGAGGATGCCTTCCGCTATCCCCAGGATGCGGTCCTTTCCTCGACCATCTTCAACCGCAATGTGCACGTGGCCGCGAAGGGCGCGCGCATGCGCTACTACGACGGCGCGCTCTTCCACCAGAACAGCTCGCCCTCCATGTCGCTGCTGCGCCCCAGCATGATCACGACCGTGCAGCGCCGCCTGTGCGTGGCGGGGATCACCGGCTTCGAGACAGAGGTGCACATCTCGCGCGTGGACAGCCCCGCCGTCTTTCCCGGCGACGAGGACCCCGCCGAGGAGAGCGTGCTGCGCGCGGGCATCATCGACGTGGCCAACCTGATCGGCACCGCCGACCAGATCACCGGGCTGGGCCAGCTCGAACAGGATGGCCTTGTCGTGTTCACCTCCGACCGCGCGGTGGTCTACCGGCTGGACCCCGACATCGACGCCTGGACCATCGACGCGCAGGCCAACCTGCGCGTGGGCTGCGTGTCGCACAACACGATCTGCCCCGCGGGCACCGATCTCCTCTTCTGCTCGCGGCAGGGCGTGCACTCGATCCGCCGCAGTTCGCAGAACGGCATCCTGCTCGGGACTGTCTCGCTTTCCTTCAAGATCGACACGCTCTACCGGCACTGCTTCGAGAACATGTCGGACCCCGCGGCCATGTCCGCCGTCTACGACCAGGACGCGAACCAGTATCACGTGTTCTTCCCGCAGCCCGGCAACAGGACAGCGCGCCGCCTCACGCTCACTCTCTCGCCCGTTCCCGGCGAGGAGGACAGCGCGCGCTACTCGGGCGGCACGTTCCTCGACGCGCGCTGCGGCGACGCGCTTGCGGGCCGCCTCGTCTACGGGACCAATGGCGGCCTCTACGAAATCGTGCGCGACCGCAACCGCGACGGCCTGCCTGCAACTGCGGTAGCCCCCGAAGCCTACATCGTCACGCCCTTCCTCTGGCACGGCTCGCTGGTCGAGGCGAAGCGAACCCATAGCTTCACGCTCCAGGCCAGCGGCTCGGGGATCGTCGAGATGTGGGCCACCGATCTGGAGGGGCGCGTGCTTGGCTCGATGGCCTTCGAGATCGCGCCCGATGCGGACGACACCGACAGTTTCGCCGTGCCACTCTCCCGCCAGTACGAGCGCATGTGGCAGGTTCGCTACCTCGCGGCCCAATACCACTTCCGCATCACCCAATCCGACGGGCTGGTCCGCATCTCGGGCTTCGCCGTGACCACGAGGCAAGACTGATGGCCCGACTTCGCCAGCAATATCCCGGCAACTACCGCGCCTCGCCCAACATCTCGGCGGAGTTCGAGAACGTCATCAGGTACATGAACGCCGCCGAGCTGGGGAACAAGACGCTGGGCGAGCTGGTCGGCCAGCTCTTCGACGACAACGGCCAGTGGCATGGCCCCATCGAGTTCACCCGCGATCTGGACGGCTCGATCAAGTACCGCGTGGGAGAGTACGCGCTCGACACCGACGGCTGGGTCACGCTCGCCTCCGCCGAGGACATCAAGGGCGTGCCCGGCGCGAACCTGGGCGAAGTGGACGCTCCCGTCATCTATGGCCGCTACGACATCGTGCCCGGCAACGGCGCCACCGAAATCGAGTATGCCCACGAGGCCGACGAAGACCTGCTTGTCTTCGTGGACGGTGTGCTCGCGGTGCCCGACGCCGATTACACCTTCGAGAACACGGGCGGCGTCGCAGGCAACGGGAGCGTGACCTTCGTCACGCCCTTCACCGGCACGGAGACGCTGACGCTCTACCGGGTGCGCGCGAACGCCATCTCGAACTACGTGCGCGTGGACCACGAGACCATCGGGGACACCTTCAACTTCGCCTTCGCGCACGAGAGCGGCGACAAGCTCAACGTCTACCTCAACGGCATCCTCCAGCGCGAGGGCCTGACCTACGACTACACGTCCACGCCTTCGGTCGGACAGGTCTCCTTCAACACGAGCGTACCGGCGGGCAACATCGTCACGATCATCACCGTGGAATCCACCGCCGCGCAGGTGGTCTCCGGCCTGATGACCGAGGCCAGCTATTGCTCGCCCGACACCGGACTGATCCGGCTCGACCGCATCGGCATTCCCGACGGCTCTTTCCCGCAGGCCAAGGTGATCGACCTCGCCAGCACGCTCGCCAAGAAGGGCAACCTCACCGTCTCCACCACCTCGCCGGTCGAACCGGCCACGGGCGATTTCTGGTTCGACATCGCGTCCAACCCCAATCTCGTGAAGGTCTGGAACGGCATCGAGTGGCTGATGACCAGCCCGGAGAACACGCTCCCCTCGTACTCCACCTCGAACGCCGAGCAGTACCTGCGCGTGAACGGCACCGGCACCGCGCTTGAGTTCGTGACGCCCGACCTCTCCGCCGTCATCCCGCGGGCCGAACGCGGCGCGGCCAATGGCGTGGCCGCGCTCGACGCCTCGGGCCGCCTGCCCTCTTCGCAGCTCCCCGAGCTGCTGGGCTCCGCGACCTACTACCGGGACCTGGGCACGGCTGCTGCGGGCAGCTACTCGCTCAACCGCATCTTCCAGCAATCGGTCACGATCACCGGCATTGCCATCCGCACCACCTCCGGCACCTGCAACGTGCAGCTCGCCCTGAACGGCGTTGGCACCGGCCCGGTCTATTCTGCCGCCACGGCCCCTTACGAGATCACCATCGGTTCCCCCGTCGCCGCCGACGCCACGCTCGCCTCCATCGGGGTGGGCGTTATCGTCTCCTCGCCGTCTTCGCTTGCGGGGCTGGAAGTCTCGCTGGCCGTCAAGATCAAGAGCTGAGCCATGTCCATTCCCGAACACGAGCTGGACGCCCTTGCAGAGAGGATCGCCAACGGCAACGCGGAGGCTGGAGCTTACCTCGCATTGTTCATGCGCGTGGCCCGCCTGATCGACGACATCGCAGACGGCGACAGCACGGACGTGCCCGGCGACATGCTGAAAATCGCCACCGCGCTCTCGGTGGACATGCCGCAGAACCCCTTCTTCCGCGAGCACGCGCTGGCGCTCTCGAATGCCCACGCGCTGGCCCTCGCAGGCTGGACCCTCGGCGACACGTGGCGCACTCATCCGAACGAGAAGACGCGCATGTTCAGCTTCGTCATGCGCGAGCACACCCATCTGGTGCTGGCCACGGTCGCACGCATCACGGGCGGCTTCGATCACATGCTCCATGCGATGACCCTGGCGCACATCAGGAACGACCAGACGAACAGCGAGACCTTCGCCGACTTCGAGGAGGAAACCGCGAGGATCAGGATGCGCGGAGCGAAGGCCCGCCCGCCGATGGCAGAGACGAAAGGCGAATGACATGGGCTACGGAGCCAAGGCACCCAAGACCCCCAGCTACACCGCCGAAGCGGCGCAGGCCCGAGCCGATGCGATCTCCTCGAACCAGGACAAATGGTATCAGTTCAACAATGATGTGAGCGTGTTCAACAACCAGCTTCTCGGGGACGGCTGGACCTCGGGGGACATCAAGTCCCCGTTCTCCCAGACCATGACCACCTTCGATCCCAGCGACACGACCTGGGACAACTCCGAGGAGCTGGTCACGGGCGGCGGCCTCGCGGGCGAATGGGAGGACTTCAAGAGCACCTGGACCGGCGAGAACGGCCTCGACATCCGCGACCTGTGGGACGACCCCGCGACCGAGGACGTTAACGAGAACCGCTTCGCGGACTACTCCGCCGCCGTGCGCGGCTTCGCCGACAAGTTCGCCACGCTCGACCGCAGCAGCGTGAAGACGCCCGGCTACGCGACCAGCGCCTATTCTCCGGCGGGCTACCAGTCGCTCGCCGCGCCGCAGGTTTCGCTGAATGCGGAGAAGGAGCTTTACGCGCGCATCTCCCGCGAGCTGGCCGCGCAGCAGCAGAAGGTCAAGAACCTCACGGCCAAGCGCTCCGACGAGGTGAAGCGCATCAACGCCTTCCGCGATGACGTGATGTCCCAGCTCTCCGATCTGGGCTGGAACCTGGACACCACCGAAATGTCGGACCTCGCCTCGATCAACTCGAACGACAGGGCTCTGCGCCAGCTCCAGACCGACATCGGGAATTTCAGTTCGCCGATCATGGGCCAAGTCGCTGCGGGCTGGAAGCAGGGGCTCGGGATCGACGACCTGCAAGGCCAGCTCACCGCCCTGCGCGACGCGCGCACGGGCGAACAGGCCCGGATCGACAGCTTCCTTTCCGGCCTCCAGTCCTCCTCGGACGGGATCGCCGAACAGGTGCGCGGCCTGGGGATCGCCGACGAGGCGGGGATCGAAGCTGCCGATCAGGCCATCGCCGACCGGCTCCTCGAAATCTCCCGCTTCAAAAGCGACATGCCCCACGACTTCTCGGGCGAGACCTCCTATCTCAATTCGCTGGGGTCGCGCCTCTCGCAGCTCCAGTCGCAGCGGGAGGCGGAACAGTCGCGCGTGGACACCGCGTCCAAGAGCTTCTCGACCGCCGCCGCGGAGCTTCTCGGCGCGGCCAAGGGCGGCAACATCTACAGCCTCGACGGCCTGACCTCGCTCGAAGAACAGCTCGCGGCGCTCCAGGGCGACATGGGCAGCTTCTCCTCCGCGCTGAACCCCGACTTCGGAGGCGTGGACACCACGCTCGGCTCGGTCCAGACGCAGATCGACAAGCTCCGCTCCGACCGCGCAGCCGCGATGTCGCCCTACCTTGCCCAGCTCGCCACGCTCGGCGGAACCGTCAATGGCCTCGACTTCTACGACACCGAAGGCTCCGGCACGGCGACCTCCGCGCTGGACGAGCTTTACGGCGATCTCGGACTTTTCGCCGGCAGCGACGCCGACGCCGCGCGCGCTCAGCTTTCCAGCCTCTATGAATCGCTCGACGCCAACACCGAAAAGCTCGGCACCGAGCGTGCGGGCGTGGAGACCGACGCGCAATCGCTCCTCGACGCGGTGAAGACCGGCACCTATTTCTCGGCCTCGGACGTGGACGCGCAGCAGGCGCTCCTCGACCAGATCACCGGCAAGCGCGATCTATACGGAGCCGCACAGGCCGACGACGAGGTGGCCTCCATCCAGAGCTATCTCGCCGAGCAGTCGAACCGGATCAAGAACGACGCGGCCAACGTTGCCGCGCGCGATCAGGCAACCGCCAGCGCGAACAGCCAGCAGCTCCAGAGCATGCTCAAGAGCGATACGCTGACGGAAGATCAGATCCTTGCGCTCATCACCAGCTTCCGCGACGCGGCCAAGTCCGCGAATGGCGAAGTTGGCACCTTCTCGCAGCTTCTCGGGGTGGCCTGACATGTGGAGCCAGATCATCGGTCTCGGAATGGGCGCGCTCGGCGCATGGCAATCCGGCCAGCAGGCCAGCGCTGCGCAGGCGCAGGCCGCGCAGCAATACGGGCTGATGCGCCAGCAGATGCAGCACCAGCAGTTCATGGGCATGCAGGCCATGAACCAGATGAACGCCGAGAACGCCTATATCCGGCAGAAGCGCCAGAACGACCAGCTCCTCGCCGAGCAGGAACGCGAGTGGCAGATCGGACAGATGGGCCAGTTCCGCGACACGCTCACCTCCGAGCGCCAGTACGAGATCGACCGGCAGGTCGAGATGGACCGGGAGGCCGCGCGCGTGGAGGCCATGCGATACCAGCAGCTCCTCCAGAACCAGCGGCTCACGGCGCAGGAGCGCAAGTATGCCGAGCAGCAGCTCGCGCAGGCACAGGCGCTTGCGCAGGGCGAGCGTGACGACGACATGCGCCGCTACTACGAGGAGAAGTCCATCGCGCAGCAGGAGCGCGACTTCGTGCTGGGCGAGTACAGCACCGCCCGCCGCTCGATGGAGGAGGACCGCATGCGCGACCTCCAGCTCAACGAGCGCATCCTCGGCCAGACCGACCAGCTCCAGCGCTCCCTCAAGCGCGCGCAGGTCGAGCTTGGCTCGGTGCCGGACGTGCCCACCATCTCCCGCGAGGAGCTTGACGCCGAGATCGCCGGGCGCGTGGAGCGCTACCAGTCGGACGTGGACCGCGCCGCCACGCGCGTGGCCTCGCAGAACGAGGCCAACCTCATCCGTGCTGGCCTCGACGCCTCGACCACGGGCACGGCCAAGCGCAGCGACATCACGCGCCGGATCGCCGACGAGTACCAGAGCGCGCGCGACCGCGCCTATGACGACGCGCTGGCCTTCATCACCGGCAAGCAGGGTGCCTTCCTGACCGACTACAATGCGCAGATGGGGCACCGCCAGAACGTGCTGAACGAGATCGGCAGCGTCGCATCCGCTGGCCTCGACACGCTCATGGGAATGCCTGACGTGACCACCCTGGCTGGCCTCTCGCAGCTCGCCTCCGCCGCGCCCTCCGCGAATGTCCAGCGCAGCATCCAGAGCGGGAACCTCGGGTACGTGCCGCTCGGCGTCTCGGCGATCTACGACAATGCCGCCTACGCGCCCGCGTCGCGCCTCTCGGACTACCAGGTCAGCACGAGCGTGGCGAACCCCTACGCCTTCGGCTCCGGCGTGGACACGGCGATCACCGGCTACCAGGCGACCAAGCAGCTCGACCCGTCGGGCTTCTTCCAGAACTCCGCGAACATGGCGCAGTCGAACTATGCGAGCGCGCAGGACCGGGCAAACTCCTACGAGGGCCAGGCGCAGGGCGCGTGGGGCAGCTTCATGAAGAACAACGTGGCCGGGCTGGCAGACACCTTCGACACGGGCTGGAGCGCGTGGCAGGCCGACAAGGCCGGGAACGATGGCGTGGCCACGAAGAACCTGTGGCAGCACATGTGGGCGTGAGGAGAACCTGAATGTACATCCCCTGGGGCAGCGCCGTCTCCGGCTTCAACGAAGGCATCGAGAACAACCGGCGCAAGCGCGTGGAGCTGGCGCAGGCGTGGGAGCAGTACAAGCAGGCCAACCCGCACGCCACGCTCGCCGAAATGCAGAGCTGGATCGACACCCGTGCCGGTGGCCGGAACTACATCGCCGCGGGGGCTCCCTCCGGCTCGGTGCTGCAAGGCATCGCCGACGAGAACGCCAAGCGCAAGCAGCGCGACCAGAGCCGCCAAGCCATCGAAGACCTCGACGCGCGCAACTCGCTCGCTGGCCGCCTGCGCGAGAGCGCGGAGAGCTACATCCTCGACAGCGGCGGCGACATGGGCAAGGCCATGAAGGGCTTCGCCTCTGATCTCGGCATGGAGAACCTGGACGGCTTCGACGTGTCGGGCATCTTCACGGAGGGCAACTACCAGCGCACGCTCCAGAAGAAGACGCAGGAGCACCTGGGCGAAGCCATGGAGCTGGCCGGAGTGCAGGAGGGCCTGACCGCCGACGACCTGTCCGGCTATCTCGGGGTGCCCAAGCCGGTGGCCGAAGCCCTGCTCAAGCGCGTGGAGACCGAGCAGGCGCGCGAGGCGGAGGACCGCGAGGCCGCGAAGTCCGCCCGCGCCCGGCAAGCGCAGTCCGATCTCTTCAAGAACATCCAGACCGTCTATGACTATGCGCAGTCGAACGGCATCGACATGCGCGAGGCCGCGATCACCGTGCTCGGGATCGAACCCGCAGACGCCGACACCATTCTGCCGCAGAGCGTGCTGGACGAGCACGTGAATCGCCATGAGGCGGGCCAGAAGCAGAAGCATCTCACCGAGCTGCGCGGCAGGATCGACCAGGACCCTGCCGTCGCGGCGCTCCTCAAGGCTGGCGACATCGACGGCGCGCGCAGGCTGGTGCAGCAGATGCTCGACGCGGTGCCCCAAGCCTTCCGCCCCGGCACGACGGTGGATGAGCTGATCGGCGGGCAGCTCCGCAGCGCGCAGCTTGCCCAGGCCGACCAGCGCAAGGCCACCTACGACAAGACGAAAACCGACAGCCAAGCTCTCTGGACCAAGCGGCAGGAAGAGCAGGACGCCAATGTCCGCGCCGTCGCCGACAGTCTCGGGAAGGACGAGGTGTCGAAGGCCGCGCTCACCATGCTCGGCAGCACTCACGCGATGACGCCCGACCAGATCGTGCGCGTGGCGGACGCTCTGCGCACGGGCGGCTTCGACAACGTGCGCGAGGCCATGGACGCCATGGTCACGCAGTTCGGCCTCGTGTCGCAGTCGGAAGCGCAGGAGAGCTTCGTCAACGACCGCCTGCCGCGCGATGCGGGCAAGCCCATGATCATGGCGGACGTGCTGACCGGCTACCAGAGCGACGTGACCGAAGTGCTGACCGGCAAGAGCGGCGTGGACGCCACTATCGCCAAGGCCACCGGGCAGCAGCAGCCCGAGGCCACGCTCGAATATCTCGACGCAGCCGAGGCGCAGGCGATGCAGCTCCTCGAAGGCATGCGCACCCTCTATGCGGGCGACAAGGCAGACCCCTACAGCTTCCTCAAGATCGGCGAGACCTACGACGATGTGGGCATGCAGCGCGTGATCGCGCAGGCCGAGCGCGAGGTGAAGCAGCGGCTCCAGCAGATCGGCAAGCTCCGCACCGCCGCGCAGCAGGCACAGGCCGCCCAGGCTTCGCAGGCCGCGCCTGCCGCCTCTCCTGCCGCTTCGGCTCCTGCCGCGCCCACCACGCCGGTCACGCAAAGCGGCAGGCGGCAGCGGGACGCACCGCAAGTCAAAGACCCGTGGGCACCGCCGACTGGTCCCGGCAAGCGCCACCAGCACCCGTGATGCAGGCGGCAGTCAATCTAGTTGTGATACGGGCGAGATTGGCGACGCAAAACCGGGTTCTCGCGGCGCCAGGAAGAGATAAAATCAGGTCTCTATCGGAATATTCTGTTCACATCTAAGAAGACTTGCATACCTTGTCTTGCGAAAGTGTATTCACATGATCCCGATTCCGAAGGAGCGAAAACTGAACGATGAATAATCCCAAAGATATAGAGCGCAATCAACTCTTGGAATTTTTTCGAGCCGCAAAAATCGCTCCGCAAGCGCTCGATCCCCACGAGTGCCCGGACTTCATTGCCGTCATTGAAGGAAAGACTATCGGCATCGAATTGACGACTGCTCGGCACGAAGTAGTAAAATTCGGGGCAATTCAGATCGAGCACGCTCAAAGCATGTATGCGAGAGGACTTAAAAAATGTCTCGAATACCAAGCAAAAGACAGTGGCGTGGGGATGGCGATATGCTTTGCCTTCGAAGACGGGGTTCCCGTTGAAAAAAAAGACACGGCTACACTGCCGGAGCTGGCGCAGTGTGTCTTTAATATAGCCGCTTCGCTTCCAGACCCAGGTTCGATTACGATCTGGGCAGAAGAAGTTGCGCGGAGGCGAAAAGACGCGAAAATGGGGCAAGGTAAACGCGAAACTTCCGCTCCGTTGCCCGAGTTTATCCAGAACGTTTGTGTCATTAGGGACAATGTGTCCGGCATCAAGGTATTGGGCGGTCGAGGCGGTATACTGCCCGACTTCGACGATAGTGTTCTTTTGCCAATCCTGGAAAGTAAGAACAAGCGACTGAAGCGATATGAGACCTGCGATCAGTCCTGGCTAGTGATCGTTTCTGGAGTGTCGAGATTTGAGGGGCACAGCCCTGACGAGGAGCTTCCCGAACTAGCTTTACCGTCTTTCGCGACCAACTTTGGAAAAGTCACCGTAACGAAACCAATCCCTTCCGACTTTGATGAGACATATCTTTTCAAACTGCCTTTCCATGTCATGCGTCTTTCTGAAAACTGAGATCAAGTTGAGTTGTAATTCAACCTGCAATCGCCAAGTGGACCGCTGCCCGCTCTAGTCGATACTTCGCGCGAGTGGGCGTGAAGGTCCGGTTGCAGCGCTCCCCGAAGGATCGTCTTTCTGTCCCTCGCGGAACGGCCTCCAAGCGCAGCCCAACCCGCAGCCGCGCGGCCAGTCCTCCCACATGGTTCTGCACTGTTCCCTGCCACCTCTCTCCGTGAGGACGACCGCGCACGCGCACGCGCCTATGGTGGCCAGAGACAACAGGAGATGACCCTTGGGCCGCCTACTCGACAGCCTCCAGAGCAGCACCTCGAACATCGCGGCCCTTGACGAGAAGTGGGGCGAGACCGGCTACACCCAGGGGGCTGGCCTCGACACCCTCCACGATCCGCGCTTCCTGAACGACTGGCGGCAGGAGCTTGAGGATCGAGGCGTCGCCACCTCCGGCATGAGCGACGACGAGCTGCGCGAGCAGTTCTACAACCGGGGCGCATGGGAGGCGACGAACACGGTCTCCATCGGCATCTCCGCCGCACGCGCGACGAACGCCGACCTCGAACGCAAGCAGCGCCTCGCCCGCCTTACGGATGTCTACGACGCGCTGCCCGGCTTCACCTCGAATCCCGACCGGTCCCTTGGCGACGTAGTGTCCGACTACGGCGCGGCGCTGATCCTTGACCCGGCCAACCTCCTCGGAGGCGTGGCGGGCAAGGTGGGCGGACAGGCAGCCGCACGCGCAGCCGCCAAGGGCGCGCAGGTCTCCGCGCGCAAGGCCGTCACCGCTGGCCTCAAGGCGGGCGTGGCCAAGGCCGCCGTGACCGAGGGCGCGGTCTCCGCCGCCACCGAGGGCGTGGCCAACGCGCTGGAGCAGACCCGCGACATCGAGCTGGGGCGGCAGGACGGCTTCTCCGTGGGCCAGCTCGGCGGTGCTGCCGCACTCGGCGGTGCCATCGGCGGCGCTGCCGGTGGCCTCATGAACATTCCCTCCGCGCTTGTCGGCGCGCGGCTGGGGCAGAACGACATCGCCCGCCTGAAATCCTACGGCTTCCAGCCCGAGGACCTCCAGCGCATGTCGAACGAAGACATCACCAGCGCGCTCGACCCGTCGAACACGGCGCGCATGCTGGAGCAGATGCGCGCGGGCATGGCGGCTTCCACCGGCCCCTCCGGTGCGCCTGCCGCGCCCGGCGATCCTGCCACGCCGGGCGCGGCTCCCGCCGTCATCATTGAGGCCGAGGAACCGCCGCTGGCCAAGCTGCGCGGCGAACTCAGGGCGGCGATCTCGGACGCCGAGGCGGACGGCGTTTCCACCGACGAGATGAGGGCGCATGACGCCAGCCTTGCCGAAGCCGAGACCACGCTCGGGCGCGTGAGCGCGCGCATCTCGAAGCAGGCCGCACGCGCCGCCGAGGCGGGAGACCAAGCCGCCGCCGATGCAGCCGCAGCCGAACAGGAGGCCATCGACAGTGCAGCCCGAGCCGTTGCCGACGACGACACCGAGAACGACCTCGAAGCCCTCGACAAGCTCAAGGCCATGCTGGCCGACTACGAGGCCCGCGCCGCGTCGGAAGATGCCGCCGCCCCTGATGCGGGTGCGCAGGCGGCAAAGCCGGAAGGGACCGGCCAAGAACCCGCCGCGCCCGCTGCGCCCGCCGCCGCGCCCGAAGCCCCTGCCCCCGCCGAAGACCAGCTCGCATCCCTGAAAGCCGCGCAGGCCGAGCTGGCCTCTGCCACCGAGCGCTTCGCGAAGGCCGCGCAGGACCCGGCCAGCACGACCCCCGAGGAGCTGGCCTCGATCCGCGCCGATCTCGACGCCGCGCTTGCCAAGGCGCGGGGCGATGCCCCCGATCCCGAGGCACGCGCACCGGCCCCCGAGACCCCCGATCCGGTCGAGCCCCCCAATCCCGAGGCACGCAAGGCGGACGCGCTGGCGCGCCTCTCGGCCAAGGAGGCGAAGGTCGGCAAGGCCGCGCGCGAGGCGCTGATAGACGCGGGCTGGGATGGCGACGTGGCCGAGCTGCCGCGCAGCGGCACCGGCTACGTGGGCAAGAAGCAGGCGCAGGACTGGATCAAGGCCAACCCTCTCCCCGAGCCCGAGGCCACCGCCGAGCGCCCCGGCCTCGACATGGAGGGCGATGCCACCGCCGGCGAAATCCCGAAGGCCACGCCCTCGCCCGAGCAGAAGCCGCTCGCGCCCGAGCAGGACGCATGGGCGAACGCCACGCTCGCCGACAAGTTCGCCGCCGTGCCCGCCGATCTCCAGAAGCGCGCCGTGAAGGCGGGCGTGAACTGGCGCGCCGTCGCCGAGCGCTCCGGCCACCGCAGCCCCGAGAACATGGTGGCCGCCATCGACCGGCGCGTGACCGCCCGCGAGAAGGCCCCCGAGAACGACCGCGCCTATACCGACCGGGTGGCGGACGCGGCCACGCGCATCATCGCCGAGGACGACGAGGCCACCTCGCTGGCCGACCTCCGCGCGCTGATCGAGAACCAGTCGCAGCACCCCGACTACTCGCAGTACGGCACGGACCTGCTGCACTTCTTCGATGCCACGATTGAGGAAGCGGCGAAGACCGGCACTCTCGAAGCGCCGTCTTCCGCCCGCCGCCTGCCGCTCGACGGCGAGCAGACCCTCCGCCGGGACGCCATCGACCTCGACATCCAGAAGCTCCTGACGCCCGATTTCTCGACCGATGGCGAACTCACGCGCACCTCCCGCACCGGCATGGAGGCAGCATCGCGCGTGATCGCCGATGCCGTGATCCGGGGCGAGAGCGACCTCTTCACCCCCGAGGAAATGGCCCAGGCTTCCAATGCCGCCTTCAAGGCCATGACCGACGCGGGTGCGACCCGCCTGTCCGGCTACGACAGCGACCGCTTCATGGCTGCCGTGCTCGCGGGCAAGTGGCGGAACAAGTACCTGGACGACGCCCGCAATTTCTGGATGTCGAGCAACTCCGGCATGCTGGAGCGCGCGGCCATCTTCGTGGACGAGACGCTCAACCGTGCCACGCGCCGGTCGCGCGTGGACGTGGACGCCAAGCAGCTCTCCGTCCATCAGGCGGGCTTCATGGCGCAGCAGGCGAAGAAGCCTGCCGTGTGGTTCAAGGCCATCGGCGGCGAGAAGATCGAGGACGCGGACGGCAAGCTGGTGCTCGCCCAGCCGGGCCAGACCGTCTATGTCTCCGGCACGCTCACCAACCGCCACGGCGCGCCGCGCGCCTTCGCGAGCTTCGACGCGATGGCCGCCCGGTTGCCGCAGCACGAGCTGGACAAGACGAAAATCCCTCGCGCGCGCGTCATGGTCTCCGAGAAGCAGGCGGCCACCTATGCCGACGACGCGACCGAGGCGGCCAAGCAGAAATACTTCACCGAGGACGGCATCCGCCGCGACCAGCTCGCGAAGATGACCGTGGAGGAGCAGGCCGACGAGGCGATCCGCGACCAGCTCGACGCGACCGAGCGCGTGGAGATCGAGATCGAGGAGACCCCGCCGCCGAAGGACGAGGCCCCGGAGACCGACATCGTCGACACCTCCGCGCCCGAGGCCGACGAGACCATGCCCACCTCCGCGCGCGCTATCGGCGCGACCGGCGGCAACCCGGAGCTGGTGGCCAAGGCGCTCAAGGACAAGCGCGCGCAGAAGACACTGGCACTGGATGTGCCCGCCGAGAAGACGGGCCATGACGGCCCGCGCGTGGCGATCCTGCGCATGAAGGACGAGGCGTGGCAGCGCCGCTCGCAGGGCGGCACGCGCAAGGTGCGCCTCTTCCGCATGGCCAAGCCCGGCCAGACGCTCGCCCAGGTGCTCGGCAAGGCGGACCTCGCCGACTTTGAAATCCGCTACGCGCCCGCGAACAAGCGCCCCGGCACCGACGCCCAGGCCGCCAAGCTCTGGGACAGCCTTGCCCCCGAGAAGGACGTGCGCGACCCGCGCCTGCCGACCTCCGTCTCCCGCGCAAAGCCGGTGGCCATCAAGGTCTCCGACCAGCACCGCGCCACCATCGAGGCGGTCGTGGGCTCCATGGGCAGGCACGCGAAGGGCCTGCTCGACGGCTCCACCGAAGTCTCGCCGCGCGAGCTTGTGGCCATCACTACCAATCTCGAAACCGCGGGCTGGAAGAACGTCGCCGCGGGCGGCGGCGTGCGCGCCTATGCCGACGCCATGGCTGGCCTCTACGCGGCCATCGCCGAGCACCACCCCGCTGGCCTCATCCCCGACAACATCACGCGCGAGAAATCCGCCGCGCAGCTCCACGACATCATCGACGGCTACACGCCCGAGGAAAAGGCCGAGGCCACGCGCCTGATGGACCAGCTTGCCGGGGGCAGCGGTCCCGCCTTCCAGCGCGGCCAGGGCAATGAGTACGAGGTGGCGCGGGACGGCTCGGCGAATGTCAGGCTCACGGGCGAGCACCAGCCGGTGCAGCCGCGCATCGCCACGCTCTACCACGAGATGGCGCATTGGGGGTACTTCAACATCCTCACGCCCGACGACCGGATCACCTTCTGGAACGCGGTGGCCAAGTACGAGGGCGACGAGAAGGCGCTCATGCAGCGCGTGGCCGTGCCGCCGGGCGTGAAGGTGCCGGGCGGCACCACCGTCTCGAATGCGCTCGCCTCGCCGCAGGAGCTTTTCGCCAACCAGTTCCAGATGTGGGCAGGCCGCCGCGAGGGCTCGATCATCCAGGACGAGAGCTACTGGAAGCGCATCGCCACCTTCGTGAAGGCCATCTTCACGCGCTACGTGAAGACGGCCCCTATCGACCCCGAGCTGGAGCCGCTCTTCGAGCGCATCCTCCCCGACCGGGACAAGATCGCGGTCTCCGGCCCCGGTATCGTGAAGTCCCCCAAGACCGAACTCGGCACGGCCATCGTCACGCGCATGGGCCAGCTCGCCGATCTTCGCAGCGCAATCGAAACCGCCGTGATCTCCGGCGATCCGAACCTGATCCTGCGCAGCCATGTGGAGCTGATGCGCTGGCTGGGCGCGCTGACCACGCCGAAGAAGGAAGGCTCGCAGCCCTTCTCGCCGCTGACCGCGCCGACGAAGAAGGGCGGGCGCAAGCCGCTCACGATCATCACCTACCGCCGCCGCGACGTGTTCGAGGTGCTGGGCCTCAAGACCGACAAGCAGCTCGCCGACCTGCCGCCGGAGGAGGATGGCCTTGGCCTCGTCTTCGACGCCGAGCAGCAGCACGCGCGCGCCGACATCCTGGCCGACATGTACTATGACGGCTACGCCTCCGGCTTCAAACCGGCCAACCGAGACATCTCGAAGATCAAGGACACGGGCGCGTCCTCGACCGAGGCCATGCTGGACATGGTGTTCAACGCCATGAGCGCGGCCTACCTCAAACGCGAGGGCGGCTACCCCCCCTTCGACGTGCCTGCCTCCGCCGCCGAGCGGCTGGACGACTTCCGCGCCTCTGGCCGGGAGAGCTACAGCTCCAAGGTGACGGCGGCATGGCGCGCCGCCAAGCGCGCCGCGCGCGAGGATGCGGCCATCGCGCGGCGCGTGGAGAACGCCTCCGCGCCCGAGCCGGTCAAGCCCGCCAAGGGCGCGCCGGTCAACACGCGCAAGGCCAGCAAGCGCGAGCTGAAGGAAGCGCTGAAGGCCAGGAAGGGCACTCCCGAGGAGGCGGCGATCCTGCACGCGCTCGGCGGAGAGACCGACCTCAAGAAGCTGAACAAGGTCCGCGACCGGACCTATTGGAAGATGGGCAAGGCCGATCTGGAGAAGGCCAAGGACGCCGCGAGCGAAGACCCGGTGGCCCTCCAGAAGATCAACTACGAGCTGGCCGTCCGCGCGCTCTCCGCGAGCCAGCGCAAGGCCACGCGCTCGCCCCAGATCATCGACCTGATCGAGATCGAGAAGGGCGACCACGACGCAGTGTCGGGCCAGCTCGGCGTGCCCGCCCTCGCCCGCGCGCCGATCCGCGAGGCGCTGGCCGCCATGTCGAGCCGCACGCAGCGCCAGACCTACGCCACGCGCACCGTGGGCTACCGGCTCCTCGCCCTCATGGGCGCGACCGCCAAGGGCACCGACGACGCGCCCGCCGCGCTCCTCTCCGATGGCCTCTTCGCCCGGCTCGCCGGGATGGAGGGGGCCGACGATCCTCTCGACCTGGGCGGCGCGGCCTTCAACGCGGTGCGCACGCGCCTGCGCGCCATCGGCACCGGCCTCTCCAGCGGTCGCCACTCGCCCGCCGTCGCGCTGCGCGACCTCGCGCACATGACGATCCGGGGCACGTGGTCCGACGAGCAGCGCGCGGCCATCGCCGCCGCCTTCGAGGCCATGAAGCCGGGCGCGCAGAAGCCGTGGATCGAGCAGCACGCGCCGGGCACGCCGGTCGCCGAAATCGCCGAGCGCTGGATCGCGCAGCGCTACGTGGACCACCTCGCTGGCCGCCGCCGCCGGGACCGCATCTGGCAAGGCGTGGAGCCCGCGCGGCTCTCCGAGCTGGGCACGCGCGGCATCATCGACCCGGCCCTCGACCAGCTCGAAGACCACCTCGCCTACCTGACGAACGGCCTGATCGCCTCGGGCCGGGGCCAGGAGGAATTTGTCCGGCTGCTGACCTACGGCGACATGTTCGCCGAGGAGCGCCCGCTGGCCTTCGCCAACCGCGCCACCATCTCCCCCGAGCTGGCCGCCAGCCATGCCGACGACCTGCTGCGGAACATCTCGCCCCAGCACCGCCGGGCCATCGCGGCATGGTCCACCGGCAACCCCGATGCCGAGCGGATCGACGTGCTCTATGCGCGCGTGCCGAACACGCTCGCCCACCGCGAGCGCCGCAACCCCGACGCCGTGGTGGGCCGCCAGCCCGGCGACCTCGGCCCCGGCACCTACATCCAGGACACGCCCTCGGGCCTTGCCCGCCCCACGCGCGATGCGCTTGCGGGCGACATCGCCGGGCTCGGCCTGACCGACGCGGCCAAGGCCGACCTCCTCGAAGACGCGGTGAACCTGCACCGGCTGCGCCGGGACATCTCGCAGCTCCGCCTGCGGATCGAGACCGCCGGAGCCGCCGAGCGCCCGGCCATGATCGACACGGTCAACGCGCTGGCCGCGCAGGAGGCGCGCATCTCCGACACGCTCGCCGTGCACGCGCTGCCGAGCGATGCGAAGGTGGCCCCGGTGGTCCTGCGCCACAACGCGAAGCTCGTCCCCATGGACGAGACCCTGCTGGACGACACCGCGATCTGGCCGCGCATGCTCCTCGAAAAGCTGGTCGAGCGCCGCTCGCTCACCGACGCGCAGGGCCGCGCGCTCGACACGCGCGTCAACGACACGATGACCGGCGCCGACTTCCGCGCGGAGCTGGCCGATCTGCTGGCCGCCAAGCACGGCGAGGCGGGCGCGCATGGTCTCGTCAACAGCGTGCTCGCCGATCTCGGCTATGACGGCATCCGCGCGCCCTTCGGCGAGGGGCGCGTGGGCAAGTCGCGCGTGGTCGTGTGGAACGACACCGCGCTGCGCCACCTGGGCAGCGACCGCTTCCAGGACGCATCGCCCGCCGACGCCTCGGAGCTGGCCCCCGGCGCGCTCTCCGGCCTGGCCAACCTCGTGGCCTCGGGCCGCGTGCAGAGCCTCGCCGACATCGAGCCGATGCGCATGGCCTCGATCCTCGAAGTCGGCGGCGAGCCCGATCCGCGCCTCACGGACGGGCTCCGCAACATCCTGCGCAAGCGCTGGCCCACGAAGGACCAGGAGCGCTTGCTCGGCAACATGGTCACGCTCGCCCTCTCCTCGCAGAGCGCGGCCATGAAGCGCGTGGGCATGCACTGGCTGGGCGACTGGTTCGAGACGTTCTTCGCCGAGCAGCAGCAGCTCCTCGCCAGGAAGCTCCTGCCGGTCGAGAAGTCCCTCGCCGCCCTGCCCGACGCGGGCAACTGGCTCAAGCGCTACACGCGCAAGGTCCGCGCCGTGGGCGTGGAGGGCATCGACGCCAAGCAGCCCGACAGCCATACGCGCATCATCCGCGCGCTGCGCCGGGGCGAGGACGACCGCGCCTACAAGGTGCTCTCGCACGAGGAGCGCAAGGTCTTCGACCAGCTCCGCCGCCTCTTCGCCGACGAGCTGGCCGAGCTGCGCGCCACGGGCGTGCGCATCGGCAAGCGCGACAACTACGTGCCGCAGGTCTGGAACCAGAAGCGCATCGAGAAGGACAAGCAGGGCTTCCTCGCGGCCATGGCGGACTACCACCGGGCCGAGGAGCTGCACACCGGGCGCGCGCCCGATCCCGACAACACGGCGGACGGCTTCGCAAACCGCATGTACGCGCGCCTCGTGGGCGAGGACACCGAGGGCGCGTTCGTCCCGGCGGGCGGCGGCTCGCGCAGCGCCGCCTTCGAGGAGGCGGACTTCTCGCGCATGATCCAGCTCGACAATCCCGCCTACCGCGACCAGCTCGCGGCGCTGGAGAAGTACCTCGAAAACGATCTGGGCGGCCTCGTCGCGAAGTACCTCGACGCCTCCACGCGCCGCAGCCTCCAGGTCAAGGCGCATGGCCTCAACCGCCACGGGGCCTATGACTACCTGCGCGTGGTGGACCAGGGCACCGAGGGCATCGCTGATCTCCTCTCGACGGATCGGGTCTACACCCAGACCAAGACGGCCATGGAGAAGACCGGCGCGCTCAAGATGGTCGAGTACGAGCTGGCCACGCGCATGCCCTTCCCGAACGCGCATGCCGCGCGCGACTTCGCCGAGGGTCTCGCTGCCACCTATGCCGACGAGGGCGAGGCAGCCGCGCGCAAGGCGCTGATGGACATCGCGCCGCGCGATCTGCGTGGCCGCATCGGCGAGCCCTACATCCGCCGGGCCGACGCGATCCTGGCCGCGCTGCGGGACTTCGGCGGCGAGCGTGCGGGCGTGAAGCCCGACCAGCTCTCCTTCGTGGAGAACGCTCTGGCCGTCGCCTCCAAGCGCCGCATCAAGAGCGGCATGAACACCGACCGGGCCTACAAGACTTCGCAGGCCATCCGCTCGGTGAACAGCATCAGCCTGCTGGCCTTCACCACGCTCTCTTCGCTGGGCGACCTCGCGCTGCCGGTGATCCGCTCCGGCTCCCTTCGCACCTACGCGAAGGCCATGGCGCAGTACACAGGCGATCCGGTCTACCGCGACATGATCCGGGGCGTGGGCGGCGCCATCGAGAGCGTGGTCTCCGACCGGCTCACCAACACCTTCGGGCGCTTCCATTCGAAGACCACCAACGCCTTCTTCCACGCCACGCTGCTCACCCCCTGGACGGACATGAACCGCTCCATGGCCTCTGCCGTGGGCTACGAGAGCCTCAAGGCCATGCAGCGCAAGCTGACCACCTCGAAGCCCGGCACCCGCGAGCACCGCCGCGCCATGCGCTTCCTGAACGCCTACGGCCTCAAGGACTTCCTGCCCGGCGGGCAGCGCGAGCACGAGAGCCTGAACAACCCGGCGCTCCTGCGCGACGACGACACCGTGCGCACGGCGGTGATCCGCTTCACCGACCACGCGATCTTCGCGCCGAACCCCAATGACGTGCCGCTCTGGGCGCAGACGCCGGTCGGCGCGATGGTCTTCCAGCTCAAGAGCTACCCGCTGATGATGCAGCGCCTCGCGGGCGACATTCTGCACGAGGCCGACCACGGCAACGTCAAGCCGCTGGTCTACCTGGCCATGCTCGGCCCGGCGCTCGGCATGGCGTCCCTCACGCTCAAGGACATCGTGCAGTCGCGCGGCGAGGACGAACAGGGCAACCCCACGCGCAGCGTGCGCGACCGGGGCGACCTGACCGGCTGGTATCTCGAAGGCATGCTGGCCATGGGCGGCTTCGGCCTGATCGCCGACACCATGCACTCGGTCGGCACGCAGGCCGAGCACGGCGCCTACGGCCAGACCCGGATCATGTCCACGCTCCTCGGCCCGAGCGTGGGCCTCGTGAACGACACGGCCACCGTGATCGGCAGCATCGGCCAGGGCTGGGGCGAGGACTTCGAGGCGGACGGCAACGCGAAGGAGCGTGCCGCCGTGCGCGCGGTCGCGCAGCGCATCCCTGTCCTCGGTGGCCTCCGCGACGTGCGCGAGAACATCGTGGACAGGCTTGGAGGGCGGGATTGATGCAAGGAACTAGGTTCCTCTACAGAAAGCTCAAAGAGAAGACCGATCATTGGAAATGGAAGCTTGGATTCCAGCGCTCTCCAAGTGGAACGGAAATGCGCCGACTAGACGTTAGCTTGGAGCATTGAGGGCGGCGCCAGCCCCGCAAAGATCAGAACAGATCCCAGAATGCACCGGGCCACCGATCGCCACCCAAACTACATCCTCCCGCGACGAAAAATAGACCTCTGAACATTTCGAGTTGCAGTATTGGAAATCTTCGGTCACCAATGAACATGCTGCCGCGCCAGAGCTGTGCTAGACTAACTCATCCTTTCAAGAGAGAAAATTGTGGCTGGATATCTCGAAGATCTGGACGAACTCATTCTAAAATGCCGAAATAGAAGCGCGAGAGAGTACATTCGTGAAGCCGTTGCGAGTTATCGCGCGGAAGCATACCGCTCATCCATTGTCTCGTGCTGGGTAGCGGTTTGCTATGACCTTATTGAAAAGCTCCGCGAACTTTCACTGGCAGGAGACAAGCAAGCAACTGACAAAATAGAGGTTTTGGATCGCATACACCGCACCAACGACTTACCGCAATCACTTAAATTCGAGAAGGAAATTTTGGAGTTTGCACGTGACAAGATTGAGATAATCTCCGCGATTGAATGCGAAGACTTGAAGCGGATACTTCAAGATCGTCATCGGTGCGCACATCCATCTCTTAATGCTGAAGGCGAACAGTATTCGCCCCCTGCGGAACTGGCGCGCCTACATATCCACTCGGCCGTAACACACCTTTTACAGCATGAACCTGCCCAGGGAAAATTTGCACTGGATCGCGTTCTTTCTCAGATCCAATCAGAATATTTTCCCAGCTCTCGGACTGATATACTTCGGACGTTTCAGAATGGTCCAATTCGCAGAGCGCGCCCGTCTTTGGTGCGAGCTCTAATTTCCGTTCTTTTGAAAGATCTTTTCTTAAAAGAGAACGAAACCCATGACCAGATGGTAAAGTTAGTAGCGTCACTGAACTCCATCAATACAATGCATCGCACTGTATATTCTGATAGGAGTGCGGAAATTCTTCCAGCAATCGTTTCACGGGTGTCAGATAAGGATTTGCACCGAGTGGCGTACAGAATATCAAAACTCAGTGACGGATGGGACTTCCTAGAAGTGATGCAGAAAAGCAGAATTCAAAGGTACGTGGAGAAAATTCCGACCGATCAATTTGTCATGATACCCTCTCTTCTGAGCTTTCCTCCACTTAACGCCTCCGCAACCAATAGAGTGAAATTTGCGGCCATTGATGATATTGAAGAGATATTCCCATTTTCCGTTCCGGAAGAAATCATAGATCGAACGATCAAGCTATATCATTCATCGCGAAATTATCATCAAGCAAATAGAATAGCGCGCACTCTCCAAGTTTTTTCCCTTTCATTCGGTGCCGATCATGTAGACTTATTGCTGTCGACGGCTAAAGAGAATGACCAAGTCACCGAAAGTTTCGAATTCCCCAACCTGCTCCTAGAAATAAAGAAGAATAAATCACAAGGCCTCAGGGACCTGGATCATCTACTTCGCGAAAACGGCCTGGAAAGATTCTGTGAATTAATTCAAGATGAAGAAAATCCTCAAGACTAGTTCCTGTTTCGACTTTTCGAATTCCGCTATCGCTCCTTAGCTTTGTAAACCCGCCACGCGCTGCACGCCTCGCCGGGCGCGGGCTGGTCGAACCGGGCACAGTGCCACCCGCCGCGCTCGGTCGGGCACGCGTGCGCGCAGGTCATGCATCTGGCCTCGACGCCCGCGCTGGCCCAGCACGCATCGCGCTTGAAGCAGCTTCGGCACCGCCAGTCGTCCACGCTCGCGGCGACCTTCTCGGCGTCGCCGTTCAGCGCACGCTCGATGCGCGAGCACTGCTCCGACCACACGAGCTGGTCGAACTCCACGATCTCGTCGTGGTAGCTGCTGTCATTCTTGCAGTAGGCGATGAAGTACGCGCGCCGGAAGCCGGACATGCCCATCATCATCTGCAACTGTTCGTAGTAGCCGGGATGGCTCTTCTGGATGCCGTGCTTGACGAACTTGTTCCAGCTCGCCTTGTTCATCGACTTCACTTCGAGGATCAGCACCTCCGCGCCGTCCCGGTCGTCCAGCGCAATTTGGCCATCCATGTGCGTCTTGATGTGCCCGCCGAGAAGCTCGTAAGTCCATTGCTGGCCGGTCTCGGGATCGCGGTCCCAAACCGTCATCTGCGCCTTGCGCTTGAGATCGGCCACGACAAGGGTTTCGATCCTGTGCCCGAGCTGGAATATCCGGGCGAGCCTGGGCTCGGGCGGCGTGTCGGGAAAGCCCCGAAGCGAATAGGCCAGATAGGCATCGCAGGGCGAGCCGATGCCCGAGGCCCCGATATATGCGCGTGCCTTGCGCTTGTCCTGATCTGCGAAGTAGCCCGCGTCGATCCGGTCCAGGACAAAGGTCGGCTCCATGGTCACGCGCTCGTTCCTTTCGAAAAAAGCGAGGAAGCGGCCCCGCTCAGGGGGGGACCATTCAGGGTCCGCTTCCTCTGGCCTGAACCAGCCGCTCGCGTCAGGCGCGGGAGGCGGCGGCAGGCCCAGGTCATCTCATGGTACTTTGGCGCGCGTGGTCCCGCTCAAGCTCGGCAATCCGGTAGGCCGCTGCCTCCTCGTCGCCGTCCTTGAGCGCATCCATCTTGCGCATCACGTCCAGCGCGAGACGGATGCTCGCAGGGTCATCGACCGACTGGATGTTCTGCTGGAAGGTGCCCATGAATGGCTCACGCGCGCTCAGAAAGGGATGTGGTCATCGAGCTTGCCGCGCCCGCCGCCACCGTCCTTGCTCGCATCGGCAGGCGCGAAGAAGCGCTTCACCTCGCGGGGCGTGATGCTCTTGCCTTCCTTGTTCGTGAAAGGCTTGCCGTTGCCGATGTAGATGCCCACGCGCAGGTCGTTGAGCGTGTCCACGGAGCCGGGCTTGTCGGGGTTTCGGTGGCCGCCGTGCAGCAGGAAAGCCTTGAGCTGGCGGCGCGCGATGTCCTGCGCCTGATCGCTCGGGTGCTTGATGTTGAAGCCCGTGGTGATCGAGCCCGATGCGTTCTTGAGCGTGACCACCAAGCGGCGGCCTCGGCCATCGGCCACGTCCTCGATCTTCGCGCCGCTCGACGTGACGATATGCTCGCCCAGCTCCAGCGGAGCGAAGTCATCGGGTTCCACATCGGTCAGGTCGAGGTCTTCAAATCCACTCCAGCTCATGCGTCTGCGCCTTCCGTTTCGGGGGTTTTCAGCTTGGTCGTGAACGCCGACCACTCTTCATCCGACATGCCCATGCGTTCGAGCAGGGACGTGATGTCGTCACATTTCTCGTAGGCGGCCACGCGCCCGCGCGGGTCGCGCACCTTGCCGTGCCAGCCGCTCACCTCGTCGGTGACGATGTACCGGCTCACGGTGGGCGGGCCGTCCTTGGACGGGTCCGTGCGGCGCACGCCGCAGAGCACGTGGTCGAAGATGCTCGGAAGCTGCTTCGCGACCTGCTTGCCCTTCACCATCGGCCAGTATTGCGCCTTGTCGTTGATGTCCGTGTCCTCGCGGGCGAGGCACGACACGTAGACATGCACGGGCAGATCGCGGACCCACTTGAGTGCGCCCATCATCACCCGCGCGTATTCGTTCCACATCGCGAAGCCGTTCTTCTCGTCGCGATACTTCTCTTCCAGCTCGTCGCCGAGCCGGTCGGCAAGCTCGGTCAGGCTGTCGATGGCGAGCCAGTTGTAGCCGTGCTTCTCCAGATAGCCGGGCTGGCCGATCTCGCGCATGATCCCCCGGAAGGAATACTCGCCCGTGTCCGGGTCTTCCTTTCCGTTCCAGCTCGTGAACGGCACGTAGTCGATGGACACATCTTCGACCGAGCGCAGGCCGCTCTCGCCGGAGATGATCAGGCCGCGCCCGTAGCGGGCCTGGAAGTGGCGGCACTGGTAGGTCTTGCCGAAGCCGTGGTGCGCGTAGAGCAGGACTTTGTGGCCCTTGGTCTCGGACGGGTCGTCGGTGGAGCGGATGCGCAGCATCAGGCAGTCCCTCCCGCAGTGGCGTCATCGGTGTGCGTGCGGTTGACGGTGATCTTGATCCCGCCCGAGCCGACCGAGCGTGCAGGCTCGAAGAGGCTGCGCACGTCGGGCTGCATTTCTTCGTAGAGGTCGCTGTCCACAGCGTACTTCTCGCGGATGAACGGCGGCATGGCCTCGGTGCTGCCGTAGTTCTCGGCCACAATCTCGCGCAGCTTGTCGCCGTCCCAGCGCACGCGCTCGCGCGCCTCGAAGCCGACCTCGTGCGTGCCGGTGTCGATGCTATGGGACGTGCCGGGCTTCTCGTCCCAGCCGGTGCCGCTGACGAAGGTGTGGAGCATCGCGCCGCTCAGGTCCTTGAGCTTGGCCTTGGTGGCCGCAAGCTCGTCTTCGAGCGTCTCCATCTGCCCGGCCATGTAGCCGAGCTTGGATTTCAGTTCCGCCGTCGCCTCGCTGTCGGGCATGATGGCGGGCGCGGGCTCAAAGGGGAGCGTGTCCGCCTCGGGAGCGGGGGCATCCTCGGCTTCGGAGCCGTCTTCCAGAATGGACCAGGGGTCTTTCAAGTCGCTCAAGGCCGCCTCCTTCTCCGGTGCTTGATTTGACACCTTTAGGTGTGCCACAAGTGCGACAGGCGCGTAAAGACCCCTTGGAGAAAAATATGCACGATGCCGTAAAGCTGAATGTCGCGCGCCTCATCGAAGATTGTGGAGGACCGCGGCAAGTGGCGATTATCACTGGAAAATCCAGGACCGCCCCTTATCGCTGGATCAAGACCGGATACCTCGCGGCTGAACACCTCGCCGCGATCAAGGCCGCCTGCCCCACGCTCGATCTCGATGCATACTTCGAGCCTGCCTGACACCTGAGGGACACCTAAGGAGACGGCCACAAGAGGGAGCTGGCGCGTATGGACCGGCTGGAAGCCGCGCTGCAATACTATGAGCGTGGATGGGCGATCATCCCCATTCACCCGGAGACGAAGAAGCCCACGGTCAAGTGGAAGGACTACCAGACAAGCCCGCCCACGGAGGAACAGCTCGAAGCGTGGTGGACCAAATGGCCCGACGCGGAGATGGCCATCATCACGGGGGCGGTCAGCGGCCTCGTCGTCGTGGACTGCGACAGCCCCGATGCCCTCGAAGCCGCACGCGCTCTCGGCTGGCACTCGCCGATCCAGGTCAGGACCAAGCGCGGGCGGCACTTCTACTTCGAGCACCCGCGCGACGGCGAATGGCGCGGACCCGCAGCAGGCTCGACCACGCGCGGCGTGCGCTGGCCCAAGGTGCCGGGGCTCGATTTCAGGGGCGACGGAAGCTACGCCCTGCTGCCCCCCTCGACCGGCTACGAATGGGACGTTCCATCCGGCCTGGCCGCCGAGGATGACGCGCCCATGTGGGAGGACTGGACGCCTCCCGTGGAGGAGCTGGCCCCCGGCGAGTTCGACCTTGGCGCACTCGACCTCACCGACCTCGAACCTTCCCAGCCCGGAGAGTACCTGACCGAATGGGAACGCACGCGCACCTACATCCGCGAGCACTTCCCCGAAACTGGCCTCGTCCCCACCGGCCAGGGGAACGGGCGGAACGAGCGCGTGATGCGCGCGGCCAGCGATGCGGTCATGGCCGGGTGCTTCGGCGAGCCCCTGCGCGTGCGCGTGCGCGCGTTCATGGACGAGTTCTTCGAAGACCACCTGGAGCCCGAGAAGTTCGAAGCCACCTGCCGGTCGATGGAGGAAGCCGAGCGGAGGAACCACCCCGAGCGCTTCGACGCCGATGGCAAGTACATCCCCCGCGAGGAGAGCGTGAGCCTGCCCGCGCCCGAGGCCAGCGAGGAGGAGGAGGAGGAGGAGGAGGAGGAGGAGCCCGCTCCCCAGCGCCTCATCCGCATGGAGGATCGCAAGGCCCTGCAAGAGCGGGCCGCGGCCACCACCTTCCTGATCGAGCCCTGGCTGCCGCCGCGCACCATCGTTCAGGTCTACGGCTATAGCGGCCATGGCAAGAGCCTCTTCGTGCAGCACGCGCTCGCCGCGCTTGCGTCGGGCCAGCCGACCTTCGGCCCCTTCGGGATCACGACGCCCGCGCGCGTGCTCTACCTGGACTTCGAGAACGGGATGGCCACGCTCGGCAGGCGGCTCGACGCGCTCTGGGCCGCGCACGGCGACACCGGGGACCGGCTCAACATCTGGACCCCGTTCCTCACGGGGGAGGCCGGGATCAACCTGCGTTCGGCGGACGGCCTGTCGAGGCTAAAGAAGCTGTGCAACGAGAACGAGCCCGATGTCGTGGTGATCGACACCATCCGCTCGGCCTTCCCCGGCTTGCAGGAGAATGCCTCCGAAGATTGGGCGCGCGTGAACCAGATCGCGCTTGCCCTGCGCAACGCGGGCGCGAGCGTGATCATGCTCCACCACGCGAACAAGCCGGGCGAGAGCGGCGTCGGGCGGGAGGCCGGGAACACCAACCAGCTCACCGTGCTGGAGACGCAGATCAGGGTGGCCCAGGTCTTCAAGTCGGAGGACGAGGCCAAGCTCAAGGCGGGCATCCACGACGAGACCTACCCCGAGCCGATCTGGCCGAGGCTGGAGGCCAAGACATCCGATCTGGGAAGGGGCTGGCGCTTGCTCATGGTCTGCGAGGTTCGCTACGGCAAGGTGCGCGAGTGGTCGGACAATCACGATCCGGTCCAGTGGATCGGCTACGCGGCCAACGACGACACCGGAGAACACCGTGTTGTGTCGTCGCTGTCCACGCGCCAGCGCGCCGTCCAGATGCACAGGGAGCGGGGGATCGAGCCGCACGAGATTGCAGCCTACCTCAACCGCCCCATGAGCGTGGTCAATCACTGGCTCGGGATCACCGAAGACAGGTCGAGCCCGTCCGAGTAGCAGTCCACCATGTCGAGCGTGGGCGCGTGCTCCATGGCCCAGAGCATCCCCTCGGCGAGCAGCCGCTCTTCCGCGGGGGTGCGGTGCCGCCCGGAGGGCGACAGCGCGCGCAGCTTCCGGCGGCTCCTGAACATGCTGGCCAGGGCGCCCTTGCGCCACGCATAGCGGTCCACCTCCATCCAGCCCGCGCCGTTGGCCTCGGCAAGCTTCTGCACCAGCTCGCGCCGCCAGAGCGTGTTGTCCGAGCGCTGGCTCTCCATCACCACGACCGTCTCCGCGCTCAGCAGGCGCGCCATGAGCGTGCGGATTTCGGCGGCAACCTCTTCCTGCGGCTCCGGCCCGGTGTGCTTCTTGATGGCGGGCATCTTGGCCCACGCGCCACCCGAAGGCAGGAAACCGCCACGGGCCGAGGTGCGGACGGACAGCCAGCGCACGCTCATGCCCGCAGCTCCGGGCCGGAATGCCCGCCCGGCGGGGCGAAGATGTCGCCGAAGAGTTCGCCCGGATCGAAGTTGGAGGAGGCACGGCACTGGAAGCCGTTGCCGAAGGTCAGGTGGTACGGCGTCATGCACTCGGTCCCGAAGTGATGCAGGGCCTCGCACACTGCACGCTCGCGCTTCTGTTGTTCGCGGTCGCGGGCCTCCTTGCTCGTGTAGCGCTTCTCGCCGCGCTGCTTGGCGGCGGCAGCCAGCCCGCGCTTGATCACGGGCACCACTTCGCTGGCGCGCAGCGCGGTTGTCCAGTTGAAGCGCGGAACCTCGCACCACAGATGACCGGTCGCCTCGATGCTGTCCTGCCAGCGGCCCCGCCGGTACATGTTCCAGATCACGGCCCTCTGCTGGTCGCCGCTCGGCGTCATGCGCAGGTCGGCGGTCTCCATCAGCCACAGGGACGGGCCGAGCTTGTCGTGCAGCGCGCGCAGGTAGGCGTGCCGCGCGTCCACGGGATCGTAGGGCATGAGCGGGCGGTGCCCGATCTCGGGATTGAAGAAGCCGCCGTTGGACGTGCAGCGCAGAGCGATGATGGGGGTCATTCCAGGTCCTTCCTTTGGTTCACGAAAGAAAGTTATTACTGGTTAACATTACACCGTTGGGTCCTTGGCCCTTGGCCTTTGCCCTTGGTCCTTGGTCCTTGGTCCTTGGCGCTTGCCTTGGTGCAGTCGCGGTCCCCGACGACGACCCCCCCCAGGGGGGAGGAGGCGGCCCGTCGCCTTGCGGTCTGGGCTTGCCCCCTTGCGGTCGGTCGGATAGGTCTTGGGCGGCTAGACGTTTGTGAAGACACCCAACGGTGTAATGTTAATCGCGCATTTCCAAAAAAATCAATCCCTTTTCGGTGTCTTTTCTTGATCTTTAGGTGTCACTCCGTATCACCTACATGCAGGAACCAAGGCAACATGTAGGGGTCACGACCCGATGCCACGCAAGATAGCGATCAGCCCCGAGGACACGCGCTGGCTCACTGCCGTTCATGCCACGGCCAGCTATGCCGACATGGCACGGCGCCTCAAGTGCCACCCCGATACGCTCAGGCGCATCCTGGTGCGCCTCGGCCTCCAGGAGTTCGAGGGCGCGAAGTACGCGCTCACCCCCAAGACACACGTGAAGATGTGGACGCGCGCCTGTCTTGGCTGCGGCGACCGCAAGCCCAGGCCCCGCAACCTCTACTTCTGCGACTGCTGCCGCGAGAGGCTCGACACATGAGCGTACCCCCCAAGCGCAAGCGCCTGAGCCCGCGAGGCTCCAAGCAGAAGGGCGACAAGTTCGAGCGAGAGCTGGCCGCCTACATCGCCGAAGCCACCGGCCTCCAGTGCGAGCGTGCGCCTCTCTCGGGCGGCGGTGTCGTTGGCCTCTTCGCTGGCGGCGCGGACCTCATCGGCACGCCCGGCATCCACGTCGAAGCCAAGCGCTGCGAAGCCTTCAAGTTCGAGAGCTGGCTGGCCCAATGCATGGCCTCGATCACCAAGCTCAATGCCCCCGAGGCTCCCGTCATCGTCGCCCGCAAGTCCCGCATGCCCATCGGCGAGGCGCGCGTGCAGCTTCCGCTCGATTTCTTCCTGACCCTCTACCGGGCTTGGCTCATCCAGGAGGGATACGTGCGTCCCGCCGATCATCGCCCCCAAGCAGGCGGACGACCGGCACCCCTCTGACGTGCTCCACTTGCTGCCAGAACGATGAGCCGAGGGCTGCGCCCCCCTTGCGGGGGCGCAGCCTGATCATCGACAGCGACATCGACAGCGACGAGGACGACGACATGCCAAAGGCCACGCTCATCCGCAGCGACGAAGACCTCTTCGACATCTCCCCCGGCACCACCGCAGAGGATCGCGACTTCGCGCGCGAGCTTGCGCCCATCGTCCGCATGCTCGAAGCGTGGGGCAAGACCACGCTCTCTGCCCCCGCTGCCACCCATGGCGGCATCTCGCCCTGCCCCTTCGCCGCCCAGGCCATGGCCTCCGGCAGCACGCGCGTCTACCGCGCCACCTCCCTTGGCCTCATCCCCGATCTGATCGCCACCGATCCGCCGCTCGACGACGAGTGCTACCTCATCGCGATCCCCCTCGACCTCTTCACCTTCGAGGACATCATCGGCACGCTCACCCTGTGCCGCCGAAACCACTTCGGCATCTGGACCGACATCTACCACCCGAGCGCCAAGCGCTGCGCAGACATCCCCGGCATCCAGGCTCTCGCCGATCTCGGCATCTGCATCATCAAGCTCACCCGCATGGCCGACATCCAGGCATCCGCCGAGCGCATCGCCAAGACTTGCCCCGGCTACTACCCCGAGGCCCACAAGCGCCGCACGCGCGTCGCCGCACGCGCCGCCCTCCTGCGCGCCTTCGCCCCCGCCATGGCCTCCGGCTTCGAGGCCCTCAACGACGCCGCCCTGACGGCCTACTCCGACGACGAGATGATGTGATGGCCTCCACCCCCATGACCCCCATGGAGCAGCGCCTCCTCGACGCAATCGCGGGCTCGGAGAGCCCCGGCTACGACGCCATGTACGGCGGCGCCCGCTTCACCGATTTCTCGGACCACCCCCGGCAGTTCTTCGACATCGCCAACGGCCCCAACACCGGGCAGCGCACCTCCGCCGCCGGGCGCTACCAGTTCCTTTCCTCCACCTGGGACGCCATCGCGCCGCGCGCGGGCGTCACCGACTTCTCGCCGCGCTCGCAGGACGCTGCCGCCATCACGCTCGCCCGCGACGACTACCGCCGCCGCACGGGCCGCGACCTCACCGCCGACCTCGAAGACCCCTCGCCCTCGAACCTGCTGCGCGTGGCCAATTCCCTGTCCGGCACGTGGACCTCCCTGCCCGGCGGCATCGAGCCCAACGACGCAACCGCGGGCTTCCTCGCCCGCATGGGCACGGACGCAGCGCCCGGCACCGCAACCGCCCAGGCCGACGACGCCTACAACCAGATCGCCTCTTCCATGCTTCGCGAACTTGCCGCGGCAAGCTCACCTGCTGGCAACCAGGAGAACCCCGCCGCCGACCAGGACGAAGCCGCGAACCAGGAGCCCACGCTCACCTTCGCCCCGACCGTCATCTCCGCGCTCACCGGCTCCAGCGGCGGAGGCTGGCTATGACCGCGCATCTCCGCCTGCTCAAGCGCGAGAGCTATGCCATTCTCCATTCCACGCTCGCCGCAATCCACATCCCCGACCGCACGATCCACTACCTCATGCACACCACGCTCTCATGGTCTCTGCGCGCCATCGCACGCGCAGCCAAGGTCGAGCCCTCCACGATCCTCCGCCAAGTCCGTTCGGTCACGAACCAGCGCGATCAGGATCCTCTGTTCGACGCCGCGCTGGCCTCGACCGAAGCCAAGCTCAACCGCGCCCTGCCCGCAAAATAGAGCGGGGCGGGAATGTCATCCCGCCCCGCCCCGCAGCCGTTTGCCGGTCCCGGCTGCTATCCGTCCTGGTTTTCTGCAAGCGCTCCCTTCACGCTCTGGAAGACATGAAAGAGCCATTCGGCCACGTCGCTCGGCTCATTCGGCCAGCAGAGCGGCACCCACTGCTCCGCGTCCAAGCGCCGGATCACGACCCACCGCTCGCGCCCGAACTTGCGGCTGTGATACCGATGCAGCTCAAGCTCGGTCTTCTCTTGCAGGAAAATCACCCCGAAGGCCGCCAGCGACCTATGGTTCGGCGGAACATCCAGGGCCTCTTGATCCAGCCTCTCCAGGCCGAACACGCCATTCGTCTGGCGGCCCACGTAGTGGAGCATCTCGCTGACAAGCTCGGCATCTTCCGGGTACTGCTCCGCCTCAAGCTCGTCGCAGTGCCGTTGATGTTCTTCCTCGCCTTCGAGGTCTTCACGCTTAGGTTTCATCATCACCCCTCGCGCACCCGACGCAAGGGTGCGCTCTTTTCAGTACACATGCATGCTCTCGGGCACCGGCATTCCATTCGCCGACACGCCAAGACCAAGCTCTTCCTCAAGCACCGCCACCTTCTTGCGCTCTCCACCCAACGCGCGTTCCAGTTCTGCGATCCTCGCGTCCTTCACGAGCACGAGCTGTTTCACCATGCCCGCGTTGAACACTTTTGCCGGAGCACGCTCACGTTTGCGCTCCTCATCAACAACAAAACCAATACGCTCCAGCTCTTCCATCTTGGCCGCCAATTCATCGGCCCGCCTGTCCGCCGCCTCTTCCGCGGCCTTGGCATCTTCAAGCTGGTCTTCGAGCAACGCCGCTTTCCGCCGCAGCTCTTCTTCCTTCATGCGCAGCGCGTTTTCCTGCTGCGCCAGTCGCGTTTTGGCGACCGCTAATTCACTCTCAAGAACTACCTTCGGTGTCTTCCCCGAAACTGAATCTTCGGGAGGGCAATTGTCTTTCTGCTTCTTCCCAATTTTCAATCCGAGCTTCGCCCTATCTTTCCTCGGAGGGCTCGCATCCGGTTTCGCGCAGACTTGTCCCTCTATGGCAATCCCTGCTGTTGCCAGCATCTTGCCTATCGTGCTCTGGCTCACGCGGAATTTATTCGCCCACCTGAGACACCATCCACCATCAACGATCTTTTTCGGACCAGCGGCCTTTCGGGCAGCCGACAAAAGCTGCATTGCCTCTTCAGTTGTTATCGAATACCGCGAACGGACATTCTGATCTCGGTGTGTTCTGAGATCGCGTAAGCCACTTTCGGAACGTGCCATTGAACCCCCAAAGTAATATGTCCTTCTCCCGCACATATACGCTTATATGTCCAACGCTGGGTGTCAAGGTGTGTTCTAAAGTTTGCCACGCGCGGTATGGAATGACCTCTGTGAAACTTCGCCGACCGAAGCCAATTCGGATCATGCTACCTCTGCTGCCGCCTTCTGTTTTCCGCCAGAAACCGGATACTTATCATCTTCGGAATGCCGATCACTGTTACGCAAACAGTCCCGCGCATGATGAAAACATGCCCGCCAGATAGTATGTAGTCGCTGGCCTTCCCCGCCTGATGATGCGGTCGTTGCCAATAGGCATCGCACATTCGCCGGAGCGAATCGGACATTTCCGAGCGCCACATCCCGGTCGTGACGGCGCGCCGAAACGTTCGATCCCCCGCGCGCTTGTTCAGGCCCATGCGCTGCACCATGCGCTTGCGCGCATGGTGCGTCAGCCGGAACTCAGACGGCTCCGCCATCGTCCTCTTCCGGTCCCAGCAGCTCTTCGAGCCGCGCACTCACGTTCTGGCCGTACTGGATGCATTCATTCCAGACTGCGAGGGCCTTGTCCTCATCCCGGCCAAGGCCGACCTTGAGCCCGCTGAGCGTGCCCGCGAAGAACGCGCTCTCGACGCTGGCGAGCATCCAGGGCGGCAGCTCCCCGGGCTCCTCCACGCCGAAGCATGCGCACGAGAACGCGCTCATTTCCTCGGCAACGCTGCGCGTCGGGTCGGGCTTCCAGCTACGTGCCTCCATCAGTGCACGCTCCCGCCCTTGCCGCTGCGCTTCTCCGCAAGCGCGTACTGCCGGACAAGGTACTGCTGCGCCTCTTCCGCGCTCGGCCAGATGTCCGCAATGAACTGTGCCATGACCCCCGGCCTCGTCCCGGCCAGCCCTCCGGCATGCACCGCCGCCAGCGTGAGCATCGCCCACATCTCCTGGCGGTCCTCCGTCACCTCGCTCATCGCCTGTATGGCCCCGAGCGCGCGCTTGTCGAGCATGTCGAGCCGGATGTTCACCATGTCCATCCGCTCGCCGTCCAGGAGGCTCTCCCGCACCACGGCATCGACCTCGGCCAGCTTCGCCACCATGGCCTCATCGCTGGTCACGGTGATCACTCTCGTCTTGCGGCCATCGACGACGACCATCTCGTCGCGATCCTCATCGCCGACCTGAACGGTGATCACGGTGTCATCCAGCATCATCGTCACCTTGCGATGGCCTTCGGCAGCCATGCTAAGCAACTCGTCCCGGCTGACATGCGTGGTCTTAGTTACCCCATGCACCTTGCCGCACTTCTTGCACGGCTCGCGCCCACTCTCTCCCATGGCAATCTCCTCGATTCTGGCCACCGGACAGTCCGGCGTCCTGATCGACACCTTAAGGTGTGTCTTACATTTCAGACAAGGAAAAATACCTCCGCAAACGGGCAAATTTGCCCACGTCGGTTCCGGCTGACCTCTTCGACCTGATTCCAGGGGGCGAATCCGGGCGAAAAATTTGCCCATTCCCGTGGGCAAATTTGCCCACGACTTGCCCAAATTGAGGGGCATCCGCCCCTATTGCCACCTAAAGAGTTCCAACAAACACCCAATACAGGAGACGCCGTTCGGGTGTGATTTGCATAAACGAAAGGCGGCCCGTGGGCCGCCTAGTCATTGATCTCAAAGGAGATTGGATATTTGGTAGCGGAGGAGGGACTTGAACCCCCGACACGCGGATTATGATTCCGCTGCTCTAACCAACTGAGCTACTCCGCCAGAGAGTGGGCGCCAGATATTGTGAGCGGGCGGATGCGTCAAGAGAAAAATCCCGCAGAGGCGCGAAAAACCGCCCTGCCCCGCTCCGGCTGCCCCCGGCGGAGCGGCGCTTGCGCGAAAATTTGATGAACTGGCCATCTTGCCCTACACATTAGGTATCCCGGGCGCGCGACCCGGGACAGCAACAGGAAGAAAGATGTTCAACAAAATCATGGTGCCAGTGGATCTGGCACACACGCCCAGCTTGTCGCGCAGCCTCGAGCTCGCCGCACAGCTGGCGCGGCAGAACGGAGCGACCGTATGGTATGTCGGCATCACCGCCGATACGCCGGGCAAGCTGGGGCACACCCCCGCCGAATATGCCGAGCGTCTCGATGCCTTCACCGCCTCGCAGGTCGAGACCCATGGCCATGACGCCGCCAGCACCGCCTATGTCGCCAACGACCCCGCCATCGACCTGACCTCGGTGCTGCTGCGCGCCGCAACCGAGATCGAGGCAGACCTGATCGTCATGGCCACACACGGCCCGGGCGTCACCGACCGGCTCTGGCCGTCCCACGGCGAAGCCATCGCCCGCAGATTCCCCGGCTCCGTCTTCCTCGTCCGCCAGGACCCCATCCACCCTGACGAAAGGATCGCCACGTGAGCGACAACCCCGATCCCTCCCTCTCCGCCGATACCGGCATCCCCGAGCCCGAGGGCGTCAGCGACCTGATCGAGACCGATTACGAGATCGGCCAGGACAACCTGGAAGGCTCGCTCGGCCCGATCGGCTTCGACATCCACAATCCGGTCTTCGCGGTCTCGGGCCTCGCCATCGTCGCCTTCGTCTTCTACACGCTCGCCCTTCCCGACCAGGCGGGCGCGCTGTTCTCGGCGATGTTCGACTTCGTCACCAAGGGCTTCGACTGGTTCTTCCTCGGCGCGGCGAATATCTTCGTGCTGTTCTGCCTCCTGCTGATCGTCTCGCCGATGGGCAAGATCCGGCTGGGCGGCTCCGAGGCGACGCCGGACTACACCTATCTGGGCTGGTTCGCGATGCTCTTCGCCGCGGGGATGGGCATCGGGCTCGTCTTCTACGGCGTGGCCGAGCCGATGAGCCATTTCTCCTCCTCGCTGGGCGGCGTCACCGTGGGCGAGAACGGCGTGCGCACCGACTGGGCGCCGCTGGGCGGGGCCGAGGGCGACGAGGCCGCGGCGATCCGGCTGGGCATGGCGGCGACGATCTTCCACTGGGGGCTGCACCCCTGGGCGATCTACGCCATCGTGGCGCTGGCGCTGGCGCTGTTCTCCTACAACAAGGGCCTGCCGCTGACCGTGCGCTCGGCCTTCTACCCGATCCTGGGCGAGCGCGTCTGGGGCTGGCCGGGCCATGTCATCGACATCCTGGCGGTCTTCGCGACGCTCTTCGGACTGGCGACCTCGCTGGGCTTCGGCGCGACCCAGGCCAATGCCGGGCTGAACGAGCTCTTCGGCATCCCGATCGGCGACACGACCGAGGTGATCCTGATCACCGTCATCACGGCGATCGCGCTGGTCTCGGTGCTGCGCGGCCTCGATGGCGGGGTGAAGGTGCTTTCCGAGATCAACATGGCGCTGGCGCTGGTGCTGCTGGTCTTCGTGCTGCTGGCGGGCTCGACCGTGGCGGTGCTGACCGGGTTCTTCGACTATCTCTGGGCCTATATCGAGTACCTGCCGGCGCTGTCGAACCCGATCGGGCGCGAGGACGTGAACTTCATGCAGGGCTGGACCTCGTTCTACTGGGCCTGGTGGATCTCCTGGTCGCCGTTCGTCGGCATGTTCATCGCCCGCGTCAGCCGCGGCCGCACGGTGCGCGAGTTCATGATCTGCGTGCTCCTGATCCCGTCGCTGGTCTGCGTGCTGTGGATGTCGGTCTTCGGCGGCGTGGCGATCCAGCAGGTGGTCCAGGACGGCTACACGGCCGCGCAGGATGCCGATCTGCCGCTGAAGCTCTTCAAGATGCTCGACGAGCTGCCGCTTACCGGCATCACCTCGCTGGTCGGCATCGTGCTGGTGATCGTGTTCTTCGTCACCTCCTCGGACTCGGGCTCGCTGGTGATCGACACGATCACCGCGGGCGGCAAGGTCGATGCGCCGGTGCCGCAGCGGGTCTTCTGGGCGATCTTCGAGGGCGCCGTGGCCATCGTGCTGCTGCTCTCGGCCGGCGGGCTCGGCTCGCTGCAGTCGATGGTGATCTCGACCGGCCTGCCCTTCACCGTCGTGCTCCTGGTGATGTGCGTCGCGATCTGGAAGGGCCTCGCCTCCGAGCGCAAGGCCTGATCCCCTGCAGGGGGCGCTCCGGCGCCCCCTCTCACAGCCCGGCCAGGGCGCCGATCTCGTCGGCGCTGGCCATGACCGCCCGGTGCCCGGCCTCGATCGCCTCGGCGGCCTTCTCGAATTCCAGGATGCTCAGGTCGCGCAGCGGCACTTCGAGCATCAGGTCGGGCGGCGAGGCCGCCAGCCGCATCCGCATCACCGCCGAGGACACGATGTCGACCGAGGCCCAGATGACATCCATGTAATGCGGCGGCACGGCCGCGGGCGGCGCAGGCTCGGGCGCGGCCAGCCAGCTGCCCAGCCCCACCGCCTGGCTGCCCGCGCGCAGATGCGCCATCAGCGGGCCGGTCAGCCCGGCCGAGGGCGCAGGCGGCGTCCAGAAGCCCGCCGGGCCGAAGCCGTTGGGATCGACCGCCAGGACCGGACCGCTGCCGAGCGCGCGGCAGCCCATCACCGGCACCGGATCGGAAAGCGCCCCGTCGACCAGCCACTTGCCGCCATGATGCACCGGGGTCAGCACGCCCGGGATCGAGACCGAGGCGCGGATCGCCGGGCGGATCTCCCCGCGGGAGAACCACACCTCGCGCCCGGTCTGCAGGTCGGTGGCGACCGCGCCGAAGGGGCAGCCAAGCTCTTCGATCGCCAGCGGGATCCCGAGCTCGTCCAGCAGCCGCGGGATCTCGTTTCCCGCGACGAAGCCGCCGCCCGAAAGGCGCAGGTCGATATAGCCCAGGAATTTCGTGCGGGTCAGGCTGCGCGCCCAGTCCTCCAGCGCATCGAGCCGGCCCGCCGCCCAGGCGGCGCCGACCAGCGCGCCCATCGAGGAGCCGGAGACCCGGTCGACCGAGATCCCCAGCTCGTCGAGCGCGCGGAACACGCCGACATGGCAGAATCCCCGCGCCCCGCCCATGCCGAGGGCGAGGCCGACGGGCACCGGCGCGGCGGCCATCGGCTACTCGGCCGCGACCCGGCGCGGCTTCAGCATGTCGCGCAGATAGCGCCCGGTATGGCTGCCCTCGACCGCGGCGACCTCCTCGGGGGTCCCCGCCGCCACCACCGTGCCGCCGCCGTCGCCGCCTTCGGGACCGATATCGATGATCCAGTCGGCGGTCTTGATGACGTCGAGATTATGCTCGATCACCACGACGGTATTGCCCTGCTCCACCAGCTCGTGCAGCACCTCGAGAAGCTTCCTCACATCCTCGAAATGCAGCCCCGTGGTCGGCTCGTCGAGGATGTAGAGCGTCCGGCCCGTCGATCGCTTCGACAGCTCCTTCGACAGCTTCACCCGCTGCGCCTCGCCGCCCGAGAGCGTCGTTGCCTGCTGGCCGACCTTGATGTAGCCGAGCCCGACCTGCACCAGCGCGTCCATCTTCTCGCGGATCGAGGGCACCGCCTTGAAGAAGACCTGCGCATCCTCGACCGTCATGTCCAGAACGTCGGCGATCGACTTGCCCTTGAACTCGACCTCCAGCGTCTCGCGGTTGTAGCGCTTGCCGTGGCAGGTCTCGCAGGTGACGTAGACATCGGGCAGGAAGTGCATCTCGATCTTGATGACGCCGTCGCCCTGGCAGGCCTCGCAGCGGCCGCCCTTGACGTTGAAGCTGAAGCGGCCGGGCTTGTAGCCGCGGGTCTTGGCCTCGGGCAGCCCGGCGAACCAGTCGCGGATCGGGGTGAAGGCGCCGGTATAGGTCGCGGGGTTCGAGCGCGGGGTCCGCCCGATCGGGCGCTGGTCGATGTCGATGACCTTGTCGAGATGCTCGAAGCCCCTGATCGTCTCGCAGGGGCTCGGGGTCTCGCGCGCGCCGTTTAGCTTCATCGCCGCGTTCTTGTAGAGCGTCTCGATCGTCAGGGTCGACTTGCCGCCGCCCGAGACGCCGGTGACGCAGACGAACTTGCCCAGCGGGAACTCGGCCGTCACGTCCTTGAGGTTGTTGCCCGAGGCCTTGACCACGGTCAGCGTCTTGCCGTTGCCCTTGCGCCGCTCGGCGGGCACGGCGATCTCGCGGCGCCCGGCCAGGTAGTCGCCGGTGACGCTGTCGGGATTGGCCATGATCTCCGCCGGGGTGCCGGAGGCGATCACCTGGCCGCCATGGACCCCCGCGCCCGGCCCGATGTCGAGCACATAGTCGGCATGGCGGATCGCGTCCTCGTCATGCTCCACCACGATCACGGTATTGCCCTGGTCGCGCAGGTTCTTCAGCGTCGTCAGCAGCCGGTCATTGTCGCGCTGGTGCAGGCCGATCGAGGGCTCGTCGAGCACGTAGAGCACGCCGGTCAGCCCCGAGCCGATCTGGCTGGCCAGGCGGATCCGCTGGCTCTCGCCGCCTGACAGCGTGCCGGCATTGCGCGACATGGTCAGGTATTCGAGGCCCACGTTGTTGAGGAAGCCCAGCCGCTCGCGGATCTCCTTGAGGATGGCGCGGGCGATCTCGTTCTTCTGCTTCGACAGTGCCTCGGGGACGGTGCCGATCCAGGCATAGGCGTCCTTGATCGACATCTCGACCACCTGGCCGACATGCAGCCCGCCGATCTTCACTGCCAGCGCCTCTTCGCGCAGCCGGTAGCCGCCGCAGGCGCCGCAGGGGCGGTTGTTCTGGTAGCGCTCGAACTCCTCGCGCACCCAGTTGCTGTCGGTCTCGCGGTAGCGCCGCTCCATGTTGGGGATGACGCCCTCGAAGACGCGCTCCACCTGGTAGACGCGGCCGCCCTCGTCGTAGCGGAAGGGGATCTCCTCGTTGCCGGAGCCGTAGAGGAAGATCTGCTGGACATGCTTCGGCAGCTTCTTCCAGGGCGCCTTCTTGTCGAATTCGTAGTGCTTGGCGATCGAGTCGATGGTCTGCAGGAAATAGGGCGACTTGCCCTTGCGCCAGGGCGCCAGCGCGCCGTCGGCAAGCTTCAGCGTCTGGTCGGGCACGATGAGCCGCTCGTCGAAGAACAGCTCCACCCCCAGCCCGTCGCATTCCGGGCAGGCGCCGAAGGGCGCGTTGAAGGAGAAGAGCCGCGGCTCGATCTCGGGAATGGTGAAACCCGAGACCGGACAGGCGAAGTTCTCGGAAAAGGTGATGCGCTCGGGATCGGGGGCGCTGCCCTCGTCATCGGCGCGCGGCGCGGTTTCCAGGATGGCGATGCCCTGCGCCAGATCGAGCGCGGTGCGCAGGCTGTCGGCCAGGCGCGTCTCCATGCCTTCGCGCACGACGATGCGGTCGACCACGACGTCGATGTCATGGCGGAATTTCTTGTCGAGCTTCGGCGGCTCGTCGAGTTCGTAGAAGGTGCCGTCGACCTTGACCCGCTGGAAGCCCTGCTTCCTCAGCTCCAGCATCTCCTTGCGGTACTCGCCCTTGCGGTCGCGCACGATAGGCGCCAGCAGGTAGCCGCGGGTGCCCTCCTCCATCTCCATGATCCGGTCGACCATGTCCTGCACCTGCTGCGCCTCGATCGGCAGGCCGGTCGCCGGGCTGAAGGGCGTGCCCGCGCGGGCGAAAAGCAGCCGCAGGTAGTCGTAGATCTCGGTGACGGTGCCGACGGTGGAGCGCGGGTTCTTCGAGGTGGTCTTCTGCTCGATGGAGATCGCGGGCGAGAGGCCCGAGATATGGTCGACATCGGGCTTTTCCATCATGTCGAGGAACTGCCTGGCATAGGCCGAGAGGCTCTCGACATAGCGGCGCTGGCCCTCGGCATAGATCGTGTCGAAGGCGAGGCTCGACTTGCCCGAGCCCGACAGGCCGGTAATCACCACCAGCTCGTCGCGGGGGATGTCCACGTCGATGCCCTTGAGGTTGTGCTCCCGCGCCCCCCGGACCTCGATCTTCTTCAACTCGGCCATGACACACCTCCGGCTTCAACCTGGCTAAGATAGGCGTGTTGCGCCGAGTCTCCAATGGGAAATTGTGAACGAAAAGCGAACAAAATCGCTCTGCTGTCATGTCCTGGCGTTTTCCGCCGCCCGGCGATGCCGCAGGGCAGCGGGAGTTCCGTCCGGTCCGCTCGGGCTGGCCCGTTCAAGCCAGTCCGTTCAGGCAATTCCCTTCAGGCAAGTCCGGGGTCGAGCACGTAGCGGCGGCCGTTCACCTCCACCGTGGCGGCCTGCATGGCCATTTCCTCGGCATTGGCCGAGCGGCGGCCGGTCAGCGTGACCTCGGCGCCCTCGGCGAGCATCTCGCGGCCCGGCCCGCCGCCTTCGCCGATCTCGGCTGTCCAGATCTCGCCATGGGCCTCGACGCGGACGCGTCCGCGCGGGCCCTTGCCGGCGGCATCTGTGACGACGCCGGTCAGTTCGAATTCCCCGTCCTCGGTATAGCGGCTGCCGTGGCGTCCCGTTTCGGGGCGCCCCGTCAGGGTCGCGGCAAGCGCCGCGAAGCTGTGGCGGGCATGGTGCATTTCGCCGACCTCCGTTTCGGTTCCGGACCATCCTACATGACAGCTTGCCGCATGGCGCCTGAAAATCTTGTGAGGATGAACCGCCCGGCGGAAACGGAGAGACCCCGGCTCTTCGGCCGGGGTCGGACTGGGCCGCCTGCAGCGGACGGCGTCAGGCGGGAGGCCGGAACCGGCCCCCTGCCCTGCGGATCAGGATTTCGCCAGGTTCCGCAGAACGTAATGCAGCACGCCGCCGTTCTCGATATACTCGATCTCGACGCCGGTATCGATCCGGCATTTCAGCGTGACGGTCTTGGTGGTGCCGTCCTTGAAGGTGATCTCGCAGGGCACCTCCTGCAGCGGCTTGACGCCCTCGAGCCCCTTGATCGACACCGTCTCCTCGCCGGTCAGGCCCAGCGTCTTGCGGGTGTCGCCCCCGGTGAACTCGAAGGGGATCACCCCCATGCCGACCAGGTTCGAGCGGTGGATCCGCTCGAAGCTCTCCGCGATCACCGCCTTGACGCCCAGAAGCGCCGTGCCCTTGGCCGCCCAGTCGCGCGAGGAGCCCGCGCCGTACTGCTCGCCGCCGAAGATCACCAGCGGCGTGCCCTCGGCCTGGTAGGCCATGGCCGCGTCGAAGATCGAGGTCTGTTCGCCGTCGGGGCCCTTGGTGTAGCCGCCCTCGACACCGTCCAGCATCTCGTTCCTGATGCGGATATTGGCGAAGGTGCCGCGCATCATGACCTCGTGGTTGCCGCGGCGCGAGCCGTAGGAGTTGAACTCGCGCGGCGCGACCTGGCGTTCGGTCAGGTATTTCCCGGCCGGGGTGGATTCCTTGAAGGAGCCCGCCGGCGAGATGTGGTCGGTGGTGATCATGTCGCCCAGCACCGCCAGGACCTTGGCGCCCTCCACATCCGTGATCGGATGCGTCTCCATCGTCATGCCCTGGAAATAGGGCGGATTCTGGATGTAGGTCGAGCTCGGCGGCCAGTCATAGGTCTTGGCGTCGGTGGTTTCCACCGCCTGCCATTTCTCGTCGCCCTTGAAGACGTCGGAGTATTTCGACTGGAACGCCTCGCGGGTGACGACCCTGTCGACCAGCTCGGCGATTTCCGCGTCGCTCGGCCAGATGTCCTTCAGATAGACCGGCTTGCCGTCCGGCGTCTCGGCGATCGGATCCTTGGCGAGGTCGATATTCATGTCGCCCGCCAGCGCATAGGCCACCACGAGCGGCGGCGAGGCCAGGTAGTTGGCGCGCACATCCGGGCTGATCCGGCCCTCGAAGTTGCGGTTGCCCGAGAGCACCGCGGTGGCGATCAGGTCGTTGTCGGCGATCGATTTCGAGATCTCGGGCTGCAGCGGACCCGAGTTGCCGATGCAGGTGGTGCAGCCGTAGCCCACGAGGTTGAAGCCCACCGCGTCGAGATCCTCCTGCAGGCCCGCGGCCTCGAGGTAGTCGGTCACGACCTGGGAGCCGGGCGCCAGCGAGGTCTTGACCCAGGGCTTGCGGTTCAACCCCAGCTCGCGCGCCTTGCGGGCGACGAGGCCCGCGCCGATCAGCACATAGGGGTTCGAGGTGTTGGTGCAGGAGGTGATCGAGGCGATCACGACCGAGCCGTCCTTCAGCTCGTATTCCTCGCCATCGACCTTGGCGGTGCGGATCAGCGGCCGCTCGGCGACGATCGTGTCGCCCTCGGCGGCCATGTCCTCGGCCTCGCCCGAGATGTCGATGCCGCGGAAGCCCGCGACCACCTTGCGGAAGGCCGAGCCCGCGCCCTCCAGCGGCAGGAAGTCCTGCGGACGCTTCGGACCGGAGATCGCCGGGACGATCGTGCCCATGTCGAGCTCCAGCGTCGAGGTGTAGACCGGGTCGTAGTCCGGGCCGCGCCAGAAGCCGTTCTCCTTGGCATAGGCCTCGACCAGCGCGATGCGCTCCTCGTCGCGGCCCGTGGTGCGCAGGTAGCGCAGGGTTTCGTCGTCGATCGGGAAGAAGCCGCAGGTCGCGCCGTATTCGGGCGCCATGTTGGCGATCGTGGCGCGCTGCGCCAGCGGCAGATTGTCGAGGCCGGGGCCGTAGAATTCGACGAATTTCGACACCACGCCATGCTTGCGCAGCATTTCGACGACCTTCAGCACCAGGTCGGTGCCGGTGGTGCCCTCGACCATCTCGCCGGTCAGCTTGAAGCCGACGACCTCGGGGATGAGCATCGAGATCGGCTGGCCCAGCATCGCCGCTTCGGCCTCGATGCCGCCCACGCCCCAGCCCAGGACGGCCGCGCCGTTGACCATGGTCGTGTGGCTGTCGGTGCCCACCAGCGTGTCGGGATAGGCGACGGTCTCGCCCGACTGGTCCTCGTCGGTCCAGACGGTCTGGGCGAGGTATTCCAGGTTCACCTGGTGGCAGATGCCGGTGCCCGGCGGCACCACGCGGAAATTGTTGAACGCCTTCTGGCCCCATTTGAGGAAGACGTAGCGCTCCATGTTGCGCTCGTATTCGCGGTCCACGTTCATCTGGAACGCGCGCGGATTGCCGAACTCGTCGATCATGACCGAGTGGTCGATGACCAGGTCGACCGGGTTCAGCGGGTTGATCTTGTCCGGATCGCCGCCGAGCGCCACGATCCCGTCGCGCATGGCCGCGAGGTCGACCACGGCCGGAACGCCGGTGAAGTCCTGCATCAGCACGCGCGCCGGACGGTAGGCGATCTCGCGCGGGTTCTGGCCGCCATTGGCGCCCCATTCGGCGAAGGCCTTGATGTCCTCGACGGAGACGGTGCGGCCGCCATCCTCGAAGCGCAGCATGTTCTCGAGCACCACCTTCAGCGCCGCCGGGAGCTTGGAGAAGTCGCCCAGGCCCGCCTCCTGCGCCGCGGGTATCGAATAGTAGGCGATGCTGCTCCCGCCGACCGTCAGGGTCTTGCGGGTCTTGGAGGTGTCGTTTCCGACTTGAATGGTCATGGGGTCATGCCTCCCGTGTAAGTGGGTCGATGCGCACCGGATATGGGCCTCCTTCCCCCCGCGCGGCAAGGGGGTGCGGCTTTTTGCATACCATTGCATGCGAAAAATGCGCACCCCGCGCAACACTCGCCCCAGCTCTCTCAAAAGGGTGATTGGCGCGTGGCAGGTCGATGGCCTATCCCTTCGTTGTACTTGCGGAAGAACGGGACAGAGATGCGACATTTCATCGGCGCGACCTGCATGAGCTTGACCCTGATGGCAAATGCGGCGGCCGCGGATCCGGTGGTGGTCCTTGAACTCTATACCTCGCAAGGTTGTTCCGCCTGCCCGCCCGCGGACGAGCTGCTCAACGAGCTGTCAAGCGAAGACGGCGTGCTCGCCTTCTCCTTCCATGTCGACTACTGGGACTATATCGGCTGGACCGACACGTTCGGCAGCCGCGAGAACGGCCAGCGCCAGAAGATGTACGCCAAGGGCTTCGGCGAGCGGATGGTCTACACCCCGCAGCTCGTCATCCAGGGCCAGGCGGCGGTGGTCGGCCACAAGGCCGAGAAGGTCAATTCCGTCATCGGCAAGCTGCGCCAGCACCAGCCCGAGGCCAGGATCACGGCCGTGCGCGAGGGCGATCTCGTCCGCGTCACCGTCTCGCCGGTCTCGAAGCCGGTCGACGCCTCCGAGCTCTATGTCGTGCGCTTCCAGCCGGAGGCCACGGTGAAGATCGGCAAGGGCGAGAATGCCGGGCGCGAGATCACCTATTCCAATGTCGTCACCGACTGGCACCTGGCGGAATTCTGGTCGGGCGACGCGCCCGAGGAATACGACCTGCCGGTGATGGGCGACCAGCCGGTGGCCGTGCTCCTGCAGAAGCGCGGCCAGGGCCCGGTCATCGCCGCCGCTCTGGCGCGCTGAGGCGGCCCGCCGGGCTCAGCCCCCGGCCGCCTTCCGCGCCGCCCTGCGGGCCTGGCGCTCGGGCTTCCAGCGCCGGTGCAGCCACAGCCACTGGTCCATGTTCTGCCGGATCCGCGCCTCGAGACTGTCATTGAGCGCCTGGGTCATGGTCCGCGCGTCGCTATGCGGCACCGGCTCCTCGATCACCAGTTCGAAGCTGCCATCCGGCTGGCGGATGCCGTAGAGCGGCACCAGCACGGCATCGTATTTCAGCGCCATCTCCGCCGCCGAAAGCGCCGTCGGCGCGGGCTTGCCGAAGAAGCTCAGCAGCGCGCCCTTGTTGACGTGCTGGTCGGGCAGGATGGCGACCGCGTTGCCCTGGCGCAGGTGGCGGATCATCTTCGCCAGGCCCGAGCGGCCGCGGGCGAAAACCGGCTCAGAGATCGCGCTGAGCATGGCGAGGAACTCGGCATCGAGCATCTTGTCGTTGAGCGGCCGGTAGATCGCGCCGATCCGGTAGCCGCGCCGCGACAGCACCGCGCGCATCGCGTCGAAATTGCCGAAATGCCCCGAGACCAGCAGCTGCGGCCGACCGGCGGCGCGGGCCTCCTCGAGCGCCGCCAGCCCCGGGCCGGTGACCGGCGCATCGCGCAGCCGCTCGGCGAATTCCTCGCCCGCGGCCAGTTCGGTCAGCATCCGGCCGACATTGGCGGGGACGCGGCGCATCAGCCGGCGGACCTCGCGCTCGGGCAGCTCGGGCATGACATGGGCCAGATTGGCGCGGATGCGGGCGCGATAGCCGGCCGCGGGCGCCACGACCCAGGCCATGAGCCAGGCGGCGAGCGCGCAGCGCAGGCGGAAGGGCAGGATCCGCGGCCAGGTCACAAGGGCGCGGATCGCACCGGCCTCGAAGGCGGCCCGCCTCCTGGATTTGGTCTTTTTCGCCATCAGCAAACTCCGTCCGGGCGGCCCTGCCGCCTCCCGCCGGTCTTAACGGGGATCGGCCCGGCCGGCAATCGCAGCGCCCGCCGCCGCGCGGCCCGGCGCCGAAAGCGGCCGGGCGGCACCCGGCACGCGGACCTGCAGACCGGCGCCACAGCCCTGATGGCCCAGCCAGACTCCGAAAACCTGTCCGGAGCAAAGCGGACTGCGCCCGGAAGATCGCTGCAGCCGGGCGGGACTGCGTTCGAAGCGCCGTTCCGCAGCCGATCGACCAGCACGCCGGGGGAGCTGCTGACGGCCGGAGGTGCAGTCCATTGACGACTAGGGCGCGGCAACCGTGCCAAGCCCGCCAAGGAGGGCGGAGCGGATGATCCCAGCCCGCGGCTGGAGCACAAGGTCGCGCCACTGACCGCATGGAGGCCTCCTGCCCCCGGCCTCGCAATCTGGTATTTCGGGGCTGCCAGACGACGCCATGACAGGAGCCGTCGATGACGCAGGTGGTCGGGGCCGGCATCGATCACGGCAAGTGCGTCTTCCCGGTCCGCGGTGCGGTTTCAAAAGGCGCTGTCGCCCTGCCGCGGCGCCGGATGCCGACGTCTTCCCGCAGCTTCCTCCCCCTCGTGATCGGCGTGAAGTCTTGCGCCGGTGCGCATCGCCGGGACCGCGCGATCCGCATGAAGGCCTGTGCCGATGCGCATCACCGGGTCGGCGAACTCCGCAGGATCGGACGCGACGTCCGACCGGTGCCGCCGTCTCATGTGACGCCGCGCAAGAACGGGAAAACGCCCATGCAGGCGCCGGGACGACCCGCGAAGGCCCGGAACCGCAAGCGCAGCGTCTCATCGGTCCGGGGATGGGTGGACGGCACAGGACGATCCGGCCTTCGATGCCGCCGGGCCAATCGGCAGCGAAGCGGCCTAACAGGGCGCTGAAAGTCCGTTTGGCCGGGGAGCTGGGGGCAAAACTGGAACAAGCGTCCTGAAAGCGGCTGGACTTGCCCATCCCTGAAGAAACCACCTGACCAGATCCGGAACGAATTCCTCGACAGCGAGGCCCTGGATTCCTTTTTCAGCAGCCTGCTAAACTCTTCGGATGGCCCGCAAGGCACGGGACTCCCGGCTGCGCCAGCGGACCCGGGCCGCTATGCGCGATCCGCGCGCATCTGGACGAGTTCGGCATCGTAGCGTCAATGGAGGGACCATGCCCGGCGGTCGCCGGGGCGGGCCAGCGCGCGCACCTGCCGTCCCCGGGCCGGATGCCGATTGGCCTGCTGGTCAGCCGGTTCTTTCAGGCCCGGGGACGAATCGGCGCGCTCCCCCAGGACATCCCGCGCGGATCCGACATTGCGCGGCCGTCACAGGCCGAAGAGATGACTGCCCGCGGCCAGACGCCGGGTCCTCGCGATGAGCCCTGCCATGCGGGAGCCATCCAGGATGATACAAGCACCATGACGGAGGCTGACCGGACCTGTAACGCCGGACGCTCGGGATGGCATGACCTCCGCAAAGGCCCTGACCGCCCTGGCCCGGTTCACGCCTGGGCCTCTTCCTCTTCCTCGTCGCTGAGCAGGATCAGCTCGCCGGCTGCTTCCATCTCCCGGATCGCGGCCACGATGTTGCCCATCGCCTCCTCAGCGTCCTTCGATTTCACCTTGCCCTGGTCGCGCACCTCGTCGCGCAGCTGCTGGGCCATGCGCTGGGACATGTTCTCCAGGATGAACTCCCCGGCCTTCTCGTCGCCGCCGCCCTGCGCGCCGCCGAGCGCGGTGACCAGGACGGCCTGGTCGACGGCACGGGTGATCTTGGGGATGTCGCGCGGGTCGATCCGCATGGGGATGTTGCCGAAGGTGAAGATCGCCTTGCGCACCTCCTCGGCGAAGACCGAGTCCTTCTCCTCCAGCCCCTCGAGCACGCCGTCCCGGGTCAGTGCCGCCGTCGAGTTCAGGATCGCGCCCACGCGCTGCACGGGGCCGTCGCTGAAGGCCAGGGCCGGGCGCGAGGCGAGCTGGGTCGCGATCGAGGAGCCGATGGTCTGCACCGTCTCGGGATCGATGCCGCTGGTGCGCTGGATCGCGAAGGCGATGCGCCGCGCCCGCTCGCTCTCCATCTTGCCGAGGATGTCGGCGGCTTTCGGGACGGGCACTTTCGACAGGATCACCGCCGCGACCTCGTCGCTCTCGTTCTCCATGACCGCCATCAGCTGCTCGCTCTCGAGCCCCTGGATCGCGGTCCAGGGCTCCTTGTGGACCGGAACGCCGACCTGCTTGCGGATGCGCGCAGCCGTCGACGGGCTGATCGTGCCGTCGAGCGCGTCGAGCGCGCCGGCCAGCCCGCCGGGGAAGGTCATGCCAACGCTTTCGAGCTCGGCCAGGAATTCCTGCACCACCTCGTCGAGCGTCGCATGGTCGATCTGCCGGATGGCGCCCATCTCGTGGGTCAGCAGCTCCTGCAGGTGCTCGGGAAGGTCGCTGAGATCGAGCTCCGTCCCTTCCTGCATCAGGACGCGCACGATGATCGCGGCCTTTCGCTGCTGGGTCAGCGCGGGCATCCCGCCCGCGGTCGCGAGGCTTGGCATCTGGCTCATGGCTCCTCTGACTTCTGCCGTCGGAGCCAGACTTGACCGATGCCTCTTAACGCGGGGTTTACGCGGGCCCCCGCGCCGGGGGCCTGCGCGATTTTCCGGTCCGTGCCGCCGCTCAGGGCGCCACGGGTGCGCGATCAGCTGCCGAAGACGCGCGAGAAGATCGTGTCGACATGCTTGGTGTGGTAGCCGAGGTCGAATTTCTCCTCGATCTCCGCCGGGCTCAGCGCCGCGGTCACCTCGGCATCGCCCAGGAGCTCGGTCTTGAAGTCCTTGCCTTCTTCCCAGACCTTCATCGCGTTGCGCTGCACGAGGCGGTAGGCGTCCTCGCGGCTCACGCCCGCCTGGGTCAGCGCCAGAAGCACCCGCTGCGACATGACGAGGCCGCGGAACTTGTTCATGTTGGCCAGCATGTTGTCGGGATAGACGACCAGCTTGTCGATCACCGTGGTCAGCCGCGACAGCGCGAAATCGAGCGTCACGGTGGTGTCGGGGCCGATATTGCGCTCCACCGAGCTGTGCGAGATGTCGCGCTCGTGCCACAGCGCCACGTTCTCCATCGCCGGGACCACGGCCATGCGGACGAGCCGCGCCAGGCCGGTGAGGTTCTCGGTCAGGACCGGGTTGCGCTTGTGCGGCATGGCCGAGCTGCCCTTCTGACCCTTGGAGAAGAACTCCTCGGCTTCCAGAACCTCGGTGCGCTGCATGTGGCGGATCTCGATGGCGACATTCTCGATCGAGGAGGCCACGACGCCGAGCGCGGCGAAGAAGGCGGCATGGCGGTCGCGCGGGATCACCTGGGTGGAGATCGGCTCGGGCTTCAGGCCCATCTTGGCGCAGACATGCTCCTCGACGGCCGGGTCGATATTGGCGAAGGTGCCGACCGCGCCGGAGATCGCGCCGGTGGCGATCTCGTCGCGCGCCACCTGCAGGCGGGTCCTGTTGCGGTCCATCTCGGCATAGAAGCGCGCGAAGGTCAGGCCCATCGTGGTGGGCTCGGCATGGATGCCATGGCTGCGGCCGATGCGGACGGTGTCCTTGTGCTCGAAGGCGCGGCGCTTCAGCGCTTCCAAGAGCTTGTCCATGTCGGCCAGCAGGATGTCGGCGGCGCGCACCAGCTGCACGTTGAACGTGGTGTCGAGCACGTCGGAGGAGGTCATGCCCTGATGGACGAAGCGCGCCTCGTCATTGCCGATGATCTCGGCCAGGTGGGTCAGGAAGGCGATGACGTCATGCTTGGTCACGGCCTCGATCTCGTCGATGCGCGCGACGTTGAAATCCACGTCCTTCGCCTTCCAGACGGCAGCCGCGTTTTCCTTCGGGATAACGCCCAGTTCGGCTTGCGCATCGCAGGCATGGGCTTCAATCTCGTACCAGATGCGGAACTTGGTCTCGGGGGACCAGATGGCAACCATGTCGGGACGGGAATAGCGTGGGATCATCGTCGGACCTTTCCTGCGGCGCTTTGGCGCCCCGCCCTTACGGCGAAGCTGCGCCCGGCGCAAGCCTGCCCGCGGCAGAGCGCCTCTTCACCGCGGCGGGCCTGGCCGGAACCTGGGCCGTCACCCGGCAGATCGCGGATGCGCGCACCGGCGGCACGGCCCGGCTGGAGGGGCTGGCGCGGTTCCATCCCGACGACGGGGGTCTCCGCTACGACGAAGAGGGCGTGCTGACCCTGCCCGGCGGGCAGAGCTTCGCCGCCACCCGCCGCTATCTCTGGCGCTTCGGGCCGCCCGTGCGGGTGCTCTTCGCCGACGGGCGGCTCTTCCATGTGCTCGACCCGGCCGATCCCGAGGCCGAGCTCGTCCATCACTGCGGCGACGACCTCTATCGCGGGCGCTACCGCGCCGGAGCAGCGTTCTGGGAGACCGAATGGCACGTGACCGGCCCGCGCAAGGACCAGGTCAGCCGCATCCGCTACCGTCGGACGGGCACTTCGGAAATCTCGTAGACCCGGCGGATCCCGGCTGTCGCCCGGCCCCAGTCCGAGGCCGCCGCGCGGGCCTGGTGCGCCTCGAAGGCGGCGCGGTCGCGGAAAAGCTCCCGCACCTGCCAGACCAGCGGCGCGGCGCCGGGCACCACCTCGAAGGACAGGCAGCCGGGCTCGGCGAGGGTCGCGCGGATATGCCCGGGCAGATGGCGGCGCACGGTCCCGGCCTCCGCCTCGTCGGCGCAGATCAGCTCTCCGGCCAGGCGGATCGCGGGCTCGATATCGGTCATTGCGGCACCTCCTGCCCGCCCCTAGCAGATCCGCCCGGCCCGCAGGTAGGCATTTCCGCACCGCAGAGAATCCTTCACATGCGCTATGATCCGCGCGAGCCTGCCCCCCGATCCCGTCCCCGTCCCCGACCGGAGCCCTGCCCCATGCGCCTGCTGCCGCTTCTGATCCTTCTCCTCGCCCCCGCGCTGCTCCAGGCGGGCGAGCTGCGCCGCGCCACGCTGGCCGCCGAGCCCGGAACCCCCGGCAGCCGCGACCGCGACTATGCGCTCTATGTCCCCGAGGGCCTGCCCGCCGATGGCAGCGCGCCGCTTGTGACGATCCTGCATGGCTGCAAGCAGACCAATGACGACATGATCGAGCAGACCGGCTTCCGCGCGCTGGCCGACGCCGAGGGCTTCGCCGTGCTCTTCCCCTTCGTCACCAGCTTCGAGGGCTGGCGCAATCCCAATTGCTGGGGCTTCTGGGAAGAGGAGCACCAGCGCGAGGGCGCGGGCGAGCCGGGCGATATCCGCCGGATGATGGCGCTGGCGGAAAGCGAGCTCGGCACCGATCCGGCGCGGCGCTACATCGCCGGGCTCTCCTCCGGGGCGGCCATGTCGGTTGTGATGGCGGTGGCCTATTCCGAGGATATCGCCGCCGCGGGCGCGGTGGCCGGGCTCGGCTATGCCGAGGATGCCTGGGCCGTGCGCATCCTGCCGGGCTGCACCATCCCGACGCTGCGCGACGACCCCGAGGAGATGGCCGCGGAGATGGAAGCCGAGCAGGACGCGCCGGGCGAGCGGCGGCTGGTGCCCCTGATGGTGATCCACAGCCTCAACGACTGCCGCGTGCCGGTGGAGAACGGCCAGAACCTCGCCGCCTCCTGGATCCGCTTCTACGCCGCCCTGCCCGATCCGGTCTGGCAGGAGGATTGCAGCACCGCCGCGATGCCCTGCAACCACGCCCGCTTCGCCGATGCCGCGGGGCGCACCGTGACCGAGACCGTGTTCTTCGAGGGACCCGACATCATCGAGACGCATTTCTGGCCGGGCGACGGCGAAGGCGAGTTCGCCAATCCCGACGGCCCCTCGGCCACGGCCCTGCTCTGGGGCTTCTTCGAGGAGAAGCGGCTCGATCCCTGACCAGTGGCCGGGCCGCGCAACCGGGCCCGCCCCGGCCGCGCGGCATCTCCCGGCAAGGATGGCACCGGCTGCTTGCGCCGAGGCGACCCGCCCCGGCTGTTCCCGAGCTCCGCGGAGGCAAGCGGATGCCGCCAGCCGAAGCTGTTGAAGAACTCGCAACTTTGCCCGCGGACCGTCAACTCGAGGGAAAACGTTCCGCGATTGGGCGCAAGTGCTTCGGTATCCGACGTCTTCAGCCAAGCTTGGGAACAAGGTTCCAGCTTCGGGTCTCCTCTCGACCGCACCTGGCGTTTTTCAACAGTATCCGCCGCTTGCACCTCTTCGAACGGATGCGGCCTCCCGTGGTCCTGCGCGGCCCCGGTCCGACCCGCCCGATGCATGCAAGCGGCAAGGGGCGCGCGGATGGCCTCTGCCGGAGCCGCGTCGGTGCGCGCCCGGCCCGCCGCCGGAATGCCTCCCGTTGGCCCGAACTGCCTGCAGGGCGCTGAAGGAGGGGTCCGGGGGATCCGCTAGGAGCCGGTCCGGGAGGAGACCGCGTCCAGCCGGATCCGGACCGATGCTCCAAGCCTGCCCCCCGCTGTTTCGCCGGGCGGGCCTTTGCGGCCCCCGGCCAGGGCCAGGCAGAAATCCGGGCTGGCAGCGTGCGGCAAGGGCCGTGACAACCGGACAGTCGGTGGCGGCGACCGGAGGATGCCGTCGAGAAACCCGCATTCTCGTCCGAAACCATTTGAATCGAAGGAAGGCGGTCCGGGCTGGAGCGCAGGCACGTCGCTATTCGATGCCTCGGCCATGCTCGGGAAGATGGCCCGCCCATGAGTGCCCTCCCGGCCGCAAGCGGAGGTCTTCCATCGTACCGGAGGATCGCCGCCTCTCCCCCAGACGGGGCGGCTTCCGGTCAACTCCGCAAGGGATGAAACGCTACTTGCCCCGGGGCAACGCCGGCGCCTTTGGCACGCGGATGAGGCAGCCGATCGCCCGCGCAGGCCCTGGCGAATGCCCCAAGCGATGGTGGCGGCTTCAGCCCGGCGGCGCAGCCTGTCCCGGGGTCTCCAGCCGGAATTTCAGGAAGCGCGCGCCCTCATGCGCCACCTCGCCCTCCGGCCGCGCGCCGAGCCGGGCGAGCGCGCCCAGATGGCGGCGCGTGGGCGGCAGCAGGAAGGTCACGAAGGGGATGCGCGCATCCGCCCGGGCAAAGGCCAGCGCCTTGCGGGCGATGGCCGGGCCGAGCCCGAAGGACGAGGGCTCCAGCACCAGGCCGAAATCCCATTCCGCCCCCTCCTTCTGGAAGCCGCCCCAGCCGCAATAGTCCCCGTCGGCGAGGAAGGCCCAGTGGCCGAGCCCGTCGCGCGTCCAGCAGGCTTCCTTGGCGGCGACGAACGCCTCCGTCGCGGCTGCGTCCCAGGACCCGGTCAGCAGCGGCATGTGCGCGGCCATGCGCGGATCGGACATGTGCGCAGTGATCCGCGCGGGATCGATCTCTGGCAGGCGGGCGAAACTCAGCTCGGGCACGGGGCAAGGCTCCTTGGCGGGGACAGTGCCCGCATAGGCCCCGCCCGCGCCCGCCGGATCAAGCCGCGGCCGCCCCACGCGGGCTCACATCGCCGCGGGGCGGCTGAAACACTCAGTATTTCGACGGCACGTAGAGCTCGGGCGGCAGCACCGAGCGTTCGTATTCGGGGTTGTACTTGCGCTCGGGCAGCACGACCTCCTCATGCGGCACCGCCTCGTAGGGGATCATCGTCAGCAGGTGGTCGATGCAGTTGAGCCGGGCGCGCTTCTTGTCGTTGCCAGGCACGATGTACCAGGGCGCCTCGGGGATGTTGGTGCGCGCCAGCATCTCCTCCTTGGCCAGGGTGTAGTTCTCCCAGCGGACGCGCGACTGCAGATCCATCGGCGACAGCTTCCACTGCTTCAGCGGATCATGGATCCTCATCAGGAAGCGCATCTGCTGCTCTTCGTCGGTGATCGAGAACCAGTACTTGATGACCCGGATCCCCGAGCGCACCAGCATCCGCTCGAATTCCGGCACGTCGTTGAAGAACTGCTCCACCTGGTCCTCGGTGGCGAAGCCCATCACCCGCTCCACCCCGGCGCGGTTGTACCAGGAGCGGTCGAAAAGCACGATCTCGCCCGCGGCGGGCAGATGCGGGACATAGCGCTGGAAGTACCACTGGGTCTTCTCGCGCTCCGAGGGCGCCGGCAGGGCCACGACGCGGCAGACCCGCGGGTTCAGCCGCTGGGTGATGCGCTTGATGACGCCGCCCTTGCCCGCGCTGTCGCGCCCCTCGAACAGCACGACGACCTTCTCGCCGGTATGCTGCACCCAGTCATGCATCTTGATCAGTTCGGACTGCAGGAACAGGAGCTTGCGGAAATAGTCCTTGCGCTCGAGGCTGGGCGGATGCGCCTTCTCGTAGATCTTGCGGATCTCCAGGGACAGCGCCGGCTCGGACATTTCCAGCTCGTAGTCCTCGTCCAGAGTGTCCGCAAGCTCGGCCTCGAGCCAGTCCATCTCGTTCTCGTCCTTGTAGCCGTCCATCATCCGTCTCCGCTCGGCCCGCTGCGCCGGGCGGCGCGCAGGGGATTTTGCGCCGCTATAGCAGGCGCTCCGCAACAGATTTGTGACGCAGCCCCTCGGGGCTTGCAAGGAATGCCGGCCGCGCGGCATCCGCCTCTGGCCTTCGGCAGCACTTGGTGCCTATTTCGGGCGTCAGGAGACGCAAGGAGCAGGGCCATGGAAATCCGGCAGGCAACGGAGGCGGATGCCGCGGCAATCGCGGCGATCTACAATGACGCGGTGGCCGCCACGACCGCGATCTGGAACGACATCGAGGTGGATGCGGCCAACCGCGCCGCCTGGATCGCCGAACGCCAGGGCGCGGGCTTTCCGGTGCTCGCCGCCTGCGAGGACGGCACGCTGCTGGGCTATGCCACTTTCGGCCCATTCCGCCCGCATGACGGCTACCGCCACACGGCCGAGCTGTCGATCTATGTCCGCAAGGATCTGCGCGGGCGCGGCACCGGCGGCAAGCTGCTCGACGCGCTGATCGCGGCGGCGCCGGGCTGCGGCATCCATGTGCTGGTCGCCGGGATCGAGGCCGGGAACGAAACCTCGATCGCGCTGCATCTGGGCCGCGGTTTTGCCGAAACCGGGCGCATGCCGCAGGTGGGCACCAAGTTCGGCCGCTGGCTCGACCTGGTGCTGCTGCAGCGGGTGCTGGACGGCGGCGCGCCGCCCGCGGCGGGCTGAGGGCTCAGCCCCGCCAGTCGAAGAAGCCGGGCCCCGCACGGCCGAGGAGCCCGGCCGCAAGGGCGCGGCCCAGCTCGGCGGCATCCTCCACCGGCGCGCTCGCGGCATCGCTCAGCGCCTCGGAGCCGTCGGGGCGCAGGATCTCGCCGCGCAGCCGCAGCGAGCCCCCCTCGAGCAGCGCCAGCCCGGCGATCGGCGTCTCGCAGGAGCCGTCGAGCGCGGCCAGGAAGGCCCGCTCCGCCGCCAGGCGCTGCGCCGTCGGAATGTCGTGGATCGCCTCGAGAAGCCCGGCCACGCGGCTGTCGGCGCTGCGCCGCTCGATGCCGATGGCGCCCTGGGCGACCGCGGGCAGCATGTCGCCGGGATCGATCGCGCCCTGCGCCAGCTCCGCCAGGCCCAGCCGGTTCAGCCCCGCCATCGCCAGGAAGGTCGCCTGGGCGACGCCCTCCTCCAGCTTGCGCATCCGCGTCTGGACATTGCCGCGGAACTCGACGAGCTGCAGGTCGGGCCGCCGGTTGGCCAGCTGCGCGCGGCGCCGCAGGCTCGAGGAGCCCACCACCGCCCCCTCGGGCAGCTCGGCGATCGAGCCCGCCACCGGCGAGACGAAGGCGTCGCGGACATCCTCGCGCGGCAGGTAGCAGTCAAGCACCAGCCCCGCGGGCTGCTCGGTCGGCATGTCCTTCATCGAATGCACCGCCAGGTCGATATCGCCGCGGGTCAGCGCCTCTTCGATTTCGCGGGTGAAGAGCCCCTTGTTGCCGATCTCCTTCAGCGGCCGGTCCGCCGCGATCATCGCGCGGTTGTCGCCGGTCGTGTGGATCACCACCACCTCGAAGGCCTCGCGCGGCAGCCCGTGCGCCGCGGCCAGCCGGTCGCAGGTCTCGTTGGCCTGCGCCAGCGCCAGCGGCGAGCCGCGCGTGCCAAGTTTCAGGGGATCGGCGGGGGTGGGCATGTGCTGGGTCATGGCGCCCGCTTTAGCGCCCCCTCCGGGCTTCTGCAATCGCCCCGGCGGGATGCATTGACTTTGCCCGCCCGCCCCGGCAGTCACGGCCTGACGAGCATGAGGATCCCATGGCAGAAACGAAGAAGCTCCTGCGCAGCCTGAACGGCGAAACCCTGGACGTTCCGCCGATCTGGATGATGCGGCAGGCCGGGCGCTACCTGCCCGAATACCGCGCCACCCGCGAGAAGGCCGGGGATTTCCTGACGCTGTGCTACACGCCCGAACTGGCCGCCGAGGTGACGCTGCAGCCGATCCGCCGCTTCGGCTTCGACGCCGCGATCCTCTTCGCCGACATCCTGCTGATCCCCGACGCGCTGGGGCTCGAGGTCGGCTTCGTCAAGGGCGAGGGCCCGAAGCTCTCCACCGTGACGACCGAGGCCGGGCTCGCCGCGCTCGGCGACGCCTCCGGCATCCACGCCACGCTCTCGCCGGTCTACGAGACGCTGCGCATCCTGAAGGCGGAGCTGCCCGCCGAGACCGCGCTGATCGGCTTCGCGGGCGCGCCCTGGACGGTGGCGACCTACATGATCGCCGGGCACGGCACCCCCGACCAGGGCCCGGCCCACAAGCTCAAGGCGGAGAACCGCGCGCTCTTCGAGGCGCTCCTCCAGCGCATCACCGACGCGACGATCGAGTATCTCTCGGCGCAGGTCGAGGCCGGGGCCGAGGTGATCAAGCTCTTCGACAGCTGGGCGGGCTCGCTGCAGGGCGCGGATTTCGCCGATTATTCTCTGGCGCCGATCCGCGCCATCACCCGCGCGCTGCACGAGCGCCATCCGGATGTGCCGGTCATCGGCTTCCCGCGCGGCACCTCGAAGGAGAACTACGTCAGCTTCGCCAAGACTGCGGGCGTGCAGGCGGTGGCGATCGACGAGCATCTCGACGCCGCCTGGGCCGCGGCCGAGCTGCAGCCCCTGACCTGCGTCCAGGGCAACCTGGCGCCCGGGCACATGGTGACCGGCGGCGAAGCGCTCGACGCCGAGGTGCGCCGCATCCGCGAGACCTTCTCGAAGGGGCCGCATATCTTCAATCTCGGCCATGGCATCACGCCGGACGCCGATCCCGAGAATGTCGCCCGCATGATCGCGGCGCTGCGCGCCTCCGCCTGACCAGTCCCGCTCCGGCCGCAGCGCCGGAGCCTCGCCCTCGCCGCCGCGCCGCCGCCTCCGCGTCCTCGCCCGGCGTGGCCGATCCGCGACCGGCCACGCCATCCGGTCCGCCACGGCGACGCGCCCGCACGCCCCTGCGCAACGTCCAGGCGCCCTGCTCCTCCGGACCTTCCGGTCGGGCGCAACAGGGATTTCCGACGATCCGGGACCGCCCCGTCCCCCGGCATCTGCAATGTCCCGGAAAATCGCCCCGCGCATGCCCCGTCCCCGCGTCTTCGCGGCCGCACCCCCGGCCCACCGCAACTCTCTCAACTCCGCGGCAGCGAAAACCGCCCGTCGCCGCCAGAGCCCCGTCCTTCTCCTCGGGAAGGGTCCGCGATCCGGTCCGGTCCCTCAATTGCGCCTGCCGGGAAGACAGCGCCCGCGATCAGAATGCCGGGCCCGCCGGAACCCTGATCGGGCATGGCAGGCCTTGGCGCCAGGACCGGAAGGACTATCTGCGCGCAGCCGACGGACGAAACCGGCCTGCGCGCGAGCGCAAGTTCCAGTGGGCGCTGGACGACAGGGAAATCCCGGTGCTCCGTGTTGCAGGGATGCCGCCAGCACTAGATGATCAAACTGGCTTCTCCAAAGTTGCAGCAGGCCTTCCCGTCGCAAAGGCGCGCCCTTAGCTAGCGAACGCCCCTCTGACCGCTGGAGCAGGCACCCCACGGCCGTGGTGACGGTGCTCTGCGATGAACGCGCGGAGCGCCAGAGCCGCGGCGAGACATTGCCGCCTGCATTCTGCGTGAAGAACTGTCCAAGCTGGGCGAGATGACGGGCGGCACATGCAAGGACATCCTGGCCTGCCTCGACCTCCCAGAGACCATCGCCCCCGGAGGCTCTCGACCAACCTTCCGGAACAGGCGCTCCGCGGGAAAGTGCGTTCTGCCGACGCGGGGCGATATTTCCGAACCATGCCGTTGCAATCCGCCTCATCCGCGCGCGGACGCTCGAGACCGAGCATAGCTGCCCCCGCAGTGCCCTTGTCATTCACAACCTCCTCCGCATGACGGGCTCCCGCGATCTCGGGCCGGCCGCCGCGGCCCCGTGACCGCATCCGGGCCTCTCCGAAGAACCGCCATCCCGCAGCTCGCCCCGGGACAGGATCGGGCCGCTCGCCCATGGCCGCGTGGCTGCAAATTCACCGGGCGGATCAATCGCTCGCTGCCGTCGACAGGCTGACAGCGGGATCATCACGGTCAGGCGAGAGCGCCACCGGCGCAAATCCAGCGCTCTGCACATGCCCTGAACATGGGAGTGCTCTCAACCCAATATGACCGAGGTCCCAGACATCGCGGAAAGGGCGGTCCCGAGGCACGGGAGCGCCCGCCGCGGTCTTCCGTCCAGCCATGCCTTCGACCGCGTGCCGATCCCGCAAGGCCGTGCATGACACCACCGGGACCGGGGGCGCTATCTGCAGGCAGATGCCGGAAATGCCCGGCCCCTTGCCCGCCGCATTCGGAAATCATTCGAGGGTCTGCGAAGACCGGGCACCCGCCGCCCCGGGGCACCTTGACGGGGCGCCGCCGGGACCGGCCCTTGATGGCGCTCCGGCCGGGCGAACAGGCATCGCTGGCCCCTCGCGCTCGGCACGGGACGCCGGAGCGCCCCCTCGTCAGGAGGCGCCTGCCAGGGATTCCGCTTCGGAGGCGAGGGCCTCGAGCCGGTCGGCCATCGGGCCGGAAAGCGCCGAGGGCTTGGCCGCGCGGGCGTGCAGCTCCTCGATCAGCGCCTCGTGGCTGGCGATCTTCGCCGACAACTCGGCGACCTGGTCCTCCAGCCCGGCGGTCTTGTCGGCCAGCATCAACCCGGCCATCAGCAGCATCCGCAGTTCCGGCATCCGGCCGATCTGCTGCATCAGCACCTGCGCCTCGGCATCGAGCAGCCGTGCCGCGGATTCCAGGAAGGGCTGCTCGCCCTCCTGGCAGGACACGTCGAAGCCGCGCCCGCCGATATTGATGGTGACTTCAGGCATGTCCGTCCTCCTTCAGCGCCGGGGAAAGCGCGGCGAGAATGCTGTCGAGTTCCGCGCGGTCGGCGGCGCGGGCCGCCTCCAGCGCCGCGAGATCGGCCTTCAGCGCCTCGTCGACCAGCGCCGCCTCGGACAGCCCCGCCTCGATCGCGCCGCGCAGGGCCGCATTGTTCGTCCTGAGCTGGGCATTGACCCGCTGCAATTCGGCCACCGCCGCCTCCGAGCGGGTCAGCACCGCCTGCAGCGCCTCGGCCTCCTGGCGCGAGGCCAGTGCCTGGCCGCGATCGGCACTGCGCATCGCCTCGAGCTGCTCCGACAGCGCCGCGGCCTCGGCCTGCGCGGCCGCGAGCCCCTCGGCGGCCAGCGCGGCCTCCGCACGGGCGGCCTCCAGCGCCGGGCGCAGCTCTTCGGCCTCGCCTGCGAGCGCGGCCATCGCCTCGGCCTCGCCGCGCTGCTGCTCCAGCGCCTCGGTGACGCGCTCCGCCTCGGCGCTCCACTGCTCGACCTCGCTGGCCAGCCGCTCGCTGTCCCTGCGCGCGCCGTCCAGTTCCCCGGAGAGCCGTTCGTTCTCGCCGCGCGCCGCGTCGAGCTCCTCTGCCGCCGCCGCCTGCCCTTCGGCCGCGGCCAGCGCCTCGGAAAGCCGCGCCACCTCTTCCTGGGCGGCCGCCAGATTGCCGCCGAGCTGCGAGGCCTCGGCCCGCGCCGCGGCCAGCTCCGCCGGATCGGCCGCCTCGTTGCGCGCCGTCTCCAGCGCGTCCTTCAGCGCGGCGATCTCCTCCTGCGCCTCGGCCAGCTCGCCGCCGATCTCGGCCGCCTCCGCCCGGGCCGCTTCCAGCTCGGAGGCATCCGCCCCGGAGCCGAGCGCCTCTTCGAGCTCCGCCACCCGCGCTTCGGCCGCCGCTGCGCGGGCCTCCGCCGCCTCGGCCGCCTCGGCAAGCTCCGCCGTCCCGGCTTGCGCCTCGTCCGCCTGGGCGAGGTCCTCCAGCGCGTCGCGCGCCTCTGCCGCAGCCGACTCGGCCGCCTCTGCCCGCGCGCGTTCCTGCGCCACCAGGTCCGCCGCCGCCGCCAGCCGCTGTCCGATGGCCCCCAGTGCCGCCTCGAAGCGCGCGGCTATCGTGTCCAAATCGCTCATATGCCCGTTGCCCGTTCTGTAGCGCTGCCGCCCGGTTCTCGTATTCTTGCACCCATGACTACAGACTTGACCGGAGGGAGCAAGGCCCGAGCACCCCGCCCTGAGCGGCAAACAGCCGTCAAGCCCCCGGTCGCAGCCTTGTTAGCGCTTGCACATTACTGATGTGTTGCTAAGAGGCGACCGACGCGCCCTTCCGGGCGCATGAGCAACCGCTTTGCCGGACCAGCCACACAGCCGGACGAGGAGACCTCACGTGACCATCATGCCCGCCCAAGAGACGCATCCCGAGCACTGGAAGAAGGCGGCCGCGATCCGCGCCCTGACCCTCGACGCCGTCGCAGGTGCGAATTCCGGCCATTCCGGCATGCCGATGGGGATGGCCGACGTGGCCACCGTCCTGTACGAGAAGCACCTGAAATTCGACGCCTCGGCGCCGGACTGGGCCGACCGCGACCGGTTCATCCTGTCGGCGGGCCACGGCTCGATGCTGCTCTACTCGCTGCTCTACCTCACCGGCGCGCCGGAAATGACGCTCGACGAGATCAAGAACTTCCGCCAGTGGGGCGCCAAGACCGCCGGGCATCCGGAATACGGCCACGCCCCGGGGATCGAGACCACGACCGGGCCGCTGGGCCAGGGCATCGCCAATGCGGTGGGCTTCGCGCTGGCCGAGGAAGTGCTGCGCGCGCGCTTCGGCCGCAAGCTCGTCGACCACTACACCTACTGCATCGCCGGCGACGGCTGCCTGATGGAGGGCGTCTCGCAGGAGGCGATCGCGCTGGCGGGCAAGCAGGAGCTGTCGAAGCTCATCGTGCTGTGGGACAACAACAACATCACCATCGACGGCACCGTGGATCTGGCGGACAAGACCGACCAGATGATGCGCTTCCGCGCCTCCGGCTGGACGGTCTTCGAATGCGACGGCCATGACCCCGAGGATATCGACCGCGCCATCACCGCGGCGAAGAAGACCCGCAAGCCCTCGATGATCGCCTGCAAGACGCATATCGCGCTCGGCTCGGCGGCACAGGACACGCCGAAGGGCCATGGCGCGCTGACCGATCCGAAGGTCGTCGCCGATGCCAAGGCCGCCTATGGCTGGGACTACGGCCCCTACGAGATCCCCGCGGACGTGAAATCCGCCTGGGAGGCGATCGGCAGCCGCGGCGCCGCCGAGCATGCCGAATGGACCGCCCGGCTCGAGGGCATGTCCCCGAACCGCCAGGCCGAATTCGCCCGCGTCATGTCCGGCCAGGCGCCGAAGCGCCTCTCCGCCACCGTGCGCGCGCTGAAGAAGCAGTATGCCGAGGAGATGCCGAAGCTAGCGACCCGCGCCGCCTCGCAGGCCGCGCTCGAGGCGATCAACCCGGTCGCGCCGGAAACCGTCGGCGGCTCGGCCGACCTGACCGGCTCGAACAACACCAAGGCGGGCGGGATCGAGGTCTTCGATCCGGAGAACCGCAAGGGCCGCTACATCCATTACGGCATCCGCGAGCACGGCATGGCCGCCGCGATGAACGGCCTGGCGCTGCATGGCGGGATCAAGCCCTATGGCGGCACCTTCATGTGCTTCGCCGACTATGCCCGTGGCGCGATGCGCCTCTCGGCGCTGATGGGCGTGCCGGTCACCTACGTGCTGAGCCATGACTCGATCGGGCTCGGCGAAGACGGCCCGACCCACCAGCCGGTGGAGCATCTGGCGATGATGCGCGCCACGCCGAACACGCTGGTGATCCGCCCGGCCGACGCGACCGAGACCGCCGAAGCCTGGGAAATCGCGCTGGAGCAGACCTCGACCCCGACCGTGCTGGCGCTGAGCCGCCAGGGCACCCCGGCGCTGCGCGACACCTACAGCGTCAAGAACCTGACGGCGCGCGGCGGCTACATCATGGCCGAGGCCACCGGCAAGCGGCAGGCGATCCTGATGGCCACCGGCACCGAGGTCGCCATCGCCATGAAGGCGCGCGAGATCCTCGAGGCCGAAGGCATCGGCACCCGCGTCGTCTCGATGCCCTGCTGGGAGCTCTTCGAGCAGCAGGACGAGGCCTGGCGCCGCAAGGTCCTGCCCGCGGGCCCGGTCCGCGTCGCGATCGAGGCAGGCGTCCGCTTCGGCTGGGACCGCTGGCTCTGCGACGAGCGCGGCCGCCGCGAGAAGGCCGCTTTCGTCGGGATGGAAGGCTTCGGCGCCTCCGCCCCGGCCGGCACGCTCTACGAGAAGTTCGGCATCACCGGCGAGGCTGCCGCGCAGAAGGTCCGCGACCTGCTGGGCTGATCCCCGGCGCGCTTTGACAGGCCTTGCACGGGCCCGGACGGCTGCCACCGTCCGGGCCCTTCTTCATTGCTCCCGGCGGTGCCCGGCCTCGATCCATCCCATGCGGTCGAGGGCCCGGAGCTTGGCCGCCATCGCCACGGCAAGCCCGGTGAAGGCCATGGCCGGGTCGGGGAACGCCATCCCGGCAAGCAGCAGCGCGGTTCCGGCCGGCCCCGCGCCTGCCAGCGCGCGCAGCACCGGGCGGTGATGCTCGAGCCGTCCGCCGGGCGCGGCGGCCAGCCAGATCCGCTCTCCCGCCACGCCGCGGGACATCCAGGCCCCGGTCGAGGCGGGCGGCGGAAAGAGCCGGGGTTCATCCAGGTCCAGGCGCGGACCGGCGCGAGCACGGCCAGCGCCCCGGGGGCCGATCCAGACCCCGCTCCAGGCGACGGGCACCAGCAGCGGCACGCGTCCAGCCGCTCCAGGGATTGGCTTGGCGCGCCCCGGCGGCGTCATCCATCGCCATCATCCGCCCGGCGAAGCGGACCTGCGATCTGCCCGGCATCCCGGGCCCTCCAAATGACGCCCGCGGGCGCGGCCTGCCCCGGTTCTGCCACGGAATCGCGCCGCAATGGCCCCGTTTCCTCCCCGATGCTGCCATCCGGCGGAGCGACGCTCAGCCTGCCGCGAACAGGCAAGTCCCGGGTCCTGCCATCTCACCAGCCCCCCACGCAAGGCAGGGTCCGGGACATCAGCGCGGCAGATCCAGGAAATCGCCCGACGGGATGCGCCAGTCCTCGCGGACCGGCCCGTGATAGCTGTAGACCCAGGCCTCGACCCGGCCCGCGGGTCCGGCCACGGGACGCGCCATGCGGCGGAAATCGCCGCGGCGGGGCTGGTCTGGGCGGAAGCGCTCATAGGCGTCGAGAAGCGCCAGCAGCCCGCTGCGCGGCGGCAGCGCGATCAGGTCGCCATGGACCTCCTCGTCCGGCCCGTCCCCGGCGACGAGCCCCGGATACCAGTGGATGCGGTAGAGCCGCCCGGGACAGCGCGCCGGACCGATCAGCCGCCCCTCGCGCATCAGCCGCCGGGCGACCGGCAGCCGCGCCGCTGCGGGACGCAGCGTGCCGTAGACGAAGACCGGAAGATCGCGCTCCCGCCTCATCCGCGGCAGTCGGCGAGGCCGCGGATCTGGCGCCCCTCAGCGTCGAAATTCGCCGGGTCGAGCCAGGCGTCGAAGCCCGCTTTCAGCACCGGCCAGTCGCGGTCGGTGGCGGCGAACCAGGCCGTGTCGCGGTTGCGGCCCTTGTAGACCGTGGCCTGGCGGAAGATGCCCTCGTAGCGGAATCCCAGCCGCTCCGCCGCGCGCCGCGACGGCGCGTTCAGTGCGTCGCATTTCCATTCGTAGCGGCGGTAGCCCAGCGTGTCGAAGACATGGGACATCATCAGCGCCATCGTCTCGGTTGCATGAACTGTGCCCTGCAATGCCTTGGAAAACATGATGAAGCCAACCTCGATACAGCCAACCTCGGGGGCGATCCGCAGATAGGAGGCAAAGCCCAGCGGCCTGCCCGTGGCGCGATCGATGATCGCCGAGAAGAGCGGATCGCGGCTGTCCACGGCGGTCTCCATCCAGGCCTCCAGCGCGGCCCGGGTCGCGAAAGGCCCCTGCGGCATGTAGGTCCAGAGCGCCGCGTTCTCCGCCCCGCCGGTCTGGGCGAAAAGCGGTCCCGCATGGGCCATGGAGAGCGGCTCCAGCCGGACATGGCGGCCCTCCAGCACCACCGGTCCGGGCCGCGGCCGCGGCAGCTCCAGGGTCACATCCTCGCCGACCGGCTGGCCGTACTCGTTCACGCGCGTCATCTCGGGCACTCCTTCGTCACCCGGCCAGACTGCCCGCCTTGCGCCGGAAAGCCAGCGCCAGATGCCGCCGCCGATAGCGCCAGGCTAGATCCATTTCGCCATCGGCGGCAGGCTCATCAGCACGGCATTGGCGTCATGGCCGGTCTCCAGCCCGAACTTGGTGCCGCGGTCATAGACGAGGTTGTACTCGGCATAGAGGCCGCGATGGACCAGCTGCGCGTCCTTCTCGCTCTCGCCCCAGGCCATGAAGCGGCGCGCCTCGGTCACCGGCAGGAAGGCCGGCAGGAAGGCCTCGCCCACCGAGCGGGTGAAGGCGAAATCCGCCGCCCAGTCGCCGGTATTGAGGTCGTCGTAGAAGATGCCGCCGACGCCGCGGGCGCGGTTGCGGTGCGGGATGAAGAAGTACTCGTCCGCCCAGGCCTTGAAGCGCGTGTAGTAGTCCGGGTCATGCGCGTCGCAGGCCCCGGCCAGCACCTTGTGGAAATGCTGGGTGTCCTCGCCGTATTCCAGGCAGGGGTTGAGATCGGCGCCGCCGCCGAACCACCAGGCCTTCGGCGTCCAGAACATCCGCGTGTTCATGTGCACGGCGGGCGCGTGCGGGTTCTGCATATGCGCCACCAGCGAGATGCCCGAGGCCCAGAAGCGCGGATCGTCCGACAGGTCCAGATCCTTGCGCGCCGCCATGGATTTCTGTGCCCGCTCGCCCAGCTGGCCATGGACGGTGGAGACATTGACCCCGACCTTCTCGAAGACCCGCCCGCCGCGCATCACCGACATCAGCCCGCCGCCCGCATCCGAGCCGTCCGGCGAGGCGCGCCGGGTCTCCGTCACCTCGAAGCGTCCGGGCTCGCGATCGGCGAAATGGCCCGAGCTCTGGCTGTCCTCGAGCCCTTCGAACGCGGCAACGATGCGGTCCCGGAGCGTGCGGAACCAGGCGGAGGCGGCGGCCTTCTCGGCGGAGAATTCTTCGGTCATCTCGGGACTCCTCGTCTGTCCGGATGCCTTAGACCAGCGCGCGCGCTCCGGCAAACGGCTTCGGCCGCCTCAGATCTTGCCCTCGGCCGCCTTCTTCATCTCGGCGTCGAATTCCCGGCGCAGCTTGCGGCGCACCTCGGCGGCGCGGTGGCGGGCCTGCTCGGTCTCGGTCAGCACGGCCAGTTCCGGGACCGGGGCGGACTTGCCCTCCTCGTCGACGGCGACCATGGTGAAATAGCACGAATTGGTGTGGCGCGACACGCCCGAGCGGATGTCCTGGGCCTCGACGCGGATGCCGATCTCCATCGAGGTGCGGCCGACATGGTTGACGCTGGCCTTGAAGGTGACCAGCTCGCCGACATTGATCGGCTGCTTGAAGGTCACCTGGTCGACCGACAGCGTGACGGCGTAGCGCTTGGAGAAGCGCGAGGCGCAGGAGAAGGCGACGCGGTCGAGCAGGTTGAGGAGCGCGCCCCCATGCACCTTGCCGCTGAAATTGGCCATGTCGGGCGTCATGAGGACGGTCATTTCAAGCTTGCGGGGATCCATCTGGCTCACTCGATAAGGTGGAATTGTCCGGGCCAATCTAGGCAGTTCGGCCGCGGGGGCAAGCGGCTCCGGCGCAAGGCCGCTGCCCGCCCGGCGGCGCGGGAAAAATCTTCGGCGGCCGCACGATTACCGCTTGCAACCTCCGCGGGGGTTTTCTAGAAGGCGCCCTACCAAGCGCGGTCCGTTCGTCTATCGGTTAGGACGCCAGGTTTTCAACCTGGAAAGAGGGGTTCGATTCCCCTACGGACTGCCACTTCTTCCCGCCACTCCGAATTGCACCTTCCGGACCCGTCTGGGGAAATGCCGCTTTGCGTCGGCGCGCCGCGGCAGGCACGGGCAGACGCGGGCCGATGTTACCGGTATCATGGGCGCGTTTCCAGTGGAGGAGTCCCCCGTGAAAGACCTCAGCGCCCCCGGCATGACGACCGCGATCCGCGGCGCAAGCGTGATCCTCGAGGACGGCCTGGCCGAGACCGATGTCACCCTGGCCGGCGACCGGATCGCCGCGATCGGCGACAGCGCGCCCGCGGACCGCGAGATCGACGGCCGCGGGCTGGTGCTTGCCCCGGCGATGGTCGATGTCCATGGCGACGCTTTCGAGCGCCAGGTGATGCCGCGCCCGGGCGTCTACTTCCCGCAGGCCCAGGCGCTGATGGAGACCGACCGCCAGCTTGCCGCCAACGGCATCGCCACCGCCTATCACGCGCTGACGCTGAGCTGGGAGCCGGGGCTGCGCGCGACCGCCCGCGGGGAGGAGATGATCGCCGCGCTGGAGGGTCTGGCGCCGCGGCTCTCGGTGGAGAACCGGCTGCAGCTGCGCTGGGAGACCTTCGCCTTCGAGGCGGTGCCGGTGATCGAGCGGGCGCTGACCGGCCCGCTCCTGCCCGCGATCGCCTTCAACGACCATGTCTCGATGCAGATGCGCGACTTCGACATGCCGCTGCAGACCCGCCCCTTCGAGCACGGGCCCGACTACCGCGCCGCGCATTTCGACGATCCGCGCCTGACCGCGCGCATCGCCGGAAGCGCCCGGCGCGCCGGGATCGAGGCCGGCGAGTACCTCTACCGCCTGCGCCAGGTCTGGGACCGCCGCGAGGAGGTCGTCGCGATGATCCGCCGGATCGCCGCCGCGGGCCGCTCGGTGCGGGCGCCGATGCTCAGCCATGACGACAGCCAGCTGGCCGGGCGCCGCTTCTTCCGCCAGCTCGGCAGCCGCATCTCGGAATTCCCGATGACCCCCGCCCTGGCGGAGGCGGCGCATCGCGAGGGCGACGCGGTCATCCTCGGTGCGCCGAACGCGATGCGCGGGCGGAGCCATCTGGGCTCGGTCTCGGCCGGGGACATGGTGGAGGCCGGGCTCTGCGACGCGCTGGCCTCGGATTACAGCTATCCGGCGATGCTGGCGGCAGTGGCGCGGCTCGATGCCGAGAAGCGCGCGGACCGCGCGGCGCTCTGGGCGCTGGTCTCCTCGGGGCCGGCGGCGGCGATGGGTCTGGAAGATCGCGGCCGGATCGCGCCGGGGCTGCGTGCCGATCTGGTGCTGGTCGACTGGCCCGCGGGCGGCGATCCGGCGATCCGGTGCACCATCGCGGGCGGGCGCACCGCCTACCTGTCGGAGCCCCGCGGCCAGGTCAGAGGCAGCGCGTGACCTCGCCCGCGACGCCCAGCCAGGCGCCCTCCTGCAGCGCCAGGCCCAGCACGCGGTCGGGGTTGGTGGGGGGCGGCATCTCGACGCCGTCGAGTTTCGAGAAGCCGAAGCGGCGGTAATAGGGCTCGTCGCCGACCAGCATCACCCGGTGCCAGCCGAGCGCGCGCGCCTTTTCAAGGCTCTCGACCATCAGGAGCGCGCCCAGCCCCTCGCCCTGGCGCGTCGGGTGGACCGCCACCGGGCCCAGAAGCAGCGCCCGCGTTCCGCCGACCAGCACCGGCCAGTAGCGGATCGCCCCGGCCAGGATGTCGCTTTCGTCGCGGGCCACGAGACACAGCTCGGCCACGCGCGGCACGCCCTCGCGCAGCCGGTAGGAGGACAGCGCCTCGCGCCCCGGCGCGAAGCAGGTGTCATAGAGCCATTCGACCTCGTCAAAGTCCCGTGAAGTCTCGGGCTCCATCTGAAACACCGCGCAGCACCTCTTTCCTGCCTTGGGCCCGCGCCCTATCAAAGTCGCGAAGGCGACGGAAGACCCGGAGTAGCATAGTGTTCTACCAACCGAAAGACGGCCACGGACTGCCGCACAACCCGTTCAACGCGCTGGTTTCGCCGCGTCCGATCGGCTGGATCTCGACCCGCGGGGCGGATGGCGTCGCCAATCTCGCCCCCTATTCCTTCTTCAACGCGGTGGCCTATGTCCCGCCGCAGGTGATGTTCGCCTCGACCACGGCCAAGCCCGACCAGGACAACACCAAGGACAGCGTCGCCAATATCCGCGCGACCGGCACCTTCTGCGTCAACCTGGTCAGTTACGCGCTGCGCGACGCGATGAACGCCACCTCCGCATCGCTGCCGAAGGAGGTCAGCGAATTCGCCCATGCCGGGCTGGAGGAGACGCCCTGCATGCTGATCGACTGCCCCCGCGTCGCCGAGGCGCCGGCGAGCCTGGAATGCCGCGCGACGCAGATCGTGCCGCTGGAGGGCGCGTCCAATGTCGCGGTCTTCGGCGAGGTGCTGGGCATCCATATCCGCGACGAGTACCTGGTCGACGGCATGTTCGACGTGACCCGCGCCGAGATGCTGTCGCGGCTGGGCTACCGCGACTATGCCGCCATCCGCGAGGTCTTCACCCTCGCCCGCCCCGACGACGCCCGCTGAGGAGGATCCGATGAAGCACGAGACCGTCCAGGACTATTACGGCCAGACCCTGACGAGCAGCGCCGACCTGCAGACCGATGCCTGCTGCACCCCCGCCGAGATGCCCGAGCGGGTCAAGCGCGCGCTGGCCAATGTCCATGACGAGGTGATGGCGCGCTATTACGGCTGCGGGCTGGTGATGCCGCATCTGCTGGAAGGCGCGCGGATCCTCGACCTGGGCTGCGGGTCGGGCCGCGACGTCTATGCGCTGGCGCAGATGGCGGGGCCCGGTGGCTCGGTCGTCGGCGTCGACATGACGCAAGAACAGCTCGCCGTGGCGCGGGCGCATCAGGACTGGCACGCAGAACGCTTCGGCTTCGCCAATACCGCGTTCCACGAGGGCTATATCGAGGCACTGGACAAGCTGCCGCTGGAGCCGGGCAGCTTCGACGTCATCGTCTCGAACTGCGTGGTCAACCTGGCGACCGACAAGGCGGCGGTGCTGGCGGGGGCGCACAGGCTCCTGAAGCCCGGCGGCGAGATGTACTTCTCCGACGTCTATTCCGAGCGGCGCATCCCGCAGGCGCTGGCCGAGGACCCGGTGCTCTACGGCGAATGCCTCTCGGGGGCGCTCTACTGGAACGACTTCCTGACGCTGGCGGGCCGCGCGGGCTTCGGCGATCCGCGCATGGTGGAGAGCCGCGCGCTGGCGATCGGCAACCCGGCACTGGCAGAGAAGCTCGGACCGCACCGCTTCCTCTCGGCGACCTACCGGCTCTTCAAGCTCGATCTGGAGCCCGCCTGCGAGGATTACGGCCAGGCGGTGATCTACAAGGGCACCATCCCCGACGCGCCCCATGCCTTCGCCCTCGACGACCATCACGAGATGCAGGCGGGCAAGGTCTTCCCGGTCTGCGGCAACACATGGAAGATGCTGGCCGAGACGCGCTTCGCCCCGCATTTCGACTTCATCGGCGATTTCTCGACGCATTACGGCATCTTCGAGGGCTGCGGCGGCATGAGCCCGTTCAACGCGCTCGACGGCGCCCCGGCCGCGGCGGCCTGCTGCTGAGGCTTGCGCCCGCGCGCCTGGCGGCGCAGGGTTCCGCCACATCGAGGAGGAGCCCGCCATGGAGGCCATCGCCCCCTATCTGACCTATGCCGCCGCCCTGGGCATCGCCGCGGCCATCCCCGGCCCCGGCATCGCCGCGCTGGTCGGCCAGTCGCTGGGCGGCAGCCTGCGCGGCGCACTGCTGTTCCTGGCGGGGCTCGCGATCGGCGACATCGTCTTCCTGACCGTCGCGGTGGCCGGGCTTGCCGCGCTGGCGCAGACCTTCGCCGCCGCCTTCGCGGTGCTGAAGGTCGCCGGCGCGCTCTACCTGCTCTATCTCGGCTGGGTGTTCTGGACCGCGCGCGGCGGCATCGGCGCGCCCGACGCGCGGCCGCGCCGCAGCGGGCTGCGCAGCGTGATGGCCGGGCTGGCGGTGACGCTGGGCAATCCCAAGACGGTGGTCTTCTACCTGGCGATCCTGCCCGGGGTGATGGATCTCGACGCGGTCGGGCCCGGCATGTGGGCGACGCTGGCGCTGCTGACGGTCGTCGTGCTCTTCGCGGTGCTCACGCCCTATGCGCTGCTCTCGTCGCGGGCGCGGCGGATGATGGCGAGCCCGCGCGCGCTGCGGCGGCTGAACCGCGCGGCGGGCGGGATCATCGGCGCGGCCGGCGCGGCGCTGATCGGCCAGGCCGCCAGCGCCGCGCTCCGCCGCGCCTGAGCGCTTAGGTCAGGGGCGTCATCACCGCCTTGCGATAGGCCGGGCGCTCCGTCAGGCGGCGGTACCAGTCCTCGAGCGCAGGCTGCGCCGGACGCTCGATCGGCAGGTTGAACCAGGCATAGGCAATGCAGCCCAGCGGGATGTCGCCCGGGCCGAATTCCGCCCCCGAAAGCCAGGGCTCGCGTGCCAGCGCGGCATCGGCCATGCCCATCAGCTCGGCGCAGCGCTGCCGCCCGGTCTCGACCGCCGCCATGTCGCGCGCCTCGGGCGCCGTGCGCACCAGGTTCCAGAACACGTCCCGGAAGGGCGCGCCGAAAGACAGCGACGTCCAGTCCATCCACTTGTCGCCCTTGGCCCAGAGCTTCGGATCGGCGGGCGCGAAGGGCTCGGTGCCGTAGGCGCGCGCCAGGTAGCGGACGATGGCATTCGATTCCCAGAGCACCAGGTCGCCATCCTCGAGGCAGGGCACCAGCCCGTTCGGGTTCAGCGCCCGGTAGTCCGGCGAGGCGACGACGCCGAAGGCGCCCCCGGCCGGGACATGCTCGTAATCCAGCCCCAGCTCTTCTGCGCACCAAAGCGCCTTGCGCACATTGGTCGAATTCTCGCGGCCCCAGATCTTCATGACTGGCCCTTTCCTTGATGGTCCGCCCCCGGCTTAGCGCCCTTCGCGCGCGGCGCAAACCCCCGGCCTGCGTCAGTTTACGCGGCCCGCCTGCGGTCGCGGGACTTGAGCGGCGCGCAGGGCTCTGCCACCCATGGCGGGGCAAGGACCAAGCGAGGGCAAGCATATGGCGGAAACCATGATCGGCGTGATCGGCGGCAGCGGCCTCTACGAGATCGACGGGATCGAGGACGCGGCCTGGACCGAGGTCGCCTCGCCCTGGGGCGCGCCCTCGGACGCGATCCTGACCGGGCGGCTCGGCGGCGTGAAGATGGCCTTCCTGCCCCGCCATGGCCGCGGCCATGTGCATTCGCCCTCGACCGTGCCATACCGTGCCAATATCGACGCGCTGAAGCGGCTGGGCGTCACCGACGTGATCAGCGTCTCGGCCTGCGGCTCCTTCCGCGAGGAGATGGCGCCGGGCGATTTCGTCATCGTCGACCAGTTCATCGACCGCACCTTCGAGCGCGCGAAGTCCTTCTTCGGCGCGGGCTGCGTCGCGCATGTTTCGGTCGCGCATCCGACCTGTCCGCGCCTCGGCGCGGCCTGCTTCGCGGCCGCCACCGCAGAGGGCATCACCGTCCACGAGGGCGGCACCTACCTGGCGATGGAGGGCCCGCAATTCAGCTCGGTCGCGGAGTCGAAGATGTACCGCGGGGCCTGGGGCTGCGACGTGATCGGCATGACCAACATGCCCGAGGCCAAGCTCGCCCGCGAGGCCGAGCTCTGCTACGCCTCGGTCGCCATGATCACCGATTACGACAGCTGGCACGAGGATCACGGCGCGGTCGACATCACCGACATCATCCGCACGCTGACCGGCAATGCCGCCAAGGCCAAGGGGCTGGTCGCCCGCCTTCCCGCGCTCCTCGGGGCAGAGCGCACGCCCTGCCCGCATGGCTGCGACCGGGCGCTCGACTACGCGATCCTGACCGCCCCGGAGAAGCGCGACGCGGCGCTGCTCGCCAAGCTCGATGCGGTGGCCGGCCGCGTCCTCGCCCCCTGATCCCGGCGCCGAAGGAGCCCCGCCATGGACGATCTGAAGGCCTATATCCGCACCATCCCGGACTTCCCGCATGAGGGGATCCTGTTCCGCGACGTGACCACGCTCTTCGCCCATCCCGCCGGGTTCCGCATGGCGGTCGACCGGCTGCTGGCGCCCTATGCCGGGGCGCGGATCGACGTGGTGGTGGGGCTCGAGGCGCGCGGCTTCATCCTCGGCGGGGCGGTGGCGCACCAGCTCTCCTGCGGCTTCGTGCCGGTGCGCAAGCAGGGCAAGCTGCCCGCGGCGACCTATCTGCAGGACTACGCGCTGGAATACGGCACGGCGACGGTGGAGATCCACACGGACGCGATCCAGCCGGGGCAGACCGTGCTGATCGTCGACGACCTGCTGGCCACCGGCGGCACGGCCGAGGCCGGGATCAAGCTGGTCGAGCGGCTGGGCGGGCAGATCGCCGGCTGCGCCTTCGTCGTCGACCTCCCCGATCTGGGCGGGCGCAAGCGGCTCGAGGCGCTCGGCATGGAGGTCCACGCGCTGGTGGCCTTCGACGGGCTCTGACGCCCCCTCCCGGCGCCGCCGCGTCCACAGCACCGGCGCTCGGTCAAGGCGATTGCCGCCAAGTATTTGCCCCGCCGCGGACTCCTCCTCCCGAGGCGCGACCGTGGCGCTTGCCCTTCTCTGCGATCCTGCCCCGCACGAATGCATGGCCTGCCTCGGTGAACCGCGTCAGGGTGCTGCGTGCCGGGACAGCCGCGATCCCCGTTCCGGTCCACGGGCCGACGACGCAGGTGGCATCACCGCCTGCCGGAACGCCACCACCCTGTCCCGCCCCGAACAGGAACGCGATCGGCTAGCGTCCAGACCGGCGCGGCTATGGCCGCTACGGCTGGCCACGTCGAGGCTGCCCGCGCCGGCATGATCGTGCAGCCGGGTCGCAACAACCGGAAAATCTCCTTGGCAGAGCGATCGGCCGCATTCGCATCGCCGATCACCGCCGCGGCTGGCGCACCCCCGCGGGACGGCTAGGGCAGAAAAAGACCCAAAGGATACCGTAACCTCCTGGCGGAGCGGGCAATCGCACTCCCGCAGGCAATGTCTGCCGATCCGTTTTGCGGGACGTGTCTTCGCGTCCGAGCCTCGCAGAGCCCGACCGGCAGCTTCTCTTCCGGCAGCGTGATCCGGCAGATCGTCCGCACTTTCCGGGAAACGGCAGCACGGAGCCCCGCCATTGAGCCCGCGCCAAGCCTGCGGGCGGAACGCGCCGGCCCCGCCCGGGGACTGGCACAGCTCGGGAATTCCCGCGCAATGACTGACCTGACGCAAGCCTCTGATCCGGCGGACCGCCAGCTGACATGGGGAGAGCGGCACCAAGGCCCGGCCGCGCGGCAGCGGCGTGCCTGCGGGCGGAGCGGGCAGCGGACCAGTCCGGACGCTGGTGCAGTTCGACAGCGTCGGCGCAGGGAAAAGCATCTGACCGAGCGGAGTGCCCGAATGCGCCGCGAGAAGGCAGAACGAAGCTGCGCCGTCGAACCCGCAGCATGCCGCCGGCGGCGCGGAGCGGCACCGCCCGGAGACGGGCTCAACTCGACAGCTCCGGCACAGGGACTGACCGGAAGAGAGCCCCTGATCCGGCGCAGTCACCGCACATGCCGCGAGACGGCCGCACGGCGGCGTGCCCGCGGACGGAGCGCGGCGGCGCCGTCCGGAGAGGGGCTCAGCTCGAGAGCTCCGGCGAAGGGCCGTCGTCGTCGTCGCGTTCGAGCACGAGGCCCAGCCAGCCGCGCAGCACCACGTCCCAGGGCAGCGGCGCGGCCGCCGGACAGGACTGCATCTGCACCGTCTCGATCGCGTCGGTCTTCTCGCGGCCGTATTTCTCGAAGATCGAGGGCGGCAGCCAGATCTGGTCGCCGTCGAAGCTGAAGGCGGCGAAGGTCTGGTCGGTGCTGCGCCGCAGCGTCATCCGCACCCGGCAGATCTTGGCGCGCTGGCCGGCCTGCGCCACCATCCGCTGCTCGCAGCTTTCCGGCAGCGCCTTGGTGGCGCCGGTCTCCAGCCGGATGAACTCGCCCTTGAAGCGGATCTCGGTCGGGAAGCTGCCCTCGACATCCGGGATGCCGGGCAGGTTCTTCTCCAGCACCCAGTCCATGATCGGAATGGCCGCCGCGAGGAAGTTGTAGAAGTCGCGGTTCTCATCGGAATGGCGGACCTTGTCGGGGTCGAGCTCGCTCGAGCAGAGATATTCGTAGCGCTGCCCGTCGGCGGAGATCGCGTAGATCGCCCCGCCTTCGAGCTGCGGCACCGGCAGCGGCTTGCCCAGCCCGTAGAACCGCGCGACATCCTCGGTGCGGACCATCGAGAGCACGGCGATCATGTAGAAGGCGACCGCGGCAAGCGCGAGACCGCCGAGAATGCGCAGCACCCATTGCAGGGCCAGCGCGCCGGGGGTTTTCCGATCGGCCATCTGCCTCACCTCATTTCGGGCAGCAGACATTGCCGCAGGGCGTGTGGGTGGACGGGCATTCCACCTCGGCGCGTCCGGGCGCGGGCGTCGCAAGGGCCGCGGCGAGCGCGAGGAACAGAACAGGCAGTTTCATGGCAGGATCCCCCCTTCAGGGCTCCGGTATCCGCCTGCAACTGCCTCGCTACGTTCTGCTTTTCGTAAAGGGAACCGTAACGGAAACTATCTGGTAAGTCCAGTTTGCCCCACCTTCAGGACGCCCGCAGCACCGCCCCCGGATTCATGATCCCCGCCGGATCGAGCGCCGCCTTGATCGCCCGCATCGCCGCCAGCTTGGCCGGGTCGCCATAGCGTTCGAGGTCCTCGACCTTGAAGCGGCCGATGCCGTGCTCGGCGCTGAAGGAGCCGCCATAGGCATGGACCAGGTCGTGGATCGCGGTCTTCACCGCCCCGCGCAGATCCTCGTACTCGGCGCGGCTGCGGCCGGCGCCCGGGAAGACGTTGTAATGCAGGTTGCCGTCGCCCAGATGGCCAAAGCAGTTGAGCCGCATCGAGCCGTCGCCGAGCGTCGCGATCAGCGCGCGGCCCTCCTCGATGAAATCGGGGATGCGCGAGATCGGGACCGAAATGTCGTGCGAGGAGACCGAGCCGACCCGGCGGTTGCCCTCCGGGATATGCTCTCGCACCGACCAGAATTCCTGCCGCTGCGCCTCTGAGGCGGCGATGACGCCGTCGCTGACCCAGCCCGCCTCGGCCGCGGTGGCAAAGAGCGTCTCCAGCTGCGCGGTGCCGTCGATCCCCGCCGCCAGGCCGAGATCGACCAGCACCATCCAGTCGGGCGCGGGGTCGAAGGGGCGGCGGATGTCGGGCAGATGCTCGGCGAGGAAGGCCAGCCCCTGCCCCGAGATCAGCTCGAAGGCCGAGACCTGCTCGGCCAGCTGCGCCCGCGCGGCCTCGAGGAGCTTCAGCGCGGCGGCCGGGCTCTCGACCACGAAGACCGCCGTCGCGTGGCTGGCGGGCTGCGGAAAGAGCTTCAGCGTCGCCGCGGTGATGATGCCCAGCGTGCCCTCGGCGCCGATCAGCAGGTTGCGCAGATCGTAGCCGGTATTGTCCTTGTAGAGCCGCTTCAGCCCGTGGAAGACCGAGCCGTCGGGCAGCACCGCCTCGATCCCGAGGCAGAGATCGCGGGCATTGCCGTAGCGCAGCACGTTGACGCCGCCGGCATTGACCGAGAGCAGCCCGCCGATCCGCGCCGAGCCCTGCGAGGCCAGGCTGAGCGGAAAGAGCATGCCGGCCGCCTCGGCCGCTTCCTGCACCGATTGCAGGATGGCACCGGCCTCGACGGTGATCAGCGCCTCTTCGGGATGGATGTCGCGGATCGCGGTCATCCGCTCGAGCGAAACCAGAAGCGGCGCGCGCCCCTCGGGCGCCACCTGCCCCGAGACCAGCCCGGTGCCGCCGCCATAGGGCACGAGCGGCAGGCCGGTCGCGGCGGCATGGGCGACGATCCGCGCCACCTCGTCCGTGCTCCGCGGCCGCGCGAGGCCCAGGGCCTGCCCGCGGAAGCGGCCGCGCGGTTCCTCCAGATAGGCCGCGGGGGCCGGGACCAGGTCGATGCCCGGAAGGGCGGCGGAAAGCGAAGCGAGGTCGTCGAGCGTGTCAGTCGTCATATCGGATCAGGCGCGGTTCCAGTACCACCACGGTCGGCCGCGGCGGCAGCGTGTTGAGTGACACCTGCATAAAGCTTTCCGTCCGCCGGTCCACCGCGAACTGGTCCGCGACGCCTGCCAGGAAGACCTCCAGCGAGCGGCCGTTGAACCAGTGCATCGGCAGCACGACCGAGGATTTCAGCCGCTCCACCACCTGGATCATCGAGGGCAGATCCAGCGTCATGCCGCCATCGACCGGCACCATCACCACGTCGAGCCGCCCCAGCGCCGCGAATTGCGCATCGGTCGGGACATGGTGCAGATGCCCCAGATGGCCGATGCAGAGCCCCTCGGTCTCGAAGACGAAGATCGAATTGCCATTGGCCTCGGTGCCGCCATAGCCGCGGATATCCGTCGAGACCGAGCGCACCAGCAGGTTGCCGAGCTGCAGGTAGTGATCCGCCGGGCTGCCATCCCGGGTCCAGCCGGGCAGCACATGCGGGATGCGCGGATCGGGATTGGCGGTCCAGTGGCTGGAATGGCCCTTGTTCATCGTCGCGACCTCGGGAACGAAGCCCGCATCGCCGAGATAGCCCGCGTAGTCGGTGACGATCGTGTGCCCCTCGGTGTCGCGGATGGCGAACATCGAATGGTCGATATAGCCGATCTGGACGGTGTACTCGGGCAGCGGGTCGGCCAGGCTGGCGGGCAGGACGCGGATCCCCGGCACGTTCTCGACCAGCGAGATGCAGTGGCTCGGGCGCCAATCCGCATCCTGGGCAAGGACGGGCGCGGCGGACAGGCAGGCTAGGACAGCGGCGAGAATGCGCATTGCGGAACCTCCGTTTCGCCGGAGGGTAACGCGGCCGTGACGGCATCCCCTGTCACTTTCGCGTCAGACGGCGCCGATCTCGGTCCGGCCGCGGCGATCGCTGCGCAGATTGGCATAGAGCACGTGATTGCGCCAGCGGCCGTTGATCTGCAGGTAGCTCTGGGCGACGCCCTCGTACTTGAAGCCGCAGGATTCCAGAAGCCCGCGCGAGGCGGCGTTCTCGGGCAGGCAGGCGGCCTGCAAGCGGCTGAGATCGAGCACCTGGAAGCTGTGATGCACCAGCGCCTGGATCGCCTCGCGCATGTAGCCGTGCCGGGCGTAGCGCTCGCCGATCCAGTAGCCGATCGTGCCGTCCTGCGCCGGGCCGCGGCGGATATTGTCCAGCGTGATCGCCCCGAGCAGCGCCTCGTCCTCCTGGCGGACCAGGAAGAGCGGCACGCCGGTGCCGTTGGAGATCACCCGCTGCGCCCAGTAGACCCGGCTGGTGAAGGCCTTCCGCGTCAGGTGGTCCGAGGCCCAGGTGGGCTCCCAGGGGACGAGGAAGGCCTGGCTTTCGCGCCGAAGCGCCGTCCAGTCGTTGAAATCCGAATGCTGCGGCGGCCTGAGCAGCAGTCTTTCGGACAGGAGCCGGACCCGGCGCTTTCGTGCGATCATCGATGGAGACCTCAGGCGGCCAGACGGCTCCTAAGTTCTTCGACCGGCGGCGCCTGCACGGCAGGACCGTAGACGGCCATGGCCAGCGGCGAACGCGTCACCAGCCCTTCGCCGAAATCGCGCAGCCGCTTGGCGCCGACTGCCTCGATATTCTCGATGGTCTCCTCGATCGAGGGCACGCGGTCCCAGATCGACAGCACCCGCGCCAGGCGCTCGGCCCGCGCCGAGGGGCTTTCCAGGCCCATCAGCAGCCCGGCCTTCATCTGCGCCCGGGCGCGCGCGATCTCGGCCTCGGTCAGCCCGCCGACCGACTTGCGGATCTCGTCCATGGTGATCGCGCAGAGCTCGCCCAGCTGCTCGCCGGAGGTGCCCGCGTAGATCGTGGTCATGCCGGTGTCGCTATAGGCCGAGGCCTGGGCGAAGATCGAGTAGCAGAGCCCCCGCTTCTCGCGGATCTCCTGGAAGAGCCGCGAGGACATGCCGCCGCCAAGCGCGGTGGCGAAGATCTGCGCGGTGTAGATGCCCGGATCGCGGTAGCTGGGGCTTTCGAAGGCCAGCGTGAAATGCACCTGCTCGAGCGTCTTCTCCTCGCGCCGCTCGCCGCCCTGGAACTTGGCCGGCTCCGCGATCTCGAAGCTCGAGGCCTCGAGATGGCCGAAGAGCTTCTCGGCCTCGCGCACGATCTTGTCGTGATCCACGGCGCCCGCGGCGGCCAGGATCATCTGCCCCGGGCCGTAGCGCTCGGTCACGAAATTCGACAGGTCGCCGCGCGAGAAGGCGCCCACCCGCTCGGCCGGGCCGAGGATGGTCCGTCCCAGCGCCTGGCCGGGATAGGAGACCTCCTGCAGCCAGTCGAAGACGACGTCGTCGGGCGTGTCGAGCGCCTGGCCGATCTCCTGCAGGATCACGCCGCGCTCCACCTCGATCTCGCGCAGGTCGAAGAGCGGGTTCAGCACGATGTCCGAGACAACGTCGAGCGCCAGCGGCACGTCCTCTTCGAGCACGCGGGTGTAGTAGGCGGTCATCTCGCGCGAGGTATAGGCGTTGATGTAGCCGCCGACATCCTCGATCGCCTCGGCGATCTGCAGCGCGCTGCGGGTCCTGGTGCCCTTGAACGCCATGTGCTCCAGGAAATGAGCGATGCCGTTCTGCTCGGGCCGCTCGTGGCGGCCCCCGGCATTAATCCACAATCCGAGCGATGCCGATTTGAGACCAGGCATATGCTCTGTCACGATGCGCAGCCCGTTGGCCAGCCTGTGGATCTGTACTGTCACGCGGAAATCAACCCTTCAATAGTCTCCTCCAGCACTGCCAGGTCGTTGGCGACCGGCAGCACCCGTTCAGACCGGTCATAAAGGTCCGCCATCCGCTTGGGAAGGGGGGGACGCATGCCAATCGCCGAATGCACCGCATCGGGGAACTTCGCCGGATGCGCAGTGGCCAGGGTGATCATCGGAACGGCAGGATCAAGGTTCTCCTGCGCAACCTTCACGCCTACCGCGCTGTGCGGACACAGAACTTCGCCGGTCGCAGCATAGGTCTCGGCGATCTGAGTCGCGGTTTCCTCCTCGCTGGCGCGGCCCGAGGAGAAGGTCTCGCGCAGCTTGTCGAGGACGCCCTGGCTGATCTCGAAGCCGCCCTCGGTCTTCAGTTCGTCCATCAGCCGCGCCACGGCGGCGCCGTCGCGGTCATAGGCGTCGAAGAGCGCGCGCTCGAAATTCGAACTGACCTGGATGTCCATCGACGGGCTGATCGAGGGCGTCACGCCGGTCTTGCGGTGCGCGCCGGTGGCGATGGTGCGGTGCAGGATGTCGTTCTGGTTGGTGGCGATCACCAGCCGGTCGATCGGCAGCCCCATGCGCTTGGCGATGTAGCCCGCGAAGATGTCGCCGAAATTCCCCGTCGGCACGGTGAAGCTGACCTTGCGCGCGGGCGCGCCCAGGCTGACCGCGGAGGTGAAGTAGTAGACGACCTGCGCCAGCACCCGCGCCCAGTTGATCGAGTTGACGCCGGCGAGCTTCACCCGGTCGCGGAACTCGAAATGGTTGAACATGTCCTTCAGCCGGCCCTGGCAGTCGTCGAAATCGCCCTCGACGGCCAGCGCATGGACATTCGCCGCGGTCGGCGTGGTCATCTGGCGGCGCTGCACCTCGGAGACGCGGCCATGCGGGTACATGATGAAGACATCGACCGCATCGAGCCCGCCGAAGGCCTCGATCGCCGCCGAGCCGGTGTCTCCGCTGGTCGCGCCGACGATGGTCACCCGGTCGCCGCGCCGCTTCAGCGCCGTCTCGAACATCTGCCCGATCAGCTGCATCGCGAAGTCCTTGAAGGCCAGGGTCGGGCCGTGGAAGAGCTCGCACAGGAAGTGGTTCGGCCCGAGCTGCACCAGCGGCGCGCGGGCGGCATGGCCGAAGCCCTCGTAGGCGCGGGCGATGATGCCGCGGAATTCCTCGTCGCTGAAGGCGTCGCCGGTGAAGGGGCGCATCACGCGGAAGGCCGCCTCCTCGTAGCTCAGCCCGGCCAGCGCGGCGATCTCGTCCGCGGAGAGGACCGGAATGGTCTCGGGGACATAGAGCCCGCCGTCGCGCGCGAGCCCGGTCAGCATCGCCTCCTCGAAGCTGAGGACAGGCGCGTTTCCGCGGGTCGAGACATAGCGCATGGTCTTACCTTTCCAGATACCGCCGGCGCCGCAGCCGCAGCAGCCAGTAGACGGTCATGCCCGCCCAGACGGCCGCGAGGCCGAACCAGGTGACGGCATATTGCAGATGATTGTTCGGGATCCGCGCGGGATCGGGCTCGGACGGAACCAGGAGCGGATTGCCCTTCTCGCCGGCGCGGGCGATGACCAGGAGCGGCTCGGTGCCCAGCTCCGCCGCCATCGCCGGGATGTCGCGCGCGTACCAGACATTGCCGCCCTTGTCGCGTTCGGGCGTGAAGACGTCGACCTCGTCCGGCCAGTAGAGGATGCCGCTGCCGCGATAGACCGGCAGGGTCTGGAAGCTGTCGATGACCTCGGGCGAGACCTTGCCCAGCTCCAGGAGCACCCGGCGCCCGTCCTCGAGCTCCAGCGGCCGGATCACCCGCAGCCTGACGCCGCCGCCGCCCTCGGCCGGAACCGTCACCAGAGCCAGCCCCTCGCCGTAGCGCCCGTCGAGCACCACCGGGCGGAAGCGGTCCGCGACCGGATCGGGATCCGCGGGCAGCGCGACGGGGTCGAGCTCCATCCGCGCCTCGATCTCCGCCAGGAGCGCCTCCTTCCAGGCCAGCCGCTGCATCTGCCAGACGCCCAGCCCGACAAGGATGGCCGTGCCGAGCACGCCGATCATGAGCGGGGCGATGTACCTGGACATGCGGTTGGTCCTCTTGCGGCAAAAGGCGCGGATCCGGCGATCCGCGCCCTGCCCTTGCCGGAAAACCCGCCGCGGCGCAAGCTGCGCGCGGGCGGGGCGTCAAATGGCTCAGCCGCCCCAGATATAGACCGCGGCGAAGAGGAAGAGCCAGACCACGTCGACGAAATGCCAGTACCAGGCGGCAGCCTCGAAGCCGATATGGTTGTCGGGGCTGAAATGGCCCAGATTGGCGCGGATCAGGCAGACCGTCAGGAAGATCGTGCCGATGATGACATGCGCGCCGTGGAAGCCCGTCGCCATGAAGAAGTTGGCGCCGTAGATATTGCCGGCGAAGCCGAAGGCGGCGTGGCTGTATTCATAGGCCTGGAAGGCGGTGAACATCACGCCCAGCACGATGGCGATGAAGAGCCCGGTCTTGAGGTCCTTGCGGTTGTTTTCATGCACCAGCGCATGGTGCGCCCAGGTCGCCGCGCAGCCCGAGCACAAGAGGATCAGCGTGTTGATCAGCGGCAGGTGCCAGGGGTCGAAGGTCTCGATCCCCGCGGGCGGCCACTGCCCGTCGATCATCGGGCTTTCCGGGCCCATCGGGTACATGGCGTGCTTGAAGAAGGACCAGAACCACGCCGCGAAGAACATCACCTCGGACATGATGAAGAAGATGAAGCCGTAGCGCAGGCTCATCCGCACCACCGGGGTATGGTCGCCGGCGAAATTCTCGGTGATCGTGTCGCCCCACCAGCCCCACATCGTGTAGAGCACCGCGACCAGCCCGGCGAGGAAGATCCAGGGCATGGAGCCGTGCATCCAGTGCACCGCGCCGAAGAGCATGACGAAGGCCCCGACCGCGCCGATGAACGGCCAGATCGACGGCGGCAGGACGTGGTAGTCGTGGTTCTTGGTGTGCGCCATCTCGGCTTATCCTCCCTTGGGCGTCTCGGTCGCGATGCCGGGGGCCACCTCCGCATGGTCCTCCGGCAGGTCGGTTTCGTAGAAGGTGTAGGAGAGCGTGATCGTGTGGACGAATTTCGCGTCGCGGTCGTCGACGATCTCCGGGTCGACATAGAAGGTGACCGGCATCTGCACGGTCTCGCCCGGTTCCAGCACCTGCAGCGTGAAGCAGAAGCAGTCGATCTTGGTGAAGAACCCGCCCGCCTCGTAGGGCGTGACATTGTAGGTCGCGGACCCGGCAATGGTCCGGCCGGTCGGGTTCGTCGCCTCGTAGAAGGCGATGCCGGTTTCCCCGATCTTCAGCTTCATCTCGCGCTGGAGCGGGCGGAACTCCCAGGGCATGTTGCGGTCCTTCGAGCCGTCGAAACGGATCGTGATCTCGCGCTCCAGCACGTCATGCGCCCCGCCGGCCGCCACGCCCGTGGTGCCGCCGAAGCCGGTGACCTGGCAGAACCAGGAATAGAACGGCACCGCCGCCCAGGCCATGGCCCCCATGAAGAGGACCGTTCCGATCGTCGCGGCCAGGGTCTTGCGGGTGCCGTCGAGCTTCATCCGCCCTGCCCCTCCTGCGCCAGCTCGGGGCGGACCACATGGTCGAAGGCCTGGGTCCCGCCCCCGCCCGAGACCTTCGCCAGCGTCAGCCCGAAGACCAGCGCCACGAAGGCCGCCAGGCACAGCCCGACCCCCAGGTTCCGCCCGAACCGGCGGCCATGGAGCTCGTGCAGCTTGGTGATTGCCATCAGAAGATCCCCCATCCGAGGCCGCGCAGCGTCGCGTCGACCAGCAGAGCGCCGAACATCAGGAACAGGTAGAAGAGCGAGAACTTGAACACCGATTTCTCGACCGCGTAGCCGTCGGCCAGCGCCGCCTCGGTCGTGCGGCGGAAGATCCGCCAGGCGCCGCGCAGGAACATCAGGTTCAGCACCACCGCCGCCGCCAGCGTCGCCGGGCCGCCGATCGAGGTGAAGGCCAGCGCCAGCCCCACCGGCGCCAGCAGCACCGTGTAGACCAGGATGTGCCGCCGCGTGGCATCATGGCCATGGGTCACGGTCAGCATCGGCACGCCCGCCTGGTTGTAGTCGGACTTCATGAAGAGCGCGAGCGCCCAGAAATGCGGCGGCGTCCACATGAAGGTCAGCAGGAACATCAGAACCGACTCGACCGAGATGCCGCCGGTGGCGACCGCCCAGCCGATCATCGGCGGGAAGGCCCCGGCGGCGCCGCCGATGACGATGTTCTGCGGTGTCCAGCGCTTCAGCCACATCGTGTAGATCACGACATAGAAAAAGATCGTGAAGGCCAGCAGCGCGCCCGCCATGACATTGGCCGCGAGGCCCAGCATGACCACGGAGAAGCCCGAAAGCGCCAGTCCGAGGGCCAGGGCCTCCTCGGCGCCGACCTTCCCGGAGGGAATCGGCCGCGCGCGGGTGCGGGTCATGATCCGGTCGATATCGGCATCCCACCACATGTTCAGCGCGCCCGAGGCGCCCCCGCCGATGGCGATGAAGAGGATGGCGGCAAAGCCGATCACGGGATGCACCGGCACCGGCGCAACGAGGAGTCCGACCAGCGCGGTGAAGACGACAAGCGACATCACGCGCGGCTTCAAGAGCGCCACGTAATCGCCGAATCCAGCCTCGCCTTCGGTGGGGATGACAGTCGAATCAGTCATTTAGCCTTCCATAAGGACCCGCCCTACGCGGGTCCCGCAAATTGCCTCCCTACAGGTTCACTCGGCCGAGGCCACCTTCAGGGAAGATGGCAGGCCGGCATATTCCGCCTTCGCGCTCTCGAGCCATTCGGCATAGACATCCTCGCTGACCGCCTTGATGGTGATCGGCATGAAGGCATGGTCCTTGCCGCAGAGTTCGGAGCACTGGCCGAAATAGACCCCCTCCTTTTCGATCTTGAACCAGGCTTGCGCAAGACGTCCCGGCACGGCATCCTGCTTCACCCCGAAAGAGGGCATCGCCCAGGAGTGGATCACGTCCGCCCCCGTGATGGTCACGACCACCACCTTTCCGACCGGCAGGACCAGCGGCGCATCGACCGCCAGCAGGTACTCGTCGTCATTGTAGCCGTATTCGGCGAGCTGCTCCTTCGGCAGCAGGAAGCTGTCGAAGCCGAAGCCGTCGTCGACATACTCGTAGCCCCAGAACCACTGGTAGCCGGTGACCTTGATGTTGATCTCGCCGTCGGGAATCTCCTGCTGCTTGAACAGGATCGGCAGCGAGAAGGCGCCGATGAAGACCAGGATCAGGATCGGCACGATCGTCCAGGCGATCTCGAGCGGGGAATTGTGGGTGAAGCGCGCCGGCGTCGGGTTCGACTTGTGGTTGAAGCGCAGCACCACCCAGCCCAGCAGGACCATGACCAGGATCACGATCGCCGTGATGATGACCAGGATGAAGCTGTCGAGCCAGTGGATGTCGCGCGCCAGCTCCGTCGCCGCCGGCTGGAAGCCGAGCCCGCCCTGATGCGGCTTGCCGATGGTCTCCAGCTCGCCGAGCGCGGCCTGCGCGAACGCCGCCTGCGCTGCCAGAACGGTGCCCGCCATGCCGGATGCCCCGGCCAAGAACTTGGTCAGTCGCATGGTTCCTCCCTTGAAACTCGCTGCCGCGCCACGGACAGTGTCGCTTGACCTTCCGGCCGTGGCGAGGTGTTCTTTCGGATGACCGGTTCTCCGCCGGCACTTGCCTGCTTCTGATTAAGCGCAACCGTGCCGCGAGGTCCACAATAATTTGATCTGGATCAGAAAACGAAGGAAAGCAGATGACGCTCCAGCCCTTCAGCCCGTTCGAAACCGGGCTAGACCGCGATGCCGCGCAGGGGCTCGTCCAAGAGGCCACGCACGGCGCCGATGACGGCGAGCTGTTCCTCGAGCGGCGCCGCTCCGAGGTGCTGAGCTTCGATGACGGCCGGCTCCGCACCGCCAGCTACGACGCCTCCGAGGGCTTCGGGCTGCGTGCCGTCAAGGGCGAGACCGCGGGCTATGCCCACTCGACCGAGATCTCCGAGGCCGCGCTGCGCCGCGCCGTGGCGACCGCCCGGCTGGCTGTCGGCGATGGCGGCGGGATCATGTCCGACGCACCGCGCGCCACCAACCGGCATCTCTACGCCGCCTTCGACCCGATCGAGGATGCGGAATTCCCGGTGAAGGTCGAAACCCTGCGCGAGATCGACGCCTTCGCCCGCGATCTGGACAAGCGCGTGGTGCAGGTCTCCGCGACGCTGGCGGCCGCGCTGCAGCAGGTGGTGATCCTGCGCGCCGACGGCCATGTGGTCGAGGACACCCGGCCAATGACCCGGCTCTCGGTCTCGGTGATCGTGGAACAGGACGGCCGCCGCGAAAGCGGCAATGCCGGCGGCGGCGGGCGCACCTCGCTGACCGGGCTGATCGAGCCGGAGCTGTGGAAGGGCTCCGTCAAGGAGGCGCTGCGCATCGCGCTGGTCAACCTGGAGGCCGTCCCCGCCCCCGCAGGGCAGATGGACGTTGTCCTGGCCAGCGGCTGGCCCGGCGTGATGCTGCACGAGGCCGTGGGCCACGGGCTGGAGGGCGATTTCAACCGCAAGGGCAGCTCGGCCTTTGCCGGGCTGATGGGCCAGCAGGTCGCCGCCAAGGGCGTGACCGTGCTCGATGACGGCACGATTCCCGACCGCCGCGGCTCGATCACCGTCGATGACGAAGGCACGCCCTCGGAGCGCACGGTGCTGATCGAGGACGGCGTGCTGGTCGGCTACATGCAGGACCGGCAGAACGCGCGGCTGATGGGGGCGAAATCCACCGGCAACGGCCGCCGCCAGAGCCACGCCCATATCCCGATGCCGCGGATGACCAACACCTACATGCTGGGCGGCGACGCGACGCCTGAAGAGGTGCTGTCCGAGCTGAAGGACGGCATCTACGCCGTCGGCTTCGGCGGCGGCCAGGTCGACATCACCAACGGCAAGTTCGTCTTCAACTGCACCGAGGCCTACCGGGTCGAGAACGGCAAGGTCGGCGCGCCGGTGCGCGGCGCCACGCTGATCGGCGACGGCCCCACCGCGATGAAGCAGATCCGGGCGATCGGCAACGACATGGCGCTGGATCCGGGAATCGGCAATTGCGGAAAATCCGGGCAGTGGGTGCCGGTCGGTGTCGGCCAGCCGACGCTGCTGATGGGCGGCCTGACGGTCGGCGGCGCGGGCTCGTGACGAAAAACGCGCCGGGACGGGAAAATGCGAGAATTTCCATTTTTTCTCGACTCGGCGCGTCGGCGTTCACCTGCCGTTAACCTTAAGAACGCCATGTTGGCTTCACCCCTCGGGCGGAGCTGCGATGACCAAGACACTGTATTCTTCCATCCCCACACCCCTCACCCCACCCAAGTTGGAAGAAGACAGGTTATCGTGGCTCCGCCTATTTCGATCCCGCAGGGTCGGAGTGGCCACCTTTCACAGGCTGATCTCGGAACACGGCACGGCCGCCGCGGCGCTCGAGGCGCTGCCGGACATTGCCCGCCAGGCCGGGGTTGCCAATTACCAGCCCTTCGCCGAATCCGCCGCGCTGGCGGAAATGAAAGCCGCCCGCCGCCTCGGCGCGCGGCTTCTGTGTCTCGGCGATCCGGACTATCCCGCGCTCCTTGCTGACATCGCCGATGCGCCGCCGCTGCTCTGGGCGGCCGGACGGACGGAGCTGCTGCACACGCCGATGGTCGCGCTCGTGGGCGCGCGCAACGCCTCCTCGCTGGGCGAGCGGATGGCGCGGCTTCTCTCCGGCGCGCTCGGCGAGGCGGGCTTCACCGTCGTCTCCGGACTGGCGCGCGGCATCGACGCCGCAGCCCATGGCGCGGCGCTGAGAACCGGCACGGCGGCTGTGCTGGCCGGTGGCGTCGATGCCGTCTATCCGCAAGAGAACGCGTCACTTTTCCGCGAGATTTCCCAATCCGGCCTGCGCCTGTCGGAACAGGCGGTCGGGCTGCAGCCGCAGGCGCGGCATTTCCCGCCGCGCAACCGCATCATCTCGGGCCTCGCCCACGGGCTTGTCGTGATCGAGGCCGCGGCCCGTTCGGGCAGCCTGATCACCGCGCGCGCCGCACTCGACCAGGGGCGCGAGGTCATGGCCGTGCCGGGCCACCCCTTCGACGCCCGCGCCTCGGGCTGCAACATCCTGATCCGCGACGGCGCGCATCTGGTGCGCGGGGTGGAGGACATTCTCGAGGCACTTGGCCCGATCGCCCTGCCGGAGCAGCGGGTTGCGTCAAACTGGCGCGACCAGGCCCGCCACCACCAGAGCGCGATCACCGCCGCGGATGCCGCCCGCGACCCGGCGCAGCGCAGCGCCGGAGGGCCCGCCAACGGCGTCCATCCCCCCGCCCCTTCCGAGGGCCGTTCCGCCCTGCAGGTGGCTCCGCTGCATCAGCAAATCCTCTCCCGCATCGGTCCCTCGCCGGTCTCCGAGGACCAGCTGATCCGGGATATCGGCCTGCCCGCGAGCGAGCTTTCGCCTGTCCTGCTGGCATTGGAGCTGGATGGCCGCATTTCGCGGCAGAGCGGCGGGCTCCTGGCACTTGCGAACTGAAGGGTCAGGACCGCATGCATTGACATTCCCGGGGCAACGGTCACATCTACCCAGCAGTTCCAAGACTGCCAGTCCGAGAAAGCGTGAATGCCCGTCGTCGTCGTCGAATCCCCGGCCAAAGCCAAGACAATCAACAAGTATCTGGGATCCGACTATACGGTCCTGGCCTCCTACGGCCATGTCCGGGACCTGCCGCCGAAGAACGGCTCGGTCGATCCGGACAAGGATTTCGAGATGCTGTGGGAGGTGGCCGCCGACAGCAAGAAGCACGTCAAGGCGATCGCCGACGCGCTGGCCAATGATGACGCACTGATCCTCGCGACCGACCCCGACCGCGAGGGAGAGGCGATTTCCTGGCACCTGCAGGAGGCGCTGACCAAGCGCCGGGCGATCAAGAAGACCACAGACGTCAAGCGCGTGGTCTTCAACGCGATCACCAAATCCGCCGTCACCACCGCGATGAAATCGCCCCGCGATGTCGACATGGAGCTGGTCGAGGCCTATCTGGCCCGCCGCGCGCTCGACTACCTCGTGGGCTTCAATCTTTCCCCGGTGCTCTGGCGCAAGCTGCCCGGCGCGAAATCCGCGGGCCGCGTGCAGTCGGTCTGCCTGCGGCTGATCGTCGAGCGCGAGATGGAGATCGAGGCCTTCCGCGCCCAGGAATACTGGACGGTCAAGGCGCTGCTGAAGACGCCGCGCAACCAGACGCTGGAGGCGCGGCTGAGCGTGCTCGGCGGCAAGAAGCTCGACAAGTTCGACATCCCGACCCAGGAGGCCGCGGATCTGGCCGTGCAGGCGATCCGCTCGCGCGAGCTTTCGGTGAAATCGGTCGAGGCGCGCCCCGCCAGCCGCAACCCCTCGCCGCCCTTCATGACCTCGACGCTGCAGCAGGAGGCCAGCCGGAAATTCGGCATGGGCGCGCGGCAGACCATGTCGGCAGCACAGCGGCTCTACGAGGCCGGGCACATCACCTACATGCGGACCGACGGCATCGACATGGCGCCCGAGGCGGTGACCATGGCGCGCGACGCGATCAAGGACCGCTACGGCGCGGAATACCTGCCCGCCAAGCCCCGCACCTACAAGAACAAGGCCAAGAACGCGCAGGAAGCGCATGAATGCATCCGGCCGACCGAGATGGCGACCGCGCCGGACGAGCTGCGGATCTCCGACAGCGACCAGCGCAAGCTCTACGACCTGATCTGGAAGCGCACGCTGGCCAGCCAGATGGAGGCCGCGCGGCTGGAACGCACCACGGTCGAGGTCTTCTCGGCCGACGGCCAGGTGGGCTTGCGCGCCTCGGGCCAGGTCGTGCTCTTCGACGGCTTCCTGAAGGTCTACGAAGAGGGCCGCGACGAGCCCGAGGACGAGGATGACCGCCGCCTGCCCCAGGTCGCCGAGGGCGATCCGATGCAGAAGCAGGACGTCACGCCCGAGCAGCATTTCACCCAGCCGCCGCCGCGCTACACCGAGGCCACGCTGGTCAAGAAGATGGAGGAGCTCGGCATCGGGCGGCCCTCCACCTATGCCTCGATCGTCACCACGATCCAGGACCGCGGCTATGTGGTGAAAGAGCAGAACCGGCTGATCCCCGAGGACAAGGGGCGGCTGGTGACGGTCTTCCTGACCAAGTACTTCCGCCGCTATGTCGAATACGATTTCACCGCCGGGCTGGAGAACGAGCTGGACGATGTCTCGGCCGGCAGCCGCGACTACAAGGAGGTTCTGCGGCAGTTCTGGCGCGATTTCTCGGCCGCGATCGAGGAAACCGCCGATCTGCGCATCTCCGAGGTGCTCGACCAGATCGACGAGGCGCTGGCGCCGCATCTCTACCCGCCGAAGGAGGACGGCTCCGACCCGCGGATCTGCCCGAATTGCGGCACGGGGCGGCTGAGCATGCGCACCGCGCGCTCGGGCGGCGCCTTCATCGGCTGCTCGAACTATCCCGAATGCCGCTTCACCCGCCCCTTCGGCCCGCCGCTGGAAGGCGACGAGGCGGCGCGCGCGATCCCGCCCGAGGGCAAGCTTCTGGGCGACGACAACGGCGAGGAGATCCGCGTCTTCAAGGGCCGGTTCGGCCCCTATGTCCAGCGCGGCCCGGCGACCGACGAGAATCCGAAGCCGCCGCGCCAGTCGGTGCCGAAGCCCTGGCCGCCCGAGGAAGTGACGCTGGAGCAGGCGGTGAAGCTCCTGTCGCTGCCCCGCGAGATCGGCCCGCATCCCGAGGACGGGGTGATGATCTGGGCCAATATCGGCCGCTACGGACCGTATCTGAAGCATGCCGACTCGATTTCCAACAAGGGCGGCACCAATGCCAATCTCGAGGATGTCGAAGAGGTCTTCACCATCGGCATGAACCGCGCGGTGGAGGTGCTGGCCGCGAAGCCGAAGCGCGGCAAGCCCGCCGCGCAGAAGCCCCTGAAGGAGCTCGGCGAGCATCCCGATGGCGGCGAGCTGGCGGTGATGAAGGGGCGCTACGGGCCCTATGTGAGATGGGGCAAGGTCAATGCCACCCTGCCCGAGACGGTCGAGCCCGAGGACATGACGATCGAGCTCGCGATCGAGCTGGTCAATGCCCGCGCGGCGAAATCCGGCGCCAAGAAGAAGGCCCCGGCCAAGAAGGCCGCACCGAAGAAGACCGCAGCCAAGAAGGCCCCGGCCAAGAAGACGGCCTCCAAGAAGGCCACGGCCAAGTCGGAAGACGACGGTCCCGACGTCCTGGAATAGCGGCGTGCCTCCCGCATGGGAGCTGCGGCCGCTTTGCGAGGCCGAGCGCGGCGATGCGGCCGCGCTGGTCTGGCAGGCGTTTTCCCGAAAGATCGGAACGGCGCTCTTTCCCGCGCCGAAGGCGCGCGCGGTGCTGGCCAGGGCGATCCGTCCCTGCTGCGCCATTGCCGTTGCCACCCCCGAAGACGGGCTCATGGGCCTCGCGGGCTTCCGCCTGCCCGGCGGCGCGGGCTTCGTCGAGATCGGCAAGGCGGAACTGACCCCGGTCTACGGGCGGGCGGGCGCGCTCTGGCGCGGCTGGCTGCTCGACCGCTTCGGCCGCGAGGGGCGCGAGGGCGAGCTGGTCCTAGAGACGCTCTGCGTGCGCGCCGACCTGCGCGGGCGCGGCATCGGCTCGGCGCTGATCGGCGCGGTCGAGTCGGAAGCGCGGATGCTGGGGCTCTGCGCGATCGGGCTGGAAGTGGCCGATGCCAATCCCCGCGCCCGCGCGCTCTACGAACGCCGCGGCTACCGCGCGGAGGCGGCGGTTCCGGCCGGTCCGCTGGGCCCCGTCCTGGGCTTCCGCAGCGCCACGCGGCTGGTCCACCGGCTCTGAGCGCGGCGCCGCGATAGGTCCGCGAAACGGCGGCCCGACCAATACCGAATCCGGTATGCACCCATTCCGTTGACACCTACGCTGCACCGCGTCAAAACCCTCTGGAGTGGAGGCAAAGGGGATACCCAATGAAGAAAGTTTACGGATCGGCCGCCGAGGCGCTCGACGGCCTTCTGTTCGACGGCATGCTGATCGCGGCAGGCGGTTTCGGCCTGTGCGGCATCCCGGAGCTCCTGATCCAGGCGATCAAGGAAGCCGGGACGAAGGACCTGACCGTCGCCTCGAACAATGCGGGCGTTGACGATTTCGGCCTCGGGATCCTTCTGCAGACCAAGCAGGTCAAGAAGATGATGTCCTCCTATGTGGGCGAGAATGCCGAATTCATGCGCCAGTACCTGTCGGGCGAGCTGGAGCTGGAATTCAACCCGCAGGGCACCCTGGCCGAGCGGATGCGCGCCGGCGGCTGCGGCATCCCGGGCTTCTACACCAAGACCGGCGTCGGCACCCAGATCGCCGAGGGCAAGGAGCACAAGGATTTCGACGGCGAGACCTACATCATGGAGACGGGCATCTTCGCCGACATTTCCATCGTGAAGGCCTGGAAAGCCGACGAGACCGGCAACTGCATCTTCCGCAAGACCGCGCGCAACTTCAATCCGCCGGCCGCGATGTGCGGCAAGGTCTGCATCATGGAAGTCGAGGAAATCGTGCCGACCGGCTCGCTCGATCCCGACCAGATCCACCTGCCCGGCATCTATGTGCACCGCCTGATCCAGGGCACGCACGAGAAGCGCATCGAGAAAGTCACGACGCGCCCCGCAGCCTGAGCTCGGACGGGACCGGCCCGGGTGCCGCGTCCCCGCATCGGTCAACGCAATGAGGACAGCGGGCGAGGTCCGGACGGACCGGGACCCTGTCGCGACTAGAGGAGGGCTGCAAATGCCTTGGGATCGCAACCAGATGGCGGCACGCGCCGCACTTGAACTCGAAGACGGCACCTATGTGAACCTGGGCATCGGCATCCCGACGCTGGTTCCGAACTTCATCCCCGAGGGCGTGAATGTCACGCTGCAGTCGGAGAACGGGATGCTCGGCATGGGCCCCTTCCCCTATGAGGGCGAAGAGGATCCGGACCTGATCAACGCGGGCAAGCAGACCATCACCGAACTGCCGAACACCGCCTATTTCGACAGCGCCACCAGCTTCGGCATGATCCGCGGCGGCAAGATCGCCGCGGCGATCCTGGGCGCGATGGAAGTGGCCGAGAACGGCGACCTGGCGAACTGGATGATCCCCGGCAAGCTCGTCAAGGGCATGGGCGGCGCGATGGACCTGGTCGCGGGCGTCGGCCGCGTGGTCGTGGTCATGGACCACACCAACAAGCACGGCGAGTCGAAGGTGCTGAAGGCCTGCACCCTGCCGCTGACCGGCACTGGCGTGGTCGACCGGATCATCACCAACCTGGGCGTCCTGGATGTCGTCGAGGGCGGGCTGAAGCTCGTCGAGCTGGCCGATGGCGTCACCGAGGACGAGCTGCGCGCCGCCACCGAGGCGACCATCGTCTGAGGCCATGAGCCCGCGAGAGACCGGAAAGGCGCCCTGCGGGGCGCCTTTTGCGTTTCCCCGGACCCTGCCGGAGCGGAATCAGCCGGGGACGCGACGCCGCGCTATGTCGACTCGCGGCCAATCCGGCCTAGGTTCGGAACAGGCACAGGAGGCGGCGGCATGCCCGGATTCTACGGCAGTGACAGGCAGATCGCGCTGCAGCGCGCGGCAGAGGCGGATGCGGCCTGGATCAGCGTGACCCCGGGCGCCTGCCAGGCCTGCCGCTTCGTCGGCTGCGACGATCCCGGACGGCTCGGCTGGGACGCCATCCGGCGGATCCTCGACCGCGACGGGATGATCGGCTTCCGCCTGCTCTCCCCGGCCGCGATGGCGGAGGTGGCGCAACGGCTCGCCCCGGATGGCTGGCGCGTCGATACCTGGAATGTCTTCGGCGCCTCTGCGGCGGCGGCGCGCGCCGCCATCGCGCCGATCCTGGCCCTGCCCCTGCCCGCGGGCGCCGCCGCGGCGCTGCACGAGGCCGGGCCGGAGGCGCCGCAGACCCGCGCGCTGCAGGCCTTCATGGCGGATCAGGGCCTGGCGCCCTTCTCGGGGACGCGGCTTTGCGGCGATGGCTGCGACACCCGTACCGTGGTGATCCGCAATGCCGATGGCGCGATCCTGGCCAGCGCGCATTGCTATCTGCCGCACGGGCCCCTCAGCCCGCATCACCGCGATGCCTGGGTCGGGCTGGTCGCGGTCGATCCGGCGCATCGCGGCACCGGGCTGGGGCTGCGCGCCAATGCCGAGGCGATCCGCGCCGCGCTCGATGATCTGGGCGCGGAGGCGGTGCACGAGCTGGTCTCGGCCGCGAACATCCCGTCGCAGCGGATGATGGCGCGCTGCGGGCTGGCGCTTGATCCGGGCCGGATCTGCGGGATCGCCCTGCCCGCCGCCGACGCGAAATTCACCCGCTAGGGATGGTAGCGCCGGTTCACCTCGATCGAGAGCGGCGAGGCCGGCGCCGCTGCGGGCAGGGTCCAGCCCTGGCCGCCGCCCGCGATCTCGGACACCGCGACCGTGTCGGCCGCCTCGAGCGCGACCAGCGGCACGCCGCTCGTGCGCATCCCCGAGCGCAGCCCGCCGCGCTCGCCCACCAGCCAGAGCCGGTGCGCATAGGCCCCGATCGCCGAGACGATCTCGCCGCCGCCGATCAGGTCGAAGCCGCGGGTCTCGAACTGGGTCAGGGTCGTCATCGCCATGTCCTCGGTCCGTCGGCCGGTGCGGATCACCTTGCCCGCCAGCCCCAGGAGCTCGCCCAGCCACTGGTCCCAGCCCTCGGGCAGCGCCGTCAGCAGCCGCACCTGGCCGCGGAAGCGCCGCCAGAGCCGCAGCAGCTCCAGCGCCGGACGGTTGATCCGCAGCAGGCGCGGATCCGCCGGGGCCCGGCCGGGACGCGCGCCCGAGAGCAGCGCGTGATCGACATCGACCACGAGGGGCCTGGGGAAGCGCAGATGGAAGGGCGGCAATGCGGCGCTCACGGCGGATGGTCCTTGCTGGAAAGTCTGAGCGGCAAAAATGCGCCCAGTCTGCTAACAAACCGTTTCCGCCGCCCCGGCACGGGGCAGCCGCGATGAGCGCCGCCCTGCCCGCCCATCTGGCGCGCTGGCTCGAGGACCGCGGCTGGTCGCTGCATCCCCACCAGGCGGAGATGCTGGCGCGGAAGGACCTGCCCGCGCAGCTGCTGGTCGCGCCGACCGGCGGCGGCAAGACGCTGGCGGGCTTCCTGCCGAGCCTGGCCGAGCTCGGCCCCGCCCCGGGCAAGGGGCTGCACACGCTCTACATCTCGCCTCTGAAGGCGCTCGCGGCCGATATCCGCCGCAACCTCGCGGCGCCGATCGAGGGCTCGGGCGCGGCGATCCGGGTGGAGGACCGCAGCGGCGACACCTCCTACAGCGCGCGCCAGCGCCAGCGCGCCGACCCGCCGCATATCCTGCTGACCACGCCCGAAAGCCTGGCGCTGATGATCTCCTATCCCGACGCCCCGCGGATCTTCGCCGGGCTGCAGCGGGTGGTGCTCGACGAGATCCACGCGCTGGCGGAATCGAAGCGCGGCGACCAGCTGATGCTGGCGCTGTCGCGGCTGGAGGCGCTCTGCCCCGGGCTGCGCCGGGTCGGGCTCTCGGCCACGGTCGAGGACCCGCCGGCGCTGGCCCGCTATCTCGCGCGGCATCCCGATCCCTGCCCGGTCCTGACCGCCGATCCCGGCCCCGATCCCGATATCGCCATGATGGCGCTGCCCGAGCCGCCGCCCTGGGCGGGGGGCGGCGCGCGCTATGCCATTCCCCGCGTGCTCGAGGAGATCGCGCGCCACCGCACGACGCTGATCTTCCACAACACCCGCGCCCAGGCCGAGATCTTCTTCCGCGAGCTCTGGCTGCAGAACGAGAACGCGCTGCCGATCGGCATCCACCATGGCAGCCTCGCCCGCGAGCAGCGGCTGAAGGTCGAAGCGGCGATGGCCGCGGGCAGCCTGCGCGCGGTGGTCTGCACCGGCTCGCTCGATCTGGGCATCGACTGGGGCGATGTCGACCTGGTGATCCAGATCGGCGCGCCGAAGAACGTCAAGCGGCTGGTGCAGCGGATCGGCCGCGCCAACCACCGCTACAACGCGCCCTCGAAGGCGCTGCTGGTGCCCGCCAACCGCTTCGAGGTGGTCGAGTGCCAGGCCGCGCTGGAGGCGGTGAAGGCGCGCGATCTCGACGGGGCGCCGCGCGGCCCCGGCCCGCGCGACGTGCTCTGCCAGCACATCCTGATCGCTGCCTGCGCCGGAGAATTCGAGGCGGATGCGCTTTTCGCCGAGGTGGCGCAGGCCGGGCCCTATGCGGGGCTGGCCCGCGCAGAATTCGACGCCTGCCTGGAGTTCTGCGCCACCGGGGGCTACGCCTTCCGCGCCTATGACCGCTGGCAGCGGCTGAAGCAGCGGCCCGACGGGCGCTGGGGCCTGCGCGATCCCCGCGCGGCACGGCTGATCCGGATGAACCTGGGCACGATCCAGGACAGCGACCTGGTGAAGGTGCGCATGCGCGGCCGCGGCCCGTCTCTGGGCGAGGTGGAGGAGGCCTTCGCCGCCACGCTGACCCAGGGCGACAGCTTCCTGATGGGCGGCCGCGTCGTGCGCTACGAGGGGCTGCGCGAGATGACGGTCGAGGTCAGCAGCGAGCGCGGGCGCGAGCCGAAGGTCGCGGTCTTCTCGGGCACGAAATTCGCCACGTCGACCCAGCTGTCGGACCGCATCCTGCGGATGCTGAACACCCCGGACTGGCCCGAGCTGCCGGATCACACGGCGGACTGGCTGCGGCTGCACCGCGAAGTCTCGCAGATGCCGCGCCGCGACCGGCTGCTGATCGAGAGCTTCCCGCTCGAGGGGCGCGAGCATGCCTGCATCTACGGCTTTGCCGGGCGCAACGCGATGCAGACGCTGGGGCTGCTGGCGACCCAGCGGATGGAAGAGGCCGGGCTGGCGCCGCTGGGCTTCGTTGCGTCGGATTACGCCGTGCTGATCTGGGGGCTGGAGCGGCTGGAGGATCCCGCGCTGCTGTTCGGCGCGGGGAACCTGCGCGCGGGCTTCGAGACCTGGCTCGAGGGCAATGCGGTGATGAAGCGGACCTTCCGCGGGGTGGCGACCATTGCCGGGCTGATCGAGCGCAACCATCCCGGCGCGCGCAAGTCCGGGCGGCAGGCGACCTTCTCCTCGGACATCCTCTATGACACGCTGCGCAAGTACGATCCCGGCCACCTGCTGATGCGGATCACCCGCGAGGAGGCGCTGAAGGGGCTGGTCGATTTCGGCCGGATCGAGGAGATGCTGGCGCGGATCGGCGACCGGATCGACCTGCTGCGGCTGGACCGGGTGACGCCGCTGGCCGCGCCGCTGCTGCTTGAAGCCGGGCGGGTGCCGGTCGAGGGCCAGGGGCGCGAGCGGCTGCTGGAGGACCAGGCGGCCCGCGCCATGGCCGAGGCCGGGCTCGACCGGCTCGACCGGGGGCCGCGGCTGACCCCCGCCCCGCCGCGGCGGATCGGCTGAGCCTCAGTCCTGGCGGTAGTCCGGCGCGCGCTTCTCCAGGAAGGCGGAGATGCCCTCCTCGGTTCCCGGCTCCAGCATGTTCGCCACCATCGCCGCCGAGGTCAGCTCGTAGGCCTGGTCGAGCGGCAGCTCCAGCTGGTCGTAGAAGACCCCCTTGCCGATCCGCACTGCCGCGCCGAGCTTCGCTGCGATCCCCTCGGCCATCGCGGCCGCCTCCGCCGCCAGCTGGCCCGCGGGCACCACGCGGTTCACGAGCCCCAGCTCGCGCGCGCGGGTCGCGTCGAGGAACTCGCCCGTCACCAGCATCTCGAAGGCCTGCTTGCGCGGCAGGTTGCGGCTGAGCGCCACCATCGGCGTCGAGCAGAAGAGCCCGATATTGACGCCGTTGACGCCGAAGCGCGTGCCCTCGGCCGCCACGGCGAGGTCGCAGCTGGCCACCAGCTGGCAGCCCGCCGCCGCCGCCACGCCATGGACCTGGGCGATGACCGGCTGCGGCATCGTCCGGATCAGCCGCATCAGCGCCGAGCAGCGGGCGAAGAGATCGGCGAAATACCCCGCCCCGCCATCGGGCGCCTGCCGTCCGGCGGTCATCTCCTTCAGGTCGTGCCCGGCGCAGAAGGCCTTGCCCGCCGCCGAGAGCACCACCACCCGGCAGCCCGGATCGGCGGCAATCGCGCCGAGCTCTGCCGTCAGCTCCGCCAGCATCGCATCCGAGAGCGCATTGAGCCGCCCCGGATCGTCCAGCACCAGATGCGCCACCGCGCCCTCGCGGCGGCAGGAAAGCCGTTCTGCGCCCATGATATCCTCCCCGTCTCCTCGCGCCCGAGCTTGATCGCCCCGCCCCGCGCTGGCAAGCCCGCCGCCACCGGGATCCGCGACTCGATTCCGCCCAAAATTCTGTGGTATCTAATTACCTTTCTTGCAAGTGCCTGCGATCGCGTGATTTTCTGGGGAAATTGCGCTTGCAAAGGATGCGGGCTTTTGGCACATACCCGCAACGCGAGTCGGGCGCCCCCTGGGGCTCTCCCGCGAGACATTCATCGGAACCCACCAAGGTGCCCACCATGAAAACCTACACAGCCAAACCGGCTGACATCGACAAGAAGTGGATCCTGATCGACGCCGAGGGCGTGGTTCTGGGCCGTCTTGCATCGATCGTCGCCATGCGCCTGCGCGGCAAGCACAAGGCAACCTTCACTCCGCATATGGACATGGGTGACAACGTCATCATCATCAATGCGGACAAGGTCAAGCTGACCGGCAAGAAGCGCAACGAGAAGACCTACTACCGCCACACCGGCCATCCGGGCGGCATCAAGTCGACCACCGCCGACAAGGTGCTGGACGGCCGCTATCCGGGCCGCGTCGTCGAGTCCGCCGTCAAGCGCATGCTGCCGGGCAACCGCCTGTCGCGCCAGCTGATGACGAACCTGCGCATCTACGCCGGCACCGAGCATCCCCACGAGGCGCAGGCGCCCGAAGTGCTCGACGTCAAATCCATGAACGCTAAGAACGCGCGGAGCTGATAATGGCCGAGGAACTCAAGTCCCTGGAAGACCTGAACCAGGCCGTCGCAGGCTCCGTCGCCACGGCCGTCATCGATGACACCCCGCGCGAGCCCGTCCGTGACGAGCTCGGCCGCTCCTACGCGACCGGCAAGCGCAAGGACGCCGTCGCACGCGTCTGGGTCAAGCCGGGCTCCGGCAAGGTCGTCGTCAACGGCAAGGACCAGGCCGTGTATTTCGCACGTCCCGTTCTGCGCCTGATCCTGCGCCAGCCCTTCACCGTGGCCGGCGTGGAAGACCAGTTCGACGTCTACGCAACCGTCACCGGCGGCGGCCTCTCCGGCCAGGCAGGTGCGGTCAAGCACGGCATCTCCAAAGCCCTGCAGCTTTACGATCCGTCGCTGCGCGGCGCGCTGAAAGCGGCAGGCTTCCTGACCCGCGACAGCCGCGTCGTCGAGCGGAAGAAATTCGGCCGCCGCAAGGCACGCCGCTCCTTCCAGTTCTCGAAGCGCTGATCCGTCAGCTTTCGCGACATCGGAACGCCCGGGCATCTGCCCGGGCGTTTTCGTTTGCGCCCCTCCCGTCCGAGCCGCCGCGCATCTGCCAGGATGGTCCCGGCGGCCCGAGCCGCCGCAAGGCAGGCCAGCCGATGGTCATGCGCATTTTCCAAATCCTCATCCGCCCGGGCAAGGAGGCCCGGTTCTTCCACGGCACCGCCAGTCCGTTGATGGACCGTACCGAGGGGCTGGTCCGCGTGCGGCCCGGCGCCGCGCGGCCCGGGACCCGCGGGTGTTCAGCTTCGCCATGATCCGGGAGAGCCCCGAGGCGCTGACGGCCTTCGCGGGCGGGGACTGTGCCCAGCCCGAGGGCGCCTTCGCCGAGTCGCGGACGATCCGCCACTGCGACCTGGCAGAGGCACGAAAAACGGCCCTCCGGGGGATGCGCCGGAGGGCCGGACCCGGCGCGGCGGCCGGGAAGGCAGTGCCGCGGCCGTCAGGCCGCGGCGCGTCCCGCGGGCGGTTCCTTCGCCCCGGTCATGAAGGCCACCGCATCGGACATCGTGTACTCGTCCGGGCGGACCACGCAGAGCCTGCGCCCCAGCCGGTGGACATGGATCCGGTCGGCCACCTCGAAGACATGGGGCATGTTGTGCGAGATCAGGATGATCGGGATCCCGCGCGAGCGGACATCCTGGATCAGGTCCAGGACCCGGCGGCTCTCCTTCACGCCGAGCGCGGCGGTGGGCTCGTCGAGGATGATGACCTTGGACCCGAAGGCCGCGGCGCGCGCCACCGCGACGCCCTGGCGCTGGCCGCCCGAGAGCGTCTCCACCGCCTGGTTGATGTTCTGGATCGTCATCAGCCCCAGCTCGCTGAGCTTGTCGCGGGCGAAGGCCTCCATCGCCGGGCGGTCGAGCATGCGCAGGTACTTGCCGCGCCAGTCCTTGCGGCGCAGCTCGCGCCCCATGAACATGTTGTCGGCGATCGACAGCGCCGGGGACATGGCGAGGGTCTGGTAGACCGTCTCGATTCCCGCCGCGCGCGCCTCGATCGGCGAGGCGAAGGCGATCTTGCGGCCCTCCAGGTAGATCTCGCCGGCATCGGGGGTCACCGCCCCCGAGATCGCCTTGATCAGCGTCGACTTGCCCGCGCCGTTGTCGCCGATCACCGCCAGGATCTCGCCCGGCATCAGCTCGAAATCGCAATGGTCGAGCGCGGTTACCTTGCCGTAGCGCTTGACCAGCCCGCGGGCCCTGAGAATGGGATCCGTCATGCCGACACCTTCCTGATCCACTGATCCACCGAGACGGCGACGATGATGAGCGCGCCGATGAGGAGATAGGTCCATTGCGGGTTCGCCCCCGCCATGCGCAGCCCCAGTTCGAACACGCCGACGATCAGCGCGCCGAAGAAGGCGCCGAGGATCGAGCCGCGCCCGCCGAAGAGCGAGATGCCCCCGATCACCACGGCGGTGATCGCCTGGATATTGCCGATCACGCCGGTCGTGGCCGAGGGCGAGACCGAGCCGAAGCGGCCGATCATCACCCAGCCCGCCAGGCCGCAGATCAGCCCCACGAGCATGTAGACCGACATCAGCGTGCGGTGGACATTGACGCCCGCCAGCGCCGCCGCCTCGGGGTCGTCGCCGACCGCGTAGACATGCCGCCCCCAGGCGGTGGAGCGCAGCGCATAGGCCAGCCCCAGCACCAGGACCAGCATCAGCACCACCCCCAGCGTGAAGGTCGCCCCGCCGATCTGGAACTTGGCGCCGAGGAACTGCAGGAAGGCGGCATCGGCCTCGATGTCCTGGGCGCGGATGGTCTCATTCGCGGAATAGAGGTAGTTCGCCGCCAGCACGATCTGCCACATGCCCAGCGTCACGATGAAGGGCGGCAGCTTGACCTTGGAGACCAGCCAGCCGTTGACCGCGCCGATCGCCGTGCCGCAGGCCAGGCCGCAGACCACCGCGAAGAAGGGCGGGATCCCGTAGCGGAAGGTGAACTGCCCCATGATGACCGAGCTCAGCACCGCAAGCGCACCGACCGACAGGTCGATCCCCGCGGTCAGGATGATCAGCGACTGCGCCGCGGCCAGCACGCCGACGATCTGCACCTGCTGCAGGATCAGCGTCAGCGCGAAGGGCGAGAAGAACTTGCCCCCCAGAAGCGCCCCGAAAAGGCCGAGCGCCACGATCAGCACGATCAGCGGCACCAGCGCGGGGGTTGAGTGCAAGACGTCGTGAAAGCGCCCGACTAGCCCCTTGCGATGCGGCTCGAAGGCGGCGACATCGCGCGTGGCATCCCGGGCTGCCGCCTCGAAATTCTCGGGCTGCGCGGTATGCGAGGACATTCTGGTCCCTCCCTGGACTGCGTGTTCGGACGGGTCGGGGCGCCCCTCCCGGGCGCCCCCGCGCCGGGGTCAGCCCCAGCAGAGATCCTTGCCGTCGGCGACCGGGATCGACTCCACGCCCTCGGCGGGCTTGTCGGTCACCAGCGCGACGCCGGTATCGAAGAAGTCCTTGCCCTCGGTGGCGGCGGGCACGGTGCCGTCGCGGGCGAAGGCGGCAATCGCCTCGATCCCCTTCGAGGCCATCAGCAGCGGGTACTGCTGCGAGGTGGCGCCGATCACCCCGGCCTCGACATTGGCCACGCCCGGGCAGCCGCCATCGACCGAGACGATCAGCACGTCATTCTCGCGCCCGACCGATTTCAGCGCCTCGTAGGCGCCAGCCGCGGCCGGCTCGTTGATCGTGTAGACGACATTGACGAAGGGATCGGTGGCCAGGAGGTTCTCCATCGCCTTGCGGCCGCCCTCCTCGTTGCCCTGGGTGACGTCATGGCCGACGATGCGCGGATCGCTTTCGTCGCCCCATTTCATCGGATCGCCCAGCTCGATGCCGAACCCCTTGAGGAAGCCCTGGTCGCGCATCACGCCGACCGTCGGCTGCGACACGTCGAGGTCGAGCATCGCGATCTTGGCGTCCTTGGCGGCGTCTCCCAGCGTCGCCGCCGCCCATTGGCCGATCAGCTCGCCGGCCAGGAAATTGTCGGTGGCAAAGGTCATGTCGGCCGCCTCGATCGGGTCGAGCGGCGTGTCGAGCGCGATCACCAGGATGCCCGCCGCCCGCGCCTGCTCTACCGCGGGCACGATGGCCGAGGTGCTCGAGGCGGTCAGCAGGATGCCCTTGGCGCCATTGGCGATGCAGGTCTCGATCGCGTTGACCTGGCTTTCATTGTCGCCGTCGACCTTGCCGGCATAGGCGTTCAGCTCGATCCCCAGCTCCGCCGCCTTGGCCGCGGCGCCCTCGCGCATCTTCACGAAGAACGGGTTGGTGTCCGTCTTGGTGATGATGCAGGCGCCGACATCGTCGCCGGCCGCATAGGCGCCGGTCGACAGGCAGGCAAGCAGGATGGCGCTGGTGGCCGTAATCGTCTTCATGAATGTTCCTCCCTACGGCAATTCGCAGCGGTCCTCTCCGCTACGAGTCGCGTGTTCTCCGTCCCGGAGATGTGTTCAGTTACGGATGTTGACGGCGCCCTGTCAATAAGTAAATCCAGTTGATTTATTAATCGGCCGGGGCAAGAGTAGTGATCGGGAGGATGCGATGGACGGCAACGAGATCAGGGACCTGGGCGCAGGCGCCAACCAGACCGGGGTGCGCGCCCATAACGAGCGGCTGATCCTGACCCTGATCCAGCGCCATGGCGCGATGGCGGGATCGGACATCGCCAAGCGGACCGAGCTGTCGGCGCAGACCGTGTCGAACATCCTGCGCAAGCTCGAGACCGAGGGATTCCTGGTCCGCGGCGAGCCGCAGCGCGGCCGCGTCGGCAAGCCCTCGGTGCCGATGGCGCTCGATCCCGACGGGGCGCTCTCCTTCGGGCTGAAGATCGGGCGGCGCTCGGCCGATCTGGTGGTGATGAACCTGCATGGCCAGGTGCTGGGCCAGAGCCAGCTGACCTACCGCCATCCGATGCCCGCGCAGATCTTCGGCTATCTCGAAACCGGCATGGCCGGGCTTTCCGCCGCGCTGACCCCGCGCCAGCAGGAGCGGCTCTGCGGCATCGGCATCGCCGCGCCGCTGGAGATCTGGAGCTGGCCCGAGCCCTTCGCCGCCCCCGGCGACATGGCGGTCTGGAAAGGGCTCGACTTCGCCGAGGAGGTCGCGCGCTTCTCGGCGCTGCCGCTCTTCACCGTCAATGACGCCACCGCGGCGGCCCGGGCGGAGCATGTCTTCGGCCGCGGCCGGCAGTACCGCGACTACGCGTATTTCTTCCTCGGCTCCTTCATCGGCGGCGGCATCGTGCTGAATTCCACCGTCATCGAAGGGGCGCAGCGCAATGCCGGGGCGCTTGGCTCGCTGCGGGTCGAGGGGCCGGACGGGCAGATGCAGAGCCTGCTCGACACCGCCTCGATCTACCTGCTGGAAGCCGCAATCGAGGAGGCGGGCGGCGACACCGCCGCGCTCTGGCGCCAGCCGCAGGACTGGTCGGGATTCGCCGCCCACCTCGAGCCCTGGATCGCCCGCTCGGCCGCCGCCATTGCCCAGGCCGCCCGCGCCGCCTGCGCCGTCATCGATTTCGAGGCGGTGCTGATCGACGGCGCGGTGCCGCCCGCGGTGCGCGACGAACTGGCCCAGCGGGTCGCTGCCGAACTGGCCGCGCTCGACATGCGCGGGATCCTCCCGCCGCGGGTGGCGCCGGGCTCGGTCGGGTTCAATGCCCGCGTCATGGGCGCGGCCTCGGCGCCGATCCATGCGCAGTTCCTGATGACCTGACCCCTTGCGCGCCCTGCCCGCTTGCGGCACCACCCGGCCATGACCGCCCATCGCTTCGATCTGGCGGGCGCGCCGCTCGAGGCGCGGCCCGCAGGCACGCTCCACTGGCCCGCCGAGCGGCTGCTCTGCGTCTCGGACCTGCATCTGGGCAAGGCGGAGCGGATCGCGCGCCGGGGCGGCGCGATGCTGCCGCCCTACGAGACGCTCGACACGCTGCACCGGCTCTCGGCCGAGATCGCCGCGACGGATCCGGCGGTGGTCGTGGCGCTCGGCGACAGTTTCGACGATCTCGCGGCGGCCGGGCATCTGCCCGGGGAGGCGCGCGGGCTGCTGATGGCGATGGCGGCCGGGCGGCGCTGGATCTGGATCGAGGGCAATCACGACGCGGGCCCGGTCGACCTGCCGGGCAGCCATCTGGCCGAGCTCGCCCTCGGCCCGCTTCTCTTCCGCCATATCGCAAGGCCCGGCGCGGCGCCCGGCGAGATCTCGGGGCACTACCACCCCAAGGCGCGGCTCGGCGGGCAGCGGCGCTCCTGCTTCCTGATCGACGCGGCCCGGGCGATCCTGCCGGCCTTCGGCACCTATACCGGCGGGCTCGACTGCCTCGACCCGGCCTTCGCCCCGCTGATGGGCCCCGGGGCGCTGGCGGTGCTGACCGGGCGGCGCGCCCTGCCCGTGCCGCTCCAGCGGCAAGATGCCCGCTCCCCCGGCCGCGGGTCGCGCCGCAGCATGGCGCCATGAGCCAGTCCCCGATCCCGCCCCGAATCGCCCGGAACTTCGCCCGCCAGGGCCTGATGCAGACGCTGGGCGCCGTGCTCGAGGAGGTCTCCCCGGGGCGCTGCGTCCTATCGGTGCCGATCACCCCCGCCGTGTCGCAGCAGCAGGGCTTCGCCCATGCCGGGCTGGGCTTCTCGGTCGGCGACAGCGCGGCGGGCTATGCCGCGCTCACGCTGATGCCCGAAGAGGCCGATGTCGTCTCGGTCGAGGTCAAGATGAACATGCTGCGCCCGATGGTCGGCACCCGCCTGATCGCCACCGGCACGGTGCTGCGCGCCGGGCGCCAGATCACCGTGGTGCGCGCCGATATCGAGGCCGAGGATGCCGAGGGCGCCCGCAAGCTGGTCGGCGCGATCCAGGGAACGATGATGGCGGTCTTTCCCGCATAGCGGGTATTTCCCTCCGTTTTCCCGCATAGCGGGAATACGACCCTTGTTTACCATACGTAAATTTTCTACCCTCGCTGCCATCCGGGACAGGGGGGTCACATGCGTTCGCCTGATCTGCGTCCGCTCTGGGTTGCTGCCAGCATCGTCGCGGCCTTCGCCGCGCTCTTCCTTTTCGTGCGGATCGAGGCGCGCAACGCCCCCGGCCCGTTCGAGCTCGACCCCGCGCGGACGATCGAGGATTACAGCGCCGATTACGAGCGCGCCCGCTTCGCCTTCTCGATCTGGACGCTGTCGGAGACACGGCGGGTCTATGACTGGAACAGCCGCGCCTCGCAGTACCTTTTCTGGGTCTCGATGCTGGTCTCGGTCAGCGGCGTCGCCTTCGCCTTCTGGCAGTTCTCGCAGGCCAGCCGCTTCCTGCAGAGGATCGGCGAGCGCGACGAGGTCGAATTCCGCAACCAGATGGTCAGCATCTCGGTCAAGACCGGGTCGATGGCGACGCTGGTGCTGGTGATCTCCATCGCCTACCTGCTGATCTACGTGCAGTTCGTCTACGAGGTGAAGCCCGGCCCGCAGGTGCTGGTCGAGGTGCCCGCGCCGCATCTCGAAGCGACGAGCCGCGACGCGGTGGAAAGTGCCGCGAGCAATCCGGACCTGGCGGTCATCGGCCCGCCCGAAGAGCCCGGGGCACCGGCCGCGGACGGCGGCGTGACCTTCCGGACCGTTCCCGGGGGCGAGGCGCCATGATCCTCCGCAGCCTCCTTCTCGCCTGCGCCCTCGCGGCGGCGGCACTGCCGGTCCAGGCCGCCAGCAACCGGGCGAGCCCGTCGCAGGTCGGCGGCGGCGACCGCGGCGGCGGCACCTCGCCCGACAGCGGCACGGCGACGGGCAGCGGCACGCGCGAGATGAGGGAAGATGGCGGCGACGCCGGGCCCGACAGCACCGCCCGGCCCGAGGCCTGGTCGCTCTGCAACTACAGCAGCGAGTCCGCGCTCGACGCCGTCATCGCCTGGCAGCGCGACGGCAGCTGGCAGAGCTCGGGCTGGCAGCGCATCCGCCGCTCGGACTGCCTGCGGATCTCGGGCCTGCCGGGGCGCTATGTCTATTTCTATGCCAGCGGCGGCGGCCGCGCCTGGGGCGGCGACCAGAGCCTCTGCCTGTCGCAGGACGGCACGCAGATCCCGCGTGCCGCGCCCTGCCCGGCGGGCAGCCGCAGCGTGCCCTTCCAGCGGGTGCTGCTGCTGGTGCCGCAGACGCTGCTGCGCTAGCCGCGCTCAGACCGTCAGCACGTCCGGCACGGGCAGGCCGTTGGCCTGGCAGGTCGCCGTCACGGTATTGGCCAGCAGGCAGGCGATGGTCATCGGACCCACCCCGCCCGGCACCGGCGTGATCGCGCCCGCGACCTCGGCCGCCTCGTCATAGGCGACATCGCCGACCAGACGGGTCTTGCCCTCGCCCTTCTCGGGCGCGTCGATGCGGTTGATGCCGACATCGATCACCGTCGCGCCGGGCTTGATCCAGTCGCCCTTGACCATCTCGGGACGGCCGACCGCGGCGACGACGATATCGGCATTGCGCACCACCGCGGGCAGGTCCCTGGTGCGCGAATGCGCCACCGTCACCGTCGCCGAGGCATTGGTCAGCAGCTGCGCCATCGGCTTGCCGACGATGGTCGAGCGGCCGATCACCACCGCGTTCAGCCCCGAGAGATCGCCGAGCCGGTCCTTCAGCAGCATCATGCAGCCCAGGGGCGTGCAGGGCACCAGCGCCGGGATGCCCGCGACCAGGCGGCCGACATTCTGCGGATGGAAGCCATCGACGTCCTTCGCCGCCGAGATCGTCTCGATCACTTCCTGCTGGTCGAGCCCCTTCGGCAGCGGGAACTGCACCAGGATGCCGTTCACCGCGCGGTCGGCATTGAGCGTGCGCACCAGCGAGATCAGCTCGCCCTGGCTGACATCGGCCGGCAGGCGGTGGGCATAGGAGTTCATCCCGACCTCGACGGTCATCTTCTCCTTGGAGCGGACATAGACCTGGCTCGCGGGGTCCTCGCCCACCAGCACCACGGCCAGGCCGGGAACCAGCCCGTGCTCGGCCTTCAGCCGCGCCACCTCTTCCGCCACCTGCGCCCGCAGCCCTGCCGCGAATGCCTTGCCGTCGATCCGTTCCGCTACCATGTCGGAGCTCTCCGTTGCCGTCTCACGCCTCGCCTGCGGAGGGACGCGCAACTGCCGGAGGCTCCGGCGCATCCGCGGCGGAGGTCCCGGCATCGCCATGGCCCAGCTCCGCCTGTTCCCGCGCGATAGACCATTCGATCAGGCTGCGCCAGAGCGATGCCGCCAGATCCGGGTCGAAGCCGCGCGCCAGCGCCGAGGCGCGGACATTGGCGATGACCTGGGCGACGCGGGACTCGATGCGCGCGGGCAGCCCCTCGGCCGGTTTCAGCTCGATGGCCCGGTCGATGCAATCCTGCCGCAGCCGCAGCATCTCGATCAGGCGCCGGTCCAGCGCATCGATTGTCATGCGCAGTTCGGCCATGGACTCACATTCGGATGGCGCTTTCACGGCGTCTCCCCACAACGCTACAAGATTCACCGCGCAAGAATGGCGGCCCCGGCAGCGATCTTCAAGGCGTCAGCGCGACACGCCCCTGGCCTCGGACAGATGCGGCCAGGCGGGCTGGTCGGGCACATGCAGCCGCAGCTCCTGGCCGAGCTCCAGCACGCCCTCGCGCTCCACCCAGGCGGTGACGCCGCGCCGGTTCGCCGCCGCTTTGCGGAAGCTCGCGGCCAGCCTGTCGCGCCCGGTGGCCGCGCGGATCACCGGATCGGGCAGATGGCAGGGCCGGTTCTGCATGTCGATGACCAGCGTCGCGCCGTCGGGCCCCTGCAGGCGGCTCGAGGGCGGCAGCAGCGACAGATGCGGCAGCCCCGCCAGGCAGAGCGTCGCGCCGATCCAGGCGGGCTCCAGCCGCTCCAGCCCCAGCACGGCCGCGGTTTCGGCCAGCTCCTCCTCCGACACGACCGAAAGCTGGCGGACGTTGCGGATCGGCGTGCCGCGGCGATGCTGGGCGCTGACCCGGCTGCAGGCGGGACGCAGCGCGCCGCCATGGCTCTCGCCCTCGAGCCCGTCGAAGCCGAGCGCCAGCCGCTCCGCAGGCGACGAGGCCAGCGATCCGTCGCGGTCGCCGACCCGGCCGATCCAGGCGATCCGGGCGGCGAAGCCGGTCGGTTTCAGCGCGGGCACCGCTCAGGCCTCCGGCACGCGCAGGGTGAAGAAGATCCGCCGGAACGGGAACAGCACCGCGCCATCCGCCCGCCGCGGGTAATGCGCGTCGAGCGCGCCGTCGTACGCCCCGAGGAAGCCGGCGGCGTCCTCCGGGCCGAGCCGGTCGAGCACCCGCCGCCCGGCCGTCGACTCGGTGAAGCGGCGCACCGGATGGGCGGCTGCGTCGGGCGGCAGCAGCTGGGCATAGGTGGTTTCCCACAGGCTCGCCTCGCCCAGCCCGTCGAGGATGCGGTCATAGCCCGCGAGGTCGCGGACATCGTCGCGCCAGCCCGACCAGTCGAAGAGCTGCGGATAGAGCGCGCCCGAGATCTCGCGCAGGAGCCGGTGGGAGGGCGCCTCCTGCTGGAAGGGCGCCTGCACCGCCAGCATGCCGCCCGGCGCCAGCATCCCCGCCAGCCGCGGCAGCAGCGTCTCGTGATCCGGCACCCAGTTCAGCGCGGCGTTGGAGAAGATCAGCGCCACCGGCGCCTCGGCGCGCCACTCGGCGATGTCGCCCTGCTCCAGCCGGTGATAAGCGCCGGTCGCCTCGGCTTCCTCGAGCATCGCGGGCGAGCGGTCGACGCCATGGATCTGCCGGTCCGGAAATCGCTGCGCCAGCGCCGGGCCGACCGCGCCGGAGCCGCAGCCGAGATCGACGACCACCCCGGGCGGCAGCAGCGCCACCTGTGCGAGCAAGTCGAGCGCCGGGCGCAACCTGAGGCCGCGGAACCGGTGATAGGCCTCGGGATTCCAGTCGCTTTGCGGCGTCACGGACATGGCAGGCTCCTTGCTATCCTGCCTCCGAGCCTAGGCTTTTCCGGCCCCGCCGCCAAGCCGTCGCACGGCATGCGCCTTCGCACCGGTGACAGCCCCGCTCCGCCCCGGGCCGCGGCCAGTGCCCGCAGCGCCGCCCGGCCCTAGGCGGTGACAGCGCCTGGCCCGCTCGTTGTGCGGAGTCGCCGGAACCGGCCGCAGCGGCACGCGCCCGGAGGCGCCAAAGGAGAGCCCGGCCACGGGGCGCAACCCACCCGCGCGGCCGCGGAACGCCGCGCCCGGCCCGGGCGGCGCGACACGCACAGCATGCCTCAAGGGCCCAGCCAGAACCCGGAACCAGCCGCAGCGGCACGCGCCCGGAGGCGCCAAAGGAGAGCCTGGCCACGGGGCGCAACCCACCCGCGCGGCCGCGGAACGCCGCGTCCGGCCCCGGCGGCGCGAAACGCACGGCATGCCTCAAGGGCCAGCCAGAGCCCGGGACCGCCCCGCGGCAATCCCGGATGGCTGCGCAATACCCGTCGCCGCCAGGGATGCCCGCGACGCACGCCGCGAAAGCCAAGGCCCGGAACGCAGGCGGCCGGCACCGGCCTGACCTGCCAGTTCTGCATGCCCGGTCCTGCGGGCAGCCATCCCGCGGCTGGGCGCCGCTGGCCAGCCGCTTCGCCCCCGGAGGCATTTCGGCGCGCCCGCAAAGGCGACGCCTGCCGGTCCGTCCCCCGCCCTTTGGCCAGGACGTCCCCACGGCAATCACCAAACGCCGCCGCCATATCGCAGAGCACCGACCGCAGCCTGCCGCCACGCGCCCGGCCCGGTGGCGCAAGCCCACTCGCCACCTCCTGCGTTCGCACGTCTCCCTGCCCCGCCTGCCAGCAATCCTCATCCGGGCCGTCCGCGAAAAGCCTCTCAGCCTGTCTTCCCGGTCGGCAGAGAGGCGCATCGTCATGCGGCGCGCACTCGAGCGGTCGGCGGCAGCTCCACAGCTCTGCTTGCTGCGGAGAATGCCGGGCGCTGCGGGCCGCCTGAGTGCCGCGCGACGGGCTCATCGGGATCAGAGCCGGATGGCGATCGCCGCGGCCTGCGCCATCGCGGACCGGTCGGCGACCGGAGAGCGGTGCTATCCTGCGGCGATGCACCACCAGTGCTTCGCCCTTCCGCAGATGATCTCGACGGATGCCGCGATTGCATCGGCGCCCGTGGCGTAGAATCGGCCTGCCGCGGGATTTCCTGACCGAAAGGCAGGCCCGAATTGCCATGGCTTCCAGGTCGATGCGAATCCGGCCGGCCACCTGCCCCCGGCCGGCGAGACGCAGGTCCATCTCGAGCCCGGCTCCGTTGAGCCCCCTCGCGTCTGCATGGCCGCTCCACCACCGCGCACCCGCGAAGGGCCGTATCGGACCGTTCCGGCAGCAGGGGCGCCTTTCCGGTACCGCGCGCCTGCCGACTTGGCTACGGGCCCTTTCACCGGCGGCGGAGGGCACGTCCCGCGGCTCTCCCCGCATTTCCGCACCGGCCTGCCGGGACCGGCAATGGCCGCCCCCCCGGAGCGGCGCTTTGGCGCCTGCGGGACTGCGGCCCGGAAAAGGGACTGCCCTGCCGGGCCCGGCCGCGCTAGCCTTGTGCCCATGACCCGCTATGCCGCCCTCCTGCGCGCCGTGAATGTCGGCGGAACCGGCAAGCTGCCGATGACCGACCTGCGCGCACTCTGCCGCAAAGCGGGCTTCGCGGATGTCGCCACCTATATCCAGTCGGGCAATGCCGTCTTCCGCACGGAGCTCGAGGCCGCCGAGGCGCAGGCGGCGCTCGAGGCGGAGCTGCAGGCCGCGCTCGGCCAGCCGGTCGGCGTCTTCCTGCGCGACAGCCTGGCGCTGGGGAAGATCCTGGCGGAGAATCCCTTCCCCGGCGCGCCGCCCGCGCAGGTCGCGGTGCTCTTCCTCGCCGGAGCGCCCGCGCCGGATCCCGCGTCCCGCGCCCGCGGGCAAACGGACGAGGAGATCGTGGCCGGCGCAAGCGAACTCTATATCCGCTATCCGTCAGGGATGGGCCGCTCGCGGCTCAAGCTGCCCGAGATGGCGGAGGGGACGGCGCGGAACCTGCGGACCGTGGCGAAGCTGGCCGACATGCTCGCCGCGGACTGACCCCGGAATGCAGAAAGGGCCGCCCCCGGGGGACGGCCCTTTCCCGATCCTGATGCCTGCCGCTTACGCGGTGGGCTCGGGCTCCATGCCGGAATCCGAGGGTTTCGAGCGGCCCTTGGTCTTCGGGATCGCCGTCACCGAAGGCGCGTTGCCCGAGGGCGTGCTGCCCTCGTCGTCGTCGCCGCGGTTCAGCGGCTCGCCATTGATCACCTTGGTGATCTCGGAACCGGTCAGCGTCTCGTATTCCAGAAGGCCCTGCGCCAGGCGGTGCAGCTCTTCGCTCTTCTCGGTCAGGATGCGCGTGGCGGTGGCATAGCCTTCGTCCACCAGCTCGCGCACCTTGGAGTCGATGCGATTCTGGGTCTCCTCGGAATGGTCCTTGCCGCCGCCATAGGCACCCAGATAGCTCTGCTGCTCATTGGCGTAGTCGACATAGCCCAGTTCCTTGGCGAAGCCGAACTGGGTGACCATCGCGCGGGCGATCTTGGTCACCTGCTGGATGTCCGAGGCCGCGCCCGAGGTCACGTTCTCCCGGCCGAAGATCAGCTCCTCGGCCACGCGGCCGCCCATCGCCATGGCGATCTTGGAGGTGTACTTCGTGTAGGTCACGCTGAGCTGGTCGCGCTCGGGCAGCGACAGAACCAGGCCGAGCGCCCGGCCGCGCGGGATGATCGTCGCCTTGTGGATCGGATCGTGCTGCGGGACGTTCAGGCCGACGATGGCATGGCCCGCCTCGTGATAGGCGGTCAGCTTCTTCTCTTCCTCGGACATGACCATGGAGCGCCGCTCGGAGCCCATCATCACCTTGTCCTTGGCGTTCTCGAAGTCCTCCATCGTGACGAAGCGGCGGCCGACGCGGGCGGCCATCAGCGCGGACTCGTTCACCAGGTTCGCCAGATCGGCGCCCGAGAAGCCCGGCGTGCCGCGCGCGATGATGCGCAGGTCGACATCGGGGCCCAGCGGCACCTTGCGGGCATGGACGCCCAGGATCTTCTCGCGGCCCTTGATGTCGGGGTTCGGCACCTGGACCTGGCGGTCGAAGCGGCCGGGACGCAGCAGCGCCGGGTCGAGCACGTCGGGACGGTTGGTCGCCGCCACGATGATGATGCCCTCATTGGCCTCGAAGCCGTCCATTTCGACCAGAAGCTGGTTCAGCGTCTGCTCGCGCTCGTCATTGCCGCCGCCATAGCCGACGCCGCGGGACCGGCCCACCGCGTCGATCTCGTCGATGAAGACGATGCAGGGGGCGTTCTTCTTGGCCTGCTCGAACATGTCGCGCACGCGCGAGGCGCCGACACCCACGAACATTTCAACGAAGTCCGACCCCGAGATGGTGAAGAAGGGCACGCCCGCCTCGCCTGCAATGGCGCGCGCCAGAAGCGTCTTGCCGGTGCCCGGAGGGCCCACCAGCAGCGCGCCTTTCGGGATCTTGCCGCCGAGCCGCGAGAATTTCTGCGGGTTGCGCAGGAATTCGACGATCTCCTCGAGCTCGTCCTTGGCCTCGTCGATGCCCGCCACGTCATCGAAGGTCACGCGCCCGTGCTTCTCGGTCAGCAATTTCGCCCGGCTCTTGCCGAATCCCATCGCGCCGCCGCGGCCGCCGCCCTGCATGCGGTTCATGAAGTAGATCCACACGCCGATCAGCAGCAGGAACGGCAGGAAGGTCATCAGCAGCGTCGTGAAGCCGGACTGCTCCTGCGGCCGCGCCGTGACCGAGACGTTGTTGTCGATCAGCTGGCTCGTGATATCGGTCCCCTGCGGGATGATCGCCACGTAGTCCTTGCCGTCGTTTCCGCGGATCAGCGCCTTTTCGCCGTCGAGCGTCACACTGTGGACTTCCCCGGAATTCACCGAGTCCACGAATTCAGAAAAGCTGATCGACCGGGAAGACATGGTCGACTGACCGCCGCTGAACAGGTTGAACAGAGCGAGGATCAGCAGAAACAGGACCACCCAGAAGGCGATGTTTCGCGCGTTGCCCAAGGCAATTCTCCTAATTATGGGCCGGCGCAGGCGGGGCCGGCACGTCCCCTCTAAGATAGACATACGGGCGTGATCTTCAATGAGATAAGAACGATCGTATGAATGCATCCCTGTCGCGGCAGGGCACGGCACGCCATTGTGCGGGAAGAAGCGCAGGCGCCGCAACCAGTTCGCCGTCCTGCCAGAGGCCCGGCGTGACCTGTGCATGCAGCCAGGACAGGCCCGATTCGCGCCATCCCGGCGCTGCGGAGAGCCCCGCCTCGCCCAGGGCCGCGACAGTAAGTCCCGCCATCTGCGGTCCGTCGATCCGCCAGCCCGCCCAGATGCCCGGCACGCCGGCGGCCGCAACGCCCTCGAGCGCGCGCGGCTCCGCCTGGATGCGCAGCCCGCCCTTCTGCGGCACCATCAGGCAGCCATGGAGCGTGTGGCTCCGCCCTGCCGCCAGCGCCGCCTCGGCCTGGCGCAGCGCCGCCAGCCGCGGCCGGTAGGGATTGCCCGAGACAAAGCAGGCGGCGCCCGCGAGCAGCCGCCAGCGGGTCTCGTCGGGCGCCTGCCACAGCGCCTCGCCCAGCGTCACCGCCCCGGCCATGGTTCCGGCGATCCGTTCGGCCAGACGCGCCGCTTCGCGCCCCAGCACCTCGCGCGCCGCGGCCATCCGCGCCGCGGTCTCGGCCAGCCCCTCGGCATCGATGCCCAGATCGCCGCAGGCGGCCAGCATCTGCCGCGCCCGCACCCGGTCGAAGCGCGGGTCGTCATTCGACGGATCGTCCGCCCAGGCGATGCCCTCCGACCGCAGCCAGTCGCGCAGGGCGGCCCGGCGCAGGCCGAGAAGCGGCCGCAGCCACAGGAGGCCCGGCTCCGCCCGGCTCTCCGCCATGCCCGAGAGCCCGTCGACGCCCGAGCCGCGCGCCAGCCGCAGCAGCACCGTCTCCGCCTGGTCGTCGCGGGTATGGCCGAGGCAGACCGCGCCGATGCCGCGCGCCGCCGCCCAGCCGCGGATCAGATCCTGCCGTGCGCGCCGCGCGCTGTCCTGGAGATTGCCGCTGCGGTCCCAGCCCTGCCAGCAGAGGATGTCGTGGCCGAGCCCGAGCGCCGCGGCCGCGCGGCCGACCCCGGCGGCTTCCGCCGCCGATCCCGCCCGCAGCCCGTGATCGACCGTGACCACGCGCCAGTCGCGGCCCGGATCATGGGCCAGCGCGAGATGCATCAGCGCCGTGCTGTCGCTGCCGCCCGAGACCGCGAGCCCGACCGGGCCGGGCCCCGCTGCGGCAAGGCAGCGGGCAAAGCCCTCCTCGTCCGGCCGCGTCACCCGCAGGTCTGGCGGGACAGCGCGGTCTGGGCCTCGCCTGCGGCGGGCGTGCCGGGGAAGCGCGCCTCGACCTGGCCGAGCGTCAGGCAGGCCTCGCGCGTCTGGTTGAGCTGCGCCAGGCTCTGGCCGAGCCCGAGCAGCCCCGCCGAGGCGATGCCCTCGTCCGAGGTCTCGGTCTGGGTGAAGGCCTCCAGATAGGCGCGCCCGGCATCGGCATGGCGGCCGAGCGCGCTGAGCGCCTTGCCGCGGGCCAGATGCGCCGCAGGCGCCAGCGGGCTGCGCGGATAGTCCGACAGGAAGCCCTCGAACCCGTCGAGCGCCGCCGCCGGATCGCCGCCCGCGAGCAGCTCCTTGGCCTTGTCGAATTCCGCCGTCTCGCCGACCGCCAGCTCGGGGCCGGTCTCCGAAGCGGCCGGGGACGAGGGCGACGGAACCGCCAGGCCCGACTGCCCGCCCAGGGGCTCGGGCGGCTGGATCTGGCCCAGATCGCCGCCTTCGAGCTCGGTCAGGCGGAAATTCAGGTCGCCGACGCGGCGCGTGCCGTCATCGACCACGCGGCCGATGCGGTAGTCGAGCTCCTCGGTCTGCGCGGTCAGCTTGCGCAGCTCCGCCTCGAGCCCGTCGAGCCGCTCCAGCGCGCCGCCCGAGACCGCGGCCGGCGCCTCGCTGGCGCCCGAGGGCTCCAGCTCGCGCTTCAGCGCCAGGATCTCGGTATTCAGCGCGCGCAGCTGCAGCCGGATATCGGCCAGCGTCGCGGTCCGGTCCTGCGCCAGCGCTGCCGCCGGCAGCAGCACCGCGCCCAGTAGCAGCGCCCGCAGCATGTCAGACCCCCGCCCCGGCGGTCACGACGGTCACCGCGCGGCGGTTCTTGGCATAGCAGCTCTCTTCCGAGCAGACCTCGATCGGGCGCTCCTTGCCGTAGCTGACGGTCTTCAGGCGGCTGGCGGAAATGCCGCGCGAGATCAGGTAGTCATAGACCGCGCTGGCGCGGCGCGCGCCGAGGGCGAGGTTGTATTCGCGGGTGCCCTGCTCGTCGGCATGGCCCTCGATCACCGCAGTGAAGGAGGGGTTCGAGGACAGCCACTGCGCCTGGCCGTCGAGGATGCCGCGGGCTTCTGCGGTCAGGCCCGAAGTGTCCACCGGAAACAGCACCCGGTCGCCGACGCGGGCCTGGAAATAGGCCGGCGAGGCGGGGTTGGAAATGCCGTCGGCTCCGCTGCCGCTGCCATAGCCGTAGCGGTCGCCGTTCAGATCGGTGCTGCCGGCGAGGTTGTCCGCGCGGTTGCTGCAGGCCGATGTCAGCCCGAGGGCCACGATCAGGCCCAGGGAGGCGATGCGATTCATGAATGGACCCTTAATTCCACTGCTCGTATTGACAGACTGTTTAACAGATCGCTGCGCACCCCACCACTGCCACTCTGGGTCACGAAGGCTTGATCGCGGCACCTTTCCGCCTGTCAGCCTGCGGCCATCCGCTGCGGCGCGCCAGTGGCCATGTCGGTCCCGATATAGGGCAGCCCAGCCGCCTTCCAGGCGCCGAATCCCCCCTCCATATGCGCCAGCGGCAGGATGCCGGCCGCCATCGCCCGCTCGGCCACCCGCGCCGAGCGCAGGCCCGAGCCGCAATGCAGCACGATCCGCTTGCCCTGCTGGGAGGGCAGCGCGCCCGGCACGAAGAAGGCCATCGGCATCAAGAGCGCGCCCTCGACATGCTCCAGCGCGAATTCCGCGGGGGTGCGCACGTCGATCAGCACGATCTCGCCGCCGTCGAGCGCCGCCTTGACCTGCGACGGGCTCCAGTTCTCGAGCTGGGACATCGGGACCACCTTTCCTCTGCGTCCCGCCGGGATGCGGGATCTGGCAGGGTCCAGATAGGCGCAGCGCCGGGCGGCGCACAGATGCGAACTGTCGCATGCAAGCCGGAATGCCGGGAAGTTGGTTAAAATCCCCGCTACTTGACGCGGCGCAGCGGGCATCGGAGGCGCCGAAGTTTACGCCCTGTTCAGCCTGGCTGCGCAATCTCCGCGGGTGACACCCGGGCGACGGCCGCCGCGCCATGCGGATCCCGCCGCCGCCCCGGACCCAGACATCCCGGCATTGGAGGCCGCCATGAAAAAGACTTTCCTCGCCACCGCCCTTATCGGCGCGCTGGCTGCAAACATGTCCCTTGCCCAGTCGGCGGCCCTCGTCGAGGCCACCCAGGCCGCGGGCGGCGCAGGTGCCAGCGCAGGTGCGGGCGCAGGTGCGGGCGTCGGAGCCGGCGCGGGGCTTGCCGGCACGATCGGTCCGGTGGCCATCGGCGCGGGCATTGCCGCGGCGGCTGCCATCGGCGTTGCCGTCGCCATCGCCGCGCAGAGCAGCAGCAGCTCCTCCACCACCCAGTGATCCTGCGGGCACGGGGACGGCCGGGCACCGCGCCCGGCGGCCCCGGACCGTGCGGTGCCTCCCGCTTCGCCGGCCGCGTGCGGGCGGGCACCGCGCGGGCAGGACCGGCCCGCCCCCGACAACCGGACCGCAGGGGAGCAATGTTCCCCGCAGGCTCCGGCGCAGCTTCCCTGACGACAGACTTGCGCACGGAGGTCGGTGCGGGAGGCTGGAGCGACAGAGTTTCCGCAAATTTCCCGCTCGTGCGGACCCTTGCGTGAGCGGACCCTTGAGTGAGAGGCCATGCGCGACGGACGATGCGCGAGGGGCTACGCCCGATGGACGAAGTACGAGCGCCTTGCTCAAGCGACCACGCACGTTGGACGAGGTGCGAACGCCTTTGCTCGACGGACCAAGCACGGTGGAGGAGGTGCGAACGCCCTTGCTCGAGAGACCACGCGCGTTGGACGAGGTGCGAACGCCTTTGCTCGAGGGACCACGCTCGGTGGACGAGATGCAAGCGACCTTGCTCGAGGGATCACGCACGTTGGAGGAGGTGTGAACGCCTTTGCTCGACGGACCATGCGCGATGGACGAGGTACGAGCGCCCTTGCTTGAGGGCCACGCGCGATCGTCTCGGTGCAAGCGCCTCTGCAATAGGGGCAACGCGCGATGGATGATTTTGCGTACGCCTATGCGCGAAGGCCTAAGCGCGATGGACGAACCGCTCGCGCTATCGCGTGCGGATCCCACAACGAACAGGTCTCAGCCGGTGGCCGCTGACCCGATCTCTTGCAGTGCCTTGCCCCAGGCCAGCTGCCAAAGCAATCCGTCCCCGGGCCTGGCACATGCAATGCAAGCCATTGACGGTGGCCGCCGGAAAGCGGGCCTCTGGCAGGCGGCGCGGACAGCCCGTCGCAGAATGCGAAACGGGCCGCCGGCTTGCCTGCCTGCGGCCCGCTGATATCTCGCCGGCGCCTCGGCCGGGTCCGGACCGGAGCGCCCGGAGGCGCCCCGGTCCCGCTCAGTTCGTGATGATCTCCGGCCCCATCATCAGCGTCGGCAGCCAGGTCGACAGCACCGGCACGTAAGTCACCAGGATCAGGAAGACGAAGAGCACTGCCAGGAAGGGCGCGGCGGCGCGCACCACGGCCATCATCGGCATGCCCGCGACCCCCGAGGTCACGAAGAGGTTCAGGCCGACCGGCGGGGTGATCATGCCGATCTCCATGTTCACCACCATGATGATGCCCAGGTGGATCGGGTCGATGCCCAGCTCGATGGCGATCGGGAAGACCAGCGGCGCGACGATCACCAGAAGGCCCGAGGGCTCCATGAACTGGCCGCCGATCAGCAGGATCACGTTCACCATGATCAGGAAGCCGACCGGACCCAGCCCGTAGCCCAGCATCGCCTCGGCGATATGCTGCGGCACCTGCTCGTCGGTCAGGACATGCTTCAGGATCAGCGCGTTGGCGATGATGAACATCAGCGTGATCGTCAGCTTGCCCGCGTCATAGAGCGTCTGCACCGTGTCGCGGTGGAAGAAGGCGGTGACCAGCGCATAGGGCCGCTCCAGCAGCGTCTTGTGGCGGCCGGACTCGCCGCCCGAGAGCGGGCCCATGTCGCGGTAGATGAAGCAGGCGACGATGAAGGCGTAGACTGAGGCCACGGCCGCCGCTTCGGTCGGGGTGAAGATCGCCCCGGTGACGCCCGGGATGCCGTAGATGCCGATCATGATGATGGCGATCAGCATCAGCCCCCAGAAGGCGTCGCGGAACGACGCGCCGATCTCGTCCCAGCCGAGCCATTCGCCCTTGGGCAGGTTCTTGACCTTGGCCATGACGTAGATCGCGACCATCAGCATGCCGCCGGCCATCAGCCCGGGGATCACGCCCGCCAGGAACATCCGGCCGACCGAGACATCGGTGGCGGAGGCGTAGACGACCATCACGATCGAGGGCGGGATCAGGATGCCCAGCGTGCCGGCATTGCAGATCACGCCCGCGGCGAAGTCCTTGGTATAGCCCACTTTCTGCATCGCCGCGATGACGATGGAGCCGATGGCGACCACGGTCGCGGGCGAAGACCCCGAGAGCGCGGCGAAGATCATGCAGGCGAAGACGCCCGCGATCGCCAGCCCGCCCGGCAGGTGGCCGACGCAGGCAATGGCGAAGCGGATGATCCGCTTGGCGACGCCGCCCGTCGACATGAAGGACGAGGCCAGGATGAAGAACGGGATCGCGAGCAGCGTGTAGTGCCCGGCCATCGCCTGGTAGAGCGACTGCGAGACCGAAGCGAGCGAGCTTTCGGAATTGATCAGCAGGAACAGGATCGAGCTGAGGCCCAGCGACACGGCGATCGGCACGCCGATCAGCAGGAGCGCCACGATCACGACGAAGAGGAGAACGATTTCCATCGCGGATCAGTCCTTGTAGTAGGGGTGGTCGTGGTCGTGATGGGTGGCGGAGAGGTCGTCGACCTGATCCTCGGCCTCGTGGCTGACGATCAGGCTGTCATGGGTGCCGTTCAGCACGCCGACCAGCGCCTCGATCACCCGCACCAGCAGCAGCAGGCAGCCCACCGGCAGGATCAGGTAGGGGATCATCCGCGGCAGCTTCTCGTAGCTCTCGCCCTCGTTGAAGACCGGCTCCATCCAGCGCAGCCAGTCGATCATCGGGATCTGGTCGGTCTCGTACCAGGCCTGGTCGCGGCTGTTCTCGAACCCGGTCGGGAACCAGCGCCCCGAGGTGGCGTCGAAGCCGCCGAACGGCGCCCAGTAGTCCCAGGCCCCTTTCAGCAGCAGGAAGGCGTAGAGGATGCAGCAGAGCGCCGAGATCACGCCCAGGATCCTCTGGGTGTTCCGCGGCACGATGTTCAGCACGGCGTCGACGCCCAGATGCGCCGTGATCCGGAAGGCGTGGCTGATGCCGAAGAGCACCAGCCAGGCGAAGAGCACCAGCACGACCTCGAGACCCCAGATGATGGAGTGGTTGAAGACGTAGCGCAGCACGACGTTGACGAAGGTCAGAAGCACCATCGCGCCCAGAAGGAAGGCGATGATGACCTCTTCTGCGCGGGCGACGAACTGCCCGAACATGGTCTGTGGTTGATGTCTCTGCCCGCTCATGGGCGTCTCCCCCGGTGTTGCCGTCGAAAAAGGGGCCGGACGCGCCGCCCGGCCCCTGCCCGCTTGTCGCGGCTTACATGCTTTCGTTGATGGCCTGCGCGGCGGCGATGTTGTCGGCGCCGACATCGCCCTCGAACTGCGCCCAGACCGGCTTCATCGCCTCGACCCAGGCGCCGCGCTGCTCGGGGGTCAGCTCGCGGATCACGCCGCCGGCATCGAGGATCGCCTGGCGGTTCTCCATGTCGACCTCGTTGATCGCGGCATTGCGCTCGGCAGTGACCTCGGCCACGATCGTGGCCAGCTGCTCGCGGACGTCGTCGGGCAGGCTGTCCCACCAGTCGGTGGAGGTCACGACCATGTAGTCCAGCAGGCCGTGATTGGTCTCGGTGATGCCGTCCTGCACCTCGAAGTACTTCTGGCCGTAGGTGTTCGACCAGGTGTTCTCCTGCCCGTCGACCACGCCGGTCTGCAGCGCGCCGTAGACCTCGGAGAAGGCCATCGGCTGCGGGCTGGCGCCCAGCGCCTGCATCTGCGCCACCAGCACGTCGGAGGGCTGGACGCGGAATTTCAGCCCCTTGGCGTCTTCGGGCAGCAGCAGCGGCTTGTTGGCCGAGAACTGCTTCAGCCCGTTATGCCAGAAGCCGAGGCCCACGAGACCGCGCCGCTCCATCGAATGGAGCATGTCCTGGCCCGCCTCCGAGTTCTGGAACGCATCGACCGCTTCCATGTTCTTGAACATGAAGGGCAGATCGAAGATGCGGAATTTCTTGGTGAATTTCTCGAATTTCGACAGCGACGGCGCGGCCATCTGGACGTCGCCCTGCAGCATCGCCTCCAGCACCTGGTCGTCATTGTAGAGCGTGGAGTTCGGATAGACCTCCATGCAGGCCTTGCCGTCCATCTCCGTGTTCACCCGCTCCTGCAGAAGCGAGGCGGCAATGCCCTTGGGATGCTTGTCGGTATTGGTGACATGGCTGAACTTGATGACGATCTCGCCGTCGTCGCAATTGGCGAAAGCGGCAGAGGCGGAAAGCGCCAGAACGGCAACGGTAGTCAGGAATTTCACGAGAAGTCCTCCCTCGTTTCGGTGTCGCGTGCCCGGCAGGGCATGACCCGGTTAAGCAACGATGCGCCTGCCCCAGACAAGCTTCGGGCAAGAAACTTGCGCCGCCGCCAAGTAACCTGCTGAAAACGTGATATTAGTTGACGCATAGCTGGATTGCGCATGACGCATGGCCTGCCGTCCTGTGCGGGATTCCGCACAGCCCCGCGCCCGCTTGTGCGGTTTTCCGCACAGGCGCCGCGATTCGCTGCAGAGCGGCGCAACCCGGGACGCCCGCGCCGGAGCCGCCGCGAATCACCTCCCGCGATTCGCCGCCCTTGCACCGACACCACCGGTCATCACGAAAGATAAATTACTGGTTTCCATAGTTGATTTATTTAGACAAATTTTCCGTCCCACCGGTCCTGCCCGGAAATTAGCCGCCGCATCGCGGCGTCCCCCGGCAGCAGCCGTCCGGAAGGCCTTCGGGCCGAGGTTCCAATGACGACGCGGCAGCCCGGTGGTAAAAGTTAACGATAATTAGAACCAGAAAATCCGTCCCGAGGCGGGCCTGCCCGGCCCGCTGATTTCCGTCCCCGCGGGTCCGTGCCCGCGCATTTCCGCCCCGCAATTCCGGGGCACGCCATAGGAGTATCCCCTTGCTTCGCCACTTCCTGTCGAGCACCGCGCTGGCGGTCTCGGTCATGGGTGCAGGTGCCCTCTGCGCCCAGACCATTCCCGGCACCGTCAATCTCATCTTCGTCGTCGACGAGTCCGGCTCCATGTCCGGAGAGCATTCCTTCCTCGGCGATGTCGCCGCGGATGTGGAATCCTCGCTGAAATCCACCGGCGTCTCGGATGTCCGCTTCGGCCTGACCGGCTTCGGCAGCAGCGCCGATGTCGCCGGGCACGCGATCAATGTCGGCTCCGGCCTGCTCGGCACCTCCACCGAGTTCCAGACCGCGACCGGCACGCTGGTGCTGACCGGCGGGACCGAGGACGGCTATTCCGGCATCGACACCGCGCTGAGCAGCTACGACCTGTCGACCGGCGCGACGACGATCATCCTCGTGACCGACGAGGACCGCGACACGGTCAATTCGGCGCTGGATCTGGGCGCGGTCGCGACCGCGCTCGACGCGAGCCGCGCCGGGATCGTGGTGGTGGTCGATGCCCAGTACCTGTCCGACGGCGAGCTCGAGGCGATCGCCGTGGACGGCAGCACTGCCTATATCCAGGACGGCACCGACCCGGCCAAGGTCGTGACCGACACCTACACGCCCAGCGCCGCCGGGGCCGCGACCTCGAGCCAGGGCACCACGCTGGCCGACTATGTCGACCTGGCGATCAATTCCGGCCTGCCGGGCTGCGCCGCCGACCTGACCATCCTGCGAGAGGGCGGCGATTCCGCGACCGCCTTCTCCGAGGCCTTCATCCAGTGCCTGTCCACCGTCGCCACGGTCGAGGTGATCACCGACAGCGGCACGATCCGCATCCCGATGAACCAGTTCGGCGATGTCGCCCGGACGCTCCTGGCCAACCACCGCGGCGCGATCCGCGGCATCATGCTTATGGCGCCCCAGGGCACCGGCGTCGCGCCGACCGTCACCCAGGACCAGTCGGTCATCAACGACATGTTCGGCATTGCCGGGCTGCGCGGCTATGCGGTGCTGACCGGCTTCCGCGGCGATTTCGACGAGGACGGCCCGAACGCGGCCTTCGACTATGACGGCGGCGGCATCATCATCGGCTCGGATTTCACCCGCAGCCTCGCCGATGCCGGCACGCTGCGCTTCGGCGGCAGCCTGGGCTGGACCCAGCTCAATGCCGATTTCGACGACAGCGACTCCAGCCTCGACGAGGACGGCTACCAGATCAGCCTCTATGCCGGCTTCTGGTCGCAGACCGGCTTCTACGCGCTGGGCGATCTCTACTATGCCAGCCTCGACTACGAGAACGACCGGATCGAGGACGGCACGCGCTATGTCTCGCGCCCCGACGGCGAGCTCCTGGCCGGCGAGATCGAGGCGGGCTACACCCATGTCCTCGCCCCGGGCACGATGCGCCTGACCCCCTTCGCCGCGCTCGGCGCCGAGCAGTTCGAGCTCGACGGCTACGACGAGAACAATGGCGGGGCCACGGCGGAGGATTACGGCACCTTCACCAGCTACGGCAAGCTGGGGCTGCGCGGCGACGCCTACCGGCCGGTCGAGGCGGGCACGCTCTACGGCGCCTTCGAGGTCTCCGCGCTCTTCCCCTTCGACGACAACGACACCGAGCTGGCGCTCTCCCCGGGCTACGAGGCGACGATCGCCGACCGCTCGGCGACCGAATACGGCCTCTCGCTGGAGATGGGCGTGGAGTTCAGCCAGCGCGGCCGGGTCTATGTCCAGTATGCCGGGCGCTATTCGGAGAACCTGACCCAGCACGGCGCCTCGCTCGGGCTGAGCTACGCCTTCTGAGGCCCCGCAGCTTGCGGCGCTTCCCCGGAGCCTGCCCCTGTGGCAGGCTCTTTCCATTATGACCCAGCGCCTTTTCCCCTACGGCCGCCCGCGCGGCCCCCTTCCCGTCAGCCTCGAACAGGACGGCACCGCGCTCGCCATTGCGCGGATCAACGACCTGACCCGCGCCGGGCGGGCCAACTGGTTCGGCCTCCTGGCCTATCTGGCCTTCGTCACGGTGACGCTGCTGGGCGTCGAGGATATCGACTTCTTCCTCGACAGCCGCCAGACCGACCTGCCGCTGATCGGCGTCTCCATCCCGACGGCAAGCTTCTTCGTCGCCGCCCCGATCCTCGGCGCCGCTCTCCATGTCTACCTGCATCTCTTCGTGCGCAAATCCACCGCCGCGCTGATGGTCCCGCAGGCGGAGGTCAACGGCACGCGGCTGGAGGCGCATATCCTCCCCTGGCTCCTCAACGACCTCGTCCTGCGCTGGCGCCGGGACGGCGCGGCAGAACCACGGCCGCTCGACCTGCTCGCCACCATCACCGCGATCCTGCGGATCTGGTGCGCCGGACCTCTCGCGCTCGGCTATGCCTGGTGGCGCAGCTGGCCCGCCCATGACTGGGTGATGAGCTACTCGGCACTGGCCTGCGCGCTCTTCGCGCTCCATGCCAGCCTCGCCAGCTGGTCCCGCTTTCTCGATGACCTGGGGCGACGGAAAGGCGTCCTGACATGGCGCCACGCCCTTGCGATTGCTGCGACACTCTCCGCGGCAATCGCGACGCTGCCCCTGACGCACATCAAGACCGTGGGCGGCACCTTCAGCCCGTTCGATCTGGCACCCGCCGCAAAGTGGATGGAAAGGCTTCTCGGATCCGGACCCGACGACCGGAAGCTCGACCTGGCCAGCGCAGACCTCACAGAGGCGGTACTGACACCCCTGCCCGCGGACTGGCTGCCCTACGACATCCACAAGCGCCGCTTCCGCATCGACTGGTGCGCGCGCGAAGGGCTCGATGCCGAGACCTGCGGCCCGCCGCATTTCTCCGACGCCGAACCAGTGCCCCATCTGCTGACCCTGCGCCGCCACTGGTGCGCAGAGGAGAAGCGGGGATTGGAGGCTGAGGCGTGCGATGCCTTCTTCCAGCGGCTCGACGACCGCTTCCCCGATGCCTGGGCAACCGACGCCGCACGAAACTTGGGACGCTCACCCGCTGGGCCCCAGCGCATGCCGATCTGCGCGGCGCCTATCTCAGCTCCGCCGGATTGCAGGCGGCGGACCTCAGCTGGGCGCGGATGGAAGGGGCGGACCTCAGCTTGGCGCAGATGGAAGGGGCTGACCTCAGCGGGGCGTTTTTGGCCGGAACCGGGGAGGCCGAGATTGCGTTGGTTGGCACGAACCTTAGCGCGAGCATAAACCATGGCGGCGCGCTCAGATTCTCGGATCTCCGGAAGATGGAATTCAACGCGGCGACAGATTGGCGGAATGCCTTCCTCGACGGGTCGGTCGCGCTGCCCGACGGGTTTCCCGCACCAGTGGTCCATGCCTGCGGCTGGATCACGGCACCCATCGCCGAGGATGCCGAGTTCTTCGGCAAATGGCGCGGCTGGCTGGAAGCTGCTCCAGAACTCGCACTGGGCTTGCCGACACCTCCCTGGATGGATCTATTCGGCCCCGAAACACTTCGCGACATGGCCGCTATCCCGCCACCGCCAGAATGCCAGTGGGACACCTCCCCTCTGCCCGGCGCGGAGGCCCGCTAGCGGTATTCCTCGGGCTTCAGACCGTGGCGCGCGAGCTTGTCGTAGAAGGTCTTGCGCGGCAGCTTCAGCTCTTCCGCCGCGCGGCTGGCCTGGCCGCCATTCCTCTGCAGCGCCCGGACCAGAAGGGTCTTCTCGACCTGGGCCATGTGCTCGGCCAGGCCCAGCCCCTCGCCCGCCTCGGGCCCTTCGAGCCCCAGGACGAACTGCGTCGCCTCGTTCATCAGCGCCCGCGCATTGCCCGGCCAGTCGCGCGCCATCAGATCGGCGAGATAGCCGTCAGGCACCGGCGGCACCGGCACGCGGGAGCGCTCGGCGATGTCGGCCACGTAGTAGAGGAAGAGGTCGGGGATGTCCTCCACCCGGTCGGTCAGGGGCGGGATGTCGACCCGCACCGCGTCGAGCTGCAGCCGCAGATCGGCGTTGAAGCCCGGCTCGCGCGCGAGATCGCGGTAGGTCCCGGCGATCAGCAGCGCTTCGCAGCCCGCCTCCAGCCGCTCGAGCAGCGCGAATTGCGTGTCCCCGGCCAGCGCCGCCACCTCGTCGAGGAAGAGCGTCCCCGCCCCCACCGCGCCGAAGGCCGCGGTCAGATCGGCCGCCGAGAGCCCGTAGGAGGCGCGCTTCTCGAACGGCGCGGCCTCGCGCCCGGCCAGGCGGCGGATGACATCGGCGATGCGCGGCGTGTTGGTCCCGTCCGGCCCGGTCAGCAGCACCGGCTGCCCCGCCGCCGCCACCGCGCGCAGCCGGTCGCGATAGGCCTGGGCGACCGCGCTCTTACCCGGCACCATCCGCGCGGCATGGTCGCCGGTCTGCAGCCGCTTCTTCAGCGCGCGGTTCTCCAGCACCAGCTGGCGCAGCCGCATCGCCCGCTCCACCGCCGCGAGCAGGGTCTTGGGATCGCAGGGCTTCTCGAGGAAGTCGAAGGCGCCGTCCTGCATCGCGCGCACCGCCATCGGGATGTCGCCCTCGCCGGTCAGCAGGATCACCGGCAGTTCGGCATCCTGGGCGCGGGCATAGTCGAGCAGGTGGAAGCCGTCGCGCCCGGGCATCCGGATATCGGTGACGACCACCCCGGGAAAGCCCGGCGCGATCAGGTCCTTGGCCGCCACGAAACTGCCCGCCGCATGGACGCCGTGCCCGGCCAGATCCAGCGTCTGCGCCAGCGCCTCGCGCACCAGCGGGTCATCCTCGACCAGAAGCACTTCGCCCGTCATGCCGCCTCTCCGTCCGCCGCAGGGTCGATCGAGGGCAGCGTGACGGTGAAGACCGCGCCGCCGCCTTCCCGGTTCCGCCCCTCGATATTGCCGCCGAAGCTCTGCACCAGCCCGTAGGAAATGGAAAGTCCCAGCCCCATGCCCTCGCCCGGGCCGACCTCCTTGGTGGTGTAGAACGGGTCGAAGATGCGGTCGGGATGCGCCAGGCCCGGCCCGCGGTCGGCCACCGAAAGGCGCAGCGCCCCGTCCGTCTCCTCCAGCCGGATCGCCAGCTCGCCCTGGCCGGGCCCCATCGCGTCGAGCGCGTTCAGCACGAGGTTCGTCACCACCTGCTGCAGCCGCACCTCGCCCGCCATCACACGCAGCGGCGCCGCGGGCGGCTGCCAGTCGAGCGCGACGCCGCGCAGCCGCGGCTCGGCCATCTCCAGCGCCGCGCCGATCACCCGGACCGGATCGACCGCGCGCACCGGCGCGTTCTCCTGCCGGGCGAAGGCGCGCAGGTTGCGGATGATCCGCGCCATCCGCGCACCGAGCTCGGAAATGCGCGCGAGGTTCTGCGCCACCACATCGGTGCGGCCGCGATCGAGCAGCAGCTGGGCGTTCTCCGAAAAGGACTGGATCGCCATCAGCGGCTGGTTCAGCTCGTGGCTGATCCCCGCCGACATCTCGCCGAGCGCCGAGAGCTTGCCCGCCTGCACCAGCCGGTCCTGCGCCGCCTTGAGCCGGGCCTCGGCCTCCTTGCGCTCGGCCACCTCGTGGCGCAGCCGGGTATTCGCCGCCGACAGCTCGCGCGTGCGGCTAGCGACCCGGGTTTCCAGGACCTCCTTGGCGGCCGCCTCCACCGCGAGCCGCGCGCGCAGCGCGTCGCGCCGCTCCAGCACCCAGAGGCCGAGCGCCGCCGCCAGCAGGCTCGCCAGCACCGCGAGCCCGGTCTGGGTCGCCGCCATGCGCTGCGCCGTGGAGACATCGAGCAGGACCTCCGCCTGCATGCCGATCTGCGGCAGCTCCCGCTCGGCATGCAGCCCGAGCCGCGGCAGGTAGCGCCCGCCCGCCGGGATGCGCCAGAGCTCGTGGCCCGCCACCTCGCGGGCGCGGTAGTCCGGGAAGCCGCCATCGCCCGCCCCCATCTGCGCAAGCACCAGCTCGCTGCGGTTCGACAGCATCACCCGGCCCTTCGCGTCGCGGAAGAAGACCGCGGTCGGATCAGCGCGCCATTCCGCCTCGATCGCCTCCAGGTCGACCGCCATCGCCAGGAAGCCCGAGGGCGGCGAGAGACGCTGGCCGAAGACCGGCGCGGCAAAGGCAAAGCTGCGCCGTCCGGTCTCGGGGTCGACGCCGGAGACAAGCCCCAGCGCGCCCTGCAGGGCCCGCTCCGCCGCGGTCTTCCACAGCTCGGGCACGCCGCGGCTGCGGTCGAGATCGCTGCGCGCCGCCACCCGCCCGTCGCGGCGGAAGACCGCGATCCGCAGCGCCCCGGTCTTGTCGGCGATCGATTGCAGAAGCGCCTCGGCCTCGCGCCGCGACACCTCCTGCAGCGTCGGGTCGAGCGCGGCGAAGCCCGGGCGCAAGAGCGCCTCCACCTCGGGATGGTCCGAGAGCAGCACGGCCAGCTCGCGGTAGCTCTGCAGCTGCGCGATCAGCCGGTCCGAGGTCTGGCCCAGATCGCTTTCCGCCCGGGTCGCCACCAGCCGCAGGGCCGAGCGCCAGCTCGCCTCCCAGACGGCCACCCCGATCACGGCCGAGCCGCAGATCAGGAGGAGGGCAAGCAGGAGGCGGCGGCGGATCAGGGTCATGGCGGCAACCATAGGCCGCGCCCGCAGCCGTTCCAATCCCCGCCGCGCTTGGCAAGCCGCGCGCGCTTGCGTATCGCGGGGCCATGCAGAGCTTCCGCCAGCCCCCCGCCGATCCCGCCTTCGTCCAGGACCCCTATCCCGCCTACGAGGCGATGCGCGCCCGGGGGCCGGTCGTCTTCTGGGAAGACTACGGCATGGCCGCCGCGGTCTCGCACGAGGCGGTGCAGGGCATCCTGCGCAGCCGCGACTTCGCCCGGCTGCCGCCCGCGGGCATGGAGGCGCCCGCCCCCTGGGATACGCTCCCGGCCTTCCGGCGGCTGGAGGAGGCCTCGATGCTCTCGAACGAGGCGCCGCGCCATCCGGTGCTGCGCCGCTCGGTGGTGACGGCTTTCACCAATGCCCGCGTGCAGGCAATGGCCGGGCGGATCGAGACGCTCTGCCACCAGCTGGTCGACGCCTTCCCTTCAGGGCCCTTCGACCTGCTCGCCGCCTATGCCGTGCCGATCCCGGTGACGGTGATCGCCGAAATGCTGGGCGAGCCGGTGGCGCTGGCGCCCAAGCTGCTCGACTGGTCGCATGCGATGGTGCGGCTCTACACCCAGGCGCCAAGCGCGGCCGAGCGCGCCGCGGCCGAGGCCGCCTCTGCCGAGTTCGCCGCGCATCTGGAGGCCTCGCTCGATGCCCGGGCCCCGCGCAGCGACGGCGATCTGGCCGAGGCGCTGCTGGCCGAGGAGGCCGCCGGGCGGCTGAGCCGCGACGAGGTGATCGGCACCTGCGTTCTGCTGCTAAATGCCGGGCACGAGGCGACGGTCCACGCGATCGGCAATGCGGTGAAGCTGCTGCTCGCCCAGCCCGGTCCGGCGGCGCTGGCCGCGGAGGACACCGTGGCGGCGACGGCGGAAGAGACTCTGCGGCTCGACCCGGCGCTGCATCTCTTCACCCGCTACGCGCAGCGCCCGGTGGAGATCGCGGGCTGCCGCTTCGCGCCCGGGGACCAGGTCGCCTGCCTCCTGGGGGCCGCGAACCGCGACGCGGCGGTCTTCGCCGATCCGGCCGCCTTCCGCCCCGGGCGCAGCCAGAAGGCGATGACGAGCTTCGGCGCGGGCGTGCATTTCTGCCTCGGCGCGCCGCTGGCGCGGCTGGAACTGCAGATCGCGCTCCGCGTCCTTTTCGCCCGCTGCCCCGGCCTGCAGCTGGCCGAGCCGCCGCTCTATGCGCCGACCTACCATTTCCACGGGCTTTCCCGGCTAATGGTGACGCAAGGTTAGGCCTTGAGCTGCCCACAATCCCTTGTGGACAGAATCCGGCCTGCCCCGTAATCTGGACCCGAGCAGTTATACAGACTTATCCACAAGATATCCGCCTTGCTCCCCCCAGGCGCTTGGCGCTATCCCGCCCGGTACGGGTGAAAAGAGGCAGGAACCATGAACGACATGGGTCAGATCGGCGCGCAAAGTGCCGATGAAGTCAGCGACGCGCTACCGCATTCCATCGAAGCCGAGCAGCAGCTTCTGGGCGCGGTCCTGACCAATGACCGGGTCTTCGACCGGGTCGCATCGATCCTGAAAGCGGATCATTTCTACGACCCCGTGCACGGGCGCATCTTCGAAGTCGCAGCCAGCCGTTTCGCCAAGAACGCGCTGGTCAGCCCGGTGACGCTGGGCGCCTTCCTGGAGGACGATCCGGGGCTGGGCGAACTCGGCGGTCCGGCCTATCTGGCGCGGCTCGCGGGCGCGGCGATCTCCACCTTCGCGGCGGCCGACTACGCGCAGCTGATCCACGACATGTACATGCGCCGCCAGCTCATGCAGCTCGGCCGCGACATCTCGGACCGCGCGCGCCGGGTCGATGCCGAGAGCGAGCCGAAGGACCAGATCGTCGAGGCCGAGCAGGCGCTCTACGCGATGGGCGAGCAGGGACAGGCGTCGAAGGGCTTCACCTCCTTCCTGCGCGCCGTGACCGAGGCGGTGAATGTCGCCAATGCCGCCTACCAGCGCGACGGCGGCCTCGCGGGCATCTCCACCGGGCTCGACGATCTCGACAAGAAGCTGGGCGGGCTCCACCGTTCGGACCTTCTGATCCTCGCCGGGCGCCCCTCGATGGGCAAGACCTCGCTGGCAACCAACATCGCCTTCAACATCGCCAAGGCCTACCGCAAGGGCACCCTGCCCGACGGCACCGAGGGCGCGGTGAATGGCGGCGTGGTCGGCTTCTACTCGCTGGAGATGTCCTCCGAGCAGCTCGCCGCGCGGGTCCTGTCGGAAGCCTCCGAGGTCCCCTCCGAGCAGATCCGCCGCGGTGACATGACCGAGGCCGAGTTCCGCCGCTTCGTCGAGGCGGCGAAGACGCTGGAATCCTGCCCGCTCTATATCGACGACACGCCCGCCCTGCCGATCTCGCAGCTTGCGGCGCGGGCGCGGCGGCTGAAGCGGACTCACGGGCTCGACGCGCTGATCGTCGACTACCTGCAGCTCGTCCGCCCCGCGACCGCCAAGGACAGCCGGGTCAACGAGGTCTCGGAGATCACCCAGGGCCTCAAGGCGATCGCGAAGGAGCTGAACATCCCGGTGGTGGCGCTGTCGCAGCTCAGCCGCGCGGTGGAAAGCCGCGAGGACAAGCGCCCGCAGCTTTCCGACCTGCGCGAATCCGGCTCGATCGAGCAGGATGCCGACGTGGTGATGTTCGTGTTCCGCGAGGAATACTACAAGGAGCGCGAGAAGCCCTCCGACGACAATCTCGAGGCGATGGCGAAGTGGCAGGAAACCATGGAGCGCTGCCACGGCAAGGCCGAGGTCATCCTGGGCAAGCAGCGCCACGGCCCGATCGGCACCGTGGAGCTGAGCTTCGAAGGGCGCTTCACCCGCTTCGGCAATCTGATCAAGCCCTGGCAGAACGGAAGCGAGAGCTTCTAGGTCGCCAGGTGTCAGGCCGCCTGCAGTAGCGGCCGCGCCGCCGCCCGCTCTGCCAGGCGGGCGGCGCATTCCTGCAGCCGCCAGTCGGCCTCGGCGGTGCAGTCCCAGCGGCAGAGCCAGGTCTCGCGGCCATCCGTCTCGAAGCTGTCGAGATGCCTCGACGCCCAGCCGTTGCGGGCGATCGCCTTGGCCACCCCGGGATAGACGACGCCGAAAAGCTGCTCCTGCCCGCTGCGGCGGCCATGGCGGCAGAGGCCGATCAGCAGCTCCGTCACCGCCTCGCGGCAGAGCCGCCCGCCGAGCCCCGGCGCGCTGCAGAACCGCGTCACCTCGCTCATCCGCTGCAGCTCGCGGCGATGGCGGCGCCACAGATGCGGGAAGGCGGCGGCCGTCATGCTGCCCGCGGCCGCGCGGCGCAGCCGCAGCGAGGCCAGGTGCCGCCCCTCCCGCGCGACCATCAGGTATTCCGTTCCCCGGCGGTCGAACCCGTCGATTTCCGCCCCGGTCTCGCTGAGCTTCAGCTCCCAGCGGTGGCGGCCGACGAACTGCGCGGCACGGTCAAGGTGCATGGCCCCTGCCAGGGCGGATGCGGCGGCGAAGTCTTCGTAATTGTAGATAGAGGTCATGCTCTTTCTCCCTGAGATTGCTACCAATTAGAACAAATTGGAAACATCCTCAGGAAGCTTCAGAGCGGTTTAGAAAAGGTATCCGGTTGTAAAAATTCTTCCTGCATCCGGGAAATATCGTTATCCTCGAAGCATGATGGCGAATTGGGTCTACACTTCTCTCGTGACTACCATTGGTTCGCTGAAAGACGCCGGCGAGGACACGCTGGCAGCGGACATCCTGCGGATCGCGCAGTCTCAGGACATCGGAACTCTCCGCGTCTTCCGGCACGAAGAGGCAGAGCAGCTTTCCGGACGGATCGACGATGTGCGCGACACGGCGGGCATGGGCGCGATGCTCAAGCCGCTGGCCGCGCTCTTCGGCGCCAACCATGCCACCGTCCATGTCGTCACCGACACGCCCTCGATGCTGATCGACCCGCGCGTGATCACGACCTATCCCGACAGCTGGATCACCCGCTATGTCGAGCGCAGCTATTCGGCGATCGACCCGGTGATCGCGCGGGCGCGCAGCACCGATGGCGGGTTCTTCTGGGACAGCCTGGAGCGCAGCTCGCCGCGGGTGGCGGGCTTCTTCGCCTCCGCCTCGGAGCTGGGGGTCGGCGCGGCCGGCTATACCCTGCCCAAGCGGATCTGGAAGGATCTTCGCGTCGCCCTCACGCTCTCTTCGGTGCAGACCGACCTGGCCTTCCGCGACGCGATGGAGCCGCAGCTGGGGGATTTCGAGATCATCGCCGAGCAGGTCCTGCGCAGCTTCGCCGAGCTCGCCTCCGAGGAGGTGCGCGCCGACAGCCGCCCGCCGCTGGAGCTGTTGCGGCTGCTCTATGCGCTGTCCCAGGGCGCGACGCTGGAGGAGGCCTGCGCGCGCTACGGCCATCCGGAGGCGGCCGAGGCCGAGGCCGAGATCCGCGCCTACTACGGCACGCGGACGCTGGTGCAGGCGGCGATGATCGCCGCCCGGCTGCGCCATCTGGAGGCCCTGCCCTTCGACCGCAGCGACATCGCCGGCACCGCCGACGGCGCGGCGCCGCTGCCCGACGGCAGCGGCTGAGGCCGGGTCAGCCCCAGGGACCGCTGCGCTTGCGCGACACGCGCGGCACCGCCGACGGTTCGGGTGCGGCATGCCGTGCCGCGGCAGGACGGCCGCCCGACATGGCCCGCAGGGCCGCCACGCGGTTCTCGGTCGCCGGGTGGGTGGCGAAGAGATTGTCCATCTTGCCGCCATGCAGCGGATTGACGATGAACATATGCGCCGTCGCCGGGTTCCGCTCCGCCGCCATGTTGTCGATCCGCGGCGCCGTGCGGCCCAGCCCTTCCAGCGCGGAGGCCAGCCATTCGGGATTGCCGCAGATCTCGGCGCCGATCCGGTCGGCCTCGTATTCGCGCGAGCGCGAGATCGCCATCTGCACCAGCGACGCGGCCAGGGGCGCGAGGATCATCATCGCGATCGTCCCGGCAATCCCCATCCGCTCGCGGCTGCCGCCGAAGAAGAGCGCGAAATTCGCAAGCATGGAAATCGCCCCCGCGAAGGTCGCGGTGATCGTCATGATCAGCGTGTCGCGGTTGCGGATATGGGCCAGCTCATGCGCGACGACCCCGGCGACTTCCTCGCGGCTGAGCGTGCGCAGCAGGCCCGAGGTCACCGCCACGGCGGCATTCTGCGGGCTGCGCCCGGTGGCAAAGGCGTTGGGCTGCGGCTCGTCGATCAGGTAGACGGCCGGCACCGGCAGGTCGGCCCGCTCGGCGAGGCCGCGCACCATGTCATTGAGCCCGTAGCGGTCCCCGGCAGCCAGGAAATGCGCATTGTGCATGCGCAGCACCATCTTGTCGGAATTCCACCAGCCGACCAGGTTCATCGCTGCGGCCACGACCAGCGCGATCATCGCGCCGCCGCTGCCGCCCAGGAGGTAGCCCACCCCCATGAACAGCGCCGTCATCGCGGCCATCAGCATTGCGGTCTTCACATAGCCCATCTCTACCTCCGGAACTGCCTTCCGGATATGGGCCGCCCGATGAGCCGCGGCAAGCCTGTCGCGAAAAAGCGAAGGGCCCCCCGTGCGGGAGGCCTTTCAGAGATCATGCCACGTGAATCGGGGCCCTGCGGGTTCCCGGTCAGGTCCGGCGGGACCGGCGTCGCAGGCCCGCGAGGGCGCCGACACCGCCCATCAGCAGCAGCGCCGGAACCGGCAGCGGAACGGCCGCGGCCTGCAGATCGGTGCCGGAGCGCACCAGGATGGTCTCGTGCGCCGGGTCGTAGATGGTCAGGCCGCGGTTGCCGGCCAGCTTGAGATCGAAGACATCGTCATCGGGCGTGGTGCCGATGGTGCCGGTGGTGAAGGTCAGGGTGCCGATCACCGAGCCGTCGGACAGGTCGTCCAAGAGGTCATAGCCGACGCCGATCGCGGCGTTGCCAGAAACTTCGAATTCCTTGGTCAGGCCGCTGATGCCGGAGGCGAAGGAGAAATACCAGTCGCCGTCGACATTGATCTCGGCCATGTCATTGGCGATCAGCGTGAAGCGCCACAGTTCCGGCGTGCCGCCCATCGTGTCGCCGCCGGCCGTCGTGTAAAGCACGTCGATCGCGTAGGTGGTGTCCGACGACAGGTAGCAGACATTGCTGACGCTGTCGGAAAAGCCGACCACCCCGTCGCAATCATCGGTATCCAGCATCAGGGACGCCTGGCTCGCCGTCGCCGCCATCAGCAGCGCTGCGCCCCCCGCCAGGCTCCGGATAGCGGTTGCCATTCTCATTCCAATAATTCCTTCTCAAACTCGCAGGGAAAATCCTGTTGAGGTTATACACGATTCACAATGCACGCTTACACAGATAATTGTCTCCAATCTGCTAATCCCATGACATTTCCTAGGGATGGCGGGAGAGGGTTAACGCTTTACTAAAATCCGGCGCAGTTTGTCCGGAGTTTACATGCACAACGGACAGGATTTGTCCACCTCCGCTCCAGCCCCGCGGGAAATCCTCCCCTGCCGCGAATCAGCCTCCGCCGGCGCCGGTTCTGGCACGCTGCCTGCTTTTCCAGAGGCAGCACGACGCCGCAAGGGGAACCCATGTCCATTGTCACCTTCTACGAAAAGCCCGGCTGCATCTCGAACACCCGGCAGAAGCAGCTGCTGAAGGCCTCGGGCCATCTGCTGAAGGTCCGCAGCCTGCTGGAGCACCCCTGGACGCCGGAGGAGCTGCGGCCGTTCTTCGGCAGCCTGCCGGTGGCCGCCTGGTTCAACCCGACCGCCCCGGCGGTGAAATCCGGCAGGATCCGGCCCGCGACGCTGGACGAGGCGCAGGCGCTGGCGCTGCTCTGCGCCGATCCGATCCTGATCCGGCGCCCGCTGATCGAGGCCGAGGGCCGCCGCGGCGCGGGGTTCGACGCCGCCGGGATCCATGCCTGGATCGGGCTCGCCGACCCCGGCACCGAGGTCGACGACCGCTGCGCCAGCGGCGGCTGAGCCGACCGCGGCCGGCTTTTTCCTGTGCAAGCCGGACCTGCCCAGCTATCTCTTCCGAAAGGACTTTCCGGAGAGGCAGGCGATGGAGCGGATAAGGGAACTCTATCACGGCGACAGCCGCGAGGCGCACCGGTTCCGCTACGGCCTGGTCGCCTTCGACCTGGCGACGATCGCCTTCATCGTGGTGACGTCCTTCCTGCCGCGCAGCCTCTGGATCGAGGTCGCGGATGTCTTCCTCGGGCTTTTCATCATCACCGATTTCGCCATCCGCTTCTGGCTCGAGGCGGATCGCTGGCGCTTCGTCACCCGGCCCTCGACCTGGGCGGACATCGCCGCGATCTTCTCGTTCCTGGCGCCGATCACCGGCGAGGGCCTGGGCTTTCTCAGGGCGATGCGGACGCTGAGGCTCCTGCATTCCTACCAGCTGCTGGCGCGGCTGCGGCGGGACTCAGGCTATTTCCGCAAGCACGAGGACGTGTTCCTGGCCACGGTCAACCTCTTCGTCTTCCTCTTCGTGGTGACGGGGATGATCTATGTCAGCCAGGTGCATATCAATCCGCAGATCAACAACTATGCCGACGCGCTCTATTTCACCGTCACGACGCTGACCACCACCGGCTTCGGCGACATCACGCTGCTTGGCACGACGGGGCGGATGCTGGCCGTGGCGGTGATGATCTTCGGCGTCACGCTGTTCCTGCGGCTGGCGCAGGTGATGTTCCGCCCCTCGAAGGTGCGCTGCGAATGCAAGCGCTGCGGACTGGCGCTGCATGATGCCGACGCCATCCACTGCAAGCATTGCGGCGCCTTCATCCATATCGACACCGAGGGGCTGACCTGAGGCTCAGCCGAGCAGCTTCTCGATCTGCCGCAGCAGCGCGACCGGGTCGTCATGCGCCCAGAGATCCTCGCCCAGCCCGATGAAGTCGGCGACCGGCGCCAGCTCGCGGATCTTCGCCAGCGGGTCCTCGCCCTTGCCGATCAGCGCGCCCTCGGCCACGACCGGCAGCTCGATCGTCTCGGTCCACCAGGCAAACAGCTCGGTCTCGGCGATCTCCTCGCCCAGGCCGGTATCGGCGACCGGGCCGAAGCTGACATAGTCGGCCCCCGCCTCGCCCGCGGTCATGCCGTCATGGCGAGAGGTGCCGCAGAACGTGCCGACGATGGCCTCCTCGCCCAGGGTCTCGCGCGCCTTGCGGACATTGCGCGAGCCTTCCAGATGGACGCCGTCGAGGCCCAGCCGCTCGGCCAGGGCCAGGTGCTTCTCGACCACGAAGGGCACGTCGCGCTCATGCGCGATCATCCGCACCGCATCGGCGGCGCGCGCCACCGCATCGGCATCCTGGCTGCCCAGCCTGAGCCGCAGGCAGGCGATCTCCACCGCGTCCAGAACGGCGGAAAGCCGGTCGGGGAAAGTCTCCAGATCGATCCCCGGCGGGGTGATCAGGTAAAGCTGCGTGCGGTCGTCCTGAGGCTCTGACATCTTGCGGCATCCGTCTTGGGTCGGTCCGACCTCCTAGTGGTGCAGGCCCGCCAAGGCAAGCCCCCGCGCCCGGCCCCGGGCGAAACCCCGTTGCCCGCCGCGGCGCCCTGCGCTAAGCGCGCGGCATGAGCCAGCCCGCCATTCCCCCCGAACTCGCCCCGGTCTTCGTCCTCGTCCGCCCGCAGATGGGCGAGAATATCGGCGGGGCCGCCCGCGCGATGTGGAATTTCGGCCTCGACCGGATGCGGGTCGTGGCGCCGCGCGACGGCTGGCCGAACCCCAAGGCGGTGGCGATGGCCTCGGGCGCGGGGCGGCTGCTGGACGAGGCGGTCCATGCCGATGACACGGCCGGGGCGCTGGAGGACTGCGCCTATGTCTTCGCCACCACCGCGCGCGCCCGCGGCCTGACGAAGCCCGTCTTCACCCCCGAGGCCGCCATGGCCCATGCCGCCAAGCTCGCCCATCAAGGCCAGCGCACTGCCGTGCTCTTCGGACCCGAGCGCGCCGGGCTGGAAAACGACGACATCGCCCGCGCCAATGCGATCATCAACGTGCCGGTCAATCCCGACTTCGCCTCGCTCAACCTCGCGCAATGCGTGCTGCTGACCGCCTATGAATGGCGTCGGCAGGCGGTCGAGGTCGCGCCCGAGCGGCTGGAGCTGGCCGGGGCGGACATGGCCAGCGCGATCGAGATCGAGAAGCTGGCCGAGCATTACGACCGCCGCCTCGACGAGGCCGGGTTCTTCCATCCGCCGGAGAAGGCCGAGGGCATGAAGATCGTGCTGCGCAATCTCTGGTCGCGGATGCCGCTGACCCGCTCGGACGTGCAGATCTTCCACGGCATGCTGCGCCAGATGGTGCGCTGGAAAGAGCGCGGCTGATACCCCCCGGCCGGAGGGCGGCCTGACAGGCCGTCCCCGGGCCCGCGGAGCGTTGCCGAAACGGCCTAGCCCGCTGGCCCGGCTCGGGAAAACCCCGGATCGGCGATTTTCCGCTGGTCTCACGCTTCCGTGAGGCTACCTTGGGAAAATGAGCCCTTCCGAGAGCCCCGCCCCCTTGCCGCCCACCGCGCTCTGGGACTGCCAGGCGCCGTTGCAGCGCATCCGCGGCGGGCACCGCAACCGCGCCTTCCGCACCCAGGGGGCGGAGCCGCAGCTTATCTTCAAGTCGACGCGCCGCAGCGAGGCGGCGCTCGCCTGGCTGGCGCCGGTGCATGACGCGGCCGAAGCGGCGGGCTTTGCCGTGCCCCGGCTCCTGCCCAGCCGCAACGGACGGCTCTGCGAGGCGGGCTGGACCTGCGAGGCCTGGATCGAGGGCCGCAGCTTCCCCGCTGCCGGGCTGCCCAGGCTGCGCGCGGCACTGGAGACGCTCCATGCCGCCTGCGCGGGCCTGCCGCAGCGGCCGGGCTTCGCCTCGGCACGCGAGCTGCTGGCCCGCGAGTCCGGCGGCGACATCCGCCTTTCCGCCCTGCCGCGCGAGGCCGCCGCCGCCTGCCGCGAGGCCTGGCACGCGCTGACCCATCGCCGCGAGACCGCGATCCATGGCGATCTCAATCCCGGCAACCTGCTGCGCTGCCCCGACGGGCGCACCGCTCTTCTGGACTGGGACGAGAGCCGCCGCGACCTGGCGCTCTTCGATCTCGGCCAGCTCGGCCCGGTCGACAGCCGCGAATGGCGCGCCATCCTCGCCTGGGAGGTCGCCTGCTGCTGGGAACTGGAGCCCGCCCATGCCGAAAAGCTGCTGAAGCAGCTGTGACAGGAGACAGCCCCCGATGACCAGCCGCGACGCCTTCGACATCGCCTGCGCCGTTTCCGCGATCTACGTGAAGGTGCTGCAGTTCTTCATCGCCATCTGCACGCTTTTCGGCGGCTGGATCATCGCCGGAGAGACCGTCAGGGCGCTGCCGGTGGCGGGCTGGGAACGGCTGGGGCTGATCGCGATCTTCCTGGCCTCCGCGGGCAGCCTCGCCCTGGGGCTGGTGCAGCTGGCGCGGCGCAGCAATGCCGCGCTGGAGATCGGCCTCGCCCTGTCGCAGGCGGACGGCACCGGACCCGAGGCAGCGCGCCGCGCGCTCTTCCGCGGGCAGCCGGTCTGGCCGACCGGCGCGGCAACCGCCATCGTGATGGCCGTGATCTGCCTGCTGACCGCCTTCCTGCAGGCCCCGCCCTCCTAGCCCGCGCGCGCCCTCTCCCTTGCCCGTGCCCGCCCCGTGCCCTAGGAAACCCGCGACCGTGTGAGGGAGCACCCCATGAGCAAACGCAGCATATTCGAAGAGGTCGGGACCGAAGGCCCGGCGGAAAAGGCGGCCCCCACGCCGGGGCTGATCGACCGCGGCCAGGACCGCGGCCGCGGCGCCGTGCGGATCTGGCTCCTGGTGATCGGCCTTCTCGTCGTTGCCATGATCGCCGTGGGCGGGCTGACGCGCCTGACCGATAGCGGGCTGTCGATCACCGAATGGAAGCCCGTCACCGGGGCGCTGCCGCCGATGAGCGCTGAGGGCTGGGACAGCGAATTCGCCAAGTACCGCGAGAGCCCGCAATACGAGAACATGAATACCGGCATGACCCTGCCCGAGTTCAAGTCGATCTACTGGTGGGAATGGAGCCACCGCCAGCTCGGCCGCACGATCGGGCTGGTCTGGGCCCTGGGCTTCGCGGTCTTCGTGGCAACGAAACGCATGCCCGCGGGCTTCGCCAAGCGCACGCTGGTCCTCGGCGCGCTCGGCGGCCTGCAGGGCGCGATCGGCTGGTGGATGGTCTCCTCGGGGCTGGTCGGCGACATGACCTCGGTCGCCAGCTACCGGCTGGCCGTCCATCTGGGCCTGGCCTTCGCCATTCTGGGGCTGACCGCCTGGACGATGCTGCTGCTGTCGCGCTCCTCGCACGAGCTGATGGTGGCGCGCCGCGGCAAGGAGCCGAAGCTGTTTTCCATGGCGACCGGGCTGATGCATTTCGCCATGCTGCAGGTGCTGCTGGGCGCGCTGGTCGCGGGGATCGATGCGGGCCGGACCTTCACCGACTGGCCGCTGATGGCCGGGGGCATCTTCCCGCTCGACATGTGGGACCTGTCGCCCTGGTGGAAGAACTTCTTCGAGAACCCGGGCACCGTGCAGTTCATGCACCGGCTGTCGGGCTACCTGCTGGTGATCTTCGGCTTCATCGTCTGGCGGCGCGGCCGCCGCTCGGGCAACCTCAACACCCGCATGGCCTTCAACATCGTCGGCGGGCTGCTGCTGTGGCAGCTGGTGCTGGGCATCACCACCGTGCTGCATGCCGCGCCGCTGCCCCTGGCGATCGCCCACCAGTTCACCGCGATCCTGCTGTGGATCGCCATCATCCGGGCGCGCTTCTTCGCCCAGTATCCCAAGGCACAGTCGGTGAGAGGCTGAGATGACTGCATATGACGAGCTGATGAGCTTCACCCGCGAGACCGAGGCGCTGGCCGCGGTCGCGGGGCGCACCGGCTGGGACCAGGAAACCATGATGCCCGCGGGCGCCGCCGAGATGCGCGGCGAGGAGATGGCCGCGCTCGAGGGCGTGCTCCATGCCCGCCGCACCGATCCGCGCGTCGGCGACTGGCTGGAGGCGGCGGAGCCCGCCGATGACATCGCCCGGGCGCAGCTGCGCGAGATCCGCCGCAGCTACGCGCGCTCGGTCAAGCTGCCTGCCAGGCTGGCGACCGAGCTGGCGCGCGTGACCTCGGTCTCGCAGGGCGAATGGGCCGCGGCGCGCAAGGCCGATGACTGGGCCGCCTTCGAGCCGCGCTTTGCCCAGGTGGTGAAGCTGAAGCAGGAGGAAGGCGCCGCGCTGGCCGAGGGCGGCAGCGTCTATGACGCGCTTCTGGAGGATTACGAGCCCGGCACCAGCGGCGCGCAGATCGCCGCGCTCTTCGACGGGCTGCGGCCGCGGCTGGTGGCGCTGCGCGAGCGCATCCTCGGCAGCAGCGTCGTGCCGCCGAAGCTGTCGGGCGAATTCGACGAGGCGGCGCAGCTGGCGCTGTCGGCGCGGCTGGCGACGACCTTCGGCTACGACCTGAGCCGCGGGCGCATCGACAAGGCGGTACATCCCTTCTCCTCGGGCTCGGGGACGGATGTGCGGATCACCACGCGGACCGATCCCGCGGATCCGTTCAACTGCTTCTACTCGACGATCCACGAGGTCGGCCACGCCACCTACGAGCAGAAGGTCGACCCGGCCTATCTGCTGACGCCTCTGGGCTCGGGCGCCTCGATGGGCGTGCACGAGAGCCAGAGCCGGATCTACGAGAACCAGCTGGGGCGCAGCCGCGCCTTCACCTCCTGGCTCTTCCACCAGATGCAGGAGACCTTCGGCGACCTGCGCGTCGGCGGCCCGGACGATTTCTACGCGGCGGTGAACCGGGTGCATGCGGGCTTCATCCGCACCGAGGCGGACGAGGTGCATTACAACCTGCATGTCATGCTGCGCTTCGACCTGGAGCGCGCGCTGATCTCGGGCGATCTGGCGGTCGCCGACCTGCCCGGCGCCTGGAACGAGCGCTTCGCTCGCGATTTCGGCGCAGCGGTGGACCGGCCGTCGAATGGCGTGCTGCAGGACGTGCACTGGCCGGTCGGGCTCTTCGGCTATTTCCCGACCTATGCCCTGGGCAATGTCTATGCCGGCTGCCTGCACAAGGCGCTGCGCGAGGCGCTGCCCGATCTCGACGCGCAGCTGGCCGAGGGCGATCTCTCGGCGGCGCTCGGCTGGCTGGCGGAAAACCTGCAGCAGCATGGCAGCCGCTACGCGCCGCGCGAGACGATCCTGCGCGCGACCGGTGCCGAACCCGAGGCGGGCCCGCTTCTCGACTACCTGGAAGAGAAGTTCGGCGCCATCTACGGGCTGTGACCGGAGCCGGGAGGGGGCGCGCCCCCTCCCGGTCCCTCCCCCGCGCCAGGCGGAGGCGGACGGGCTCAGGAGACCTGGGCGATCCAGTCCTCGAGATTGTAGTAGGTCGTCACCCGGGCGATCCGGCCATCGCGCAGGCTGAAGAACGAGCCCGCGGGCAGCCGGTAGGTCTGGCCCGTGGCGGGCGGCAGGCCCTCGTCATCGGCCTTGTAGCTGCCGTTGACGATGAATTCCGCCGCGGCGCGGTCGCCCTCGGCGAAGATCACCAGATCGGTCAGGTTTTCCGAATAGCAGCGGTCCATATGGGCGCAGAACTCGGCGAAGGCGTCCTTGCCCTTGCGGATGCCGCCCTGGTTGACGTGATGCTCCACATCCTCGGTCAGCAGATCCAGCATGGTCTGGGTGTCGCCTGCGTTGAAGGCGTCGAAATAGGCGGTGATGATGGCCTTGGTGCTCATGGACCCTCCGTTGGTTTCCGGTCCCTTAGGCTGCGCCAATGCGCGCCGCAAGACCGCCGAAAGGCCCGGTTCCGCCCCGCCCCCGGCCCGGCCGCGCGGGACCCTGCCTGCCAGAGGGACCGGATCAGCGGGGACATTGCATATCGACGGCAATTCGGACGCATCCGCCCAGGGCGCCAGCTGACGGGACCCGGTCCGGACGCAGTTCCGGCGAGCCTGCTGCCCTGCCTGTTCCTCCGGCATGTCATGCTGCCGCTGACGGCCAGCGACCTTGTCCCCGGCATGCTGCGGCAGATCCGCTGGCGCTCCGAGGAGGGCAAGCGGCCGAGCCCCCGGGACACTGCCTGATCGCGCGGGCGTGCCTCGCGGGACATATCCGGGTTGCGGCCCTGTCCGGCTGGCTGGATATCGTGCCGCCCGCCCCGGCATGGCAAAACGCCCTCCCGGAAGACCGGAAGGGCGTCCTCCGTCGACGGCCCTCCCCGACCGGACGGAAAGCTGCAGCGCGGGCTTGCCTATTCGGCCGGCATCCAGGGCTCCATCGCGTCGATCTTCTTCTGCCGGCGCTCATCCTCGGAGAGCGACCACTCGCCGCCGAAGGTCGCGGACTCCCAGGAGCCGTATTCCGGGTTCGGGAACATGATCCAGTCCTGCCCCCAGCGGTCGGCGGTCTCCGCCAGCACGGCGTCGCGCTCTTCCAGGCTGCCCTCGGCGGCATCGGTGAAATCGCCCAGGTTGTCGCCCATCAGCAGCACCACGCGGTAGTTCTCGGCGACATAGGCGATGCGGTTCTCCTTGGCGGAGCCCCATTCCTCCTTGCCGCCGCGCAGGAGCACGGTGTCGGCATTGCCGCCCATCGGGAAGCCGAGCGCCTCCATGTTCTCGTAGGTCGCCTGCTTGCCCGGCTCCTTGCGGTTCGAGACGTAGAACATCTTCACGCCCTTGCTCTCGGCATACTTGGCGAATTCGACCGCGCCCGGGACCGCCTCGGAGGTCTTGCTCTCGACATAGTCGGCCCATTCCGACGAGCTGTAGCTGGTGCCGCGGGTGACGAGCGAGACCTCGTAATTGCCGTTGTCGAGCAGCGTCTCGTCGAGATCGGAGACGATTGCCAACGGCAGGTCCTCGTAGCCCTCTCCCTGCTTGTCGGGCACCGCGGTCCAGGACGGATCCTCCAGCGCGGCGTCGAGCTGCGTCTTGGCGAGCTTGAAGAGCTGCTGCACCGTGGCCTTGTACTCGACCGCGGTCTCCATCCAGACAGTGGCGTTCATCAGGTCGTTCTGCGGCGCCGCCGCACTGTCCTGGGCGGCGGCCAGAAGCCCGGACGCGGCAACGGCGAGCGCGATTGCGGAGACGGCAAGACCGGAACGAAGGGAAGTGGGACGCATGGAGTTTCCTCTGAACTGACGGCTGCCCGGCAGGGCTAGGTCTGTCCGAGACTGCGCCAGCTGTCACAAAACTGTCAAACTCGAAGTGGCGCGGCAGGGGCGCCGCGTCCCGCCTGCCCAATCCTTGAACACGGGCCTTGAACACGGGCCTTGAACACGGGCCTTGAACACGCGCGCGGCCGGGGTGCCGAACGCAGCGGGGCCGCCTCCGGCAAGGAGACGGCCCCGTCGAACCCGCGACGGCCGCTGGCCGCCGGAGACAGGCTCAGGCGTCGATATTGGCGAATTGCGTGCCGCCCTTGCCGTCGTTCTTCTTCGACCAGTCGCGCTTCACCCCGAGCTTCAGCAGGATCGCCGACGCGACGTAGATCGAGGAATAGGTCCCGACCACGATGCCCCAGATCATCGCGAAGACGAAGCCGCGGATCACGTCGCCGCCGAGCGCGAACAGAGCGAAGAGCGCGATCAGCGTCGTGAAGGAGGTCATCGTCGTCCGGCTGAGCGTCTCGTTGATCGAGAGGTTCAGCACCTCCTTCAGCGGCCGCTTCTTGTAGCGCTGCAGGTTCTCGCGCACCCGGTCGAAGACCACCACCGTGTCGTTCAGCGAATAGCCGACGATGGTCAGCAGCGCGGCGATGATCGCCAGGTCGAACTTGATCTGCAGGAGCGCGAAGATGCCGATGGTCAGCGTCACGTCATGGACGAGCGACAGCACGGCGCCGGCCGCGAACTGCCATTCGAACCGGAGCCAGATATAGACCAGCACCGCCGCGATCGCGAGCGTCACAGCGATCACCGCCTCGGTCACCAGCTCGCCAGAGACCTTGGGCCCGACGCTTTCCACCGAGGGGAAGGTGATCGAGGGATCGAGCGACTGCAGCGCCGTCTCGACATCCGCGATGGTCTGCTGCGCCACCGAGGCATCGCCGTCGCCCTGCGCCTCGATGCGGATCTGGGCGACATGCTGGTTGGCGTCGAAGCCCGGATCGAACACCTCGGTGATCGACACGTCGCCGAGCCCCAGAGGCGCCATCGCGTCGCGGTAGGCGCCGACATCGACCGGCTGCGCGCTTTCGGTGCGGATCGTGGTGCCGCCCCGGAAGTCGATGCCGAAATTCAGCCCCATGACGAAGAACAGCACCACCGAGGCGACCATCGCCGCGCCGGAAACCGCGATGAAGACCTTGGTCAGGCGGAAGAAATCCCAGTTGGTCTCCTGGGGAACGAGTCTCAGCCGCATGTCAGACCTCCAGCGTCTTGGGGCGTTTGCGGGCGAACCAGGCCAGCACGATCAGCCGCGTCACGTAGATCGCGGTGAAGACCGAGGTGATGATGCCGATCCCCAGGGTGATGGCGAAGCCCTTCACCGGGCCGGAGCCCATGAAGTAGAGGATCGCCGCGGTGATCAGCGTGGTGATATTGGCGTCGGCAATCGCCGAGACCGCCTTTTCATAGCCCAGCTCGATCGCCCGCGCCGGTCCGCGCGCGGTCTTCAGCTCCTCGCGGATCCGCTCGAAGATCAGCACGTTGGCGTCGACCGCCATGCCGATGGTCAGCACGATGCCCGCGATCCCCGGCAGGGTCAGCGTCGCGCCGATCAGCGACAGCAGGCCGAAGATCAGGCCGATATTGATGATCAGCGCGATATTGGCGAAGACCCCGAACAGCCCGTAGGCGGCGAACATGAAGGCCAGCACCGCCACGAAGGCGACCGCGCAGGCCAGCGCGCCGGCCCGGATCGAATCCGCGCCGAGCTCGGGGCCGATGGTCCGTTCCTCGAGGAAGGTCATCTGCGCCGGCAGCGCGCCCGCGCGCAGCAGAACCGCGAGCTGGGTCGACTCCTCGACCGAGAAATTCCCGGTGATGATGCCCGACCCGCCGGCAATATGGCTCTGGATGACCGGGGCCGAGATCACCTCGCCGTCGAGCACGATGGCGAAGGGTTCGCCGATATGCGCCGCGGTGTAGTCGCCGAAGCGCCGCGCCCCGCCCGGGTTGAAGCGGAAGCTGACCGCCGGACGTCCGTTCTGGTCGAAGGAGGGCTGCGCGTCGGTCAGATCCTCGCCCGAGACGACGGCGGCGGTGTCGACGGCGTAGAACACGCCCTGCTCGTTCATCGAGGGCAGCAGCTCCTGCCCGGCCTCGACCGGCTGGTGCTCGTCGGTGGTGCGGCCCGTCACCTCGTTGAAGGTCAGCCGCGCGGTGGTGCCGATCAGGTCCTTCAGCTCCTGCGCGGAGCCGATGCCGGGCACCTGGATCAGGATCCGGTCCTCGCCCTGGCGCTGGATGGTGGGCTCGCGCGTGCCGGCCTCGTCGACGCGGCGGCGGATGATCTCCAGCGACTGGCGCATGGTGCGGTCGTCGGTGGCGGCGCGCTCGGCCTCCGAGAGCCGCACGACGATCTCTGCGCCCTCGGCGCTCACCTCGAAATCGCGCGCGCCGACGCCGGTCAGCGAGACGATGGGCGAGGAAAGGTCCGAGATCGCCTGCACGGCCGCCTGGATGTTCTCGGGACGGCTGACGCGGATGCGCAGCTCGTCGGGGCTGCTGTCCTGGCGGCGGATGGTGCCGATGTCGCCGCGCTCGGCGCGCAGCGCGTTGCGGACCTCGGGCCAGAGATTGTCCATCCGGTCGGCATAGACGTCCTGGGTATGGACCTCGGCCAGCAGATGGGCCCCGCCGCGCAGGTCGAGGCCGAGATTGACGAGGCCCGAGGGCAGGAAGGAGGGCCATCCCGCCGCCTGGGCCTCGAGCTCGGGCGTCGATGTCCCGGTCCGTTCGATCGCCTGGACCGCGTCGTTATGGCTCTCCACGCGCGAGTAGAACAGGTTCGGGGCTGCAAATAGCAGCCCCGCCACGCACAGGCCCCAGATCAGGACCCGTTTCCAGACCGGGAAATCCAGCATCAGGAGGCAGCCGGCTCGGTCTTCGACACCACCTGGGCGATGGTGGACTTGACGACGCGGATGCGGACTTCGGGGGCGATTTCGACCTCGACTTCGCCGTCTTCCTTGACCTTGGTCACCTTGCCGATGATGCCGCCCTGGGTGACGACCTGGTCACCGCGGCGGACGGCTTCGATCATCGCCTTGTGCTGCTTCACTTTCTTCTGCTGGGGACGGATCAGCAGGAAGTACATGATGGCGAAGATCAGGATCAGCGGCACGAAGCCCTGGATCGCGGCCATCGGGCCTCCGGCGCCAGCGGCTTGGGCAAAGGCGGGGGTTGCGAACATTCTGGGGGTCCCTCCTGGGGCAGGTGCAAAGTCGGGCGGAACCTATGCACGGCCGCAGGGAATGGCAAGCCGGGGCGGCGAAATACGCAAGGCAAAGGGCGCGCGCCCCGCGGCACGCGCCCCTCCCTTTCCGTTACGGCCGGGCGCGGATCGCGTCCCGCGGCCGGCCCGGCATCACGCCGCCTTGCGCCTGTGGCGGCCTTCCTCGATCTCCTCGACAATCTTGGCGCAGAACGCGTCCAGGTCGCCGGGATTGCGCGAGGTGACCAGCGCGCGGTCGCAGACGACCGGCTCGTCCATCCAGTTGCCCCCCGCATTGACCACATCGGTCCGGATCGACTTGTAGGACGTCAAGTCCCGCCCGCGCAGGACGTCCGCCTCCACCAGCAGCCATGGCGCGTGGCAGATGGCGGCAAGCGTCTTGCCGCTGTCGAAGAAGCTGCGGACGAAGGACACCGCGGTCCCGTCGGCGCGCAGGATGTCGGGATTGATCTGGCCGCCGGGAAGCACCAGCGCGTCGAAATCGGATACCGACACCTCGCCGACCGTCCGGTCGACGGCGACGGCCTCGCCCCAGTCGCTCTTGTCCCAGCTGCGGATCTCGCCCGCCTCCAGCGAGACGATGACGACCTCCGCGCCCTGCTCCGCAAGCTGGCGCCTGGGTTCGAACAGCTCGCTCTTCTCGAAACCATCGGTGGCCAGGATGGCGACTTTCGCGTCTGAAATCTTCGGCATGTCGTTTCTCCTTCCGTCAGTCCTGATGCGGCGCCGTACCGGCCCGTTGGCCCTCCGCCGCCGCGTCTGCACTGTCAACGGCCGCCTGCGGCAGCTGTTCCTGCCCCCTCGCGCAGCCGTGATGGCGGCCCGCGCGCAGGCGCCCCCGGCGGAGCGGCTTTCCGGCGCTTTCCCCCCGCAGCGGTTTCGTCTAGGAGAGCCGCAAACCATCCCCGGAGGCCCAAATGCACGACATCCGCATGATCCGCGACAACCCTGCCCTGTTCGACGCCGCCATGGCGCGCCGCGGGCTCTCGGGCGTGTCGGAGCAGGTGCTTAGCCTGGACGCCGACCGCCGCGCCAAGATCGCCGCCGCCGAGGCCGCGCTGGCCGAGCGCAATGCCGCCTCCAAGCAGGTCGGCAAGGCCAAGGCCCAGGGCCACGAGGCCGAGTTCGAGCGGCTGCGCGCGCTCGTGGCCGCCAAGAAGGACGAGATCGCCAGGCTCGAAGCCGAGGCCAAGGCCGAGGACGAGGAGCTGCGCAATCTCCTGATGACGCTGCCGAACATCATGTCCGACGAGGTGCCCGAGGGCGCCGACGAGAACGACAATGTCGAGATCCGCCGGATCGGCACGCCGAAGAGCTTCGCCTTCCAGCCGAAGGAGCATTTCGAGCTCGCCGGCGTCAGGAAGGGCATGGATTTCGAAACCGCCGCGCGGCTCTCCGGTTCGCGCTTCGTCGTGCTGAAGGGTGCCGTCGCGCGCATCCACCGCGCGCTGGCGCAGTTCATGCTCGACACCCATGTCGACGCCAACGCGCTGGAGGAGACCTGGACGCCGGTCCTCGTGCTGGAGGAAATGCTCTACGGCACCGGGCAGCTGCCGAAATTCGGCGAGGACAGCTACCAGACCCGCGAAGGCTGGTGGCTGGTGCCGACCGCCGAGGTGACGCTGACCAATACGGTGAACGGCCAGATGGTGGACGAGGCCTCCCTGCCCCGCCGCATGGTCGCCCATACCCAGTGCTTCCGCTCGGAGGCCGGCAGCGCCGGGCGCGACACCTCGGGCATGCTGCGCCAGCACCAGTTCGAGAAGGTGGAGATGGTCTCCGTCGTCAAGCCGGACGAAAGCCGCGCCGAGCATGACCGCATGACCGCCTGCGCCGAGGACATCCTGCAGCGGCTGGGCCTGCCCTTCCGCACCGTGGTGCTGTGTTCCGGCGATATCGGCTTCGGCGCGGTCAAGACCCATGACCTCGAGGTCTGGCTGCCCGGCCAGGACACCTACCGCGAGATCAGCTCGGTCTCCAATTGCGGCGATTTCCAGGCGCGGCGGATGAATGCCCGCTTCCGCCCGGCCGATGGCGGCAAGCCGGAATTCCTGCACACGCTCAACGGCTCGGGCCTGGCGGTCGGCCGCGCGCTGATCGCCGTGCTGGAGAACGGCCAGACCGAAGACGGCGGCGTCGAGCTGCCCGAGGTGCTGCATCCCTATCTGGGCGGCAAGACCCGGCTGACCGCGGAGGGCACGCTCGCCGGCTGAGCCGGACTGCGGCAGCAAGGCGCTTGGCGCCGGCACGTCCTCCCCTGTAGCGTCGGGACAATCGCCCGGGGAGGACGCAGATTGACCACGCATGCCATCGAGCCCCCTGCCGCGGCCCGCCCCCGCTGCAGCGCCCCCGTGATCCCGCCGCGGCGCAGCGCCCCGGCGGGCTGCGGAGGGACGCGCTGATGCAGGCGACGGACCGGACCTTCTGGGCCGTCGAGCCCTGCGATGCGCAGCTCGGCGAGCATGTGCCGGGGCGGCTGGCGATGGAATACGGCACGGACCAGAGCGGCCGCGTCTCCTACCGCTTCAACAGCGCCGGGTTCCGCGGCGAGGACTACGACCCAGACGCGCGGATCCGCATCTGCGTCATCGGCGAGAGCCAGGCCTTCGGCACCGGGCTGCACGAGGAGCTGATCTTCGGCAACCGCGTCGCAGACCACCTGGCCGCCGCGCTCGACGTGCCGCGCGAGGAGGTGAACCTGCTCAATCTCTCGGTCGGCGGCGCCTCCTCGGACTATGTCACGCGGATGGTGCTGAAGCATGTGCCGGGGCTGGAATTCGACCTGGTTCTGCTTGCCTATCCGCAGCCGCAGCGGATGGAGCATTTCAACGGCGAGACCTACGAGCAGTTCGACCTCGCCGCGCTGGCCCCGGGCCGGCAGGAGGGGCTGCCGCGGCCGCTGCGCGGCTACCGCGACCTCAACAACGACCATCTCGGCCGCATCGCGATGCTGAAGAACGTGCTCCTGGCGCAGGGGCTGATGGAGCATGCGCGCATCCCCTACGTGATTGCGACCGAGTTCCTGCGGCCCAACCTGCAGGCACGGCCCTACCTGGCGCCGTTCCTGGGCGCGCTGGACGACCGCTGGGTGCTGCGCCACCGCTGCTTCGTGCTGGGCTTCGACCGGGCTGCGGACGGGGTCCATGGCGGCGCGATGGCCCATGGCGCGCTGGCGATCTCGATGCTGCCGGTCATCGCCGCGCAGTTCGAGCGCCATGGCGAGGAGGATGCGGTGGACCAGCTCACCACCTATCACCGCTACCTGACCGAGACCGATCCCGACTGGCACTCGATGCGCCGCGCGGTCCGCGAAGCACGGGAGCGCGCGCTGCGCACGTGAGCCGCCGCCGCCGGGGTGCACACGATCCGGCTGCACCGCGAAAGGCCGCCATTAGAGAGGATAGGAAGAAGGTTGCGAATGACGTCAAACGGCATCGAAAACTGGCTTTGACTCGGTTTTGATGCGGCCGACCCCGGCGGCGACTTTCTGGAAGACAAGACCAGCTGGGGGCAGCGTTATCATGCTCAGTCGCGGCATCTCGCTTATCCGCCTGAACTTACGTCAGAAAGATAGGGGCCGCGCATGCGCGGTCTGCATCCAAATCGAGCCAAAGCCAGAAGTGCACGCCGATTCACGCCCTGCGAGCTGACACGGCGCAGCCCCTCCGCGGCACCGCGATCGAGCTGATCCAGGAACACGATCCGGCACAGGCCCGGAGCAGCGACCGCTTCCAACGCGCCATCGCCGCAACCACCCGATTTGGACCGCCTTGCAATTTCAGGCGGCGTCGCTCCGGGGCGTTTCTGCGGCCTGAGTCTTCCAGTTCCACGGCAGCAGCTCGTCGAGCCGGTTGATCTTGTGGTCGTGGATGCGGTCGAGGACATCGGCCAGATAGGCCTGCGGATCGAGACCATTCATCTTCGCGCTCTCGATGATCGTCATCGCCCGCGCCAGGGTTTCGCCGCCGGTGTCCGATCCCGCGAAGAGCCAGTTGCGGCGGCCGACTCCGATCGGTCTCATGCCTCGCTCGGCTGCGTTGTTATCCATCGCTACGCGGCCGTCCTCCAGAAACAGGCAGAACGAACCCCACCGGTTCAGCGCGTAGCGGAAGGCTTTCGCAAGATCGCCCTTGCCGGGAATGCGCCCCAGCTGCTGTTCGGCCCAGGCACGGAAGGCCGCGACCCTGGGCGCGCTCCGCTCCTGCCGCACGGCCTTGCGAACCTCTGCGGGTTGTCCCGCGATCTGCCGCTCGATGTCGTAGAGCTTGCCGATGCGGTCCAAGGCCTCGCGGGCGATCCCGGAGCCGGTCGCGGTCCAGACATCATGGAAGTCCCGGCGCAGATGCGCCCAGCACGCCGCCTCGCGGAACTGGGCCGTGCCATCGGTCCCCGGCTCGCAAAGCTCGCGGAACCCGCTATGCGCGTCGGCTTGCAGGATGCCGCCGCTCTCCGAGAGGTGCTTCCGCGGGTGTTCTGCCTTCCGGTCGGTCGAGAACCGGCAGACCGCGCCCGGAGGCGCCGTCCCTGCCGTTGCGCCGGAGGCGCACCTTCGGTGCGACGGCCGCTGGTCGCGGACATAGACCCAGATCCGGCCCTGCTTCACCCCTTTGCCCAGGCCCTTGTCCTTGCCGGAGCGGTCGAGGACCCGGATGGGCGTGTCGTCCATTGCCTGGCAGGCGAATGCATGCATTCGCCGAGAAGGGGCATGCAGCAGGTCAGCGGCCAGGATTTCCCTGCCGATCCGGTCGATCAGCGGCGCCAGCGCCTTCATCGCGCCGCCGCACCAGTCGACCAGGGTGGTGTCGGCAATGTCTGCGCCGAGGCGGGCGAAGATCTCGTTCAGGCGGTAGAGCGGGACATGGTCGTCGAACTTGGACACCAGGATGCAGGCCAGCAGCGCCGCGCCCGCCATGGCTCGCGCGGGATCGGGCGGCTCGGCGCAGGCACCTGCACCATCCGCTCGCAGCAGCGGCGGGATTTCTTCACCCGGGCGATCTCGACGACCTTCAGCTGCGCCGCGATCATGTCGAGCATCTCGCTGACATCCTCGCCGACCACCCGCAAAGCGCCGCCGCAATCAGGACAGCTGTCGCCCGGATCGAGCTCGCGTCGCTCGCGCGGCGTGCCCGGCGCCACCTTCGGGCGGCGGCGCGGCTTCTGCTCCGGCGAAGCGGCGCCCGCAACGGCCGCTTCCGGCTCGTCTTCGCCCTCAGAAGCGTCGATGGTCTCTGCCTCAGCCAGGGCGACCTGCAGATCCTCGAGCGCCAATTCCAGCTGCTCAATCTCCCGCTCGATCTTCTCCGAGGAGGTGCAGAACTTCTGCTTCTGGAGCTTGGCGATCCGCACGCGCAGGGCTTGGACGAGGAGATCGTGGGCGCGGAGCGAGGCCGACATCTTGGCGTTCTCGGCCGAGAGCGCGGCAATCATCACCTTCAGAAGGTCGGGATCATCAGGGAGGTTTACGGCGTTTGCGGACATGCCAAAGCTTACCATGGCAGGGTCCGCAGAGCCATGAAAACAAGGGAAATCAGCGAGATATTCCACCCGGCTCGCGCCGGTGGCGCGCCCCAATCGGGCCGACGCCAATCAATCCCTTCCCAGAGCATGGCCAGTTGCGCTGAGGTCAGCCGCGCTGCCCCGCTCCCCGCCGAAGGCCAGGGAAATTTCCCGCGCTCGAGAACCTTGTAGTACAGGCAGAGCCCCTGGGGCTCCGCCCGTTCTTGCCTCAAACTGTCCCCCGGACAGTTTGCCGCCTGCGGCGGACCGGCGCGAACTCCCAGTACAGCAATTTGATCCTGTCGCCCTTGCGACCGCGAAACGCGAAGACGGCGCCGCTGGCGGGCTTCTGCCGCAGGACATCCTGCGCCAGCGCGGCCAGCCCGGCGATGCCCTTGCGCATGTCGGTGGTTCCGCAGGCCAGATAGACCCGGACGCCGGTCCCGGGACCGATCATGCCGCCTCAATCGCCCGGATCAGCCGCGACAGCGCTGCCGGGTCGAGCGTGCTGTCGAAGCGCAGCCACCGTCCGTTCGCCAGCCGGAGTTCCACGGGTACGGAACTGGTCGCCGACGGTTCCGGCGGCATCTCCTCAGGTGCAGGAAAATCGACGGGCAGGAAAAGCGTGCCGTGATCCCGCGGCCGCAGGCCCTTCTTCTTGAGGACATGCCGCCAGCCATAAATCTGCGACCGCGTCACGTCATGCCGCCGCGCGACCTGCGTCAGCGTCGCGCCGTTCACGCCCACCTCCGACACGATCGCGAGCTTCTCGTCGTCGCTCCACCGTCGGCGCCGTTCCGCGCCAAGGACCTCGCCTCGCATGCACCCTCCGCTCAAGATACGTCGCAAACGACGTCGCTATGAACGTCTTTTACGACATCACGCGAAACGCAGGCAGGAGGTACAAATCGGGCGGATACCCATCGCCCGCGGAATGGTGCCGCAAGGGCGCGCGGCGGTCGGCGAAGGCGCGGCGGCGGGTTACTCGCCCTGGGCTTCGGCGCGGCTCTTGCCCGCCACGTCGAGCGCCAGCGTGGCCGCCATGAACTTGTCGAGATCGCCGTCGAGCACGCCCTGCGTGTCGGAGGTCTCCACATTCGTCCGCAGGTCCTTCACCATCTGGTAGGGCTGCAGCACGTAGCTGCGGATCTGGTTGCCCCAGCCCGCCGAGCCCTTGGCCTCGTGCGCCTCGTTGATCGCCGCGTTCCGGCGGTCCAGCTCCATCTGGTAGAGCCGCGATTTCAGCGCCTTCATGGCGATGTCGCGGTTCTGGTGCTGCGACTTCTCCGACGAGGTCACGACGATGCCGGTCGGATGGTGGGTGATCCGCACCGCCGAGTCAGTGGTGTTGACGTGCTGCCCGCCCGCGCCCGAAGAGCGGTAGGTGTCGATGCGGATATCGGCCGGGTTGACCTCGATCTCGATATTGTCGTCGACCACCGGATAGACCCAGACCGAGGCGAAGGAGGTCTCGCGCGTGCCCTTGCCGAAGGGCGAGATCCGCACCAGGCGGTGCACGCCCGATTCCGATTTCAGCCAGCCATAGGCGTTCTGACCCGAGATCTTGTAGGCGACCGACTTGATCCCGGCCTCGGCCCCGGCTTCCTCGGACTGCATGTCGACCTCGTAGCCATGCGCCTCCGCCCAGCGGACATACATCCGCTGCAGCATCTGCGCCCAGTCGCAGGCCTCGGTGCCGCCGGCGCCGGCATTGATCTCGAGGAAGGTGTCGTTGCCGTCGGCCTCGCCGTTCAGCAGCGCTTCCAGCTCCTTCTGGGCGGCCTTTTCGCGGATCCTGCGGATCGCGTCCTCGGCCTCGGCGATGACCTCCTGGTCGTCTTCCATCTCGCCCAGCTCGATCAGCTCGGCATTGTCGGCCAGGTCCTGCTTGAGCCCGTCATAGGTGGCCAGCGCGTCGACCAGCGCCTGGCGGTCGCGCATCAGCTTCTGCGCCTTCTCCGGATCGTTCCACAGATCCGGATTCTCGGTCATGGCGTTGAATTCTTCCAGCCGGTGCGGCGCGGTTTCGATATCCATCCGCTGGGCAAGGAGCTTCAGCGATTTTTCGATTTCGGCAACGAGGTTCTGTATTTCAGCGCGCATGACAGGTCCGGCCAGGTTTCAGCAAGGCCCGGGTATAGAGGCGGAGCCGGCCGGACGCAACCGATGCCGCGCCAGAACCTGATGCCGGCAAAAGCAATACTGCCGCGCCCGCACCAGAGCGGACGCGGCATGTCCAGTTCAGAAGATGAAGTTGGACGCGGAAAGCTGGCTTTCCGTCACGCCGGCGAGCTGGATCGAGTTCTGTTCGTCGATCGCGATATAGAGGTCTCCCGCGATCGTCTGCGACAGCGCATGGAAGTCCGTCATCGACTCGATCTCGTCGATTGCCGAAAGATCCAGCTTGTCCTTCGACAGATCGAAATCCGTGATGAGATCATCGCCGAACCCGTCCTCGAAGAGGAATACATCCGCGCCCCCGCTGCCGGTCATCTCGTCGTTGCCCGCGCCGCCGACGAGCGTGTCCGCGCCGCTATTCCCGGTCAAGGTGTCCGCGCCATCGCCGCCGAAGAGCTTGTCGTTGCCGCCGCCGCCGTTGAGCTTGTCTCCGCCCGCGCCGCCATAGAGATTGTCGTAGCCATTGTTCCCGTCGAGACGGTCATAGCCGTTGCCGCCCCAGATCGTGTCGAACCCGGCCCCGCCGAAAAGCTTGTCGCTCCCCCCGCCGCCCGAGATCCGGTCGGCCCCGGCCAGGCCCTCGATCCGGTTGCTGCCGTCGTCGCCGGTCAGCGTGTCGCCGCCATTCGACCCCTCGATATCCTCGATGCCGCGGAAATAGTCGCCATCGGCCTGGCCTCCCGAGGCCGTTCCCGCGCCAAGGTCGATGGCCACGGCCCCGCCGGATCCGGCATAGCTGATCATGTCCGTGCCCAGGCCGCCCTTGAGGATGTCCGCGCCGCCGCCGCCGCTGAGAAGATCGTCGCCGAGCCCGCCGACCAGCACGTCGTCGCCGCCGCCGCCATAGAGCGTGTCGCTGCCCTGCGAGCCGACCGCGACGTCATCGCCTGCGCCGCCGAAGATCTTGTCCGCGCCGCTCTTGCCCGCAAGCACGTCGTCGCCGCGCAGTCCGGCAATGCGGTCCGCCCCTTCGGTGCCCAGCAGGTAGTCGTCTTCGCCGCCGATTTCTGTCACCGTGACGCCGTCATCGTCATAGGCGGTCGAAATCAGGTAGCTCTTGCCATTGACCTCGACGAACACCCAGCCAAGAGCGTTGTCATAGGCCGATGCATCGGTGATGTCGTCGATCTGGACGATGCTGTAGTCGTCCTCGATCGAGTAGATGCCGATCGTGGTGCTGGAATAGTCCGCCATCACCAGGAACGGGACGCCGTCCAGGCTGACGGTCTCCAGCGAGCGCGGATAGTAGGTGCCTGCGTCGCTGTCCTCGGTCCGCATCTTGAAATTCAGGCTGCCATTGCCGCCGATCCGGAACACGTCCAGATAGCCCTCGCCTGCGGCCACCAGCACGTTCTCGCCATTCCAGTTGACCGCGGCAAGGCTGTTATAGGCCCGTCCGTCGGCGTAGTTCTGGACCGTGTTCAGGCTTCCGTTGCCGGTATTCGCCTTGAAGACCGAGATGCCGTCCTCGCCGGAGGCGACATAGAGATAGGTCGTGCCGCCGACGACGAAGCTGTCCATCGCCGAGGCGCCGTCGAGGTGCAAATTCGTGGCTTCGGTATCGAAAACCGCGTCCAGCAGGGAAATCTCGCCGGAATTGTCGATCTCGAAGGTCGCGACGGCATCGCCATAGGTTGCCGTTACCGCAAAGACGGCCTTGTTCGCGCCTTCATTCAGCACCTCGATGCTGGCGACATTGTTCAGCGTGCCGGCATAGCCCGCGATGTCCGTCCCGTCGATGGCGCCGACATAGGTCAGAAAGCCCTTGGTCGATCCGCCGGTGCCGATCTGGAAGACCGAAAGCGTGTCGTCATAGGTCGAGCTGACCACGAGGAACTTCTTGTTGCCGACATTCATGACCTTCAGGTCGGACGGATTATTGATCGAAACGCTAGCGCTGTCGGCAACGCTCTGCACCGCCTCGAGCTCTCCGGAGTTCTTCAGTTTCAGGACCTGGACGCCGTCGTCGTAGTTTCCCGTGACGAAGAGATAGACCGTCCCTGCGATCGTGGTTTCGGCGATCTTGTTCGCCCCGTTGAGTTCGGGGGCGTCATATCCATCGTAAATGGAGCTGACCCACTCCAGCGAGCCGGTGATATTCGTCATTGAAATGCCCTTGTCTCTCAGTTGCGTTAACTAATCTTAGCAAACGCAGCCTAGGAGGGCCGGGTTGGTCTGTAAACTATCCGGTTCAGACCGCAGCAAACTGCCGCAACAGGCGCCTGGCGGCGGGCTCTAGTAGAGCCCGCCCGCCGAGATCGTGCCGAAGCTGGCGGCCTTCGGAACCGACTTGCGCTCGCCGGTCGAGGTCATGACCTCGTCGGTGCTGGTGGCCAGCGCCTCGTCGCGGGAATACATCGGCAGCCCCTCGCCCATGGCGAAGCCGCCGTCGATCGCCGCGGCCAGGCCGAAGATCGGGTCGACGCCGTCGCGGAAGTACTCCGCCACCACATTCGCGCCCGAGGCATCCGCCGAGAGCCGCGCGCCGGTGACGCGGTCGATATTGATGAAATGGCCGCCCGGAGGCACGCGGAACGGGCCGCCGCCGTATTTCTTGATCGCGTCCTTCATGAACTCGTTGAAGACCGGACCGCACATGCCGCCGCCCGAGCCGTGCGGGATCGAGCGCGGCGTGTCGTAGCCCATGAAGCAGCCCGCGACGATGTTCGACGAGAAGCCGATGAACCACACGTCCTTGGCGTCGTTGGTGGTCCCGGTCTTGCCGGCGATCGGCACCGGCAGGTTCACGTAGCGCGAGGCGGTGCCGCGGTCCACCACGCCCCGCATCATCGAGGTCAGCTGGTAGGCGGTGATCGGATCCATGATCCGCTCACGGTGGCTGACGATGCGCGGCGAGGTGCCGGGCGGGACATAGGAGACCTCGCAGTCGACGCAGTCGCGGTCGTCATGGCGGTAGGTGGTGCGGCCGAAGCGGTCCTGGACGCGGTCGACCAGGCTCGGCTCCACCCGCTCGCCGCCATTGGCGAACATCGCATAGGCCGAGACCAGCCGGAACAGCGTCGTCTCCTCGGACCCCAGCGCGTTGGCGAGGTGGGTGGCCATGTGGTCGTAGACGCCGAAGCGCTCGGCATATTGCGCGACGACCGGCATGCCGACCTCGTTGGCGAGGCGCACGGTCATGACGTTGCGCGAGCGTTCGATCCCGGTCCGGAGCGGCGTCGGCCCGTAGTACTTGTTCGAGGCGTTCTGCGGCCGCCACATCGTGCCGTCGCCATTGGGGAACTCGATCGGCGCGTCGATGACAATCGTCGCCGGGGTGTAGCCCGAATCCAGCGCCGAGGCATAGACGAAGGGCTTGAAGGACGAGCCCGGCTGCCGCGTCGCCTGGGTGGCGCGGTTGAAGACCGAATCCTGGTAGGAGAAGCCGCCCTGCATCGCCAGCACGCGGCCGGTATTGACGTCCATCGCCATGAAGGCGCCCTGCAGCATCGGCACCTGGCGCAGCGACCAGCGGTCGAGGCTGCCATCCTTGTTCAGGAGCTTCTTGACCAGCACCACGTCGCCGACCGCCAGCAGATCGCCGGGATTGCTGGTCTTGCGCACCCAGCCGAGATCGGCCGAGGTGATGACCTGGGTCTCGGGGTCGCGCGGCTCGTTCTCGATGCCGAGCTGCGCGGCGCCGCCCTCGACCGACAGGACGACGGCGGGCACCCAGCCCTCGATGTCGCGCGGCGCCTTCTCGTTCGGCACGTCGAAGAGCGCCTTGCGCCAGGTCGCCTCGTCGGCCAGCTGGTCGGGCTCCAGCGTCACGCCGGTGCCGCGCCAGTTGCCGAAGCTGCGGTCGTAGTTCTCGAGCCCCTCGCGCAGCGCCTTCTCGGCGGCGGTCTGCATCTGCGGGTCGAGGGTCGAGCGCACCGAGAGGCCGCCGGTGAAGAACTGCGTCTCGCCGAAGTCGCGGCTGAGCTGGCGGCGCACCTCGTCGGTGAAGTAGCCGCGCGGCGGCAGCGACTGGCGGAAACCGGGGATGTCGCCGCTCTGCACCGTCTTCAGCGGCTGGGCGATCGCCTCGTCGGCCTCGGCGTCGGTGATGTAGCCGTTCTCGCGCATCTCGCGCAGCACGTAGTTGCGGCGCCCCACGGCGTCGTCGTAGTCGCGCACCGGATGCAGGGTCGAGGGCCGCTGCGGCAGCGCCGCCAGATAGGCCACCTCGCCCGGGGTCAGGTCCGAGAGCTTCTTGTTGAAATAGGTCTGCGCCGCGGCGGCGACGCCGTAGCTGTTCTGGCCCAGGTAGATCTCGTTGAGATAGAGTTCGAGGATCTTGTCCTTCGACATCGTCTCCTCGAGACGCGCGGCCAGGATCAGCTCCTTGATCTTGCGCTCGGCGGAGCGGTCGGAGCTGAGCAGGAAGTTCTTCATCACCTGCTGGGTGATCGTCGAGGCGCCGCGCAGCCGCTTGCCCTGCGCCGCGTCGAGCCCGGCCTTGATCATCCCCAGCGGGTCGTAGCCCTTGTGGTGGTAGAAGTTCTTGTCCTCGGCCGAGATGAAGGCTTCCTTCACCAGGTCGGGGATCTCCGAGGACGGCGCGAAGAGGCGGCGCTCCTCGGCGAATTCGTCGATCAGCGCCCCTTCGGAGGAATAGACCCGGCTGATGGTCGGCGGCGCGTACTGCGCCAGCTGCTCATGGTTCGGCAGGTCCCGGCCGTACATCCAGAACACCGCGCCGATGATGAGGACGCCCAGCACGGCGCCGATGGTGAGGAAGCTGAAAATCGCTCCGAAGAAGCTGAAGATGGCGCGCAGCACCGCGTATTCCTTGTCCTTGGGTTGCGGTCTTATAGTCGCAACCCCTGCCGGGGTCAAAATCACAATCCGGACGGAAGGCGAGCCTCCGCCGACACCCGGGACCGGCCCGGGAAAAGCCCCCGGACGCTACTCTGCCTTGGCCTTGCTCCAGTCGCGGATGCCGCGGGCCAGAGCCCCGGCCATCTGGCTGCGCCAGGCCGGATCGACCAGCCGGGCCCGGTCCTCGGGTTCCGAAAGATAACCTAGCTCGACCAGCACCGAAGGCACGTCCGCGGCGCGCAGCACGACGAAATTCGAATGCTTCTGCGGCGTCTTGTAGAGCGCGATGCCCGCGCTGCCCATTTCGCCGACCAGATCGGCCGCCAGCGCGTCGCTGGCCTCGAGCGACTGCTCGCGCGCCAGCTCCATCAGCACCCGCAGCGTGGCGTCGTCGACCGAGCCCGCATCGCTGGCCAGCGCCTCGCCGCCCAGGCGGTTCAGCAGGAACCGGTCGCCCGAGCCCGAGGCGCCCTCGGGCAGGCTGTGAACCGAGGCGCCCGACGCATGCCCCTCGGGCACCGCATCGGCATGGAGCGAGACGAAGACATCCGCCCCTGCCCGCACGGCCCGGGCCACCCGCTCGGACAGCGGCACGAATCTGTCATCCTCGCGGGTCAGGCTGACCTCCATCCCCTCGTCTTCCAGCGCCGCCTGCAGCTCGCGCGCCAGGCGCAGCACGACATCGGCCTCGCGGATGCCCTCGTACTGCGCGCCCGGATCCTGGCCGCCATGGCCGGGATCGAGCATCACGTGCAGCTTGTAGCCGGCAGCGGGACGTTCCGGCATCACCGGCGCCGGCGGCTCCTTCCAGAGCGCGGCCAGCCGCCCGAAGGTCGCCTCGTCGGCCTTCTCCAGCCGCAGCTTCAGCCGCGCGCCGCCCGCCTCCGGCCAGGCGATCACCGCGCTGTCGAGGATCTGCGGATGCTCCAGCGGCAGCTGCAGCTCGGTCGTCAGCCCGCGCGGCACCAGCACCGGCTGCGGCCCCTTGCGCGGCGCGCCCGCGACATCCACCACCGACTGGAAGCGCACCACCAGCCGCGCCGGATCGGAGGTCACGCCGACCGCGTAGGGCACGGCCTCGGACATCGCCAGATCGACGCTCAGCCCGCCGCCGAACCAGTCCGCGCGGATCTTCGACTTCTCCAGATCGACGACCGGCGCCTCGCCGGGCAGCGCCAGGGCAAGCGAGGGCCAGAGCAGCAGCGCCAGGGCGGGAAGCCTCATGCCGCGGCCTCGCGCGATGCCAGGAAGTCCTCCAGCCGGTCGAGCCCCTCGGCGACATGCGCCGTGCCGCGGGCATAGCTGAGCCGGATGGTGCGATGACCGCGCACGGGATCGAAATCGAGCCCCGGCGTCACCGCCACCCCGGCCTTCTCCAGGATCTCGGCGGCCAGCGCGCGGCTGTCCTGCGACAGGTGCCCGGTATCGGCATAGACATAGAAGGCCCCGTCCGGCGAGGCGAATTTCGGCAGCCCGATCTGCGGCAGCCGCTCCAGCAGCAGCTTGCGGGCGGCGGCATAGTCGGCGCGGTGCGCCTCGAGCGCGTCGATCTCGCCAAGCGCGGCCAGCGCGGCGACCTGGCTGGCATGGGGCGGGCAGATGAACATGTTCTGCGCCAGCCGCTCCACCGTGCGCACGTCGCGCTCGGGCACCACCATCCAGCCGACCCGCCAGCCGGTCATCGAGAAGTACTTCGAGAAGGAGTTGATCACCCAGGCGTCCTGGCCGATCTCCAGCGCCGAGACCGCGCGCGCCCCGTAATGCAGCCCGTGATAGATCTCGTCGGAGATGAAGGCGGTGCCGCGGGACTTCGCCTGGGCGATCAGCGCGGCGAGCTGCGGCTTGTCGAGCATCGTGCCGGTCGGGTTCGCGGGCGAGGCCACCATGATCCCGTCGAGCCCCTCGGGCACGTCGACCGGCTCCAGCACATGGCGCGCCGCGTCGCGGGTCGGGATGCCCACCGGCACGCAATCGAGCGCCTTGAGGATCTGCCGGTAGGAGGGATAGCCCGGCTCGGTCACCCCCACCCGCGCCCCGGCATCGAAAAGCGCGGTGAAGGCCAGCAGGAACGCGCCCGACGACCCGCTCGTCACCACCACGCGGCCGGGATCCAGGTCGACCCCGTACCAGCGGTTGCAGAGCGCGGCGATGCCCGCGCGCAGCTCCGGCAGGCCGAGCGCCACGGTATAGCCCAGGGCGTCGCTCTCCAGCGCGTCGGCCACGGCGCGGCGCGCGGCGGCAGGCGCCGGGCTCGAGGGCTGGCCGACTTCCATGTGGATGATCCGGCGTCCCGCCGCTTCGGCCTTGCGGGCGGCCTCCATCACATCCATCACAATGAAGGCATCAATTTCGGCGCGGCTTGCGGTGGGCATGCAATCCTCCTTAGGCTCGGGCACAACTTGCAAGAGGACGCGGCAGGGTCAATGGCGAAACTCGGGGCTCGCACCCTTGTCAGACGGTTCGCGGCGGCCGCGGTCGCGGCCTGCCTGGCGACGGGCGTCTGGGCGCAGTCGCTGATCCGCGACGCCGGGCTGGAATACGCGCTCGACCTCATCGCGCTGCCGGTGATGACCTCCGCCAATCTCTATGGCGGCAGCATCAAGGTGCTGATCGTCAACGACATGACGCTGAACGCCTTCGTCACCGACGGGCGCGCGGTCTTCATCCATGCCGGGCTGATCCTGCGGCTCGACTCGCCCGAGGAGCTGCAGGCGGTGATCGCCCACGAGCTGGCGCATGTCACCAACGGCCACATGGTGCGCCGGCGGATCAATGCCGACAATGCCAAGCTCGGCTCCAGCCTCGGCCTGGCGCTGGGTCTGGCGGCAGGCGCGCTCAGCGGCAATCCCGGCGCCGGGCTCGGCCTCGCCTACGGCTCCGCCGGGGCGGCACGGGGCGTGTTCCTCGGCCATACCCGCGAGGAGGAGGCCGCCGCCGACCGCTCGGGCATGCGCTTCATGGCGCGGGCCGGGATCGATCCCTCGGCGATGTCCGACGTGATGGAGATCTTCGCCGGGCAGGAGGACATCTCGCCGGTGCGCCAGGATCCCTATCTGCGCTCCCACCCGCTGTCGCGCGACCGGATCCGGGCGATCAACGACTATGCCGAGATCCTCGGGCCGAAGACCTCGGACCAGGCGCTGGCCGCCTACTGGTTCTCGCGGCTGCAGGCCAAGCTGGGCAGCTACCTGCGCGATCCCGACTACACGTTCCGGCGCTATCCCGCCTCGGACACTTCGGATGCCGGCCATATCGGCCGCGCGCTGGCGCAGTACAAGCTCGGCCGCGCCGAGGCCGCCTGGGCGGAGCTCGACCCGGTCCTGGCAGAGCGCCCCGACGACGCCTACCTGCACGAGCTCAGGGGCTGGATCGCGCTGGAATCGAACCGCTTCGCGGAGGCCGAGGCCTCCTACCGCCGCGCCGCCGAACTGGCCCCGCGCGAGACCCAGATCATGGCCGGGCTCGGCCATGCGCTGCTGGTCGAGGACACCAAGGCGAAGAATGCCGAGGCGCTGGAGGTGCTGAAGGCCGCGCGCGCCCGCGATGCCCGCGACCCGCGTCTTCTGCGGGATCTTGCCATGGCCTATGCGCGGGCGGGCGAGCCGGCGATGGCCTCTCTTCACACCGCGGAACGATACGCGCTAATAGGGGACGACAAGGATGCGCTCCTGCATGCGCGCCGCGCGATGGCCGGACTGCCGGTCGGCTCGCCCGGCTGGGCCCGGGCGCAGGACATAGTAGACGCCGCCGAGCAAGCGGCCAAGGACAGGAAGTGAGACACCGATGACCCCAATCCGCAGCACCCTGGCGGGCCTCGGCCTCGCCGCCAGCCTGGCGCTCCCGGCCGCCGCCTTCGACATCGGCGCCATGTCCGACGACGAGCGCGCGGAGTTCCGCGAGGAGATCCGCAGCTACCTGCTCGACAATCCCGAAGTGCTGATGGAGGCGATCGGCGTCCTGGAAAGCCGCCAGGCCCAGGCGCAGTCTGCCGCCGACGGCGATCTGGTCGCCGCCAACGCGGACGCGCTCTTCGAGGACGGCTACAGCTGGGTCGGCGGCAATCCCGAGGGCGACCTGGTGCTGGTCGAGTTCATGGACTACCGCTGCGGCTACTGCCGCAAGGCCTATGACGAGGTGAACAAGCTGGTCGAGAGCGACGGCAACATCAAGTTCATCGTCAAGGAATTCCCGATCCTCGGCGAGGAATCCGTGACCTCCTCGCGCTTCGCCGTGGCGGTGCGCCAGCTTGCCGGCGACGCGGCCTACGAGCAGGTCCATGACGCGCTGATGACGCTGCGCGGCAACGTCACCCCCGAGGCGCTGGAGCGGATCGGCCAGGACGCCGGCGTCGATGTCGCCGCGGTCACCGCGCATATGGAGGACCCGTCGGTCACGGCCGAGCTGCAGGCGAACCACGAGCTGGCGCAGAAGCTGTCGATCTCGGGCACGCCGACCTTCATCATGGGCAACGAGATCCTGCGCGGCTACCTGCCGCTCGACGCGATGCGCCAGGTCGCGGCGGACGAGCGCGCCGAGGGCTGACCGCCCCTCGCTCCTCCTTGCCGCCGCCCTGCCCTTGAGGCAGGCTCCGGCCGGGAGGAGACAGACATGAGCATCATCCAGGACGTCGAGCAGTCGCTGAAATCGGTCGCTTCGGTGATCTCGAGCATCCGCACGATCTCGAAGGCGGTGCGCGAGGGGCGCGACTATGTCCGCACGCGCCACCCGCAGGTGGCCGAGGATCTGGCGGTGATGTGCAACGAGCTGCGCAACACCGCGATGGCGCTCTCCGCCGCCTCCACCCTGATCACCCATTTCCGCTTCGTCGGCGGCGACGGCAGCGCCGCCAGCCTGCAGGCCTTCGCCGATGCGCTCTACCACCAGAAGGCAAAGGCCGAGGAGGCCGGGCGGGTGATCGGCGTGCTGCGCGGCCACTGCTCGGTGATCCGCCAGCATGCCGACCGGATCATGGAGGAGGCCGCGCCGCAGGGGCTCTCGGGGCTGGCCGCCGTGCTGGGGCTGCATTCCGAGGAGAAGGAGCGGCGCATCGCCGAGGCGATCGGCCGGGTCTGCGACGTGGAGATGGAGTTCCACATGGAGGCCGACCAGATGACCCGGGCGATCCGCGCCGCGCTCGAGGATGTCGGCGACCGGCTGGAGACCGACGGCATGCTCGATCCCGCCCGCATGCCCGAGGCGGCGAAGCTGCTGAAGGCCTACCGGGGGATGTTCACGGAAATCGACGCCGAATGCCTGGCCGCCGCAAAGGAGCTGGCCGCCTCGGTCGATGCGCTCGACAGCACGCTGGGCTGAGGGTCAGTCCTCGTCCTCGTCCCCTTGCGCCGGGCGGCGCAGCAGCGGCTCGGCCCGGCCGCCGCGGCGCTGGACGGGCGCCTCCGGGGCCAGGGTCTCGGGCGGGGCGGCGGCGCCCTTGCCCGGCACGTTGAGCACCAGCGCCCGGCCCGAGAGCGCGATGTCGAACACTGCCAGCATCAGCTGCGCGCCCGCCACCATGAAGAGCCCGTTCAAGAGCACCGCCGCCCCGCCGCCGATATAGGGCGCGAGCGTCAGCAGGTCGCGCGTGCCCAGACGGATCATCTGGAACACCCCGAGCCCCAGCATCACCAGCCCGCCCGCCATCACCACCCAGCCGAGAAGCGACAGCAGCCACGCGGCCGAGCGCCCCAGCCGGTACTTCCGTCCCGACATCGACATGTCCTAGCTCCTTGCGCGGCTGGTGCAGGATCCCGGCGCCGCGTCGGCCGGGCGCGGCCTATTCGGCCGCTTCGGCGGCGCCGGCCGCCTCGATCTCGGCGGCCTTCTTCTCGACCTGCTCGACGATATGCTCGACCATCTGCTCGTTCGACAACTTGTGGCTCTGCTTGCCGGCCAGGTAGACCATGCCCGCACCCGCGCCGCCGCCGGTGAAGCCGACATCGGTCATCAGCGCCTCGCCCGGCCCGTTGACCACGCAGCCGATGATCGACAGGCTCATCGGCGTCTTGATGTGCTCCAGCCGCTTCTCGAGGATCTCGACCGTCTTGATGACGTCGAAGCCCTGGCGCGCGCAGCTCGGACACGAGATGATGTTGACGCCGCGATGGCGCAGCCCGAGCGATTTCAGGATCTCGAAGCCGACCTTGACCTCCTCGACCGGATCGGCCGAGAGCGAGACGCGCAGTGTGTCGCCGATCCCCATCCACAGGAGGTTGCCGAGCCCGATCGCCGACTTGATCGTGCCCGAAACGAAGCCGCCCGCCTCGGTGATGCCCAGATGCAGCGGGCAGTCGGTCGCCTCGGCCAGCGCCTGGTAGGCCGCCGCCGAGAGGAACACGTCCGAGGCCTTCACGCTGACCTTGTACTCGCGGAAGTCGTTGTCTTCGAGGATGCGGATATGCTCCAGCGCCGACTCGACCATCGCGTCGGGACAGGGCTCTCCGTATTTCTCCAGCAGGTGCCGCTCCAGCGAGCCGGCATTGACGCCGATGCGGATCGAGCAGCCATGGTCCTTGGCGGCCTGGATGACCTCCTTGACGCGCTTCTCGTCGCCGATATTGCCCGGGTTGATCCGCAGGCAGGCGGCGCCCGCCTCGGCGGCCTCGATGGCGCGGCGGTAGTGGAAATGGATATCCGCCACGATCGGCACGGGGCTTTCGCGGACGATCTCCTTCAGCGCGCGGGTCGCGGCCTCGTCGGGGGTGGAGACGCGGACGATATCCGCCCCCGCCTCTGCCGCGGCCTGGACCTGCGCCACCGTCGCCGCCACGTCGGAGGTGTCGGTATTCGTCATGGTCTGGACCGCGATCGGCGCGTCGCCGCCGACCGGCACGTTCCCCACCATGATCTGGCGCGACGTGCGGCGGTAGATGTTCTTCCAGGGGCGGACGTGGTTGAGCGACATTGGGTGCTCCGGTGGCATGTGACTTGGGCCGGACCATAAGGGAGCCCCGGCCCGGCCGCAATGCGGCTCACTCCGCCAGGGGGGTCTCCGGCTGGATCACAAGTTCGGCAAGGCGGCGCAGCTCGGGATCGGCGGCGGTCAGATCGACCGGCCGGTAGCGGTCGCTGAGCGCGGCCACCGACAGTTCGACATTCTTGGTGACGGAGCCCGCGGCCCCGGCCGGGCCGAGCGTCTCGCCGTTCACCGCGAAGAAGAGCGCGCCGGAATTGCCCGCGCGCAGCTTCGGCGGCGTCTCGGTCTTCGGCAGGACATAGCGGTCCCCGGCCTGCATGGTCTTCTCCAGCAGGACGGTGCCGTCGGCGGCGCTGACGCGCAGCCAGACCGCGGCATTGGCGAAAAGCACCACCTCTGGCGAGGGCGGCGCGACGACGGAGACATCGGCCATCTGCACCGGCTGCGACGCGGCGGGCACCGGTCCCTGCGGCTCGGGCAGGTAGCTGACCGGAATCGCCGGCGCGGCGGTCGAGATGCCTGCCAGCTGGTGCACGGCCTCCGGCCCGATCCCGGCATAGGCGCCCTGCCCGCGCGGATCGAGCGTCGAGATCGGCCCGTCGCGGGCGACCATCACCGGCGCCTCGAGCGCCTGCGGACGGTAGAGATTCATCAGCGCCTCGCCGGTGGAGCGGGTCACTTCGGCCGTTTCCAGCCCGGCGACCGGCTCGGGGTCCGGGCCGATATCGAGCGCGACGACCGGCGTGTCCGCGGGCGCCAGCGTCACCCGCTGGATCGACTGCAGCACCGACCAGGCGCCGTAGCCCAGCCCGCCGAGCAGCGCCAGCAGCGCGGCCATCGACGCGATGGCGCCGGGGCGGATCTCGCCGAACTTGGCGGCGCGCGGCGCACGGTAGAGCGGATTGCGGGCCAGAACGGCATCGCCGCCCTGATAGGCGACGGCGCGCGGCTTCGACGCGCGGCCCCTTCCGCCCGCGGCGGGCTTGGCCTTGGCATAGGCGCGGGCGCCCAGCCCCTCGACATGCGAAAATCCGGTCTGCTCGCAGAAGGCCTGGTAGACCAGCTCGGGGTCGAGCCCGAGATAGCGGCCGTAGGAGCGGACATAGCCTGCGATGAATCCGGGGGTCTCGAAGGCGGAAAGGTCCCCGTCCTCGATGGCGGCGATATAGCCTGCCTTGACCTTGATGTCGCGCTGAACGTCCAGGAGCGACTTGCCCAAGGTCGCGCGTTCGCCCCTCAGGATATCGCCGAGCAGCAGCTCGTAGTCGTCGAAGCCTCGCGGCGTCTCCTGATATTGTCCGTCAGCCTGCGCGGAGTCGCGCCTTGTCATAGGTTCCAGCCCATGGTTGCCGCCCGTGTCCCCAAGATGCCCCACGATTCGATTAGCGGGTGCGTTATAAGATAGGGTTAGCACATTTCAACAAGCCTCGCACCCGGCCAGGCCAAAAACCGGGGGATTTTACGGACCTGTCCCCGGGAACAGGTCCGGCTGCCCGTCGAAATCAGGCGGAAAGCTGCTGCCGCGACAGGGCGCATTGCGACCAGAGGTCGTCCAGCGCGCGGATCAGCGCGTCCATGTCCGCGGGCCCGTGGACCGGCGAAGGCGTGAAGCGCAGCCGCTCCGTGCCGCGCGGCACGGTGGGGAAGTTGATCGGCTGGACATAGATGCCGTGGTCTTCCAGCAGCCGGTCCGAGATCATCTTGCACTTGACCGGATCGCCGACGAGCAGCGGCACGATATGGCTGCCATTGTCGATGATCGGCAGGCCCATGCCCTTGAGCCGCGCCTTGAGCACGCGGGCCGTGGCCTGGTGCCGCTCGCGCCGCTCGGCATCGGTCTTCAGATGCGCGATAGAGGCCGCGGCCCCGGCTGCCACGACGGGCGGCAGCGAGGTGGTGAAGATGAAGCCCGGCGCATAGGAGCGGATCGCGTCGCACATCTTCCCGGAGGCCGCGATATAGCCGCCATGGACGCCGAAGGCCTTGCCCAGCGTGCCGTTGACGATGTCGATGCGATGGACGTTGCCCTGGGCCTCGGTCACGCCGCCGCCGCGGGGACCGTACATGCCGACCGCATGCACCTCGTCGATATAGGTCAGAGCGCCGAATTCGTCGGCGAGGTCGCAGATCGCGTCGATCGGGCCGAAATCGCCATCCATCGAATAGACCGACTCGAAGGCGATCAGCTTCGGCGCATCCTTCGGGATGGTCTCGAGGATCTCGCGCAGATGGCCCAGGTCGTTATGGCGGAAGATGTGCTTGGGGCAGTTGCCGTGGCGGATGCCCTCGATCATCGAGGCGTGGTTCAGCTCGTCCGAGATGATGTGCAGCCCGGGAAACAGCTTCGGCAGCGTCGAGAGCGTCGCGTCATTGGCGATATAGGCGGAGGTGAAGACCAGCGCCGCCTCCTTCTGGTGGAGATCGGCGAGCTCGGCCTCCAGTTGCTTGTGCCAGACCGTCGTGCCCGAGATGTTGCGCGTGCCGCCCGAGCCCGCGCCGGTCGCGTCCAGCGCCTCGTGCATCGCCGCCAGGACTGCCGGATGCTGGCCCATGCCCAGGTAGTCGTTGCCGCACCAGACCGTTACGGGCTTCGTCGACCCGTCGGGACGGTGCCATGTGGCGTGGGGGAAGTTCCCCTTCTCGCGGGCGATGTCGATGAAGGTGCGGTACCGGCCTTCAGTGTGAAGGCGCTCCAGCGCCGCGTCGATGCTGGCGGAATAGTCCACTGCGGTCTTGCCCTTTTCGTGGCTGGATCCCCGCCCCTGCGGAGACCTGGTTTCGGTCCTGGGTCAGTCCATGCGCTACTTGCCCGCATATGTGGCGCAAATGCAATGCGTCACCGCTGACAATTTCGTAAATGCCAGACCAAAGTTTTAGCCCCGCCCCCGTCCCTGCCAGCGGAGACCCGCCGATCACATTGATCCAGGTCAAGCCGCCCCTAGCTCTTTCCCGCCAGCCGCCGCTAGCTCTTTGACAAGACAGAGAAGGCCCGGTCAGATCGGCCGGGCCCAATTGCGTGACCCCAAGCGAGTCGAGACGAAGATGGATCATCAGACGAACAGACGCGACATCCTGAAGGCGCTCGGCGCCGGCGCCTTCTTCCTGCTGCCGCGGCTGGCCCATGCCCAGGCCCCGGTCCAGGCGACCGGCGAGGCCGAGCCCTTCTCCTTCGACATCCTCAAGGAGCGCGCGCGCGCCCTGGCCCAGCACCCGTTCACGCCGATGAATGTCGCCAATCCCGACATCGTCGACCTGATCGACTACGACGCCCACAACCAGATCACCTACCGCAAGGAGGACACGCTCTGGGCCGGCCAGGGCGACCGCTCGCCGGTGCAGTTCTTCTTCCCGGGCCGCTACTTCCCGCAGCCGGTGCATATCTACGCGGTCGAGGACGGGATGGCGCGCGAGGTGCCCTTCTCGCTCGACCTCTTCGACATTCCCGACGGCAACCCCGCCACGGCGCTGACCCAGACCGAGGGCTTCGCCGGGTTCCGGGTGATGAATCCGGACATGAAATCCGACTGGATGGCCTTCCTCGGCGCGGCCTACTGGCGGACCTCCGGCTATTCGGGACAGTTCGGCCTGTCGGTGCGCGGCCTGGCCCTGGACACCGCCATCCCCGACGGGCCCGAGGAATTCCCGCGCTTCACCCGCTTCTGGCTGGAGCCGGGCGAGAACGGCATGCTGACCGCCTATGCGCTGATGGAAAGCCCGCGCTGCACCGGCGCCTACCGCATCGCCAGCCACCAGGACAACGGCATCATCCAGGATGTCGACGCCATGGTCTTCCTGCGCGGCGATGTCGAACGCATGGGGCTGGCGCCGCTGACCTCGATGTACTGGTACGGCAAGATGAACGAGCGGCTGGGCACCGACTGGCGTCCCGAGATCCACGACAGCGACGGGCTGGAGATCCTCGCGGGCTCGGGCGAGCGGCTGTGGCGGCCGCTGAACAACCCGCCGCGCACCATGGCCAACGCCTTCTCGACGCCCTCGGTGCAGGGCTTCGGCCTGATGCAGCGCGAGCGGGACTTCGACCGCTACCAGGATGACGGCGTTTTCTACGACAAGCGCGCCTCGGTCTGGGTCGCGCCCAAGGCGGACTGGGGCGACGGCGCGGTGACGCTGGTCGAGATCCCGACGAATGACGAGATTCACGACAACATCGTCGCGATGTGGACCCCGGGCGGCGACGCCACCTCGGGCAGCGAGTACGAATTCGGCTACCGCCTGACCTGGCTCGAGGACAGCCCCGTGCCGCAATCGACCGGCCGCTTCAGCGCAGTCCGGATCGGCAAGGGCGGCGTCCCGGGCCAGCCGCGCCCCGAGGGCGTCGCCAAGATCGTCTGCGATTTCGACGGGATGGGGCTGGAGGAACTCGGCCGCGGCGACGGGGTCGAGCTCCAGGTCTCGGCCTCGCTGGGCGGGACCGGCAACATGGATGTCTTCCCGGTGGTCTCGACCGACTACTGGCGGGCGATGTTCGATCTCGATTTCTCGGCACTCGATCCCGCCGACGACACGCCCGTCGATATCCGGCTCTATGTCACCCATGACGGCGACGCGAAGACCGAGACGCTGCTCCTGCAGCTCTTCCCCTCGCAGCTGCGGGCGCAGCTCGACGGCATGTGAGCCCGTCCTCCCCTGCGGCCGGCTTGCGTCCGGCGGCAGGGGGGTTAGGGTCCGGGGCGACAATCCAGGAGTCGCAAGATGTCAGTTGCCCCCGTTCTCGCCCGCCTCGACCAGGATATCGACGCCGCGCTCGCGCGGCTCTTCGATCTTCTGAGGATCCCGTCGATCTCGACCGATCCGGCCTACAAGGCCGATTGCGACCGGGCGGCGGACTGGCTGGTCGCCGACCTGGCCTCGATGGGCTTCGACGCCTCCAAGCGCCCCACCCCGGGCCACCCGATGGTCGTCGCGCATTACGACGCGCCGGGGCCGCATGTCCTTTTCTACGGCCATTACGACGTGCAGCCGGTCGATCCGCTGGAGCTGTGGGACCGCGATCCCTTCGATCCGCAGATCCAGGACACGCCCAAGGGCCAGGTGATCCGCGGCCGCGGCACCTCCGACGACAAGGGCCAGCTGATGACCTTCGTCGAGGCCTGCCGCGCCTGGATCGCCGAAACCGGCAGCCTGCCCTGCAAGGTGACGATCTTCCTCGAGGGCGAGGAAGAGAGCGGCTCGCCCTCGCTCGTGCCCTACATGAAGGAGAATGCCGAGGAGCTGACCGCCGATGTCGCGCTGATCTGCGACACGACCCTTTTCGCCGACACGGTGCCCGCGATCACCACCCAGCTGCGCGGCCTCCTCGGCGAGGAGATCACCGTCACCGGCCCGTCGAAGGACCTGCATTCGGGCATGTTCGGCGGCGTCGCGATGAACCCGGCCCGGGTGCTGGCGAAGATCATCGCCGCGCTGCATGACGGGACCGGCCGGGTCACGGTGCCGGGCTTCTATGACGGCGTGCCCGAGCTTTCGCCCGAGCTGAAGGCGCAATGGGACGGGCTCGGCTTCGATGCCGACCGCTTCCTCGGCGATGTCGGCCTGTCGATCCCCGCGGGCGAGGCCGGGCGCTCGCCGCTGGAGATGATCTGGAGCCAGCCGACCTGCGAGGTGAACGGCATCTGGGGCGGCTATACCGGCGAGGGCTTCAAGACCGTCCTGCCCTCCAAGGCCCATGCCAAGATCAGCTTCCGCCTGGTCGGCAGCCAGGACCCGCACAAGCTGCGCGAGAGCTTCCGCGACTACGTTACCGCCATGGTCCCGGCCGACTGCCAGATCTCGTTCAAGGGCCACGGCAATTCGCCCGCCAGCGTGATGGAGACCTCGCATCCGGTCTTCGAGAAGAGCCGCCAGGCGCTGACCGAGGAATGGGGCGTCGAGGCGGCCTTCATCGGCTCGGGCGGCTCGATCCCGATCGCGGGCTATTTCAAGACCTATCTGGGCATGGATTCCGCGCTGATCGGCTTCGGCCGCGAGGATGACGCGCTGCATTCGCCGAACGAGAAATACGATCTCGAATGCTTCCAGAAGGGCACGCGCAGCTGGGCGCGGATCCTGGGCGAAATGGGCTCATAAGAGCGACGAGAACCGCTCCGGCAGGCGGTGGAGCCGGTCTCCGGCCGCCAGCCTGAACGCGAAGAAGGGCGTCCCCGGCCGGGGCGCCCAGCTTGCCGCCATCGCCGCGCGCTCGGCGGCAAAGCCGAAGCCCCCGTCAATCGCGGCCCCGTCGATCGCAGCGAAATCGGCAGCGTCGTCGCGCGACCCGGCAAACCAGTGTCTTCCGATCATGCCGTCCCGCGGTCGCGCCAGCCCTGCCTCCTCGGCCGTTGCATTGCGGCGGCCGGCCGTCTGCCGGAAGAGATCCCGGTCGGCATGCTTGAGATGCAGCAGGTAGAGCCCCTCGGGCACGACCAGCCGCGGCACGTCGGCATAGCCGCGGCACGTCGGCATAATGCCCGCCGCGCGACAGCCGCACCTGGCCGCGGATCGCGCAGGGCTTGGCATAGAGCGGCGCGACGCGGACATGGCGGCGGGCGCGCAGATAGGGCGCGGCGAAGGGTGCGGGCTCTTCCGAGGGCCGGTGGACCAGCTCCAGCCCGAAGGGCGTGAGCGCCCGCGCCCGGGGATGGCGCGCCAGGATCCGGGGCAGCGTGCCGATGGCCGGATCGGCGATCACCAGCTCGTCGACATCGCCGACGATGACCCGGTCGTGATAAAGCCGGAGCCCCTGCGCCAGATGGTTGAGCAGCCGCCAGCGCAGCGCGTCGAAGCGCGGATCGGGGATGTAGGGAATGGCCAGCACATTCGCCCCCGCCGCCACGTCGCGCACCATCTCGGCACCGCCATGGGCGACCACGGTCAGCGCGGACCTGCCGAAGAGACCGCCATAGTAGCCGGTCCAGATCCGCAGGAAGGTTTCATCGTCGCGGACCATGGTCAGGACCGCGACGCGGGGGGCCGGGCTGTCGCGCATGGCACGGACTGTGCCGCCGGCGGGGTTAAGCGCGGGTGACTGGCGGACGGTTTCCGGGACCCCGCCTGCGCGTCCGCCGCGGTCCATTGCACGGGCCGGGGTGCCATCTCGCGGCCGCGCCCCGGGAAACGGCCGTTTCCGTGGAGGCGAAGGACCGCGTTCAAGGTCCGGGGCGACGTGAAGGGGATTGTTCCCAGATTGCTCAAGGCGGCTCCCGGAGCTGAGCGGTGGCCGCCGTCTTCGCGACCATTTCCCCGGCCTTGTCCCCTGCCGCGGTGGCGGACCAGATTGCTCCGGCACCTTGCCAGCGTCTTCCGGCTCTATCTGCCCCGGTCCGGGGCCCCTCCAAGCCCGGCCGCCCGCGCCCTGCGGCGGCCGGCCAGCGATCCGGCGCGCGGCCTGCCTGAGACCTCCGGCAGGCGCCTCCCCGGCTAGGGCGCCCGCGCCCGGGGATGGCGCTCCAGGATCTGCGGCAGCGTGCCGATGGCCGGAAAGGTCCGAGCGGCGGGAGGATTGCGCGGCACCGGGATACCCGTCCCCGCGCCTCCCCTGGGCTCTCGATTTCGAAAGGCTCTTCGCAGGATCCGGCCTGCCTTGCGCTGCGGCGGCCGCCCGCTAGCGCCCGTCCCCGTCGCCATCGCCGCCGCCGCCATCCATGTCGCCGGCATCCAGCAGGTCGGGCGCGCCGCGCCTGCCCGCCTCGGGCGCGGCGGGGGGGGCGGCCGGGGGTGCGGCAGGGGGCGGCGCCTGGCCCGGCATGATCGGGTGCTGCCGCGGACCGGCCGCCTCGTGCAGCCAGACATCCTGCTGCGGGAAGGGGATCTCGATCTTCTCCTCGGCGAAGCGCCGGGCGATCTCGTGGCAGATGTCGGATTTCACCGTCAGCAGGAAGTTGATGTCGCGCAGGATCGCGCGGATCTCGAAATCCAGCGACGAGGCGCCGAAGCCGATGAAGAGCACCTGCGGCGGCGGCGTGATCGCCACCATCGGATGCGCCTCGGCGATCTCGCGCAGCACCCGCTCCGCCTTCCGGGTGTCCGTGCCATAGGCCACGCCGACCGGCACGATGGCGCGGCCGATCAGGTTGCCGCGGGTCCAGTTCGTCACCAGCCCCGAGACCAGATCCGAGTTCGGGATGATGACGTCGGTCCGGTCGAAGGTCTCGATCCGCGTCGCGCGCACGGCGATCGCCTTGACGATGCCCATCTGGCCGCCGACCTCGATCCAGTCGCCCTCCGAGACCGGCCGCTCGATCAGCAGGATGATGCCGGAGACGAAATTCGACACGATGGTCTGCAGCCCGAAGCCGATCCCGACCGAAAGCGCGCCCGCGACGATGGCGATGCTGGAGAGGTCGAGCCCGGTCGAGGTGAAGGCCGCGAGCCCGGCGAGGAAGACGCCGATATAGCCCGCCCCCGAGGTGATCGCCCGCTGGGCGCCGAGATCGAGCCGGGTCTTGGGCAGGATGGTCTGCGCCAGCGCCCCCTGCAGGAAGCGGGTCATGCCGTAGCCGATGGCGAAGACCGCGAGGAAGATCACGATCACCGTCGGCGAGAGCGTCACGCCGCCGAAGCTGTAGCCCGCCTGCAGCCGCGCCCAGAACTCGCTCATGTCCTCGAAGCGCGCGCCCCAGAGCAGCGCCAGGAGCGGCACGCTGGCGAGATAGAGCGCGCCCCCGGCCAGCGTCGCGCCCAGCCCGTTGGCGGCGGCGGAATCGCCGCGGTGGAGCACGACGAAGAGCTCGGCCACCAGGCTCTGGACGCGGCCGGTGGCCGAGAGCAGCAGGAAGGTCGAGCAGGCCGGGAAGACCAGCGCCTGGGCGGCGTTGAGGTAGCCCGCCAGCGCCAGCACCGGCGCGGCCAGCGCGACGCCGCGGCCGAAGACCGCCAGCACGGCGATGATCCGGCGGATGAAGAGCCCGTCATCCCCGGCCTCCTCGGCGCGGGCGGCATCGGCGGGCAGGATGTTCCTGCGCCGGTAGAGCCGCCCCAGCCGGTAGAGCGCGAGCGAGGCCAGGATCACCGGCACCACCTGCAGGTAGCCGACGGTCTGCTCGCTGAAATCGAGCTCGTCCGTGATGCGGGTCAGGCCGACGACGATGGAGAGCACGCCCACCATGCCCATCGCGACGCGGCGCGCCGCCCCGGCCAGGCGGTCGGGCAGGATCGCATTGGCCGCGCGCACGTCGTCATGGCGGCCGGGGAAGATGCGCAGCACCAGCCACGAGCCCAGGATCAGCGTCAGCGCAAGCTGCGAGACCGCCGACAGCAGCGAGGTCCCGGTATCGCCGAGGATCCCCGACATGCCGATGGCGGTCAGCAGCGCGATCAGCCCCAGCACCGGCAGCACCAGCTGCAGCGTCACCGCCAGGATGTCGACGGCAAAGCGGGCGACGCGGCTGTTGAGGAACTCGCCGAATTCCAGCAGCGCCGTCGTCCAGCGCCCGGCCCGCCAGAAGAGCAGGATGCCGACGAAGGCCAGCAGCCCGACCGAGGGCAGAGGCTTCAAGAGCTCGCTGCGGAAGTCCCCGGAGCCGTAGAGCTGGGCGATCTCCAGCGGCACGGCGGCGATGACGCCCAGCACTTCGCTGACCGGCTGGGTCCAGTTCAGCGGATTGAGCGGCGACGGCAGGCGCTGGATCAGCTCGGTCGCCTGGCGCTCGCGCAGCACGTCGTCGATCTCGCGCACCAGCCCGTCGGCATGGGCATGGGCCAGCTCGGCGCGCACCGCGGGCGCCTGCAGCGTCTCGCGCTGCCGGGTCAGGGTCTCGCGCTCGCGGGTGACGGCCTCGGGCTCGGTCTCGCCCTCCGCAGGCGGCGCGGGCAGCGCCTCGAGCCTGCGGTTGATCGTGCCCAGCTGGCCGCTATTGGCGGTGTTGGCGGTCAGGAAGCGGTCGCGCCAGACGACCAGCTTCTCGCGCAGGGAATGCAGCGTCGCGTCGGAGGCGGCGCCGACGGCCAGGGTCTGCTCCACCCGCTTGGCCAGCGCCTCCCATTCCTGGTAGTCGGCCTCGCTCTGCGCGGCGGCCGTCCCGGCCGGGAGCGCGAGGCAGAGCGCCAGCAGGCCCATGGCGAGCGCCCGGCGCAGGGACAGCCACCAGGCTGCCCCGGAGGCAGGGGCCGGACCGCCGCAGCGCCGCAGGCCCCCCGCCATGCTCATGCCTCGGCGAAGACTTCGGGCAGGTTGCGCCCGGGCCCGGCGAGCCAGCCGGGAACCGGCAGGCCCTTCTCCTTCAGGAAGGCGGGGTTGAAGAGCTTCGACTGGTAGCGCGAGCCGTAGTCGCACAGCACGGTCACGATCGTGTGTCCCGGGCCCATCTCCTTCGCCATGCGCACGGCGCCGGCGATGTTGATCGCGGTCGAGCCGCCCATCACCAGCCCCTCGTCCTCGGCAAGGTCGAAGACATAGGGCAGCGCCTCGGCATCGGAGACGTTGTAGCTGTAATCCGGGGTGAAGCCCTCGAGATTGGCGGTGATCCGGCCCTGGCCGATCCCCTCGGTGATCGAGCCGCCCTCGGCCTTCAGCTCGCCCGTGGTGTAGAAGCTGTGGAGCGCCGCGCCGTCGGGATCGGCGAGGCCGATCTTCACGCCCTTCGGCTGCAGCGCCATCGCGATGCCCGCCAGCGTGCCGCCCGAGCCCACCGCGCAGATGAAGCCGTCGACCTTGCCGCCGGTCTGCTCCCAGATCTCGGGGCCGGTCGAGTCGATATGCGCCTGGCGGTTCGCCACGTTGTCGAACTGGTTCGCCCAGATCGCGCCGTTCGGCTCGGTCTCGGCCAGCTTCATGGCCAGCCGCTCGGAATAGCGCACGTAGTTGTTGGGGTTCCTGTAGGGCGCGGCCGGGACCTGGACCAGCTCGGCACCGGCGAGCTTGATCATGTCCTTCTTTTCCTGGCTCTGCGTCTCGGGAATGACGATCACGGTCTTGAAGCCCATCGAGCTGCCGACCAGCGCCAGGCCGATGCCGGTATTGCCGGCCGTGCCCTCGACGATCGTGCCGCCGGGCTTCAGCTCGCCCTTCTCGATGGCGTCGCGGATGATCCACAGGGCGGCGCGGTCCTTCACCGACTGGCCGGGATTGAGGAATTCCGCCTTGCCGAGGATCTCGCAGCCGGTCTCCTCGCTCACCTTGTTGAGCCGGATCAGAGGCGTGTTCCCGATGGCCGAAGCGAGGTCCTTGTAGATCGCCATGATGCACCCTTTCGTCAAAGCCCGGCCTATGTACGCGCGGCCGGGACAAGGTTCAACCAGCGCCGCGGATCCGTGCCAGATTGAGCTCTAGCCAGTAGGCGGAAACCAGGAGCGGACCGTCGGGGATCTCGTTCTCCATCAGCATCCGCACCAGCTCCGTCCGCGGCATCACATGGCCGCGGATATCCTCGCCCTCGGCCGCCACGCCGGCCAGCTTCGCCGCCTCGTCCGGCAGGTCGGCAATGCCGATATAGGAATAGAGATACTCCGAGAAGCAGCCCGTCGACGGGTAGTAGTCCGCGATGAAATGCAGCTCTGCAAGCTCCAGCCCGGCCTCCTCGGCCGCCTCCTTGCGCGCGGTGGTCTCGGGACTGTGGCCGGGCTCGATCCGCCCCGCCACCGGCTCCAGCACCCAGGCGGCGGCATCGCCGCGGGCGATCGGGCCGGCGCGCACCTGCTCCACCACCAGCACGCGGTCGCGCACCGGGTCATAGGGCAGCACCGTCACCGCGTCCGAGGCCATGAAGACCGCGCGCAGCACCGGCTCGCTATGGCCGCCGTCGAAGCGGGCATGCGAATAGACCAGCTCCTCGACCGCGAAATAGCTCGAATAGGGCCGCCGCCGCTCGTGCAGGGTGACATCGCCAAGCCCGAGCCCCGAGAGCATCGGCTTCGACGGCGCCACCGCCGCCGCGGCCAGCGAGGAGGCGCGGAACAGGATCACCGGCAGCCGGCTGGCCACCTCGGCCGCGGCCAGGCTGCCGCGATAGCCCAGGATCTCGGGAACCGCCCGGGCGAGGATCGCGCCCCAGCCGAGGAACTCCGCCTCCGCCCATGGAACATCGCCCGGCGCGGCGGGCTCGAAGGCGACCGCCGCGACCGTCCCCTCGGGCGTCTCGACCTGGCGCGCCGTCTCGCCGAGCCCCAGCGCCGCCGCAACATAGCGCAGCGCGTCGAGATCCTCGGCGGCAAGCGCGGCCAGCATCACCGGCAAGGGCCCCTCGCCCGCGCCGATCGCCGGCACGGCCAGCTCGCCGCCGACCAGCCGCGCCTGCGCGATCTGCGCCGGAACCGCCTCTGCCGCGCCGATCGCGCGGAGGAACCCGGGCGCTGCGAGAGATCCCTGAAAACACGTCCTGACCATGACTGGCACCTTCCGAACCGACTGTGCGTGTTTTGGCCCCGCAGCCCCGCGCCGGTCCAGCCATGCACCTTGCGGCATAGGGACCCGGCCCCTGCGCGCGGGCGCTTCTCACTGCCCGCAAAAGGCAGTAGAGACGCCGCCATGACAGAACGGTTGAACATCATCGGCGGCGGCATGGCCGGATCCGAGGCGGCCTGGCAGGCGGTCTCGATGGGCGTGCCGGTGACCATCCACGAAATGCGCCCCCAGGTGGGGACCTTCGCGCACCAGACCGGCGACCTGGCCGAGATGGTCTGCTCCAACTCCTTCCGCTCGGATGACAGCGAGCAGAACGCCGTCGGGCTTCTCCACTGGGAGATGCGCCAGGCCGGCGGGCTGATCATGGAGATGGCCGACCGCCACCGCCTGCCCGCGGGCGGCGCGCTGGCCGTCGACCGCGACGCCTTCTCCCAGGGCGTCACCGAGCGGCTGCGCGCCCATCCGCTGGTCGAGGTCGCCGAGGGCGAGATCACCAGCCTGCCCGAAGACGGCCAGTGGATCATCGCCACCGGCCCGCTGACCTCGGGCAGCCTCGCCGAGGCGATCCGCGCCGAGACCGGCGCCGAGGCCCTGGCCTTCTTCGACGCGATCGCGCCGATCATCTATTTCGACTCGATCGACCTCTCGAAGGCCTGGTTCCAGAGCCGCTACGACAAGGGCGAGACCGAGGAAGAGCGCACCGCCTACCTGAACTGCCCGATGGACAAGGCGCAGTACGACGCCTTCATCGACGCGATCCTCGCCGCCGAGAAGACCGAGTTCCACGAGGGCGAGACGGCGAAGTACTTCGACGGCTGCCTGCCGATCGAGGTGATGGCCGAGCGCGGCCGCGAGACCCTGCGCCACGGCCCGATGAAGCCCGTCGGCCTGACGAACCCGCACCAGCCCGAGATCAAGGCCCATGCCGTGGTGCAGCTGCGCCGCGACAACAAGCTGGGCACGCTCTTCAACATCGTCGGCTTCCAGACCAAGATGAAATACGGCGCCCAGACCGAGGTCTTCAAGCTGATCCCGGGACTGGAAACCGCGCGCTTCGCCCGGCTGGGCGGCATCCACCGCAACACCTTCCTCAACTCGCCGACGCTTCTGGATGACCAGATGCGGCTGAGATCGCGGCCGAATATCCGCTTCGCCGGGCAGATCACCGGGGTCGAGGGCTATGTCGAAAGCGCGGGCATGGGGCTTCTGGCTGGCCGGCTGGCCGCGTCCGAAATGCTGGGCCGGACGCTTGGCGCGCCGCCCGACGTGACCGCGACCGGAGCGCTTGTCACGCATATCACCGGCGGCGCAGAGGCGAAGACCTTCCAGCCGATGAATGTCAATTTCGGGCTCTTTCCGCCGATCGACGCGCGTGGCGGACGGCGCGGCCGCAAGGACCGCTACAAGGCCTATACCGACCGGGCGAAGGAGGCCTGGACCGGCTGGCTCGGCGCCTGAACGCGGCCCGGAAAGACAGGGCGGCGCCGGCCCGGCGCCGCCGAAAGGGAGGAATTTCACATGAGCTTTTCGCTCCAGATCATTGATCCAATTGAGTTGATTGGCTGGGCCGCCTCGCTGGCCACGATCGCCTCCTACGGCATGAAGACGATGATCCCGCTGCGGATCCTGGCGATCTGCTCGAGCCTGCTGTTCCTCGCCTACGGGCTGGTCCAGCAGGTCTGGCCGATGGTCTTCATGGAGGCCGTGCTTCTGCCCTTCAACCTCTGGCGCCTGGCCGAGATCCTGATCCTGCGCCGCCGCCTGCTCGCGGCGAAGGGCGCCGACCGGGCCGATTTCTCCGCGCTGAAATCCGTCACCCGGGCCGAACGGCTCGGCGCCGGCGAGATGCTCTTCCGCCAGGGCGAGCGGCCCGACAAGGTCTATCTCATCGCCGCCGGCACGGTGGAGCTGCCCGAGCTGGGCCTGCGGCTCGGCCCGGGCGACATCGTCGGCGAGATCGCCTTCTTCACCGAAGCCGCCACCCGCTCGGCCAGCGCGCGCTGCCTGACCGACTGCACCATCCATGCCGCCGGCGAGGACGCGTTCCTCAAGCTCTCCTTTCAGGATCCCGGCTTCGGCCTCGCGGTGATGCGCACCATCACCCGCCGCCTGGCGGAGAATGCCGCACACCCCGCCGCCGCAGCGGTTTCAACTTGAGAAATCCGGCCGCTGCCACCACATATCCGGCATGAACTATGTGCTCGCCCTCTTCCTGCCGCCGCTCTCGATCCTGCTGATCGGGCGCATCTTCCTGTCGATCATCGTGTTCCTGATCTGGATACCGGCGATCCTCTTCACAGGCGGCCTCACCCATCCGATGTTCATCGCCCTCGCGTGGATCCTGATCTACCAGGCGGGGGCCGAGAAGCGCATGGACCGCCTCTCGCGTGACGACTAGGACGCGCTTCGCCCCGTCTCCGACCGGGCCGCTCCATATCGGCCATGCCTATGCCGCCTTCGTCGCCGCGGATCTGGCCCGCACCGCAGGCGGCCAGTTCCTGCTGAGGATCGAGGATATCGACCAGAGCCGCGCGCGCCCGCACTGGGAGGCGCAGATCGCCGAGGATCTGCACTGGCTCGGCCTCGATTGGCCATTGCCGCCCATGCGCCAGTCCGAGCGGATGGAGGTATATCAAGATCACCTCGCAACCCTCTGGAAAATGGGGATTCTCTATCCCTGCACCTGCAACCGCCGCGATATCCAGGCCGCGCTGTCGGCGCCGCAGGAAGGCGCTCCGGTGCTGGGTCCGGACGGGCTGGTCTATCCCGGCACGTGCCGCCACCTGCATGATCGCGCCGGACCGCTGCCCGCGGGCGTGGCGCTGCGGCTCGACATGGCCAAAGCCCTGCAGATGCTCGGTGCCGACGAGATAGAGCTCAATGAAACCGGGCCTTTGCAGGCCGATCTTAAGTTGTCCTGGACCGCTGGAGAGCTGATCTCCGGCGTCGGCGATGTCGTGCTGTCGCGCCGGGACATGGGCACGTCCTACCACCTGTCAGTGGTCGCCGACGACGCCGCGCAGGGCATCACGCTCGTCACCCGCGGCGCCGATCTGGCCGACGCCACCGGCATTCACGTTCTTCTCCAAAGGCTTCTGGGGCTGGGCACGCCCGCCTACCATCACCACCGGCTGATCCGCGACGCCGAGGGCAAGCGGCTGGCAAAGCGCGACGACGCCCGCGCCATCGCCGCCTATCGCGCCGAGGGCTGCACGCCAGAGGATATCCGGCAGATGACCGGCTTCATTCCATCGGCTGCATGAGCTCGACTTCCTCGCCGCCCGTCACCGAGGTGTAGAAGCAGCTGCGCCGGTTGGTGTGGCAGGCCGGTCCGGTCTGCTTCACCACGGCCAGCAGGCAGTCGCGGTCGCAATCGACGCGCAGATCGACGAGCTCCTGCACGTGGCCAGAGGTCTCCCCCTTGATCCAGAAGGACTGCCGCGAGCGAGACCAATAGGTTACGCGTCGATCTTCAAGTGTCTTCCGCACCGCTTCGGCATTCATCCAGGCCATCATCAGCACCTCGCCGGTCTCATGGTCCTGGGCGATCGCCGGGATCAGGCCGCGGTCGTCATAGGTCAGGCTCTCGGGATCGAAACTCATGAGTTTTCCTTTGCATCGGCCGGTCGGACCGCTATCTACCGGGTAGCACCGCGAAGGAAAAGCCATGTCAGAGTCCGATCTCATCAAGCTCTACTCGCAGCGGATCCTGCGGCTGGCCGCCGAGATCCCGCATGCCGGGCGCCTTGCCGATCCGACGGCCTCGGCCTCGGTGCGCGCCCCGCTCTGCGGTTCGACGGTGACGGTCGACCTGCGGCTCGGCCCCGACGGGCGGATCGCCGAATTCGGCCAGGACGTGAAGGCCTGCGCGCTCGGACAGGCCGCCGCCTCGGTGGTCGGCGCCCATGCCATCGGCCGCAGCCAGGACGAGATCGCCCGCGCGCGCGCCGAGCTGAAGGCGATGCTGACCGAGGGCGGCCCGGTCCCCGCCGCCCCCTTCTCGGATCTCGAGGTGCTGCGCCCGGCGGCCGAATTCCGCAACCGCCATGCCTCGATCCTGCTCTGCCTCGACGCGATCCTCGCGGCCATGGCCGAGCAGGCGGCCAGCTCGGCCGGCTGACTTAAGCCATCCTCAATGTCTAGGCGCTAGGCCGGGCCGAGGAGGCTCCGCATGCGCGACATGGCAGATGAGGACGGCCCCGGCAGCCCCGTGCCCGACCAGGAGACGCTTGACCGGCTGTCGCGCTCGGCGACATCTCTGGGCTACGAGGTCGTCGAGGTCTCGGGTTTCATCGACCATATCGACGGCAAGGCCTCCGGCCAGACGCCGATCCTCGCCCAGGCCCGCAGCGGCGCGGAACAGATCCTGGCGGCCAACCGCGCGGTGATCGAAGCGCTGGACGCGATCCGCGCCTCGACGGAGCACAGCCTGGCCGCAGTGGAGCAGTCCGTCGCCGTGGTGCAGAGCTCGGGCGCGCGGACCCAGACGGTGGCGGAATGGGTGCAGGCGCTGGATGCGCGGATGACCGAGGTGGCCGAGACGCTGAAGGAAGTGCGCAAGCACAACGGCGCGGTGACCTCGATCGCCAGCCAGGTCAACATCCTCGCGATCAATGCCAAGATCGACGCCGCGCGCGCCGACAATGCCGGGCGCCGCTTTGCCGTGGTGGCCGAGGCGGTGAACGAGCTGTCGCGCCGCACCTCGGACGCGGCCGCCGCCATCCTGGAGAGCCTGACGACGCTGACCCAGTGGATCGACACGCTGCGCGGCGAGGCGACCGAGGTCGCGCGCACGGCCAGCGGCGTCCTGGAGGGCGGGCAGAAGACCGACGAGGCGCTGGCGGCCATCGCCGCCAATGTCCGCGCCACCCGCAACGAGGCCAGCGGGATGGAGGCGCAGGCCCGCGCCGTGGCCCGGGCGGGCCAGGATTTCGGCACCTATTTCAGCCGCATCGAAACGGCCGTGTCGGAAACCGTCGGCGGCATAGGCCAGGCGCGCGAGCGCGTCCACGGGTTGATCGACAAGAGCGAGGCGATGGTCCAGCAGACCGTCGCGTTGGGCGGCGGCTCGGCCGATGCGCAGCTGATCGGCTTCATCGTCGCGCGCGCCGCGCAGGTCTCGGCACTCTTCGAGACCGCGCTGGCCGAGGGACGGGTAACCCGCAAGGCGCTGTTCGATTTCAGCGACCCGCCGCAATACACCGCCCCCTTCCTCGCGCTCACCGACAGCCTGCTGCCGCCAGTGCTGGAGGAGGCGCTGAAATTCGACCCCAAGATCGTGTTCTGCGCCGCGATGACCCGCGACGGCTACCTGCCGACGCATAACCGCCAGTTCTCCCGCCCGCAGCGGCCGGGCGATCCGGCCCGGAACGCCGCGAACTGCCGCAACCGACGCATCTTCGACGACCGCGTCGGCTGAAGGCCGGGCGCAACCGCGAACCCTTCCTGCTGCAGGTCTACCGCCACGACATGGCGGCGGCGAGTTCCGCATGATGAAAGACCTCTCGGCGCCGATCACCGTGGCCGGCAGTGCCTGGGGCGGGCTGCGCCTGGGGGTCAGCTTCTGACAGAAAAAAGCCGCCGCGCCCGGCAGGGGCTGCGGCGGCAGGATGGCGAAACCCTCAAATGGGCCGACCGTTGGGGGGCGGTCAGGCAGGATACCGGAACAGGCAGGAACCGGGATGGGGCATTTCGCAGGCAGATCAGAGAAATGTCGGCAGGTGCAGACAGCCCAGGACGATCACGGACAGCGCCGTCATTCCGGCGAGATCGGCGCAGAAACTGGATGTCATGCGGCGGCGAAGCGTTTCCAGGACAGTCGGCATTGTCGGCCTCCATGTTCGAGCTGATGTTTCACTTTTGTTCCGATTCTCGATTCAAGTAAAGAACTTTTTAAGAACCTTCGAGGAACACCCAAAGAGAACACCCGACAATGGGGTACTATGCTGGTGATTGGGGGAAAAGCGGCGTCAATCCCGGAGGATCAGCCGACATCCAGAAGTTGCAGCGCCTCGTCGCGCTGCATCAGCCACAGCAGCACGGTCAGCGCCCGGCCGCGATCGGTCAGCGGCGCGAATCCGGTTTCCAGCGCGGCGCGCGCCTCCCGCTGGGCCAGGGTCATCAGACCGGCCTGATGTTCCAGATCCGCCACGCGGAAGCGCGGCAGACCGGACTGCGCCCGGCCGATCACGTCGCCCACGCCACGCATCGCCATGTCCTCTTCGGCCAGGCGGAACCCGTCCTCGGTCTCGCGCATCAGGGTCAGCCGCCGCTCGGCCGGGCCGGTCAGCGGCGCCTGGTAGAGCAGCAGGCAGGTCGAGGCGGCAGAGCCACGCCCCACCCGGCCGCGCAGCTGGTGGAGCTGCGCCAGGCCGAAGGTGTCAGCCCGTTCGATCACCATGATCGAGGCATTGGGCACATCGACCCCGACCTCGATCACCGTGGTGGCGACCAGGACCGGCAGCTCGCCCGAGGAAAAGCGCGCCATCACGGCATCCTTCTCGGCGGGCGGCATCTGGCCATGGACCAGCCCGACCTTGGCCGCGCCAAGGGCGGCCGCCAGATGGCGGGCCCGCGCCTCGGCGGCGGTCAGATCCAGCGTCTCGTTCTCCTCGACCAGCGGACAGACCCAATAGGCCTGCCGCCCCTCGCCGATGGCGCGTGCCAGATGGGCGACCACCTCGTCGAGCCGGTCGGTCGGCATCACCGCGGTGCGGATCGGCTTGCGCCCGGGGGGCTTCTCGTCGAGCACGGAGAGGTCGAGATCGCCATATTGCGCCAGCGCCAGCGAGCGCGGGATCGGCGTCGCGGTCATCACCAGCATGTCGGTCTTCGGCCCCTTGCGCGCCAGCTCCTGCCGCTGGGCGACGCCGAAGCGGTGCTGCTCGTCGATCACCGCCAGGCGCAAATCGGCGAAGGCGACATCCGCCTGGAAGAGCGCATGGGTGCCGACCACGATCCCGGCCTCGCCACTGGCAATCCGCGCCAGCTTGGCCGCGCGCGCCTGGCCGGTATCGCGCCCGGTCAGCAGCTCCATCTGCACGCCCGCCGCTTCGGCCAGCGGCGCGAGCCCGGCCAGGTGCTGGCGGGCGAGGATTTCGGTCGGGGCCATCATCGCGCCCTGCCCGCCGGCCTCGACCGCCTGCAGCAGCGCCAGCATCGCGACCAGCGTCTTGCCCGCGCCGACATCGCCCTGCAGGAGCCGCGACATCCGCGTCTCGCCTGCCATGTCCGCAGAGATCTCGGCCGCGGCCCGGGCTTGCGCCCCGGTCGGCTCGAAAGGCAGCGATGCCAGCACCTTGTTCCGCAGATGCCCGTCGCCCTGAGTGGCCCGCCCGCCACGGCGGCGCTCGCGCTGGCGGGCGATGGCCAGGGTCAGCTGATGGGCGAGAAGCTCGTCATAGGCCAGCCGCGCCCGCGCAGGGGCGTCGCGGCCGAGATCGGACAGCGCCTCGGGATGATGCGCCTGTCGAAGCGCCTCGCGCCAGGACGGCCAGCCCTTCTGCGCCAGGAGATGCGGGTCGATCCATTCCTCCAGATCGGGCGCGAGCTCCAGCGCCGCCTCCACCGCCTTGCGCATGCCCTTTGCCGTCAGCCCGGCCGCCAGCGGATAGACCGGCTCGAATTCCGGTAGCGTTCCGGCCTCCTCGGGGGCCAGGATGTAGTCGGGATGCGCCATCTGCGGATGGCCGTCGAAATGCTCCACCCGGCCCGAGACGATGCGGCGCGCGCCCACCGGCAGGTTGCGTTCCAGCCAGGGCGTGCGGGCGTGGAAGAAGACCAGCGGGAAGCGCGTGCCTTCGTCCTCGACCAGCACGCGGTAGGGCCGCCCCTTCCGCACCGGCGCGTCATGCGAGAGGACCTGCACCTCCACCGTGCCGACCGCCGGGGCGGCGATCTCGGTGACCGTGCGCTTCAGCCGCCGGTCGATGACGCCGTGGGGCAGCGTGAAGAGGAGGTCGCGCGGCCGCTCGACGCCCAGCCCGGCCATGGCCTGCGCCCCCTTGGGACCGATGCCCGGCAGCCTGGTCAGCTCCGCGAAGAGCGGGAAGAGGATCTCGGGACGGGGCATCGGCGCGGCCTCAAGCCGAAACCAGCGCGATCCAGCCATCCTCGTCGATGGTCTCGATCCCGAGCTCGGCCGCCTTGGCGCCCTTCGATCCCGCCCCCGGCCCGGCCACGACCAGATCGGTCTTCTTCGAGACCGAGCCCGAGACCTTGGCGCCGAGCGCTTCGGCCCGGGCCTTGGCCTCGGCACGGGTCATCTTCTCCAGCGAGCCGGTGAAGACCACCGTCTTGCCCTCGATCGGACTGCCGGAGCTTTTCGGCCGCTCCACCGCCTGGATGTCGAGCTCGGCGGCCAGCCGGTCGATCGAGGCGCGCTCCGCCTCCTGGGCGAAGGCCGAGACCAGCGAGACGGCGACCGTCGCGCCGATGCCGTCGATGCCGACCAGGTCCTCCCAGGCGGCGCGGCTCTCGGCCGGGATCTCCGGCGCCTGGTCCCAGATGCGGGTGCGCGTCGCGGTGATCTCCGCCCGGCGCCCGGCATCCTTCGCGGCGCGGCGCTCCTCCTCGATGGCGGCCTCGGCCTCCTGGTGGCGCAGCTCCGCCGGACGGGCCAGGTCCACGGCGCGCAGAAGCGCCTCCCAGCTGCCGAAATGCAGCGCCAGGTCGCGCGCGGCCACCTCGCCGACATGGCGGATGCCGAGGCCGAAGATCACCCGGTTCAGCTCGATCCGCCGACGTTCGTCGATCGCGTCGAGCAGGTTCTGCGCGGATTTCTCGCCCCAGCCCTTGATCTGCGCCAAGGGCTTGCCCGCCAGATGGCGGATCGCGGCGGCGACATGGTCCGGGTCGGTGTCGTCGACCGGCACGCCCGCGCCGCGCAGCATGTCCGAAAGCCATTCCAAGAGCTCGCGGCGGCGGTCCGGATCGCCCTCGGTCCGGGCGATGGCCTCGGCCGGGTCGCGCACCAGCCGGTCCGAGGCGGCGTCGCGTTCGCGCAGCTTGAAGATGTCGGCGGGCTCGGCCATCCAGCACATCGCGTGGAAGAATTCGGCTTGTTTCGCGCCCAGCCCCTCGATGTCGAAGGCGGCGCGGGAGACGAAATGCTTCAGCTTCTCGACCGCCTGGGCCGGGCAGATCATGCCGCCGGTGCAGCGGCGCACCGCATCGCCCGGCTCGCGGATCGCGGCCGAGCCGCATTCCGGGCAGGTCTCGGGGAAGGCATAGGGCACGGCCTCGGCCGGGCGCTTCTCCAGATCGGCATCGGCGATTTTCGGGATCACGTCGCCGGCGCGGTAGACCTGCACCCAGTCGCCGATGCGGATGTCCTTGCCGCCGCGGATCTCTCCGCCCGCAGCGTCGCGCCCGGCGATGTAGTCCTCGTTGTGCAGCGTGGCGTTCGAGACGACGACGCCGCCGACGGTCACCGGCTGCAGCCGCGCGACCGGCGACAGCGCGCCGGTGCGGCCCACCTGGATGTCGATCGCCTCGAGCCGGGTCCAGGCAAGCTCTGCGGGGAACTTGTGCGCGATGGCCCAGCGGGGCGTGGTCGAGCGCAGCCCCAGCCGCTGCTGCAGCGCGAGGTCGTCGACCTTGTAGACGACGCCGTCGATGTCGTAATTGAGCGTCGCCCGCGCCTGCTCGATCCCGCGGTAATGCGCGACCAGGTCGCCGACGGTCTCGCAGCGGCTGGTCAGCGGGTTGGTCTGGAAGCCGAGCTCGGCGAGGCGCGCGATGGCGCCGGACTGGGTTTCTGCCAGCGGCGCGGAAAGCTCCCCCCAAGCATAGGCGAAGAAGCGCAGCGGCCGCTGGGCGGTGATCGCCGGGTCGAGCTGGCGCAGCGAGCCGGCCGCGGCGTTGCGGGGATTGGCGAAGGTCTTGCCGCCCTGCTCCGCCTGGCGCTCGTTCAGCGCGGCGAAGTCGTCCTTGTCCATGTAGACCTCGCCGCGGACCTCGAGGATCGCGGGGGCGCCGTCGAGCTCCCGCGGGATGTCGGCGATCTGGCGGGCATTGGCGGTGACATTCTCGCCCTCTGCCCCGTCGCCGCGGGTCGCGGCCTGGACCAGCCGGCCGTCCTCGTAGCGCAGCGACAGCGACAGGCCGTCGATCTTGGGCTCGGCCGTGAAGGTCAGCGGCGCGTCCGCGGCGATGCCCAGATAGCGGCGGATCCCGAGATCGAACTCGGCGACATCCTCGTCGGAGAAGGCATTGGCCAGCGACATCATCCGCTGCGCGTGGCGGACCTTGGCAAAGCCCGACTCGACCGGCGCGCCGACGCGCCGGGAGACCGATTCTGCGGAAACGAGCTGCGGGAAGGCTTCTTCGAGCGACAGCGCGCGGCGCTTCAGGCGGTCGTATTCCGCGTCGCTCAGGAAGGGGTCGTCCTGGTTGTGATAGGCTTCATCCGCCCGGGCCAGTTCGGCCGAGAGCTTCTCCAGCTCGGCCGCGGCCTCTTCGGACGTCATCTCTGCGGGAACAGGCTCTGATCCGGACACGGGCACCCTCGCTTGTCGCACCTCACTCCTGCGGGTGATAGGTGCCTTGGGCGCCGCCGTCCAGAAGGTTCAGGCGCCGAGGGCGATCGGCGGCTCGGCCAGTTTCGGCTCCGGATCGCGCAGGACATAGCCACGGCCCCAGACCGTCTCGATGTAGTTCTCGCCGCCGGTTGCCTGGCTCAGCTTCTTGCGCAGCTTGCAGATGAAGACGTCGATGATCTTCAGCTCGGGCTCGTCCATGCCGCCATAGAGGTGGTTGAGGAACATCTCCTTGGTCAGCGTCGTGCCCTTGCGCAGCGAGAGCAGCTCCAGCATCTGGTATTCCTTGCCGGTCAGGTGCACGGGCTGTCCGCCCGCCTCCACCGTCTTGGCGTCCAGGTTGACCGAGATCTTGCCGGTGCGGATGATCGACTGCGAATGGCCCTTCGAGCGGCGGATGATGGCATGGATGCGCGCGACCAGCTCCTCGCGGTGGAAAGGCTTGGTCAGGTAGTCATCGGCGCCGAAACCGAATCCCTTGATCTTGTTTTCGGTATCGTCGGCGCCGGTGAGGATCAGGATCGGGGTGTCGATCTTCGCCAGGCGCAGCTGGCGCAGCACGTCGAGGCCGTTCATGTCGGGCAGGTTCAGATCCAGGAGGATGAGATCGTAATCGTAGAGCTTGGCAAGGTCGATTCCCTCCTCGCCGAGATCGGTGCAATACACGTTCAGATTGGCATGGGTCAGCATCAGCTCGATGCTTTTCGAAGTTGTCGGGTCATCCTCGACGAGCAGAACGCGCATCTTTCTCTCTCCGCTGGAAGTCGTTTCACGACGTTAACGTGAACAATAGAGGTTAATCACACGTTACCGCGGACATGATACCGCTGTTAACAACTTAAAGTTGACGATACTTTTGTAAAGAGGTTGTCTTCAAAGCCGCCTCTCCGTGAGCCTTGACCGCATTCTGCCACGATTCGAGCTCTTCTTCGGAAAGTCCGTACATTTTCAGCGCTTCTTCGCGGGTGATCAGCCCGTGATCCACGGCCCGCACCACCACTGCCTTGCGGCTGGCGACCCATCGCCTCGTGTCTCTTGGCGGCAGGTCCGCCCGGCTCAAAGTTCCGCCGCCTGGAAGATTGACGATGCGCGGCCCCTCGACTTTGCGTATATACATGGTCTGTCCCCTCAATGCCCCACGGCGGTCATTTCGGCGTGAGGGGCCTAAGATCATGTAAAACTCGTTCTTGTAAGTGCATGGGATTTGGCTATAATCCCCGGCTTTCCCGGAACACGGTAAACGGACCAGATGACCCAAGAGCTGAATTCCCTCGGCTTCGCAAAGCCGCCCGCGGAAACGCGCGTGCTCGTCGCCATGTCCGGCGGCGTGGACAGCTCCGTCGTGGCAGCGCTCCTGCATGAGCAGGGCTATGACGTGATCGGCGTCACGCTGCAGCTCTACGACCACGGCGCTGCGCTTGCGAAGAAGGGCGCCTGCTGTGCCGGGCGCGACATCCACGACGCCCGCCGGGTGGCCGAGGACCTGGGCTTCCCGCATTACGTCCTCGACTACGAGAACATCTTCAAGGACGCGGTGATCGACGAATTCGCCGACAGCTACCTGGCGGGCGCGACCCCGGTGCCCTGCATCCGCTGCAACGAGCGGGTGAAGTTCCGCGACCTGCTGGAGACCGCGAAGGATCTGGAGGCCGACTGCATGGCGACCGGCCACTACATCCAGCGCATGCAGGGCGATCACGGGCCCGAGCTGCATGCCGGGGCCGATCCGCAGCGCGACCAGAGCTATTTCCTGTTCTCGACCACGCCGGGGCAGCTCGACTACCTGCGCTTCCCGCTTGGGCATCTGAGCTCCAAGGCCGAGACCCGCGCGCTGGCGCAGAAATACGGGCTGATGGTGGCCGACAAGCCCGACAGCCAGGACATCTGCTTCGTGCCCGACGGCAACTACGCGGCGGTGATCGAGAAGCTGCGGCCGAATGCGGCCGATCCCGGCGAAATCGTCGACATGCAGGGCAATGTCCTGGGCACCCATCGCGGCGTGATCCACTACACGATCGGCCAGCGCCGGGGCCTGGGCATCGGCGGGCTCGACACGCCGCTCTATGTGGTGAAGCTCGATCCGGACGCGCGCCAGGTCGTGGTCGGCCCGAAGGACGCGCTGGCCACCCGCCGTGTGCCGATCCGCGAGCTGAACTGGCTGGGCGACGGCAAGATCACCGACCGCGCGGAATGGGAGGTCTCGGCCAAGGTCCGCTCCACCCGTCCGCCCCGCCCGGCGATCCTGCGCGCGATCAGCGAGACCGAGGCCGAGGTCGAGCTGCTGACGCCCGAGGAAGGCGTAAGCCCCGGCCAGGCCTGCGTGCTCTACCAGCCGGACAGCTCGCGCGTGCTCGGCGGCGGCTGGATCTGGCGCGGCAACTGAGCCAAAGGCTCCGCGGCGGCCCGTCCGCCCGGAGTCGCCTCGGCGCGGGCACAGCGCCCCGCGGTGCAGGCAGCGCGCGAAAAAGCATATCGCAAGACTTTACCTGTATTCGCTAGCTGTAAGATTTTCTTATTATTTATGGAAAATATCGATTAACATGTTAACTTAATTCCTGGTGAAGCACTTTTTCCAGGAGTTCACTCATGCGTATCCTCCCGGCGCTTTCTGCCCTTGGGGCAGCCGCTGCGGCCCTGCCGGCAGACGCAGCAACGCTCAATGTCGCGACAGACGGGTCGTCCCGGTATGTCACTGAGGACGGCATTGCGAGCTACACCAGCAACGGCGCCAGCCTGGCAGGGGCAACCGTGACGGCCACTTTCGCCGACGGATCGTCGGAGAGCGCGGCCATCACGGCCTATGGCAGGAATACCGGTGCGATCTACGGCACGCTCTTCGAGCTGGTCGAAACCGGGACGTCCTACTCGAATCCCTTCGCGCTCTACAATGCCTCGGACTCCGCCCTGGTGTCGCTCGCCATCGACCTCGCCCCGGCCAGCTCGGTCTTCGATCTCGACTATGGCGGCGAGATCGGCACCGAGGGCTCCAACCTGGGCCGCACCGCCGTCGAGGCCTCGTCTTCGGGGTCCGAGGACGGCACCTCGCTGACCGGCGTGGTGGAGGCGACCTATTCCGGGCTCGTCAATGTCGCCGGAAGCGATCCGGTCGGCGATCTCTACACATCGCTTCTGATCGATCTCAGCGGCACGACGGATGGCGGGCTCGCCTCCGGCTCGGACTGGTATTTCATCGCCGATACCGACCAGCTGGCAACGGAAGGCGACCTTGCGCCGGTTGCCCCCGTGCCGCTGCCCGCGGGGCTGCTGCCCCTGGCCGCCGCCCTGTCGGGCCTGGCGCTGCTGCACCGCCGCAAGGCACGCGGCACCGCGCTCTGAGCCGGCGGGTCTAGAGGACCGTCCGCCCCAGCCCCGACAGGACCGCCCGCGCGGCCCTGAGCCCGGGCGGCGGCCCGCCGCGGCCGAGCCGCTCCATCGTCAGCCGGGCCGCCTGGCGCTGCGGCTCGGGATCGGCCAGCACCTGCAGCAGCGCATCCGCGATCCGCTCCGGCTGGCAGTTCTCCATCAGGAATTCCGGCACCACGCGGGTCTGCGAGACCAGGTTCACCAGCGTCACCGTGTCGATCAGCGCCATGCGCTTCATGATCCGGTTGGTCAGCCCGCTGAAGGTATAGGCGATCACCATCGGCGTATCGGCCGCGGCCAGCTCCAGGCTGACCGTGCCCGAAGCGGCCAGCGCCACATCGGCGGCGGCGAAGGCGGCGGCCTTCTCGGCCGGGCCGCTGCCCTCGGTCGGATCGAGGATCACCGGCTGGACCGGCCAGCCGTCCGAAAGCTCGCGCACCAGCCCCGCCACGGAGGCCGCCGCCGGAAGCACGAAGCGCGCGCGCGGCTGCGCCTCGGCGATGCGGGCCAGGGCCGGACCGAAGATCGGCGCCAGCCGCGCGACCTCGCCCCGGCGCGAGCCCGGCAGAACGAGGACCAGCGGCGCGTCGGGCGGAATGCCATGGCCGAGGCGGAAATCGCGCACCGCCTCCGGCCCGGGCTGCGGCTTGGCCGCGACCGGATGGCCGACGAAATCGCAGCGCATCCCCTCGGCCTCCATGTAGGGCGGCTCGAAGGGCAGCAGCGCCAGCACCTGGTCGATCATCTTCGCCATCTTGCGCGCCCGGCCCGGACGCCAGGCCCAGACCGAGGGGGCGACGTAATGGACCGTGCGGATATGCGGCGCCTTCGCCTTGACGAGCTTCGCCAGGCGCAGCGAGAAATCCGGCGCGTCGACCGTCACCAGCGCGTCCGGACGGGTGCGGATGACATGCTCCGCCGTCTGGTGCAGCCGCCGCCTGAGATCGAGATAGCGCGGCACCACCTCGGCAAGGCCCATGACGCTGAGCTCGTCCATCGGAAAGAGGCTCGGCACGCCCTCGGCCTGCATCCGCGGCCCGGCGACGCCGTCGAATTCGATTCCGGGCGCAAGCTCGCGCAGCCCGGCGGCCAGTTCGGCGCCCAGCACGTCGCCCGAGGGCTCTCCGGCCAGCAGGAAGAGGCGCGGCGGCCTGGCCGTCGTCACGTCGCCCATATGCAGATTCCCTTTTCTTCCGCCATCCGCACCGCGTTCGGCGCGTCGAGGATCATCACCCGGCCCGCCTCGAGGCAGATGCCGTCGAGCCCCGCCGCCGCGGCCCCCGCCACCGTGGCCGGGCCGATCACCGGCATGTCGGCGCGCATCTCCTGCCCCGGCTTCGAGACCTTGACGAAGGTGCCGCCGGTCTCCGGGCGCCGCTCGGGACGGTGGCGCGCCACGTCCGACAGGAGCGCGTCGGTGCCGTAGATCGCCTCGATCCCGAGGCAGAGCCCGCGCGCCACGACGCAGGCCTGGGCGACATCCTCGGGGCCGATCGCCGCCAGGATGGCGCGGCCGCGCGCGGCATCGCCCTTCTGGGCGCGGCTCGGTCCCTCGCGGGTCATCGGCCCGGGCGGGACGACCAGATCGGCAAGGAATTCATGCGCCCCGCGGATGCGGAATCCGTTCTCCTCGAAGATCGCGATCACCAGCCGCAGGAGCGCGTCGTCGCCCGCGCGCAGGCCGCGGAAGATCCGCGGCACCAGCGCCAGGGTCTTCAGGTCGAAGCACCGCGGATCGAAGGCGGGACGGTGGAGGATCCCGGCCATCGCGACCTCTTCCACGCCCGCGCGGCGCAGGTCGCGGAACAGCCGCCCCAGCCGCTCCACGCGGAAGGTGACGACCGGATGGCCGCCCGGCACGCCGGAGGGATGGCCCTCCATCTCGGCCAGCACCACGCCGCGCCCCGACGCCGCCACGGCAGCCGCGAGCTCCACGGGGAGGCCGCCCTGCCCCGCGATGATCCCGAGCGGTCCCGCCACAGGATCAGCGCGGCGTCAGGAACGAGCGGTCGGTCTGACCGAGGATGAAATCGACGATGTCCCGGACGTAGTCGCTGGAGGTCTCCTCGCCCAGCCTGCGGGCGCGGTCCATGAAGGCGCCCTCGCCCTGGGCGAGCATCTGGTAGGCGGCGCGCAGCGCGGTGATGTCCGAGCGCGCGACGCCCTTGCGCTTCAGCCCCACGAGGTTCAGCCCGTCGAGCTCGCCGCGCGGCGCCTGCACCAGGCCGTAGGGGATCACGTCATTGGTGACCATGGTCACCGCGCCGATAATCGCGCCCTTGCCGATCCGCACCCATTGGTGGATGCCCGAGAGCCCGCCGATGATGACGTCGTCGTCGATCCGGCAATGCCCGGCCAGCGCCGCCTGGTTCGCCATGATGACCCGGTCGCCGACATGGACGTCATGGCCGACATGGGCGCCGGTCATGAACAGGCAGTCGTCGCCGACCTTGGTCAGCCCGCCGCCGCCCTCGGTGCCGGTATTCATGGTGACGCCCTCGCGGATGCGGTTGCGCTTGCCCACGACCAGCCGCGTCTCCTCGCCCCGGAATTTCAGATCCTGCGGGATCTCGCCGATCACGGCGCCGGGGAAGACCACCGTCTCCTCGCCGACCTCGGTCATGCCGGTGACCACGGCATGGCTCTTGAGATGGACGCGCGGGCCGATCACCGCCTTCGGCCCGACCAGCGAGAAGGGCCCGACGATCGCGCCCTCGCCGATCCGGGCGCCGGGCTCGACCACGGCGGAGGGGTGGATCTGGGCTGTTTCGTGGATGCTCACCGGATCACTCCTTGGGAACGTCGATCATCGCCATGAACTCGCATTCGCAGGCGGTCTCGCCGTCCACGGAGGCTTCGCCCTTGAACTTCCACACCTTGCCGCCGCCGCGCAGCGCCTCGACCTTCAGCAGAAGCTGGTCGCCCGGCACCACCTTGCGGCGGAACTTGCACTTGTCGACGCCCATGAAATACACCAGCGCGTTCTTTCCGACCAGATCGAGCGACAGCCCCACCAGCACCGACGCCGTCTGCGCCAGCGCCTCGATCTGCATCACGCCCGGGAAGATCGGCGCCGCCGGGAAGTGCCCGGTGAATTGCGGCTCGTTCATGGTGACGTTCTTCAGGCCGATCGCCGATTTCGACGCCACGATGTCGCTGACGCGATCCACCAGCAGGAACGGGTAGCGATGCGGGATCACCTTCTGGATCAGGTCGATATCGGCGGTGGTCGGGGTCTCGGTCATGGTCGTCCTGTCTTGGCTGCGATGAGCGTGGCCTCCGGGTTAGCAAGCCGGCCGGTCCGGGGCAAGCGGCTCAGTCGCCGCTGCCGGAGGCGGCGCCGCCGTCGGGGACCGGGGTCTGGCGCAGCATGCGCGGCGTCGGGCGCAGCGCAGGGCTCGGCTCCGCAGGCCCGAAGGAGCTGGCGCCATTGCCGATCTCCTTGTCGAGCCGGGCCACGGCCTCGTCGGTGACATCCACCACGTCGAAGGCCATCAGCACCACGGTATTGTCGAGGATCACCAGCGCGCCGCGCTCCTGCGCGATCTCCGCCAGGATCGGCGCGGCGCGGCTGACGAAGTTCTGCCGCTCGGCCTCCAGGCGCTGCTGCAGCGCGCGGGCCTTGCGGTCCTGCTCCTGGCGCAGCTGCTGCACCTTCTCGTCGAAATCGGCGGCGAGCTTGGCGAAGTCGTCCGGCGGCGTCACCGGGCGCTTGTCGGTCAGCTCCTGCTCCTCGGAGGTCAGCTCCGCCTCGATGCGGCGGTTCTCCTGGGCCAGCGCGTTGCGGTCGCGCTCGAGATCGGCGACGATCCGCTTGCCGAGCGCGCTCTGGGTGAACATCGCGTCCTGGTTCAGCGTCAGCACCGGGCTGACCACGGTCCCGTCCGACGCCTGCGGCGCAGCGGCCGCTCCGGCCGCGGCCTGCGCGCCGGGCTGCTCTGCCGCGCCGGTCTCCCCGGCCTCCTGGGCGGAGGCCGCAGCGGCGGAGGCGCAGAGCGCCGCCGCCAGCAGGACGGCGCTAGAACGTCGTCGAGATCGAGAAGTCGAAGGTCTGCTCTTCGTCATAGTCTTCCTTCAGAAGCGCCCGCGTGAAGTCGAAGCGCAAGGGCCCCAGAGGCGTGGTCCAGAAGAGCGACGCGCCCAGGACCGCGCGCAGGTGGAAGCTGTCATCCACCTCGCCCGAGGTGCCCTCGGTATTGTCGAGGCCCCAGATGGAGCCGGTGTCGAAGAACACCCCGCCGCGGACGCCGTATTCCTCCGGCAGGCCGATCGGGAAGTCCATCTCGGTGCGCAGCGCGGCGTAGTAGTTGCCGCCGAGCGCGTCCTCGTTGGTCGCGGTCAGGTCGCGCGGGCCGAAGCCGTTGCGGTCGAAGCCGCGCACCCGGCGCCCGGCGCCGAAGCGGTCGATGATCCGCGTGTCCTTGCCGTTGAGCGCCGCGATCGCCCCGCCCTGCAGCTCGGCGCGCATGTTGAGGTCGGTGCCCATCATCTTGGTCTCGCCGCGCAGCGAGGCGGTGGTGCGGATGTATTCGCTGTCGCCGCCGAGCCCCGCCAGATCCTGGCTGAACTGGAAACGGATGCCGGCATCGGGGTTGAGGCCCACGCGCCGCGTGTCGAAGGTGTAGGTGTAGCCGATCGAGCTGGAGATCCGGTTGCCTTCCTCCTCCTGGAGGATGACCGAGCTGCCGTTGTCGTCGGCGTCGTCGTCATCGCCGGTATCGACGTCGTAGAGCTCTTCCTGCGCCAGGCGGTAGCGCAGGCTCAGGCGCGAATAGTCGCTGAGATTGAAGCCGACGGAGGGCTGCACGCCGATCTCGCGGGTGTTGTAGTCGGCGCTGTAGTTGTCGGTCGAGGAGTAGAACACCTCCATCGTGCCCGACACGTCGCGGCCGAGAAGCGCGGGCTCGGTGAAGCGCAGGGTGCCCGAGGCGTTGTCGGTCCCGGCGGCGATCGAGAAGGACAGCTGCTGGCCGCGGCCGAGGAAGTTCTGCTCGGACAGGTTGAACGTGCCGCCGAAGCCGTCGCCGACCGAGTAGTTGACGCCGAAGCCGATCTGGCCGGTCGGCTGCTCGTCCACGTTCACGTCGATGATGACCCGGTCGGGCGCGGTGCCCTCGCGCGGCGTCACATCGGCATTCGAGAAGAAGCCGAGCGCCCGGATCCGCGACGCGGCGTTGCGGATCTCGCGCGGGTTGAACGGGTCGCCCTCGACCGTGTCGAACTGGCGGCGGATGACGTCGTCGCGGGTCTGCGAGTTGCCCTCAATGTCGATCCGCTCGACGAAGATGCGCGGCCCGCGGGTCAGCGTGTAGGTCAGATCCAGCGTCTGGCTGGCGTTGTTGCGCTCGATCCGCGGGTCGACGCGGATGAAGTCGTAGCCGTCCATGATCGCCTTGCGCTCCAGCCGGGCGATGCCGTCATCGACGCGCAGCGGCGAGTAGAGCTGCCCCGGGCGGGTGCGGACGATCCTCTCGAAATCCTCGGCCTGGATCTCGGGCACCTCGGAGGCGATCTTGACCGAGTTGAAGCGGTACTGCTGGCCTTCGCGGACGTTGAAGGTGATGAAGAACGCGTTGCGCTCGCGCGAGAATTCGGTGGAGACCGAGGTCACCTCGAAATCGACGAAGCCGCGGGCGCGGTAGAAGTCGGTCAGCACCTGGCGGTCGTAGGCGATGCGGTCCTCGACATACTGGTCGCGGGCGACCAGCGCGCGGAACAGCCCGGCCTGCTTGGTGCCCAGCACGTTGCGCAGGCGGCGGTCGGTGAAGCTCTTGTTGCCGACGAAGGCGATGCGCTCGACCTCGACCACGGCGCTCTCGGTGACCTCGAAGACCACGTCGACGCGGTTCTGGCTGCGCGGGATGATGCGCGGGGTGACGACCGCGCCGAGCCGCCCGGCCTGGCGGTAGGCCTCGGCGATGGTGCGCGCGTCGTTCTCGGCCGTCGTGGGGCTGTAGACGCGGCGCGGCTGGGTGGTCAGCAGCGGCGTCAGCACGTCGTCGTCGAGACGGCGGTTGCCCTCGATCGAGATCTGGTTGACCGTCGGGAATTCCTTGACCGTGATGGTCAGCGTGCTGCCCGAGGTGTCGAACTCGACGCTCTCGAACAGGCCCGAGCCCATGATCCGCTGGTAGGCGGCATTGAGCTGCCCGGCGGTCAGCGGCGTGCCGGGCGCGATGCCTGCATAGGTCAGCACCGAGCTGTCATCCACCCGCAGGTTGCCGTCGACTTCGATCCGCGAAAAGCTCTGCCCTGCCGATTGCGCGAAGGCGCCGACCGGGAAGGTCGCCAGCGGCGCGGAAATGGCAAGCCAGGCTGCCGTGCTCATTGCCACACCGGTCCGAAGCCGGTTCCGCCTGTCCTTGTGCCGCGCCATGCCTAACCTCGACCGTTTTTTTCTTGCCTCGTCCCGTCCGTAGACCGAGACGGCCGGGTTGTCAAAACGGCTTGCGCCGCGGGCGGTGCCAATTTTCGCGTCTGTTGCCGCACCACCTGCATGAGGCAGGCGGATGCGGTGAATTGTTCAGCAGAAGAGGTCGTTGGAGATCGCGAAGACCATCATCCCGAGGATGAGCGTCAATCCGCCTGCCATCAGCGCCCGCAGCGCCCGGTCCGAGGGCGGACGGCCCGCAACCGCCTCGTAGCCGAAGAAGACCAGATGGCCGCCGTCAAGCACCGGGATCGGGAAGAGGTTCATCAGCCCGACCGCCGTGGAGAGCACGCCGAGGAACCAGATGAAGCTGGCCGGGCCCTGGCTGGCTGCCGCGCCCGAGGTCTCGGCGATGCCGATCGGCCCCGAGAGGTTGCACGACGAGATCGCGCCGGTGATCATGTGCCACAGGCCCGAAAGGCTCTGCTCGATGATGAACCAGACCTGCCCTGCCCCCATCACGATGGCGGCGAGAGGTCCGGGCATCTCGGTGACCGGCTCGAAGAAGAGCCCGCCGGTGACGCCGATCAGGTAGCGCGTCTCGAAGCCGCCATCGGCGGTCGGCATGTCGGTCTGGCGCGGCGCGAGCTCGACCGGGAAGCTGCGTCCGTCGCGCCAGATCCCCAGCTGCAGGGGCGCGCCCTGCGACTGGCTGACCGCGCTGCGCAGGTCGTCGAAGGACGAGATCGCCGTGCCCGCCACCGACAGGATGTAGTCGCCCGGCTCGATCCCGGCATCCATCGCCGCGGATTTCGGGCTGACCGAGGAGACCAGCGGCGGATAGGGGAAAGGCCCCCGCGCCTCGACCTGGCTGCCGTCGCGCAGCACCGTGTAGTCGAGCACCGGCGCCCGCGGCAGCGTCGAGACGAAGCTGTCGAACCCGGCCAGCTCGGGCACCGCGGCGCCGTTGATCTCCAGCAGCTCGTCGCCCGGCTCCAGGCTCTGGACCTGGGGCGGCAGCGGCCGCAGCGTGTCGATGGTCAGCGGATCGCTGGCCTGGCCCTGCCACAGGATCACCCCGGTGAAGAGCGCGATCGACAGCAGGAAGTTGAAGACCGGCCCGGCCGCGACCGTCGCCGCCCGCGCCCAGAGCGGCGCGGCATGCATGGTCTTCCGCAGCGTCTCGGCATCCATCGCCTCCATCGCGCCGTCCTTGCCGGCGCTGGCGGGATCGGCATCGCCGAGGAATTTCACGTAGCCGCCGAGCGGCAGCGCCGAGATCTGCCAGAGCGTCCCGCGCCGGTCGCGCCAGGAGGCGAGCCGCGGGCCGAAGCCCAGGCTGAACACCTCGGCATGGATCCCCGACCAGCGGCCGACGATGTAGTGCCCGTATTCATGGATCGCGACGATGACCGACAGGGCAACCACGAAGGCCGCGATGGTCCAGATGAGATTTCCGAATTGCGGGATAAGCCCGATCAGGTCCACGCCTTAGCCTTTCTAGTTCCGTGCCGCGTCACTGCGCGGCCGTGCCGAGCCGCAGCGCTGCGTCAGCGGTCTCCCGGGCAATCTGGTCCACGCGGCGCACCTCTTCAAGGGTGACGCCGCCCGCCAGCGCGCCGGACCCGGCCAAATCTTCGAGAACGCGCGACACCATGTCCGCCATTTCGGTGAAGCGGATGCGCCCGGCGATGAAATGGTCGAGCGCGCGTTCCTTGGCGCCGTTGAACGCCGCGCCATGCAGCCCGCCCGCCTGCATCACCTCGCGCGCCAGCCGCAGCGCCGGATAGCGCGTCTCGCAGGCCGGGCGGAAGCTCAGGCTGCCGAGCTTGACGAAATCCAGCCGCTCGACCGGCAGCGGCCGCCGCTCGGGCCAGTGGAGCGCGTAGCCGATCGCGTGGCGCATGTCGGGCGCGCCCAGATGCGCGAGGATGCCGCCGTCGCTATGGGCCACCATCGCGTGGATGATGCTCTCGGGATGGACGACCGCCTCGATCTTCTCCGGGGCGATGCCGAAGAATTCCTTCGTCTCGATCAGCTCCAGCGCCTTGTTGAACATCGAGGCGCTGTCGATGGTGATGCGCTGGCCCATGTCCCAGTTCGGGTGGCTCGAGGCCTCCGCCAGCGTCGCCTCGGCCAGCCGCTCCAGCGGCCAGTCGCGGAAGGCGCCGCCCGAGGCAGTGATGATCACCCGCTCGACGCTGTCGAGCCCCTCGCCCGCCAGCGCCTGGAAGACCGCCGAATGCTCGCTGTCGACCGGCAGGATGGTGGCGCCGTGGCGCCGCGCAGTCTCGAGCAGAAGGGGCCCGGCGCAGACCAGGCTCTCCTTGTTGGCCAGCGCCAGCGTCGTGCCGTGGCGCAGCGCGCGCAGCCCCGGCGGCAGCCCTGCGGCGCCGATGATCGCCGACATGATCCAGTCGGCGGGCCGGTCCGCGGCCTCGAGCAGCGCCTCCGACCCGGCCGCGGCCGCGACGCCGCTGCCCTCGAGCGCGGCGCGCAGCTCGGCCAGGCGCTCGGGATAGGCGGTGACGGCGATCTCGGGACGGAATTCGCGCGCCAGCCGGGCGAGCTTGGCGATATTGCCGCCGCCGGTCAGCGCGACCACGCGGTAGCCGTCGCGGTCGCGGCGGATCAGGTCGAGCGTGCTGTCGCCGATCGAGCCGGTCGCGCCGAAGATGGAGACCCTGCGCATCGCTCAGCCCCAGGGAGAGGGCGGGAAGCCCACCACCTGCTCGACCATCAGGAAGAGGACGGTGGCGCCCAGCATGCCGTCGAAGCGGTCGAAGAGCCCGCCATGGCCCGGGATCAGGTTGGAGCTGTCCTTGACCCCGGCGCGCCGCTTCAGCGCGCTCTCGGCGATGTCGCCGAGCTGGGAGGCCATGGAGAGGCCGATCGACAGGCCGATCACCTCGCTGCCGCCATGCAGCAGCGCAATCGCGCCCCAGCCGACGAGACCGGCGCCGATCCAGCCCGCCACCGTGCCGGACCAGGTCTTCTTCGGGCTGATCTTCGGCCAGAATTTCGGCCCGCCGATCAGCCGGCCGGCGAAATAGCCGCAGACATCCGTGACCACGACGACGAGGATCAGCCAGGTCATCCAGGCCGCGCCGAAATCGCCGCGCACATGCACGAGCCCGAAGCCCGCCAGCAGCATCAGCACGGAGAAGATCGCGAAGGACATCTTGCGCAGCCCCGGCCGCGAGATGCCGACGAAGGCCGGCAGGATCAGGAAGGGCACGCCCCAGCCCTCGGGCAGGAGCATCGCGAAGAGGCAGGAGACGCCGGCCACCGCCGCCAGCAGCACCGGCTCGCGCGAGCCGCACATCCGCGCCAGTTCCCAGACCATCAGCCCGACCGCCGCGGCCACGGCCACGGCCAGCACGACGCCGCCAATGGCGACGACGGCGATGCCGGTCCCGGCCATCACCACGGCCGAGATCGTCCTCGGCCCCAGATCGGTGAGCTTCGAGCCCGGCCGCGGCGCGGCCGGCTCCGTCATGTCAGCACAGCGCCGAAGCGGCGCTCTCGCGAGCCGAAATTCGCCAGGATCCGCGCCAGCTCGTTGCGGCCGAAATCGGGCCAGTAGACCGGCGTGAACTCGAATTCGGAATAGGCCGACTGCCAGAGCAGGAAATTCGAGATCCGCGTCTCGCCCGAGGTGCGGATCACCAGGTCGGGATCCGGCAGGTCGGCGGTATCGAGATAGGGCCGCAGGCTGTCGGCGTCGAGATTGGCCTCGGGCAGCTTGCCCGAGGCGACATCGGCCGCCATCCGCGCCGCCGCGCGGCTGAGCTCGTCGCGGGCGCCGTAGTTCAGCGCCACGGTCAGGTTCAGCGTCTCGTTGCGCGCCGTCGCCTGCTCCAGCTCGCCCATCATGCGGCGCAGCTTGGAATTGAGCGGGCGGCGGTCGCCGATGAAGCGCACGCGCACGCCCTGGCGCACCAGCTCTGCAGTCTCGGACCGGATGAACTGCCGGAACAGCGCCATCAGCCCGGCCACCTCGGAGGGCGCGCGCTTCCAGTTCTCGGTCGAGAAGGCATAGAGCGTCAGATAGCGGACCCCGTAATCCGGGCAGGCCTCGACCACCTCGCGCACGCGGCGCGCGCCTATCTTGTGCCCGTGAAGCCGCGGCTTCCCCCGGCCCTTGGCCCAGCGGCCGTTGCCGTCCATGATGATGGCGACATGTGCCGCGGGGGAAGCTGAGGAATCTTTTGCCGCCAATGTATCCTCGTGAGATGGCTGAACATACGCGCCGCTACCGGCAATACAGACGCCCCCCAGCCTAAAATCGCGGGGAACGCCAGCAGATGAGGTTCACACCTGCATGATCTCAGCTTGCTTGGCTTCGAGCACCTTGTCCACATTCGCGATGGCGCCGTCGGTCAATTCCTGGATCTCGTCCGCCCAGATCTTCTGGTCGTCTTCGCTCATCCCGGCGGCTTTCGCCTTCTTGATCTGGTCCATCCCGTCGCGGCGCACATTGCGAATCGCGACGCGCGCATGCTCGGCATATTGCGCGGCGACGCGGGTCAGCTGGGTGCGGCGCTCTTCGTTCAGCTCGGGGATCGGCAGGCGGATGATGGTGCCGTCGACCACCGGGTTGATGCCCAGCCCGCTCTCGCGGATCGCCTTCTCGGCCTTGCCGACCAGCGACTTGTCCCAGATGTTGATGGTCAGCATGCGCGGCTCGGGCACGTTCACCGTGCCGATCTGGTTGATCGGCGTGGAGGCGCCATAGGCATCGACATGGATCGGATCGACCATGGTGGCAGCGGCGCGGCCGGTGCGCAGCGACTGGAATTCGTGCCTCAGCGCGGTCATGGCACCGTCCATCCGCCGTTGCAGGTCGTCCAGGTCAATCTCTAGGTCGTCTTCGGTAGACATCAGCGAGCAGCCTCTTGTTTCTGTCCTTGCCGGCTCTGACCGTGGCATCGGGAACCGGGATTTCATTGGGGCGTGGCCGTCCGGGCAGCGGGGTCCGGCAGAAGTTTATACGCCTAACCATGCACTCTTGTATAGGTCCCCTCGCCCCGCAAGATGCCGCAGAACCCGCCCGGCTCGTCCAGCGAGAAGACGATGATCGGCTTGTTGTTGTCGCGTGCCAGCGCGATCGCCGAGGCGTCCATCACCTTGAGATTCTTGGCCAGGACCTCGTCATAGGTGACGCTGTCGTAGCGGCGCGCATCGGGGTTCTGGCGCGGGTCCTTGTCGTAGACGCCGTCGGTGCCGTTCTTGCCCATGAAGATCGCCTCGCAGCCCATTTCGTTGGCCCGCAGCGTCGCCGCCGTGTCGGTCGTGAAATAGGGGTTGCCGGTGCCCGCGGCGAAGATGCAGACGCGCTTCTTCTCCAGGTGGCGCACGGCGCGGCGGCGGATATAGGGCTCGGCCACCTCGTCCATCCGGATCGCGGTGATCACGCGGGTGTGGATGTTGTGCGCCTCCAGCGCGGACTGCATCGCCAGCGCGTTCATCACGGTGGCCAGCATCCCCATGTAATCGGCGGTTGTCCGCTCCATGCCCTGGGCGGAGCCCTGCAGGCCGCGGAAGATGTTGCCGCCGCCGATCACCATGCAGACCTCGACGCCGAGCGCGTGCACGCGCTGCACCTCGGAGGCGATCCGCTCCACCGTGGGCGGATTCAGGCCGAAGCCCGCGTCCCCCATCAGTGCTTCGCCGGAAATCTTCAGCAATACCCGCTTGAACGTCACCGGCGTCGCTGCTTTCTCGTCTCCCATGGCACAGTCTTCCTCGAACTCAAATTCTGCGTGGCCACTTAGTCCGAATCCGCGACGTGGCACAACCTCGCTCTGGCGCGCAGGGCGCCGCGCAGGGACCCGGCGGCATGTCTAGCCGCCTGCCCGACACCGATCCCGCAAAGGTTGTGCTGCTTTCGGGCTGCACCGCGTCCGGGAAATCCGCCCTCGCGCTCGATCTCGCCGAACGGCAGGGCCGCGAGGTGGTCAATGCCGACGCGCTGCAGGTCTATGACGGCTGGCGGATCCTCACCGCGCGCCCCTCGGATGACGAGCTTTTGCGGGCGCCCCACAGGCTTTACGGCCATGTCGGGCACCGCCGCGCCTATTCGGTCGGGGACTGGCTGCGCGATGTCGCGCCGCTGCTCGCGCGCCGTCCCGCCCCGGTGATTGTCGGCGGCACCGGGCTCTACTTCCAGGCGATGCTGAAGGGGCTGGCCGACATCCCCGCGACCGATCCCGGGGTGCGCGCGGAGGCCAATGCGCGGCTTGCCGCCGACGGGCTGGAGGCGATGGTCGCAGAGCTCGATCCGCAGACCGCCGGGCGCATCGACCTGCGCAATCCCGCCCGGGTGCAGCGCGCCTGGGAGGTCCGCCGCCAGACCGGCCGCGGCCTCGCCTCCTGGCAGGACGAGACCGGCCCGGCGCTGCTCCCGGCCGGGGAAGCCGCATTCTTCCGGGTGGAGATCGGCCGCGACACGCTGAACGCCCGGATCGACCGCCGCTTCGACGCGATGCTCGAGGCCGGCGGATGGGACGAAGCGCGGCGAATGGAGCCCGGCTGGGACCCCGATCTGCAATCCTCGCGCGCCATCGGCGCCCCAGAGCTCATTGCCGCGATAAGAGGCATGATGCCCGAAGCTGAGGCAGTTGACGCAGCCAAGCTGGCAACCCGCCAGTATGCCAAGCGCCAGAGGACGTGGATGCGCAGCAAGATGGCGGGCTGGGAACCGATTCCCGCCAAAAATTAGGAGTTTCTTTACCAGTTGGGCATGTTATCGCAGCCGGGAGGCCGTCTTCGCGGGTCGAGGCGATCCGGCCTTGGCCGAATCTGTCCCGGTTCTCTAGTATCCTGCTAAGTTGCGAGGGAGATCCCATGTTTGACGCGCAGTACAACGAAAACGTATCCCACCCGCTCATCGTGGTGCCGCTGTCCCAGCTGGCCCGGGCCGGCGGATTCGGGCTCGGCGCGGAACGCAGCTACATGGCGCCGGTCCTGTTCTGGATCGCCCATGGGCAGGGACGGCTGAGCGTCGACGGCGAACTGCGCGGCTTCACCGGCCATAACGCGATCTTCCTGCCCGCCAACCTGTCCCACGGGATCGAGATCTCGCCGCGCTGCCAGGGCACGGCGGTGTTCTTCGCCGAGAAATGCATGCTGCCCTTCCCGCAGCAGCAGCTGCATCTGCGGATGCAGGGCGTGCAGGTGCAGTCGGAGATGAACGCGCTGATCGAGGATCTGCGCCATGAATCCTCCAGCGACAGCCCCGACCGCGACCTGATGCTGTTCCACCGCGCGGCGCTGATGCTGCTCTGGCTCGCCCGCCAGACCGGCCGCCCCCATGTCCCGAGCGCGCAGGCCTCCGACATGCTGCGCGCCATCGCCCAGCCCAAGCGCTGAGCCCCCCTTCCGCGCAGTCGCGTTTCCAGAATTGCCCTTGCCGCATCGCGGCTTCCGTCCCATCTTCGGATACGGACCCGGCAGTCGGTCCGGCGCGGAGCCGCCCCCGGGCGCCCTTCCCGCGCTGCCCATGCTGCCGCCGTGACAGCCGCGCCCGAAGGAAGCCCCGATGAGCCAATCCCGCCGCCCCGCCGCCCTGCCCCGTTCCCTGCTTGGCGAACTCGGCCGCGACTGGCGGACGGGCGGCATGGACCGCCGCGAATTCCTCGCCCGCGCCACCGCGCTTGGCGTCTCGGCCGCGGCCCTTGGCGCGCCCGGCCCCGGACGCGCGCAGGAGGCGCCGGGCAGCGGCCTGCGGATCCAGATGCGCGTGCTGCCGCAGGGCGACCCCCGGCTCTGGGACTTCACCGAGAAGTACAATGCCTGCGCCGGGCTCCTCGACACGCTGGTCCATGCCGATCCGGACGGGCGGCTCTCGGGGCGGCTGCTCGAGTCCTGGGAGACCGCGGAGGATGCCGCCTCCTGCACGCTGCATCTGCGCCCGGACGTGACCTGGTCGAATGGCGACGCCTTCACCGCCGAGGACGTGCTGGCGAATTTCGAGGGCTGGTGCGACAGCCGCCTGGCGGGCAATTCCATGGCCTCGCGCCTGGCCTCGCTGGTCGATCCGGGAACCGGCGGGCTGCGCGCGGGCGCGGTCAGCATCGTCGATCCGCTGACGGTGCGGCTGGAGCTCGGCTTTCCCGACATCACTTTGCTGCCCGGGCTCTCCGACTATCCCGCCGTGGTGATGCACCGCTCCGCCATCGGCGAGGACCCGCTGGAGCGGCAGATCGGCACCGGCGCCTACCGCATTGCCGAATACAGCCCCGGCGCGCGCGCCGTGCTGGAGCGCGACCCGGCGCGCAGCCCCTGGCGGCCGGGCCGCGTCGACCGGATCGAATTCGTCGATCTCGGCCCCGATCCCGCGGCAGTGGCGGCGGCGGCCGAGGCCGGGCAGATCGACGTGACCTACGACACGATCGGCGCCTATGTCTCGGTGCTCGACGGGATCGGCTGGACCCGCTCGGAGATCGACACCTCTGCGACCATCGTGCTGCGCGCCAGCCAGACCCATGAGATGGGCGGCTTCCGCCCCTATGGCGACCTGCGCGTGCGCCAGGCGCTGCAGCTGGCGGTCGACAACCAGGTGCTGCTGGAGCTCGGCTATGACGGCCGCGGGACGGTGGCGGAGAATCACCATGTCTCGCCGCTGCACCCCGCCTATGCCCGCATAGCCCCGCCGCGCCAGGACGTGGCGGCCGCGCAGCGGCTGATGGACGAGGCCGGGCTGCTGGAATACGAGCACGAGCTGGTCTCGATCGACGACGACTGGCGCCGCTTCACCACCGACGTGATGGCCGCGCAGCTGCGCGATGCCGGGTTCAAGGTGAAGCGGGTCATCCTGCCCGCCTCCGAGTACAATGCCGGCTGGAAGGACTTCGCCTTCTCCTCGACCAACTGGAACGCGCGCGAGCTTGGCGTTCAGGTGCTGGATCTGGCCTACCGCTCGGGCGCGGCCTGGAACGAGACCGGCTTTGCCGATCCGGAATTCGACGCGCTGCTCGACCGCGCCAAGGGGCTGCCCGGCGTCGAGGAGCGGCGCGAAGTGATGGCCGGGCTGCAGCAGAAGCTGCGCGACCAGGCGGTGATCGTGCAACCCTACTGGCGGCGGCTGATGCGCCACTACCGGCCCGGCGTCACCGGGGCGGAGCGCACGCACAAGGACATGATCGACCTGCACGAGCTGGCGCGGGCGGGCTGAGACGCGGGCTCAGCGGCCCTCGAATTTCGCCGGGCGCTTCTCGAGGAAGGCCATGACGCCCTCGGTGAAGTCGCGGGTCCGGCCGCATTCGCCCTGCAGATGCGCCTCCAGCCGGAACTGCGCGTCGAGCCCGTTCTCGTAGCTCTGGCGCAGCGCCTGCTTCATCCGTGCATAGGCCTCGGTCGGCCCGTCGGCGAGCTGGCGCGCGCGCGCCTTCCAGGCGTCCTCGAACCCGGCATCGGGCACGGCCTGCCAGATCATCCCCCAGGCCTCGGCCTGGCAGGCACTGACCGGCTCGGCGAAAAGCATCGCCCCCATCGCCTTGGCGACGCCGACCTGGCGGGGCAGCCAGTAGGTGCCGCCTGCATCCGGGATCAGCCCGATCCGCGAGAAGGCCTGGACGAAGACCGCCCGCTCGGCCGCGATCACGACGTCCGCGGCCAGCGCCAGGTTGGCGCCTGCGCCCGCCGCAGCGCCATTGACCGCGGCGATCACCGGCAGGCGGCTGTCGTGGATGGCGCGCAGGAGCGGCTCGTACTCGTCGCGCAGCGTGCGCTCGACCTCCAGATTGGCGGCATTGCCGCGATCGGCCAGGTCCTGGCCCGCGCAGAAGGCGTCGCCCGCCCCGGTCATCACAATCACCCGCGCCGCGCGCTCCGCCGCTTTCAGCGCATGCAGCAGCTCCACCCGCATCCGGGTGTTCAGCGCGTTCTTGCGCTCCGGCCGGTCGAGGCGGATCACCGCCACCCCTTCGGCCAAGTCCAGCGCGATCGTCTCGTAGTCCATGGCGTCCTCCCCGGATGTCCCGCGGGCCAGATTAGCCGGGCTTCGCCGGATGGAAAGCGCTACGCCCCGTCACGCGGATCCGTCGTCGAGGATCGCCTTCAGCCGCGCCGCCTCGTCCTCGCTGAGCCGCTCGGCGGGCGCCTCGCGCGACAGCCGGTTGCGGCGCTGGTAGCCGATGCCGATGCCGATGCCCGCAAGCAGCAGCACCGGCCCCGCCACCCAGAGGATCAGGTTGGCGCCTGTCAGCGTCGGTTTCAGCAGCACGTATTCGCCGTAGCGGTCGACGACGAAGTCGATCACCTCGGCATCGCTGTCGCCCTCGACCAGCCGCTCGCGCACCAGGAGCCGCAGGTCGCGGGCCAGCCCGGCATTCGACTCGTCGATGCTCTCGTTGCGGCAGACCAGGCAGCGCAGCTCCTTCGACAGCTCGCGGGCGCGCGATTCAAGCGCCGGGTCGGAGAGCATCTCGTCGGGCTGCACGGCGAAGGCCGGCAGCGCCAGGACCAGCATCAGGGCGGCAAGGATCAGGCGCATCGCCGTCACTCCGCCGGAACCGGACGGCGGCCCGGCGCTTTGGCGGCGCCCGCCGCGACGCGGAAGCGCCGGTCGGTCAGGCTGAGGAGCCCGCCCCCCGCCATGATGATCGCGCCCGCCCAGATCCAGTTGGCGAAGGGCTTCACGTAGGTGCGCACGGCATAGCCGCCCGCGGCCTGCGGATCGCCGATCACCAGGTAGAAGTCGCGCCAGATGCCGTTGTCGATCCCGGCCTCGGTCGTCGGCATCTGCGCCACCGGATAGACGCGCTTCTCGGGATGCAGCATGGCGATCTGCCGGTCGCCGTCCCAGACCGTCATCGTCGCCATGGTGGAGAAGTAGTTCGGCCCCTTCACCTCCTCGACCTTGTCGAGCTGGATGCCGTAGCCGCCGACCTCGAACCGGTCGCCGATCTTGGCGACGCGGATGTCCTCGATCTGCCAGGCGGTCATCGCGGCGATGCCGATGAAGGTCACGCCGAGCCCGGCATGGGCCACCGACTTGCCCCAGTCGGCGCGCGGCAGGTGCACCAGGCGGCGCAGGCGGCCCTCGCCGCGGCCGGTGCGCAGCCAGAGGTCGCGCAGCGATCCGAGGATCAGCCAGGTCCCCAGCGCGATGCCGATCGGCGCCAGCGCCGAGCGCCCGGTCTGGACGGCGAAGGCCAGGAGCCCGACCGCCACCGCCAAGAGCGCCACCGGCCAGAGCTGCATCGCCACCCGGCCGAGCCGCCCGCGCTTCCAGGGCAGGAGCGCGCCCAGGGGCAGGATCACCGCCAGCGCCACCATGAAGGGGGTGAAGGCGGCATTGAAGAACGGCGCGCCCACGGTCAGCTTGCGGCCGAAGAGAAGCTCGGCGACCAGCGGCCAGATCGTGCCGATGAAGACGGTGAAGCAGCTCACGGCCAGGAGGATGTTGTTCGCCACCAGCGCGCTTTCCCGGCTGACGAGGCCGAAGACGCCCTTCGACTGCATCGCGCCCGCCCGCGCCGCATAGAGCGTCAGCGCCCCGCCCATGAAGACCGCGAGGATGGCGAGGATGAAGACCCCGCGCTCGGGATCGTTGGCGAAGGCATGCACCGATGTGATCACGCCCGAGCGGACGATGAAGGTGCCGATCAGCGAGAATCCGAAGGCCAGGATCGCCAGCAGGATGGTCCAGTTCTTCAGAGATTCCCGCTTTTCGACGACGATGGCGCAGTGCAGCAGCGCCGCGGCGATCAGCCAGGGCATGAAGGAGGCGTTTTCCACCGGGTCCCAGAACCAGAAGCCGCCCCAGCCGAGCTCGTAATAGGCCCACCAGGATCCCAGCGCGATGCCGACGGTCAGGAACATCCAGCTGACCAGCGTCCAGGGCCGCACCCAGCGGCCCCAGGCGGCGTCGACCCGGCCCTCGATCAGCGCGGCGACCGCGAAGGAGAAGGTCAGCGACAGCCCGACATAGCCCAGGTAGAGGAAGGGCGGATGGAAGGCGAGCCCCGGATCCTGCAGGAGCGGATTGAGGTCATGGCCGTCCATCGGCGGCACCGCCAGGCGCAGGAACGGGTTCGAGGTGAAGAGGATGAAGGCGAAGAAGGCCGCCGCGATCATCGCCTGCACCGACAGCACGCGGGCCTTCAGGCTCGGCGGCAGATTGCGGCCGAACCAGCCGCAGAGCGCGCCGAACAGCGTCAGGATCAGCACCCAGAGCAGCATCGAGCCCTCGTGGTTCCCCCAGACGCCCGAGACCTTGTAGAGCATCGGCTTGAGGCTGTGGGAGTTCTCCACGACGAGCTTCAGCGTGAAATCCGAGGTGACGAAGGCATGGGTCAGCGCCGCGAAGGAGAAGGCGGTCAGCAGGAACTGCGCCGTTGCCGCGGGCACGGCGGCGGCCATCCAGGAGCTCCAGCCGCGATGCGCGCCGATGAAGGGCACCACCGCCTGGAACAGCGCGACGAAGCCGGCGAGGATCAGCGCGAAATGGCCGAGCTCTGAGATCATGGGGGCCTCCTTCCCGTGGCTTCGCCCCTTCTAGCGGGCGCGAGCCCCCGCGCCAAGGGCTCGTGCCGGGCGCAGCTCCCGGGCCCGAGGGCCTGCGCCGCCCCGGCCCTGCCGGAGTTGCCGGTAAACCCCGGCGGCAGCGCGATCCGGGCCTCGCGCAGCCACGATACGCTGTCACGCAGTCGTGACCGGCGCCGGAGGAGGCGCCGCCATTCCCGCAGGCGCCTGCCGCACGCGCTCCGAAGCCCGCGGCGAGTCGGGACGGCAGGTCCGGCCGCTGCGCAGCGCATGCGCGTCTGTCCCGCGGATCCCGGCGGAGGCATCGGCTTCATCCTGATCCGCCTGGCAGTCCTGCCGCTGTGCCCCGCCTGCGCCTGCCGCTGTGCCCGGGCCGGCTACGTCGCGAGGATCGCCCTGGTCGGCCCGTCCCCTCTCCGGCCGCGGCCGCCATGCATCGGGACGAGGTCCGGGAGAGGTCGTCCGCATTTCCGCCCTCATCCCCTGGCAGCGTGCCTGTGAAAGGATGCCAGGGCGACGTCGCGGAGGACATGGTTCCGGGGTCCGCCCAGGCTGCGCCCGGAATGGAGCACGTCCAGCCGCTTGCAGGACCATTTCCCCCGTTCTTCCAGAAAGCTACGTCGCCGCGCGGGCCGCTTCAGCCCCCTGCCAGGGTCGGCGACCATTGATGTCTTCCGGCGCGGGTGGCTCACGGCCTCCCCTGGCCAGCATCACGAAAGGCATGTTCCGCCTGACGTGAGTCCGTAAGGACAGCCCCCGTCCACCCGGCGGGCAAGCAGTCCTCGGGACCGCCCGAAGTCGAGGCGTCACCCGCGCGTCGGCGCCCGGCGCGTGTTCAGCGGAATTATCCTTGTGGATCGCGACGGGTTGCGCGGGCGCGGCGCGCCTGAAGAACAGGACCCGCGCGAGACGCGGTCCAATTGCCGGCTCCGCGGAAGCTGGATGAGCGTCTTCGCCCAATCGTGGACGTACTGGCCCCCGGGACATAGGAATGGCGATGATCGACGATGCCTTTCTCAGAGCGGCCGCGACAGCGTCCAGCCTCCGGGCGCATGCGGCGGAACCGAAAGCGATCCAGTGGCTCGTTTCTTCGCCAAGCGGGGATGAGAGCGGCGGACCGGGCGGCGGCCGAGGACCAGGAGAAATCCGGGCATCTGCCCCCGGAACGGGCGGCACGATCGCCAAACTGCGTGCCGTCACCGCCCCTAGGGCGGCCGTTCAGCCTATGCCTGACAGCCTGCCGAGTGAGGGTCAGCAGGGCGGCCGGTCCGTCGTTCAGGGTTCGAGCGCTGGCTCTCCAATGGCCGGGCAGCTCGCGCAGATTTGCGGGCGGTTCCCTGCCCTGCACGAGGGGGGGCGATGATCTAGCCGAAACGGGCGTGGCCGCGCCGGTGGCGGTCGAGACACGTTGGGACGGTCGCGCTTTCAGATGACAGGCAGGGCTCCATTTCCTTTGCGGCAGTGGACCGCCGCGGCGGGACGGAGCGTGATCCGGCCTGGCGCAGCTACTCCCGCCAGACCTCCCCAAACGTGGCACGGCGGGGACGGGCGAGACAGCGGGACAGGCGCGGCGGACTGCGCAGGCGCTCGGGTAGCGGATTAGTCCAATGTGGCCGCCTTCCATTCTGGCGAAAGGATCGCACCATCAAGCCCTCGGTTCGAACATCTGGGCGGAGGCGTCAGGGGAGCGCGGCGTCGCTCCGGAGATGCGGCCAGCGGCCATCGAGCGGAGCTGCCACCTGCTCCGGGCTGCCGTTGCGACAGGCAGCGCTGGCGCAGCCGCGGACTCTGCCCGTCGGGCGGCAGGAATGAAGGAACGGCGCGCGCTCGGTCGACCACGATCCGGAAGCACGCCGGACGCGGCCCGCCAGCGGCGGGCGCGCGCTGGCCGTGCCGCTGGTCGGCGTCCCGGCACCCGGGCGGTCCCGCAAGGGCGCGCGCCAGGCCGGGGCCCGGCGGACGGGCTGCCTCAGGCCACCGCCTCGATGAGGCGCTCGCGGCCGCCGATGCGGAACCTGTCGCCCGCCTCGAGGCCCTCCATCACCTGGAAGACCGGCGCGGCCGGGGAGATGCCCATGCAGGGCTCGCCCTCGAATTCGAATTCCGTCGTCGCGACCGAGACCACCAGCCAGCGGCCGTCGACCAGCACGGCGGCGCCCTCCTCCACCAGGTCCCGCGGCGAGAAGTCCATCTCCTTCAGCCGGTCGATCTTGGCGGCATGGGCGGCGATCGGGTTTTCCAGAGCGGCCGCCATGTCCGCGGCCTGCTCGGCGCGGCTCTCGCTGTCATGCTGGGGCGGCGCGCCGTCCTCCTCGCCGCTGCCGCGGGCGAAATCGGCGAAGAATCCGGTGTCTTCCTCCAGCTCGGCACGTTCCACGTCGAGCATGCGGTCGCGCAGGGCTTGCTTGTCCATTGTCCTGGCCTCCTTTCAAGCGTCTCCCCCTCAACGGGGACGCCCCCGGCAGGGTTCCTGCCGGATCGGGGCTCAGCTTTCGGGGGCCTCGTAGACGCCCTGCTCCTTCAGCGCGTCGATGACCTCCTTGGGCATGTAGGTCTCGTCATGCTTGGCGAGGATCTCGGTCGCCACGAAGACGCCGTCGACATAGCGCCCGGTGCCGACCATGCCCTGGCCTTCGTCGAAGAGATCCGGCAGCACGCCGGTATAGGCGACCGGCACCGAGCCGCCACCATCGGTGACCCGGAAGGAGATCGTCTCGCCCTGGCCGCGCACCAGGCTGCCATCCTCGACCAGACCGCCGATGCGGAACACCTCGGTGGCGCGCGGCGGCTCGGCCAGGACCTGGCTCGGCGAGCGGAAGAAGTTGATCCCGTCGCGCATCGCATAGCCGATCAGCCCGGTGGAGACCGTCAGCGCGACGGCGGCCACCAGGATGATCTGGATGCGGCGCTTCTTCTTGAGGCCCTTCATGCCCGCCATTCTGCCCTCCCTGGCCGGTACGCGGTAGATCCCTGGCTCAGGGGAAGACCGGGGCCAGCATCAGGCCGGCCGTCTCCGCCTCGCCCAGCATCAGGTTAGCATTCTGCAGCGCCTGGCCGGAAGAGCCCTTGGTGAGGTTGTCGAGGCTGACCGTCACGATCGCGCGACCGGGGATCCGGTCCGGCGTCACGCCGACATGCACGAAGTTCGAGCCGCGCACCGAGCGGGTCGAGGCGACCTCGCCCATCGGCAGGAGTACCAGGAAGGGCTCCTCGGCATAGGCGGCGGCGAAGGCGTCATGGATCGCCTGCGCCTCGCCATGGACATAGATCGTCGCCAGGATGCCGCGGTTGGCGGGCATCAGGTGCGGGGTGAACTGCACGGTGACCGGCCGCCCGGCCCATTTGGCGAATTCCTGGTCGAACTCGCCCAGATGGCGGTGGGTGCCCCCGGCCGCATAGGGATGGGTGCCCTCGCTCAGCTCGGCATGCAGCAGGTTCTCCTTCAGCGAGCGGCCCGCCCCCGAGACCCCGGCCTGCAGGTCGATGATGATGTTGTCGAGATCGATCACGCCCGCGCGGATCAGCGGCACAAGACCGAACTGTCCCGTGGCCGCGTTGCAGCCCGTGCCCGCGACAAGCCGCGCGCCGCGGATCTCGTCGCGGTAGAACTCGGTCAGCCCGTAGACGGCCTCTTCCTGCAGGTCGAGCGCGGCATGGTCGTTGCCGTACCACGTCTTGTACGCGGCCGGATCGCGCAGCCGGAAATCGGCCGAGAGATCGACGATCTTCACGTCGCGCGGCAGCGCGGAGATCACCGCCTGCGAGGTCTTGTGGGGCAGCGCGCAGAACACCAGGTCCACGGCGGAGAAATCGACCTCGTCGATCTTCGTCAGCACCGGCAGGTCGAGATGGCGCAGATGCGGGAAGACCTCGCCCATCGTCTGCCCGGCCTTGCGGTCCGCGGTCAGCGCCGCGATCTCGAAGGAGGGATGGGTGGCGATCAGCCGGACAAGTTCCGCCCCGGTATAGCCGGAGGCGCCCAGGACTGCGATTTTCTTGGTCATGTCAGGTCCTTGCGGAGCAATTCTTCAGGAGTGGTCGAGCTGTTCGAAGACAATGCGTCGTCGGAGGATCTGCGTCGCCTTGTTCGACACCGCGCGCGCGTCCCCGGTCGTCAGGAACCGGTTCTCGGCGCCCGGCCCGTACATGTCGGGATGGCGCTTGAGATAGTCCTCGAGGCTCGAGGCCACCAGGTTGGCCTGGGAATAGACCTGCACCTGCGGCCCCAGCGCCTCCTGGAACACGGTCTCCATGATCGGATAGTGCGTGCAGCCGAGGATCGCGGCCTCGGGATGCGGCATCCGCCGCTTCAGCGCCTCGACATGGCTGCGCACCAGCGCCTCGGCGAGGATGTCGTCGCCCGCTTCCAGCGCGTCGACGAGCCCGCCGCAGGGCTGCGCCTCGACATCGACGCCGATCGCGCGGAAGGCCAGCTCGCGCTGGAAGGCGCGGCTCGAGACGGTGGCGGGCGTGGCGAAGAGCGCGACATGCTTGACCGCGACCTCGCGCGGCGGGGAATTGTCGCCCCATTGCCGCTCGGTCAGCGCCTCGATCAGCGGCACGAAGACGCCGAGCACGCGCTTCTCGGGCGGCAGCCAGGTTTCCTGCATCCGCTTCAGCGCGGCGGCCGAGGCGGTGTTGCAGGCCAGGATCACCAGATCGCAGCCTGCCTCCCACAGCCGCGTCACTGCGCGGGTGGTCAGGTCGTAGATGTCGTCGGCGTCGCGCACGCCATAGGGCGCGTGGGCGTTGTCGCCGAAATAGACGAAGGGCACGTCCGGCAAGCGCCGGGACACCGCGTCAAGGACGGTCAGCCCGCCCAGGCCTGAGTCGAAAATGCCGACAGCCATCAGTTCCGGTGCTTTTCCTCGAATTCGAACCCGTAGCCCATGGATCTCACGGGCGTCGGAGACAGGCGATACGTCTCTTCGCGCAGAAAGTCCATCATCGCGCGCGCATCGCCCAGATAGGGCGCCAGCGCCCCGGCGGCCAGCGGCGTGCCGATCACCACGTCGACCGGCCGGTTCACCCGCGCCTTGAACTCCTTGATCAGCAGACCCAGCCGGAGATTCTGGTGCAGGTGGCTGGCAAGCTGGAAGAATCTGGAATTGTGGCCGACGAAGAAGACCGGCACGACCGTGGCGCCGGACCTGGCGATCATCCGCGCGGTGAAGCTGCGCCAGCCCGGATCCATCGGCTGCGAGAACGGCGTCGCCGAGGTCGAGACCGTGCCGCCGGGAAACACCCCCATGGCGCCGCCCTGCCCCAGATAGGCCAGCGCCTCGCGCCGGGTCTGCAGATTCTGCTGCACCGCCTCGCGGGTGCCGTCGAAGCTGACCGGCAGGATGACCCGGTCCAGATCCTCGGCGCGGCGGAAGACCTGGTTGGCGAGGATGCGGAAATCGCCGCGCGCGCGGCGCAGGATCAGCCCCATCATCAGCCCGTCGAGGATGCCGAAGGGATGGTTGGCGATCACGACGACCGGGCCCTCGCGCGGGATGCTGCCGAGGCTGCCGCCGACGATGCGCAGCGACAGGCCGTAGCGCTCGGCGATGACCTCCCAGAAATCGCGGCCGAGCGCGACTTCCCGCTCATAGCCCTCCGCCCGGCGGATCAGCTTGATCCGGCCGGTGGCATTCTCCATGACGCGGATCATCGCGCGTCCGCCGCGGGTCGCGGCCGAACTTGCATAGCTGATGTCGCGTGCTATGTCGCGCCTTCGGTGCCGGTCCTCGCGGCTGGTGCGGCCCATGGCTCCTCCGTGGCTCGGGATGCCCGCCCAGATACCAGCGCGCCGCTGCCTGCGGCAAGGGTGCCATAGTCTGGGCGCAAAGCTGATTTCACATAATTGCAATCCTCGGCGGCGCATGTCAGGTTTGCAGCACTCAACACAGGCGCGAAGATGGACTGGGACAAGTTACGGATTTTCCACGCTGTTGCCGATGCAGGCAGCCTCACCCATGCGGGCGAGCACCTGCATCTGTCGCAATCCGCGGTCTCCCGCCAGATCCGGGCGCTCGAGACCTCGCTCAACACCACGCTGTTTCACCGCCATGCCCGCGGACTGATCCTGACCGAGCAGGGCGAATTGCTGTTCGACGCCACCTCGGCGATGGTCAAGCGGCTCGACGCCGCCGCCGCGCGCATCCGCGACAGCGAGGAAGAGGTCTTCGGCGAGCTGCGGGTGACCACCACCACGGGCTTCGGCTCGCTCTGGCTGGTGCCGCGCCTGCCCGCGCTCTACAAGAAGTATCCCGACCTCAAGATCGACCTGATGCTGGAGGAGCGCGTGCTCGACCTGCCGATGCGCGAGGCCGATGTCGCCATCCGGATGAAGGAGCCCTCCCAGGCCGACTTGATTCGCAAGCGGCTGATGGCGGTGCACATGCGGCTCTACGCGACGCCGGAATACCTGGCCGAGCACGGCACGCCGCAGACCCGGGCCGACATGCGCAACCACCGGCTGATCTGCCAGAACGCGACCAGCTTCCAGGTGATGGCGGGGCTGCGGATGGTGCAGGCGCTGATGGCCGAGGACATGCCGTCGCTGCTGACCGTGAACAACTATTTCGGCGTGCTGCAGGGGGTGCTGAACCACCTGGGGATCGGCGTGCTGCCGCATTACGTCGCCCATGACGTTCCCGGCCTGGTGCGGGTGCTGCCCGATGTCGACAGCGGCGAGGTGCCCGTCTACCTCGCCTATCCCGAGGAGCTGCGCCAGTCCAAGCGGATCGCCGCCTTCCGCGACTTCGTGATGGAGGAAATCGCCATCTACCGCCGCAACGCGCAGATTTCTGCAGGTGCGAGCGAATAGGCCAAATCACGCGCATTTTTCGCTACTGCGGAAAATTTAACCTTGAATGGTACAGGGCAGCCGATTATGTGAGCTGCAGACGAAGGTTTCGGCCTTCTTCTACCTCCCTGTTGGACTTTGGCCGAGCTTTGTCTCGGCCACTTTTTTTTTGTGCCATGCCCTGGCCCGCCGCACTGGCGCCACGGAACCGGGTCGCGCCGCGGGACGTTCGTCCGGCGACAGTCACCAGAGGCAAGACACCGGAAAGGTCCCATGGATTTCCTGCGCATACTCGTCGCCATCCTCCTGCCGCCCGTCGGCGTGGCGCTCCAGGTCGGGCTGAGATGGCCCTTCTGGATTAACATCCTGTTGACCCTGCTGGGCTATATCCCCGGCATCGTGCACGCGGTCTGGATCATCGCGCGGCGCTAGGCAGATTGCCGCCGGGCAGGCGCGATCCTGCCCGGAACGGGCGCAAATGCGCGCCCTGGCGCCACGTTTCCCGGTCCGACCGATGTGGAAATGCAACAGGTGGCGCGGCAAATGCCCCATACATATTGGGGGACTCCCATCATGTCCCCGCAACATTCCCGATTCGCCAGCGGCAGGTTGACGGCGCGCCCGAGAAAACGGCAGCGCAACCAACTAAATGCTCTGACATGGCGATAGGCCTGTGCTAGCCTCTGTTCCCAAAGGCAGGCGCCGACCGGAAAACCGGCGGCAAAAAATCAGGCAGGTGACGTTCATGATACGTCTGGGACAGCGGGCAGGCTGGGCCGCCGTGATTGCGGCGCTCCCCCTCCTTCTCATCTTCGCAACCATTTCCACACCCGCGGCAGCGCGGCAATATGCAGAGTTCGTCATGGACGCAAGAACCGGGGAGGTGTTGCGTTCGAGAAACGCCGATACGCGGCTCCACCCGGCCTCGCTGACCAAGATGATGACGCTCTATGTCACGTTCGAGGCAGTGGAACACGGCGAAATCAGCCTCGACACCAAGGTGCGCGTGTCGAAGGCGGCGGCGGCGGAGCCCGCTTCCAAGCTCTATCTCAAGGCCGGCAGCAGCATCGAGCTGCGCTACCTCATCCGCGCGGCGGCGGTGAAATCCGCCAATGACGCCGCCCATGTGATCGCCGAGGCGGTCGGCGGGTCGGTCCCGGGCTTCGCGGCGCGGATGAACCGCACCGCCAAGGCGCTGGGGATGAACAACACCACCTTCAAGAACCCGCACGGCCTGACCACCCCCGGCCACCTGTCGACGGCGCGCGACATGTCCAATCTGGGGCGGCACCTGTTCTACGACTATCCCGAGTACTACAACCTGTTCTCGCGCATCACCACGGATGCCAAGGTGACGACGGTCGCGAATACCAACCGCCGGCTGCTCAGCTCCTATCGCGGCGCCGACGGGATCAAGACCGGCTACACCAATGCGGCGGGCTCGAACCTGGTCGCCTCGGCCGAGCGCGGCGGCGTGCGGATCATTGCCACGGTGATGGGCGGCTCCTCGGCCGCGGCACGCAACAAGCGGGTGGCGGAGCTGCTGGATCTCGGCTTCAGCCGGGCGCCGAAATACGCCAAGCTCGACCGGCCGCACAAGCCGAACTACGCCTCGATCGTCGCCGTTGCCAGCAATGGCAGCCGCGGCGGGACGATGCTGAAGACCAGCGCCGTGCCGAAGGCGCGCCCGGGCTATGTCGTGGCGCTGGCCGCGGCGCAGAGCAACATCGTCATCGCCGAGGCCGACATCAACGACGCGCTGAAAGAGGCCCAGGCCACGGTCGCCGTGACCGAGGCGACGAGCCTGCCCGAAGAGGTCGTCGCGCGCTCCTTCGTGCCGCTGCCGCGGCCCGAGGATCTGGCCCCCGCCCCGGCCGCGCCGGTGCCCGCGGGCGATCCCGCAACCCAGCTGGCCCGCGCCGCGCTCGACGAGACCGAGGTGAAGAAGGAGGCCGAGAAGCTCGCCGCGACCGCTCCGGCGCCCGAGGCGTCCGAAGAGACGGTAGAGCTGGCCATGGCCGAGACCGCCACCGACGCCCCCGCCCCTGTGGCCGCCGCAGAGACCGCCGCGCTCAAGATCGAGATCCCGCGCTCGCCGGTGCCCGTCCATGCCCCGGCAGAGGCGATGGTCGAAACCGCCGCGCTGGAGCTTCCCGCCGGGATGGAACGCCCAGAGCCGCGCCCGGCCGTGACCTTCTCGACCTCGGACATGACGCTCGAGGACCAGGCATCGGCGCAGCCGGTGACGGTCTCCACCGTCGACGGTCCGGAAGGCTGGAGCGTCAGCGTCGGGCGCTACTCCTCGCGCTGGCAGGCCGAGCGGGCGCTGCTGCGCACCGCGCTGCAGCAGGTCGACCTGCTCGCCAATGCCAAGCGCGCGGTGGTGTCGAAGCCGACCGGCTACGAGGTGCAGTTCGTCGGGCTGAGCGAGGCCGATGCCCAGCAGACCTGCCAGCGGCTGACCGCCCGCGACGAGCGCTGCTCCGCCCACGGGTCCTGAGCCCCGCGGGCCCTGCCCGGAAACAGATGCAAACGGCGGCGGAGGCACGGGCTTCCGCCGCCGTTTCGCATTCCGCCCGCGCCGCTTTGCCGCGCCAAGGGGCCGGGCCGCGGCGCTTGGGCAAATCCGCCTCCTTGTCTTACGCTCTTCACATTCCGCGATTAACGGTGCGGAGACATAGGTTTGGGGGGCCATTCCGCAGCATGACACACCGGGGAGCGGCACGGCCTGCCGCCCTGCCCGGTGGCCTGGCTGCTCTTGCCCGTTTCGCCCAGCCGATTCAGACGAGCGAAAAGGCGATACTTCATGACTGCGATTTTCTCCGAAGGCTTCGAGACCGACGGCAACGGCACCCGCTACACCACGAGCACGGCCGAATTCACCGACGGCTCCGGCGATTTCTTCCTGCGCACCGACGGTTCCGATATCGGCGCCTTCATGGAATATTCCGGCGCGGAGGGCAGCTATTTCTTCGCCGCCTCCGATATCGACGGCGAGGACGCCGCGGCGACCCAGCGGCTCGATTTCACCGGCATCGACATCTCGGGCTATGCGGATCTGTCGCTTTCGGCGCTCCTGGCGGAGGATGACGACGGCAGCAACGAGGACTGGGACGCAGCCGACAGCTTCACCATCGAGTACCGGATCGACGGCGGCGCCTGGATGACCGCCATCGCCATCGCCAATGACGGCAGCACCTACAACACGGCGCCGCGGCGCGATGCCGATCTGGACGGCATCGGCGAGGGTCAGGAGCTTTCCCCGGTGTTTGCCGCCTTCGCCGCGGATCTGGCCGGCACCGGCAGCGCGATGGACATCCGCGTCACCTTCACCCTCGATTCCGGCGACGAGGACATCGCGCTCGACCTGCTCGAAGTCGTCGGCACGGCGGCCGCGGGCGCCTATGCGCTGTCGGTCACCGAGATCTGGAGCGGCCAGCAGGGCGACGACGTCACCGCGGACTGGTTCGAGATCGCCAATACCGGCACGGCCTCCTGGGTGCAGGGCGTCGATCCGGACCTCTTCTACGACGATGACAGCGCCGATCCCGCCGCAGCCGACCTGATCGAGGGGATCGCGTCCCTGGCCCCGGGCGAAACCGCGGTCGTTGTCGTCGGCACCTCCGCCGACGCGGTGGCCTTCGAGGAGATCTGGGAGGAGGTCATCGATCTCGACGGCGTCCAGATCGGCCATGCGGACGGTGCCGGGCTGGGCTCGGGCGGCGACACGGTGACGATCTTCGAAGAGACCGGCACGCAGGGCGACGACACGCTGCAGGCCGGCGTGATCATCGAGAGCCAGGCCTATGGCGAGACCGAGGCCAATTCCGGCCAGTCCTGGAACACCGTGACCGGCAGCTTCTCGGAGGCCGGCAGCGACGGCGCGGTCGCCACGCTGGTCACTGCGGGCGATGACGGGCTGGAACCCGCGATCGGTTCCCCCGGTAATGGCGCAGCGGTCGGAACCGGTGGTCCCGGGGAGCCCGTCCCCCCCTCGGACGCGCCCTCGATCTTCTCCTACGGACAGGATTTCGACAGCGAGACCACCACGGGCGGCATCTACACCGATCAGGGCGACGCCGCGGCCGACCATGATCTGGCCAACAACCCGGGCGAGGCGCCGGTCAATTCCGAGGTCTCGGGGCTCGCGGCAAACGGCCAGCTGGCCTTCACCGCCTCCTACATCAACACCCGCGGCGACGAAGGGCTGACCGATGGCGATTTCGTCGGGGTGGCCAGCTTTGCCGGCGAGGTGGGCAGCTACACGTCGGGCGCCCAGGGCTACGAGATGCAGGACACGGACGGGGCGATGGTGCTGACCTTCGAGACCGTCGACACCTCGGCTGCCGGGGCGGTCCTCGTCTCGCTCGACCTCTTCGTGCAGGAAACCGGCTGGGAGGAGGACGACCTGATCCGGATCGGCGTCGATACCGATGGCGACGGCGAGGTGGACGTGATGCTCCTGGACACGGCCGGGCTCGACATCGACGATCTCGGGCTGGAGAACGGCTGGACCACGCTGTCGGCGACGGTCCCCGCGGAGGCGGCCGAAGCGACGCTGATGGTCTATCTCGACAGCAATTCCAGCTCGGAATCGATCTATATCGACAGCGTGAAGATCGGGACCGCGCCGCTGACCGAGTTCCGCTTCACCCAGAGCTTCGAGAACGAGACGGCGAGCGCGCACCTCTATTTCGACGAGGGCGATGCGAATGCCGATCACGCTCTGGCCAATGACGCAGACGCGGACCGCCGCCGGGTGAATAGCGAGGCCTCCTCGGCCGCGCTGACCGGCGAGCTGGCCTATTCCGCCCGGTTCGAGGACACCCGCCCCTCGCAGGACGGCATGACCGACGGCGCGCCGACCGGCGTCAGCCTCAATACCGGCTTCACCGGCGGCATGAGCGACGGGGCGAACGGCTACCAGTTCAAGGACACCGACGGCAATTTCGTCCTCGAATTCGAGCGGATCGAGAACATCGCTTCTGATCTGGTCACCGTCTCGCTGGATGTCTTCGTCAACGAGACGGACTGGGAGGCGCGCGACCGCATCGCGATCGGGGTCGACACCGATGGCGACGGCGAGATCGACCAGTATCTGGTCGACAGCACCGGCCAGCTGGTCGACGACGTGATCGCCGAGGGCCAGTGGGTCACGCTCAGCACGCAGGTCGTCGCCCCCGAAAGCATCCAGCTGATCGTCGAGCATGACGCCAACTGGACCGCGGAATCGATGATGATCGACAATGTCGTCATCGAGGGCCAGACCGGGGTGGCGGGCATCCCCGCCGCGCCCGCGCCCGAGGCGCAGAACGGGCTGGGCCACCGTCTTGCCTCGGTGACCGAGATCGTCGGCGGCGCCGAGATCGTCGCCAAGATCAAGGGCCATGACGCCGTCGTGGTGGCCAATGGCGACGGGCTCTCCTTCTTCAATGCCGACGATATCGGCAACCCGGTCGCCTTCTACCAGCTCGATCCGACCGTGCTGGGCTCTGATGCCAGCGCGGTGACCTCGGTCGCCGCCACCGGCGAGGGCGCCACCGCCGCGGTCGCCTTCGCGGTGCCCGACGCCACCGTGACCGATGCCGGCATGGTCTATTTCGGCAATTACGTCGACGGGCGCTACCATGGCGTCGAGGTCGGCGCCCTGCCCGACATGGTCGCCTTTTCCGAAGACGGCAACTACCTGCTCGTCGCCAACGAGGGCCAGTCGGCGGATGGCGACAACGCCCCGGGCGTGCTGCCCAATCCCGATGGCTCGGTCTCGATCATCGCGCTGGAGCGCGACGGCAGCGGGCTTCTGACCGGCAATTCCGAGATCCGGACCTTCGACTTCTCCGATCCCTCGATCACCGCCGAGGCTCTGGCCGCCAAGGGCATCCGCATCGACCCGGACGCGCCCTCGGTCGCCGCCGATATCGAGCCGGAATTCATCGCCGTGACCGGCAATTCCGCCTATATCTCGCTGCAGGAGAACAACGCGGTCGCGATCATCGAGGATATCGCCAGCTTCACCGGCTTCACCATCGACGACATCGTGACCGCCGGCGAGATCGACCATCTGCAGCTGGGCTTCGGCCTCGACACCTCCGACCGCGACAGCGGCGCCGAGATCAAGACGGCCGATGTCACCGGGCTTGCCATGCCCGACGGGCTGGTCGCCTTCGACATCGGCGGCACGACCTATTTCGCCGGCGCCTCCGAGGGCGACACCCGCGGCACCGACGAGGCCCGCGCCAAGGACGCCGATGTCGATCCCGCGGCCTATTCCGCCGCGGATCTGGCGGATGATAACCTCGGCCGGCTGACCGTCTCGACCATCGACGGCGACACCGATGGCGACGGCGATATCGACCAGCTCACCGCCTTCGGCACCCGCTCCGTCGCGATCTACGACGCCGACGGCAACCGGCTCTTCGACTCGGGCGACCTGCTGGCGCGGATCGTCCTCGCGGAACAGGGCGAGGAGCGCTATCCCGACGGCCGCTCGGACAACAAGGGCGTCGAGCCGGAATATGTCGAATTCGGCGAGATCGGCGGCACGCCCTATCTCTTCGTCGGACTGGAGCGCGCCCAGAGCGTCGTCGTCTTCGACCTCACCGATCCCGGGAACCCGGTCTATGACAGCGTCATCGACCTGCCGGAGGTGGACGAGCCCGAGGGGCTGGAATTCGTCTCCGCCGCCGACAGCCCCTCGGGGCAGCCGCTCCTGCTGGTGGCGGGCGAAGCCAACAGCACGCTGGCGATCGTCGAGCTGGAAAGCAACACGCCCGACGTGACGATCGGCGCGGTGCAGGGCACGGGCAGCGAAAGCGCCATGACGGGCGCGCAGGTCGCGCTGACCGGCGTGGTGGTCGGCGACTATGACGACGAGGGCGAGCTGGCCGGCTTCTACATCCAGTCGGCCGCCGCAGATGCCGATGGCGACGCGGCGACCTCGGATGGCATCTTCGTCTATGTGGGCGACGCGACCGGCGATCTGGCCAATGTCTCCGAAGGCGACCTGGTGCGCGTCACCGGCACGGTGGACGAGTATTTCGGCCAGACCCAGATCGACACGGTCACCGGGCTCGAGATCCTGGCCGGGGACCAGCTCGGCCAGGTCGAGGCGGCGCATCTGAGCCTGCCCTCCGAGGGCAGCTACCTGTCGGAGGAGACCTACGAGGCGGTCGAGGGGATGCTCGTCACCATCGACTCCACCCTCTATGTCAGCGAGTACTACCAGCTCGCCCGCTACGGCCAGATCACCCTGACCGAAGGCGGCCGCCCCTATACCTACACCCAGGTCTCCGAACCCTCCGTCGAGGGCTACGAGGCCTGGCTCGAGGAACTGGGCAGCCTGCAGATCATCCTCGACGACGCCAATAACGCGCAGAACGCATATACCGGTGACACGGACGTGATCCCCCTCCCCGATGGCGGGCTGTCGGTCGACAACTATTTCCGCGGCGGCGACAGCGTCACCGGCCTGACCGGGGTGATGAGCTGGAGCTGGGCGGGATCCTCGGGCACCGATGCCTGGCGGCTGCGCCCGACCGAAGAGGCGCCCGTCACCTTCGACAAGACCAATCCGCGCGAGGAGACGCCCGGGGATGTCGGCGGCAGCCTGAAGGTCGCCAGCTTCAACGTGCTGAACTACTTCACCACGCTCGATGACGGCTCCGCTTCGGTGAATGGCGATCCGCGCGGCGCCTCGAGCCAGGCCGAGCTCGACCAGCAGACGGAGAAGCTGGTCGCGGCGATGCTGGGCATGGAGGCCGATGTCTTCGGCCTTGTCGAGATCGAGAACGAGTTCGGCGACCAGAATGGCGACGGGCGCTTCGCGGTCGAGTACCTGACCGACGCGCTGAACGCGGCGGCCGGGGCGGAGATCTATGCCTGGGTCGATCCCGGCCAGGGCACGGTCGACAGCACCGACGTGATCACCGGCGCCTTCATCTACGACCAGACGACGGTCGAGGTGACCGAGGGCTCGACCGTCGGCATCCTCAATGACAGCACCAATCCGCTGGCGTTCGGCAATGCGGTCTTCGACGGATCCTCGACCAACCGCGCCTCGCTGGCAGTGAGCTTCACCGAGCTCGCGACGGAGGAGAGCTTCACGGCGGTGATGAACCACTTCAAGTCGAAGGGCACGGTCAACCCGGCCGAGGGCAATGCCGATGCAGGCGACGGCGCGGGGGCCAACAACGCGATCCGGCTGCAGGCGGCGCAGTCGCTCGATGCCTGGCTCGCCACCGATCCGACCGGTTCGGGCGACACCCGCGTGCTGGCGATGGGCGATCTCAACGCCTATGCGATGGAGGATCCGATCACCTGGCTGGAGGCGGCCGGCTATGCCGACCTGGCCCGCACCTTCGAGGGCGAGGACGCCTATAGCTACGTCTTCGACAGCCAGCTCGGCACGCTCGACTACGCGCTGGCCAACGAGGACCTCTTCGACTTCGTCACCGGCGCCACGGAATGGCACATCAATGCCGACGAGGTGCCGCTCTTCGACTACAATGACGACGTGCTCGACAGCGGCGAGAGCGCCTACGAGGAGGAGCCGGGCGGCAGCGATCTCTTCTCCGCCGATCCCTACCGCACCTCGGATCACGATCCGGTGCTGGTCGGGCTCGACCTGACGGCCGACACGCTGCTCTGACCCCGCGCAGGCGGAGGCGCCCCCGGGCGCCTTCCCCCGCGGCGCGCCTGCCCCCGGGCGGTCCGCTGGCGGAGCAGCCTGGCCCGACTCGGCTGCCCTCGGGAAGAAGGGCCGGAGGGCAGCCGGGTCGGGCCTTCCTGCAGGTCCGGGCGATGCCGCCGGGGGGCTAGCGGCGCTCCGGGCCGGGCGCATTTTCGCGTTTCGCGCACGCGCGGCATGGGGTACGACCCCCGCAGGACAAGCAGGGCAGCGGAACGCGTGAGCAGTCGGAAAAGCAGGATCTGGGATGCCGGGCTCGATCACGAGCGGCGGCGCTGGCCGTTCTTCTGGATCTCCCAGGTGAACGAGGCCTATATGCGCGCGCTCGAGCGGCGGATAAAGCCGCTGGGCATCGACGCGCCGCGCTGGCGGGCGATGATGAGCCTCTACGAGGAGGACTACCTGTCGATCTCGGAGATCGCCGAACTCTCTGCGGTGAAGCTGAACACGACCACCAAGGTGGTGCAGCGGATGATCGCCGACGGGCTGGTGACGACGCGGGTGCGGCCTACCGACGGGCGCGTGACCGAGGTCTGCCTGACCCCAGAGGGCAACCGGCTGCGCGCGCTGGCCGTCAAGGAGGCCGCCTTCGTCTTCGAGGCGAGCTTCGGCAAGGTCCCGGTCGAGGAGATGGACCGGATGAACGCCCTTCTGGCGGGCGTTCTCGAGGATCTCCGGAAGCTCTGAGATCAGGCCGGGCGGGCGAGCCTGCGATAGCCGCGCCCGAACCAGACCAGCCCCTCGCCGGGGGTGCCCGGCAGGCGCACGGCCTCGACCTCGCAGAACAGCACCGAATGCGTGCCCTGCAGCTTCCGCGACACGATCCGGCAGTCGAAGGCGGCATTGGCATCCGCGAGCACCGGCGCGCCGGTCGACATCGTGGTCCAGTCGCCATGGGCGAAGCGGTCGACGCCCGGGCGATAGCGGGCGAAGACCTCCGAGAGGGCCTGGTGCTCCGCCCCCAGCACATTGACGCAGAGCACCCCGTTGGAGAGCAGCCGGTCATGCGCATGCGCGGCGGTGTTGATGCAGGCCAGAAGCATCGGCGGCGCGTCGGTGACCGGGCAGACGGCGGAGGCAATGATGCCGTGCCGCCCCTCCGCCCCGTCGGTGGCAATCAGGTTCACGGCCGCGCCGAGGCGGCTCATCCCCTCGCGGAAGGCGCTGACATCGCTCATATGTCCAGCACCAGCTTCGGCCCTGACGCGCGCGAGCAGCAGGCGCAGATCATTTCGCCCTCCTCGCGCTCCTCCTCCGTCAGGAAGCAGTCGCGATGGTCGATGCCGCCCGAGATCACGTCGGTGACGCAGGTGCCGCAAACGCCCTCCTCGCATTTCACCTCGATCTTCACGCCTGCGCGGGCCAGCGCCTTGGCGATCGTGTCCTCGGGGCCGACCGTGACGGTGATGCCGGAGATCGCGGCCTCCACCTCGAAGGTGCCGCCGGTGGCGTCGATTTCGGCCGAGAAATACTCGCGATGGACATGGCTGCCCGCATGGCCTGCTGCCTCGGCGGCGGCGATCACCCAGTCCATGAAGCCCTGCGGCCCGCAGACATAGAGATGCGTCCCGGCCTCCGGCGCCGGCAGGTCGCGGGCGAGGTCGAGCCGCTGCGCCGCTGCACCGTCGTCGAAATGGAAGACCACGCGATCGACGAAGGCCGCGGTCCGCAGCACGTCCAGGAAGGCGGTGACGCCTTCCGAGCGGGTGCAGTAATGCAGCGTGAAATCGCGGCCCAGGGCGTGCAGACGATGCGCCATGGCGATCAACGGGGTGATGCCGATGCCGCCGCCGAAGAGAACCGTCTTCGCCGCCGTCTCCTCCAGCGGGAAATGGTTGCGCGGGCCCTCGACAGTGAAGCTCGCGCCGGGAACGGCCAAGCGGTGCACGGCCTCGGAGCCGCCGCGCGAAGCCGGGTCCTTCAGCACGCCGATTTCATAGGCCCCGGTCCCTGCCGGATCGGAGCACAGCGAATACTGCCGCCAGAGGTCCAGTGCGGGCAGGTGCAGGTCCAGATGCGCCCCGGCCGTCACCGGCGGCAGCGCGTCGCCGGTCAGCCGCAGGCGGAGGATGCCGCCGCGGTCCTCGATCCGCTCGGCGACGGTCAGCGTCATGGGATTGGTCATGTCGAAGCTCATCTGAGGTAAAGGCCTCCGTTCACGTCCCAGCAGGCGCCAGTGACGAAACCGGCCGCGGGCGAGGCCAGCATCGCCACCATAGAGGCGACGAAGGACGGATCGCCGAGGCGCCCGACGGGGATATTGGCGAGCATGCCCGGCATCTTTTCGGCGGGCACGATGTCATGGACCATGGGCGTGTCCATCGGTCCGGGCGAAATGGCGTTGCAGGTCACGCCGTACTGGGCGAGGTCGCGGGCGAAGACCTTGGTCAGGGTCAGGATCGCGCCCTTCGAGGCGGCGTAATGCGCACCCGTCGCGGTGCCGCCATTCTGGCCCGCCAGCGAGGCCATGTTGACGATCCGTCCATAGCCGCAGTCGCGGAAATGCCGCCCGAAGGTCTGGCAGCCAGCGAAGACGCCGCCGGCATTGACGGCCATGATGGCGTTGAACTCGGCCGGGTCGATCTCCAGCAGCGGCTGCGCCTTGGTGCGGGCGGCGTTGTTCACCAGCACCTCGACGGAGCCCCAGCGCGCGGTGCATTTCTCCAGCACCGTGGCGAAGTCCTCCGGCTTGCCGACATCCAGCGTCGCCGTCACCGCGGTTTCCCCGGCAAGGTCCAGTTCGGAGGCGAGCGCGGCGGCGGGCGCCTGGTCGATATCGGCGATCACCACGCGGAAGCCCGCCTGGTGGAGCGCGCGCACGGCCTCGGCGCCGAAGCCCCTGGCGCCGCCGGTGACGACGGCGGTCTGGATCTGCTCTGGCAAGGGCGCCGCCATCAGAAGAGGTAGCTGATCGAGGTCAGCATCCCGTCGGAGTTCAGCAGGCGCACGACCTTGTCGCGGATCTTCAGCCCCTCGGGCGTGGAGACCAGCACATAGCCCATGTCGGCGGCGAAGAGGCGCTGGCGGCCGAACTTGTCCTCGACCAGCTGCTCGGCGGCGCGCAGATGCACCAGCCCGCCCTCGGCGCGCTCGATCACGATGCGCGAGACGGTGCGGACGGTCTGGGCCGGGGGCGCCGAGGAGATCGAGAACCCCGCCTGGAAGCGCGCGACGCGGTCCTTGCGCATCTTGGCGCCGTCGAAGCAGAGGTTGAGGCTCTCGGCATAGGCGGCGGCGGGCTTCAGCGCCTCGCCGGGCGGGGTGATCGGCATGACATAGCTGCCCTGCCCGTCCCAGAGCGCCAGCCAGGCGTCGTAGTCCTTGCGGTCGAGCATGTCCGCCTCGGCCCAGAGGAAGGCCGCGACCTCCGCCAGCGCGGTGCCGCTCTCGATCCTGGTCATCTCGGTCATGCCGACATCATCCTCTTCCACATGGCATAGGCGGCACGCATGCCGGTTTCGGCGCTGATATGGCCGCGCGGACCGTCCTCGCCCGGGGCCTCGTCGACCATGCCGCGATTGACCAGGATCGGCAGCGCCCCGCCGCCCCTGGTACCGCGCTGCACGCGTTCCCAGACCTCGGCGTCATCGGGCGAGCCGAAGCCCATCGGCCCCTGGAAATGCTCGTGGAGCCGCATCCGCATGCGGTTCGCCGCCGCCGGGCCGCCCTCCATGCCGAGCGCGATATGGCGGATTTCGGTCTCGTCCACCGTGACGGGCCGCAGCACGCGGAAGAAGGAGAGCGAGAAGGACACGTTCGGGAAGAGGTTCAGGTTGAAGCCGGCGCCACCCACGGCACGGACGATCTTCTTCACCTGGCCCTCGGGATAGCCCTCGGCGCGCAGCTCTCCGGCCAGTTCCGCGAAGCGCTCGGGAATGGGCGCGTCGAGATTGTCATCCAGATCGACGAGCTCGGGCATCATCACCATGACCGAATGGCCGTTGCCCAGATCCTCGACATAGCCGCGGCCGGTCTCGAGGAAGCTGAACACCTGCTCCGTCTCGCCGTCGAGCGACTGCAGGAAGGACTTGTGCACGATCGGGAAATGGTAGGCGTCGGTGGTGTTCTCCAGCTGCACCTTCCAGTTCATCGGCACCTTGAACTGGTGCTCGCCCAGCACCTTCACCGGAAAGCCGCCGCCCTGCTTCATGAAGAGGTCGATCCATTTCCTCACCGGGCCGAGGAAATCGGCGAGCGGCTCCAGATCCTCGTTGAAAGTGGCGAAGACCATGCCGGCATAGCTGTCCGTGCGCAGCTTCAGGAGCCCGTGCTGCGCCTTGTCGAAATCCTCGCCGTACTGTTCGGGATAGGGCAGCGCGCGGAGCGAGCCGTCGAGCCCGTAGCCCCAGCCGTGATAGGGGCACTGGAAGGACGAGGTTTTGCCCTTCTTCACCTCGCAGACCGTCGCGGCGCGGTGGCGGCAGCGGTTGACCATGCAGTGGATCGCGCCCTTGCGGTCGCGCACCACGATCACCGGCTCCTGGCCGACATGGGAGAGCTTGAACGACCCCTTGCCGGGGAATTCGCTTTCATGCGCGACCCAGACCCAGGTCCTGTGGAAGATCTTCTCCATCTCGGCCTCGAAGAGCGCCGGGTCCTCGTACATCGAGGTGGCGACCCTGGCCCCGTCCGCGTCGTAGAGCGCGTCGAGATCGGCGAATTTCGGCATGTCGAGTGACATCGGCGCCCTCCCGCTCAGATGTTTTCGGGGATCTGGAGCGCGCGGCCCATCCGCGCCTCCACGGTCATGTATTTCCACAGCCGGTGGTTCTCCTCGCCCACGACGATGGTGCGCAGGAGGTTGCAGGCCGCCTGCACCGCCTCGCGGTTGGGAAAATCGGCCAGGATGTACCAGGTGTAGGGGAAGCCGCGGGACGAGCCGACGAAGGTCTGGTCGTCGTCGAAAGTGCCGACGATGGTGACGCCCTCCATCTGGTCGATGGAATACATCAGCTCCTGCGTCGCCTTCCAGACCGGGCCGATGTGGTCGAAGGGCAGCTCGAAGAAGGCCGGGTGGTTGTTGAAGCACAGCAGCGTGCGGAGGGGGGCAGTTTCGGTCATGTCTGTCCTCACGGGTATCCGGGGGCGGTGGGCTGGTCGAAGAACCCGGCGCCCGCCAGCGTCCAAGTTCCCTCGTTCAGGAAGGCGTGCTGCGCCACGCAGGCGGCATCCATCATGCAGCGGCCGAGCGGGTGGCCCGCGAGCATCGCGCCCGAGCCGCCCAGCACGAAGGCGCGGCGCGCGGCCTCCGCCCCGTCGCGGGCCGCCATCGTGGCCGCCAGACGCAGGCGGATATGGGTGTCGCGGTCGGTCTCGCCATTGGCGAGGACCTGGGCCCAGCCCTCTTCGATCGTGTCGTAGAAGGCGGCCCGGGCACCCGAGAGGAGGCCCTTGGCCTTGGCGAATTCGCTTTGCACATAGGGCCTTGCGCCCGGGGCCGCGGCGCCGGTGATCGAGGCGCGGGAGAGCGAATTCTCCTGCACCCAGCCAAGCGCCTCCTTCGCAGCGCCGAGCGCCACGACGGCGAGCACCTGCGAGGCAATGGCCATGGCCGGGTAGCGGAAGACTGCATCCTCGAGCGAGGGCGCCGCGCCGCGCACGAAGGTCCGCTCGGGCGGGACGGTCACGTCCTCGACGACGACATCATGGCTGCCGGTGGCGGAAAGCCCGATCGAGTCCCAGGTCTCGTCGACCGTCACCTCCGCCTTCGGCATGACGGCGACGCGCGGCAGGGGCGTGGTCTCGCTGTCGAGCTTGATACCGACGCCCACGAGGTCTGCGCCCGTCACGCCCGAACACCAGGGCCAGCGGCCGCTGACGACGTAGCCCGCGGCGGTTTCCCTGGCCGGCTGCGGCGGGAACATCGCCCCGGCGAAGACCGTGTCGGGATCGGCGCCGAAGATCGCGGCATAGCTCTGGGCGGGCAGTGCGCCGAGATAGAGCGCCGAGACCCCGAAACTCGCCACCCAGCCGGTGGAGGCGTCGGCGGCGGCAATCTCCTCGATCAGCGCGCAGAACTGGGCCGGGCTCAGCGCGTCGCCGCCGAAGCGCGCGGGCACGAAGGCGCGGTAGGCGCCGAGGGTTTTCAGCCCCGCCACCATGTCGCACGGGACATGGCGGAGCGCGGCGAACTCCGCGCGGCGGGCGCGGATCTCGGCCAGGATGGCGGCGCGGTCGGTGACCGGCCGCGTCTCCTCGAGGGTCGCGGGAGCTGTCATGCTGTCTCCGTCTGGGTCTGGAGGCTCTCGGCGAGCCGGATGGCGATGGCGCAGAGGCGGGCATCGTCGCCTTTGCGGCCGATGATCTGCAGCCCCGCGGGCAGGCCGCCGGGGCCGGGCCGCGGCAGGACGATGGCGGGATGGCCCGAGAGGTTGAAGGGCCGCTGGTAGCGGGTCAGGCCGAGCACGCTCTGCGGGTCGCGCGCCCCGGCAAGCGTCGGCGGGATGCCCGCCAGCGCCGGTGTGACGATGGCGTCGCAGCGCTCCAGCAGGGCGTCGACTTCGGCGGTGAAGGCGGCGCGGATGCGCTCTGCTGCGGCGATCTTCCCGGCCGGGATCTCGCGGGCGGCGGCGAGCCGCGCGGCAATGTCGGGGCCGATCGCGGCGCCTGCGTCGAGGAGATGGCCGAAGGCGGCCTCGGTCTCGATGGCGATCAGCGTCATGCCGGCGGCGAAGGCGGCGTCGAGCCCCGGAAGCTCCGCCGTGGCGATGCCGGGCAGCCCGGCATCGAGCTGCAGGAGCACCGGCGCGGCGCCGGGCGTGGCGGGGGCGAAGCCCGGATCCATGGCCTCCATGGCGCGGACCAGCATGCCGCCGTCGCGGGCGAAGGCGCCGATGCAGTCGAGCGAGCTTTCGGCCGGGGTGGCGCCGCGGCGGCTGATCCGGCCGAAGCTGGGCTTGATCCCCCAGAGGCCGCAGCAGGCGGCGGGCTGGCGCACCGAGCCGCCCGTGTCGGTGCCGACGGCGAAATCGCATAGCCCGGCGGCCACGGCGACGGCCGAGCCCGAGGAGGAGCCGCCCGGAATTCGGTCCGGCCAGCGCGGATTGACCGGCGTGCCGAAGGCGGCATTGACCCCGGTCATGCCGAAGGCCAGCTCGTGCATCGCCGCCTTGCCGATGATCCGGCAGCCCGCGGCCAGGAGGCTGTCGACCACATCGGCATTCCGCGCCGCGGGCGCGCGTCCGCGCAGGGCAGCCGAGCCGCAGGCGGTGACATGGCCCGCGATGTCGATGCAGTCCTTGACCGCCACCGTGAGCCCGCTGCCGCCAAGCGAGAAGCGCTCGGTCAATGCGCCGTGATCCGCGTCTGCCTGGCGCTCCATGGGGCCTCCTTCCGCTGGCTTCTTACGTGAATATTACCGTAAAAATCTGTGCGTCAAGAAAAACCGCCCTCGGGATTTCATTTTCTCCGTTGTTTATCAGTACCTTGCGAAAATACACCAAGGCGCCGCCGGGCCCTGCCTGCGCGCTGCCGCCGGCCGACGCGGCCGGTCATCGCGGTCCCGGCCGCCCGCCGCTCCTGCCGGAGACGCGGGCATCCGTGGATTATTGCTACCCATTTCACGTGATTTTACAAATAACCGCTTGCAGCCTGGCGCGGCCCGCCCGCAAATGAAAGATGAAAATTCACGCAATTGCCCGGGAAACCGCCATCATGGAAACAGCCGATACCGACCAGCACAGCGCGGCGGAGGCAATCGCCCGGCTCTCGCGCAGAATCGACCTGCTGGAGGCCGAGGCGGAGATCCGGCGGCTGCAGGCGCGCTACATGTTCCTCTGCGATACGCCACTGCCGGAATTCGGCGTCGCCGATGACGACGAGCGGATCGGCAAGATCGTTGCGCTCTATACCGTGGATGCGGTCTGGGAGGGCGTCGGAGACTATTACGACGGGCAGTTCGGCCGCGCCGAGGGGCAGGACGCGATCCGGGCGCATTTCACCGCCTTCTGGGGAGAGAAGCGCGATCCGGCGCTGGTGCTGAACTGCCACTACCTGACATCGGAGCAGATCCATGTCGCGCCCGATGCGCGGACGGCGGAGGGGCAATGGGTGCATATGCAGCCCTGGCTCTATGCGGACGGCACGGCGCTCTTGCGGTCCTCGCGGCTGAACAACGCCTTCCGGAAGGAAGAGGACGGCTGGCGGATCGCCCGGACGCGGACCGAGAATGTCTTCATCGCGCCCCTGCCCGCGGGCTGGGCCTCGGACTATCCGTCCCGTTCGGTGCTGATGCGGCCATGAGGCCCCGGCTCGGGGCCGGGGCGGGACGGCACCCGGTCCCGCCGGTCCGGGGCCTCAGCCCCAGTCCTGCAGCCGGGCGACATAGCGGGCGAGCGTGTCGATCTCCAGGTTGACGGCATCGCCCGCGCGGATGCCGCCCCAGGTGGTGTGGGTCTTGGTATGGGGGATGAAATTCACCCCGAACGCGCAGCCCTCGACCTCGTTCACCGTCAGCGAGGTGCCGTTGAGCGCCACCGAGCCCTTGGAGGCGACGAAGCGGGCGAGGCTTTCGGGGGCGCGGAAGGTGACGCGGGTGCTGTCGCCCTCCTCGGCCAGGGCCACGACCTCGGCCACGCCGTCGACATGGCCCGAGACGATATGGCCGCCGAGCTCGTCGCCGACCTTCAGCGCGCGCTCCAGGTTCATGCGGCTGCCTGTCTGCCAGGGCTTCGAGGCCAAGCTGGTGCGGGAGACCGTCTCGGCGGAGATGTCGACCTCGAACCAGGCGCCGCCCTCGCGCGGGCCGCGGTCGGTGACGGTCAGGCAGATTCCGTCGCAGGCGATCGAGGCGCCGATCTCGATGCCGGCCGGATCGTAGGCGCAGGCGATGCGCGCCACCAGGTCGCCCTTCTGCGCGATCTCGGTCACCTGGCCGATATCGGTGATGATGCCCGTGAACATGGCGTCTCCTGCTCTGCTGCCCGTCCTGACTAGCCGCCGCGGGAAAGGCGCGCAAGGCGGCGGCGGCCGTGCTTGATCGGCGGGCGGCAATGCCGCAGGACTTGCACATGGATCTCCGCGACCGCCGGTTCCTGATGCTGCAAGGCCCGCACGGCCCGTTCTTCGCCGAACTGGCCGCGGCGCTGCGCCGTGCTGGCGCCAAGGCCTGGCGCGCCGGGGTGAATGCCGGGGACGAGGCCGAGTGGCGCGGCCCGGGCTACCACGCGGTGGCGGATGCGGCGGAGGCGGCGGCGCTGGCCGACCGGCTGGGGGCGACGGATCTGCTGCTCTATGGCGAGGCGCGGCCCTTCCATGCCGGGATGCTGGCGGCGGCGCGGGCGCGCGGGCTCGGCACGCATATCCTCGAGGAGGGCTATCTGCGCCCGGCCTGGATCACCTATGAGCGCCGGGGCAGCAACGGCAATTCGCCCGCGGCCGCCTGGCCGCTGGCCGAAATGCGCGCCGGACCGGAACCGGCGCTGGCCTGCCCCTCGGCGGCCTGGGGGGCGCTGCGCCACCATGCCTGGCACGGCGCGGCCTACCATCTGGCGCTGGCGGCCGGGGCGCGGCGTTATCCCGGCCACCGGCCGCATCGCGCGGAACCGCTGCGGCGCGAGGCGCTGCGCGCGCTCGGCGCGGCCGCTTTCCTGCCCGCGGCCATGGCCTGGCGGCAGGCGGCGCAGGCGCGCGCGATCCGGCAGGCGCCCTATGACGTGCTGCTGATGCAGCTCGAGCATGACAGCGCGCTTGGCGCGGCCGGCGACCTGGCCGACCATGCGGCGCTGCTGGGGCGGGTGATGGCAGGCTTCGCCGCCGCGGCGCCGCCCGGGTTGCGGCTGGTGGCGAAGATGCATCCGCTGGAAACGCGGCGGCTGCATCTGGCGCGGCTGGTGCGGCAAAGCGCGGCGGCGGCGGGGATCGGGGACCGGGTCGCGGCGCTGCCCGGCGGGCGGCTGGCGCCGCTTCTCGACCACGCCCGGGCGGTGCTGACCGTGACCTCGACCGCGGGGCAGCAGGCGCTCTGGCGGGGGCTGCCGCTTTTCGCCTTCGGCCGCACCGTCTACAGCCATCCCGAACTCCTGCCCGAGCGCGACCTGGAGGCCTTCCTGGCCGCGCCACGCCCGCCCCTGCCCGGCGCGCATGCCCGGCTCAGCGCCTTCCTGCTGCGCAGCTCGCAGCTTTCGGGCAGCTACTACACCGCCGCCGGGCGCGCCCGGGCGATTGCCGCGCTCCTGCCGCGGCTGGCGGCGGAGGCAGACAGCTATGACCTCGAAGCCGCACATTCCGGACCCTTTTCACGCGACGCCTTGATCCCCGCTCCGGCTTCTGGCCAACTTGCCGCCAGCAACAGACGCGCATATTGGCCAGACGGCCGGCATGCACCCGGTTGATGAAGGTGGAGTACTCAATATGGCTTTTGCAACGGCAACGCGGGGGCTTCGTCTCGCCCTGCTCGTGGCTCTGGGGACGGCAGTGGCCGGGTGCGGCCTGCCCCGCTCGGGTCCGACCAAGGGCGAAGTGCTCGACAGCTCGAAAGAGAGCCGCGGGTCGACGCAGGTCGTGATGGCCACCCAGGGCGTCGCCCGGGCGGCGGATTACGCCCCGGCGCTCGGCTTCTCCTCCGCCTTCCGCAGCGCGGGCGTCGTCGGCTCCGACACGATCAGCGCGGGCGACACGCTGGGACTGACCATCTGGGAGAATGTCGACCAGGGCATCCTGAGCGCCAGCGGCGCGCCGACGCCGCTGAACACGGTGCAGGTCGATGGCGACGGCTACATCTTCGTGCCCTATGCCGGGCGGATGCGCGCCGCCGGGCTGACGCCCGAGCAGCTGCGCGTCGACATCACCGACTCGCTGCAGGCCCAGACCCCCGACCCGCAGGTCATGGTGGTCCGCCAGGCCGGCGACGGCTCGACCGTCTCGGTGGCAGGCTCCGTCGGCGCCCAGGGCGTCTATCCGATCGAGCGGCCGACGCGGACGCTCAGCTCCATGCTGGCCCAGGCCGGCGGGCTGACGATCGAGAGCGACATCGCCCAGGTGACGGTGCTGCGCGGCAACCAGCGCGGGACGATCTGGTTCAACTCGCTCTTCGAGGCGCCGCAGAACGACATCGCGCTGCGCGGTGGCGACCGCATCCTGGTCGAGGGCGACCGCCGCGCCTATACCGCGCTCGGCGCCACCGGCTCGCAGACCCGGATCAACTTCAACAGCCAGGAGCTGACCGCGATGGAGGCCCTGGCCCAGGTCGGCGGCCTGCAGACCAATGCCGCGGATCCGACCGGCATCTTCATACTGCGCACCGAGCCCGAGGAGGTCGCCCGCGTCGTCACCGGCAATCCGGCGCTCTACGGGCCGCAGCAGGTGGTCTACGTGCTGAACCTGACCTCCGGCGAGGGCCTGTTCGTCGCCAAGCAGTTCACCATCCGCAACGATGACACGCTCTATGTCACCGAGGCGCCCTGGACGCAGTTCAACAAGGCGCTCGCGACCTTCTTCGGCAGCCTGAACACGGTTGCGTCGAGCCAGCAGATCGCGGGGAATATCTGATCCCGTCCAGCCCCCGGACGGGTCCCGATGCGGGGCCGCTGGGGGCGCTTGGCTGGGGCCTGTTCGCCGCGCCGGGGATCCGGCGGATCCTTGCGCTTTCGGGATACGACCTGCGCCCCGGGCTGCCTGCCGCAGCCCGGGGCGTTGCCGTCTGGGGACAGCGGCCGGGCGGGTCGCGGGCGGCGCAGGCCGCGCTCTGGACCGGGCGCGGGCTGGTGCGGCTGGAAGAGGCCTTCCTGCGCGGACTGCATCCGGGCCGCGGCTCGGGCGTGCCGCCCTGGGGGCTGCTGATCGACCGCCAGGGGGTGCATTACGACGCCGCGCGCCCGTCGGATCCGGAAACGCTGCTGGCGACCCATCCGCTGGACGACCCGGCCCTGCTGGCGCGCGCCGGGGCCGCGCTCGACCGGCTGAAGCGGCTGGGCGGCAAGTTCACCTTCCACGACCCCGGCATCGACCTGCCGCCCGCGGGCCATGTGCTGGTCGTCGACCAGCGCCGGGGCGATGCCTCGGTCGCGGCAAGCGGCGCCGACCGCCGGACCTTCCTGGCAATGCTCGCCGCGGCCCGGGCGCGCTTTCCCGGACGGCCCCTGGCGCTGCGCGCCGCTCCGGACGGGCACCTTTCGCCGGACGACCTCGCCCCGGGCGAGATCTGGCTCGCCGGGCGGATCAGCCCCTGGCCGCTCCTCGCCCGCGCCGATGCCGTCTTCTCGGTCAGCTCGCATCTGGGGGCCGAGGCGATCTGGGCGGGGCACCGGCCGGTCCTGTGGGGCAAGCCAATCCATGCCGGCTGGGGGCTGAGCGAGGATCCCGCGCCCCTGCCGCGGCGCGGACGGAGGCTGTCGCCCTTGCAGCTCTTCGCCGGGATGATGCTGCTGGCGCCGCGCTGGTACGACCCGTTCCGCGACCGGCTCTGCGACTTCGAAACCGTGCTCGATCTGGCGGAGGCCGAGACTGCCGCGGCGATCGAGGACCGCCAGGGCTATGCCGGCAGCGGAATTTCGCTGTGGAAGCGGCGCCATCTCGCCCGCGCCTTCGGCGGCGACCTGCGCTATCCGGCCAGCGCGCGCGGGCTGGCGCGGCTGGCAGAGACCCGCCCGGTGCTGGCCTGGGCCAGCCGGCCCCTGCCCGCAGCGCCGCGGGTGGTGCGGGTGGAGGACGGCTTCCTGCGCTCGCGCGGGCTCGGCGCGCGGCTGGTGCCGCCGGTCAGCCTGATCGCCGATCCCGAGGGCGTGCATTACGACCCGGCCGCCCCGTCGCGGATCGAGCGGCTGATCGCGGCAAGCCCCGCACTGCCTGCCGCCGCGATCGCCCGCGCGGCCCTGTTGCGGCAGCGGGTGCTGGCGCTCGGAGCGACGAAATACGGCCAGGGCGGCACGCGCCCGGCCCTGCCCGGCGGGCACCGCATCCTGGTGGCGGGCCAGGTGGAGACCGACGCCTCGATCCGTTTCGGCGCCACCGGCGAGATCCGCGGCAACGCGGCGCTGCTGGCAGCCGCGCGCCGGGCGGCCCCCGGGGCGGCGATCCTCTACAAGCCCCATCCCGATGTCGAGGCGGGGCTGCGCCCCGGCGCGCTCTCGCCCGGAGAGGCGCAGGCGGCGGACATGGTGCTCGCGGGCGCAGACACGGCCTGGCTTCTCGGCGAGGTGGCGGAACTCTGGACGATCACCTCGCTCACCGGGTTCGAGGCACTGATGCGCGGCGTGGCGGTGACCTGCTGCGGCATGCCCTTCTATGGCGGCTGGGGGCTGACGCGCGACTTGGCCCCGGTGCCCGCGCGGCGGCGCGTGCGGGGGGTGACGCTCGACGGGCTGGTCCATGCGGCACTGATCGGCGCGCCGCGCTACCGCGACCCCGTGACGGGGCGGATCTGCACGGCGGAAGTCGCGCTGGAACGGCTGGCAGCGATGCCGCATGGGCGGCAGGGGCCGCTCGCCGGGCTGGCCGCCAAGGCGCAGGGGCTCTGGGCGACGGCCTTTCCGCGGCGGGTCTAGCGGTGCTGACCGGCGCGCCGCACCACCGTGATCCCGTGACGGGGCGGATCTGCAGGGCGGAAGTGGTGCTGGAACGGCTGGCGGAGATGCGGCAGAGGCGGCAGAGGCGGCAGAGGCCGCTTAGCGGGCCCGATGCCAAGGCATAGGGGCACTGGGCAACGGCCTTTCCGCGTTGGGCGTAGCGGTGCCCGGAAACGCAGAAGGCCGCGCGGCCCGTCGGGGCGGCACGGCCTTCGGCAATGTCCTGCGCGGAGCTTACTCCGCGGCTTCCTTCGGACCGTCCGCGGCGGGCGCGTCGGAGTCGGCCTTCGGCGCGGCGGCCTTGCGGGTGCGGCGCTTCGGCTTCGGTGCTTCGGCGGCCTCCTCTGCGGGGGCTGCGGCGGCCTCTGCCTCGGTCTCGTCCTTGGTCTTGCGGGTCCGGCGGCGGCGCGGCTTCGGCGCGGCGTCTTCCGGGGTCTCGACCAGGCCAGATTCCTCGGTGGCCTCGTTGCCGGTATCGACCACGCCCATCGAGTCGGAGCTCGCTTCCGCGGCGGCGGGCTCGGCCTTCGGTGCCGGTGCGGCCGGAGCGGCGGGGGCCGCTGCAGGCGCTTCGGCACGCGGCGCGGGCGCTTCGGCCTGCGCAGGCTCGGCAAGGCCCGGCTGCGGCTGGGCGCTGCGATCGGCGCCGAAATCCAGATCGGGCGCGGAATCGCCGCGGTCCTGGCGCTGGTCGTCGCGGTCGCGGCTGCGCGGCTGCTGCTGCTGGCCATCGCGGTTCTGCTGCGATTCCTGCTGCTCGCGGCGGGCATCCGCATCCCGCTGGGCCTCGCCCAGCAGGCGGGTGTAATGCTCCGCATGCTGCTGGAAGTTCTCGGTCGCCACGCGGTCGTTGCCCAGCTGCGCGTCGCGCGCAAGCTGCTGGTACTTGTCGATGATCTGCTGCGGCGTGCCGCGCACCTTGCCCTCGGGGCCGGAACTGTCAAACACGCGGTTGACGATGTTCCCGACCGAACGGTTACGGTTCGACTTCGACCGTGATCGTGACTTCGAAGATCTCATTGTACTGCGGGTTCCAGCCTTGTTCGAATTTCCTTAGCCAAACTCTAAATCCCTCGTCCCTCGGGGACTGGCGCATCTGATGCTGTTTGGCTTGGGGCTGAGGGGAGCCACTCCGGCTCCACTACTCTGCAGAACGTTCTAAACACGTGAGTGCATCCGAAACAAGTCAAAAACGCCCCTGCCGGAACAAATCTGCAAAAAATTGCAGATATCCCCAGGCCGGAGGGCCGTTTCAGCGCTTTTGCGCCGCCACGACGCGGTCGCGCCCGTCCAGATCGGGCAGGATCCGCGGTGCCTCGAACCCCGCGGCGCGGCAGAGCGCCGCAACATCCGGCCCCTGCGCAGCACCGATTTCCAGCAGCACGCGCCCCCCGGCCGACAGCCGTGACGCAGCCTGCGGCAAGAGCGCGCGATAGGCCGCCAGCCCGTCCGGCCCGGGCGAAAGCGCCATGGCGGGCTCCCAGCGGGTGACCTCCGGCTCGAGCCCGGCAAGCTCCTCATGGGCGATATAGGGCGGGTTCGAGACCACGAGGTCGAAGGGCCCCTCGGCCTCCGCCGCCCAGTCGCCATGGCGGAATTCGGCCCGCTCCGCGAGGCCGAGCGCCGCCGCATTGCCCCTGGCCACCTCCAGCGCCGCGGCCGAGGCATCCGTGGCCACGCCCGTCGCCTCCGGCCATTCCGCCAGCAATGTCAGCAGGATGCAGCCCGTCCCGGTGCCGATATCGAGGACCCGACCTGCCGGGGCCCTGAGCGCTTCGAGGATCAGCGCCTCGGTCTCGGGGCGCGGGTCGAGCACGTCCTGCGTCACCCGGAAGCTGCGGCCGAAGAACTCGCGCGTGCCGACGATCTGCGACACCGGCCGCCGCGCCTCGCGCTCGGCCAGCATCTCCTCCCAGCGGGCCGCGGCCGCGCCGGGCCAGGGATCGCGCGCCATCAGCGAGATCCGCGAGGGCGCCACGCCGAGCGCCGCCGCCGCCAGCCGCCGCGCATCGCGCGCGGGATCGGCCACGCCGGCGGCTTCGAGCCGGGCCATCCCGGCGCGCATCACCTCCGAGACGGTGGCGCTCATGCGTCGAGCTCGGCCAGCCGTGCCGCCTGGTCCGAGGCGATCAGCGCGTCGGTGATCTCGCCCAGATCGCCCTGCATCACCTGCTCCAGCCGGTAGAGGGTCAGGTTGATGCGGTGATCGGTGACGCGGCCCTGCGGGAAATTGTAGGTGCGGATGCGTTCCGAGCGGTCGCCGGAGCCGACCTGGCTTTTCCGGTCGGCGGCGCGGGCGCTGTCGGCGCGCTGGCGCTCCTGGTCGTAGAGCCGCGTGCGCAGCACCTGCATGGCGATGGCGCGGTTCTGGTGCTGGGACTTCTCCGAGGAGGTCACGACGATGCCGCTGGGGATATGGGTGATCCGCACGGCGGAATCGGTGGTGTTGACGTGCTGGCCGCCTGCCCCGCTGGCGCGCATCGTGTCGATGCGGATGTCGTTCGGGTCGATCTGGATGTCGACCTCCTCCGCTTCGGGCAGCACGGCGACGGTCGCGGCCGAGGTGTGGATGCGGCCGCCGGACTCGGTCTCGGGCACGCGCTGGACGCGATGGACGCCGGATTCGAATTTCAGCCGGGCGAAGACGCCCTCGCCCGCGACATGGGCCACGACTTCCTTGATCCCGCCAAGCTCGGTCTGGCTTTCCTCGAGGATCTTGAACTGCCAGCCCTGGGATTCCGAAAAGCGCTGGTACATGCGCAGGAGATCGCCGGCGAACAGCGCCGCCTCCTCGCCGCCGGTGCCGGGGCGGATCTCGATCATCGCCGGGCGGGCATCTGCCGCGTCCTTCGGCAGGAGCGCGAGCTGCAGCGCATGCTCGGCCTCGGGCAGCGCCGTCTTCAGCCGCGGCAGCTCCTCCTCGGCAAGGCTCCGCATTTCGGGATCGGCAAGCATCTCCTCGGCCTCGGCAAGATCCGCCACGATCCCGCGCCAGGCGTGGATCTGGCCGACGACGGGCTTCAGGTCGCTGTATTCGCGGGACAGCCGGACGATCTCCGCGGGCGCCGCGCCGCTGGCGAGCTTGGCTTCGAGGAATTCGAACCGGCCGAGGATCTGGTCGAGCTTGTCTTCGGGTATCATGGATCGCCAATGCCCAAGCCCGCGCGCGCCGTCAAGTCCGCCGCCGCGCGCTCAGGCCAGCGCCTCGAGCCAGGCTTCCACCCGCTTGCGGTTCACGCCCAGATCGTACGAGCCGAAGCGCAGCCGGGCATAGACCGCCAGCGCCGTGCCGTCGCCCGCGGGCTCGGCAATGACCGAGATGTAGTCGGGAAAGCCGAAGACGCGCGAGCGGGCGACATAGGTGACATGGCCCTCGGCGGGGCTGCCCGCGAGGCGGCTGACCCCCGGCGTGGCCAGCGCGATCTCGTCGAGCCGCGCCATCACCTCGTCCGGGCTGCCCGCGACATGGCGCGCGGGCCCGTCCGAGGGGTCGGCATCGCGCAGCAGGAACGCGCCGTCCTGCCCGGGATCGACGATCACGCGGGGATCCACATGCCATATCCGCGGATCGCTCGGCGCAAAGCGCACGTAAAGCGAGAACAGCACGGCCACAGCTATGCCGATGGCCGCGAACATGGTCACGAGTCGCATGGTACACCCCCAGAACTTCCGCCAAGACTAGCGTGAAACGCGGCCCGGTCCTCCCCGGCGGGGCCGGACCAATTGTCCCATCAGCCCCGGAGCCTGCCCGATGAGCGAAACGCGCGACCCGATCTTCGACATGACCGGCGGCCTGCCGCAGCTTCTGGAGATCATGCGGCGGCTGCGCGATCCCCAGGCGGGCTGTCCCTGGGACATCGAGCAGGACTTCGCCACGATCGCCCCCTACACGATCGAGGAGGCCTACGAGGTGGCCGACGCGATCGAGCGCGAGGCCTGGGGCGAGCTGAAGGGCGAGCTGGGCGACCTGCTGCTGCAGACGGTCTATCACGCGCAGATGGCCGACGAGGCCGGGCTCTTCGATTTCCACGCCGTGGCCGACGCGGTGGCGCAGAAGATGATCCACCGCCATCCGCATGTCTTCGGCGAGGAGAGCCGCGACAAGACGCCCGAGCAGCAGACCGCCGACTGGGAGACGATCAAGGCAGCCGAGCGCGCGGCCCGCGCCAAGGGCGGCGTGCTCGACGACGTGGCGCTGAACCTGCCGGGACTGACCCGCGCGGTGAAGCTGCAGCGCCGTGCCGCGCGGGTGGGCTTCGACTGGCCCGCCACCGACCAGGTGCTGGCCAAGATCGCCGAGGAGAGCGCCGAGCTGGTCGAGGCGCGCGACGAGCTGAGCGCCGAGGAGGTCTTCGAGGAGATGGGCGACCTGCTCTTCGTGATGGCCAATCTCGCCCGCCACATGGGGGTCGAGCCCGAAGACGCGCTGCGCGCGGCCAATGCCAAGTTCACCCGCCGCTTCCGCGCCATCGAGGCCGAGCTGGCCGCCCGCGGCAAATCGCCGGCCGAGTCGGATCTGGCCGAGATGGACGCGATCTGGGACGCGGCGAAGGCGGCGGAGAAGGCGTCAGCGAAGACCTCAACGGGGGCTGCGGCAAAAACTAAGTGAAACACTCGGACTATTGACCGAGTATTTTAGTCATGTTCTACTCACGGTAGTTTCCGCAACCGGAGTATCTCGCAATGCGCCTGCCCGCCCTGCCCGTCCTCGCCAGTGTCCTGCTCGGCACCACAGCCATGGCCCAGGAGGTGAATGTCTATTCCTACCGCCAGCCCGAGTTGATCGAGCCGATCTTCGACGTCTTCACCGAAGAGACCGGCATCGCGGTCAATGTCGCCTTCCTCAACAAGGGGATGGTCGAGCGGCTGCAGGCCGAGGGCGACCGCAGCCCAGCGGATCTGGTCTTCACCGTGGACATCGCGCGGCTCGAGGAGATCGTCGAGGCCGACGTGATCCAGCCGGTCGACTCCGAGGCGCTGGTGGCGGCGATTCCCGCCGAGTTCCGCGATCCGGAGAACCGCTGGTTCGCCGTGACCAGCCGCGCCCGCGTGGTCTATGCCTCGAAGGAGCGCGTGGCCGATGGCGAAATCACCACCTACGAGGATCTCGCCGATCCCAAGTGGAAGGGCCGCATCTGCACCCGCTCGGGCACGCATGAATACAATGTCGCCCTCGCCGGCGCCTACATGCTGCATCACGGCGAGGACGAGACCCGCACCTGGCTCGAGGGACTGAAGGCCAACCTGGCGAAGAAGCCGCAGGGCAATGACCGCGCGCAGGTCAAGGCGATCTGGGCCGGCGAATGCGACATCTCGCTGGGCAACACCTACTACATGGGACAGATGCTCGACGATCCCGAGCAGATCGCCTGGGCCGAGAGCGTGCGCCTGCAATTCCCGCATTTCACCGATGGCGGGACGCATGTGAACATCTCGGGCATCGCCATGACCAAGGCGGCGCCGAACCGCGAGAACGCTCTGAAGCTGATGGAATTCCTCGCCTCGCCCGAGGGGCAGCAGCTCTATGCCACGCTCAATGACGAATACCCGGTCTCGCCGGACACCGCGCCGTCGGAGCGGGTGGCAAGCTGGGGCAGCTTCGAGCCGGACACGCTGCCGCTGATGGATCTGGCCCGCTCGCGCCCGCCGGCGCTGCGGCTGATCGAGGAAGTCGATTTCGACGGCTGACAACGGCTGCGCCGCGCCCGCCCCGGCGGCGCGGCACTGCCCCGGGCCCATGGCCCGCCGAAACGGCCCGCCAGCCACCCGGCCCGGCGGGCCTGTCTGCACCTGCCGCAATTCCGCCCCGGAATGATCCCGTCCCCGCCCCGCTTCCTCCCTGCTGCCGCCATTGCGCAGGGCTAGACCAGTCCCATCGCAACTGAGCGAGCAAAGGTCCCGGGGCCGAGCCTCATAGCCCCCACACAGCGGAGCGCCGGGACCTCAACCTCTCCCCTCAGATGATCTCGTCCTCGTCGAAAAGCGCGGCCGCGTCGAGCTGGGCCGAGAGGCTCTCGATCCGCCGCTCGGCGCCCTCGGCCTCGACATCGGCGATGTGGAAGAGCGCGTCGCCCTCGTTGACGATCGGCAGGTTGGTGCGACCGACGATCAGCCCGCCGCTCGAGGCAGTCAGCTCGGCCTCCGCCTCGCCGAACGGGTCGGAGATGATGCCCAGCAGATCGCCCTCCGCCACCATCTCGCCGCAGCTCTTGAAGGCGCGCATCAGCCCGCCCGCGGGGGCGCGCTCCCATTCGGTCTTCGAGGCGCGCAGCGGCGCCGCCGAGGGGATCGGCACGCCGCGCTTCGGGATCATGCCGAGGCTGTGCATCACCCGCAGCACGCCCGCGACCCCCGCCCGCGCCGACATCTCGTCGAAGCGCAGCCCCTCGCCCGCCTCGTAGAGCAGGATGTCCACCCCGGCCTGCTGGGCGGCCGCGCGCAGGCTGCCGTCGCGCAGCTTCGAGCGGATCACCACCGGCGCGCCGAAGGCCTCGGCATGGGCCAGGGTCTCGGGCTTGCCGGGGCTCACGCGGATCTGCGGCATGTTCATGCGGTGGATGGCGGCCGAATGCAGGTCGATGCCCAGATCGGCGCGGCCGACGATCTCGGTCATGAAGAGATGGGCCAGCCGCCCGGCCAGCGATCCGGTCTCGGAGCCCGGGAAGGAGCGGTTCAGGTCGCGCCGGTCCGGCAGATAGCGCGAATGGTTGAGGAACCCGAAGGTGTTGACGATCGGGATCACCATCAGCGTGCCGGAAATGCGGTCGAGCTGGGGCGAGCGCAGGAGCCGCCGGGCGATCTCCACCCCGATCACCTCGTCGCCATGCACCGCCGCCGAGACGAAAAGCACCGGCCCCTCGCGGCGGCCATGGACGACATGCACGGACATGCTGACGGGCGTGTGGTCCGAGAGCACGCTGACCGGCAGGTCGACGGTGCGGCGCGAACCCGGCGGGATGCGCTGGCTGCCGATCACGAAGGGCGGGCGGTTGGTCAAGGCGGCGTCTCCTCGCTCGTGTCGCGGCGAGCTAAGCACCCGTCCCCGGCGCTGGCAAGGCGATGCCCGCCAGCTCGCGCAGCCGCGCCGCGCGGCGCGGCGGAATCGCCGCAATCTCGAGCCCGGTGAAGACATGGAGCGTGCCCAGATCGGGATCGGCCACCGCGTGGTCGCCGACGCGCCCGCCGAGCCGCAGGTAGCTGCGCAGGAGCGGCGGCATCGCCCGCATCCCCGCCAGCGGATCGGCCGGGGCGGCGCGGGCCAGCGGCACCCGGCCCGTGTCCGGCCTGCAGCGCGGCCGCCAGGCGGCAGGCGCGAGATGCCGCTCCGCCAGGAGCGCGAAGCTTTCGGCATGGGCCGCGGGATCCGTGCCGGGAAAGGAGCTGCAGCCGAAGATCATCGCCGCGCCGGTCTGCGCCACCAGCGCGGCGAGCCCGGCCCAGGCGAGGCGCAGGATGTCCGGATCGCCCGCGCCCGGCGCGAGGCAGAAGCGGCCGAGCTCCAGCACCGGCGCCCGGATCGCAGCCAGCGGCGCGAGGTCGTAGAACTGCGCGGCGTAGCCGCCGCAGGCCGCCCGGCCGCTGTCCAGCGCCAGCACGCGGAAGCAGCAGGCGAGCCGGCCGGTCGCGGCCTCCTCTACCATGAAATGGCGGCAGAGCGGATCGAGCGCATCGCGGTCCTCGCCGGCGGCATCGCCGCGGAAGGCCAGTGCGCGCAGCGCGGCGGCGCGGGCCAGGTCGCCCGGCGCCCGCGCCTGCCGGATCCGGTAGCGCCCGGCAGAGCCCGGCGCCGGAGCCTCGCTCAGAGGGAATCCTCGGTCGGCATCGCCGGACGCAGCGAGGTGCTGCTCAGCAGGCCCTTGAGGAAGCCGATGTCGGGAACCGCGCTCTCGGTGACGCGGCGCGACAGGGTGACGACCTCGCCGTCGGCCAGGCCGAAGCGCTCCACGTTGGAGACGGTGCCATTGTCGGTGAAGCGCACCGCGACCACCTGGCGCTCGACCGTCACCGGCGCCTTCCAGCCATAGGTCTCGGTCTTGGAGGCGACGAAGTACCAGACGTTGTCGCGGCGGAAATCCTCGAGCGGCGGCTGGCCGATCTTCTCGGTGACGGCATCGCGGGTATCGCCCAGCTGGACTTCCTCCAGCTGCATGTCCGTCGGCACGTAGCCGTAATTGTCCACCATCGTGGTGCAGCCCGAGATCGCCGCAAGGGCCATCGCCAGGCCCGCACCCAGCATCGCGGTCTTGATACGAGCCACTGTCATCACCTGCACTTCCGTCCGTTCCGATTGTGCGGGAGAACCGGTCCTGCCGGCTTGCCCGCATGCTGTTCTCCGAGTTATCCAAGCCGGCGCGCCACTGCAAGGAAGGATGCGGCCATGACCGACAGAGCCCCGGAGCGAATCGACGGGACCGAGATCGTCTTCTCGAAGCTGCCGCGCGACGGCGCCGTCTTCCGGCTGGAGCCGTCCGCCGCGGAACTCGAGGCGCTGCGCGAGCACCTGGGGCTTCTGGGCCTTAGAAAGCTGCGGTTCGAGGGGCGGCTCGTGCCCGAGCGCAAGCGCGACTGGCGGCTGGAGGCGCAGCTGGGCGCGACCGTGATCCAGCCCTGCACCGTCACGCTGGAGCCGGTGACGACGCGGCTCGAGGAGGTGCTCGAGCGGCGCTATCTTGCCGATTGGGAAGAGCCCGAGGCCGCCGCCGAGGTGGAAATGCCCGAGGATGACAGTGCCGAGGCGCTGCCGCGGGTCCTCGATCTCGGGGAAGTGATGCACGAGGCGCTGGCGCTGGCGCTGCCGCTCTATCCGCGGGCGGGCACGGCGGATTTCGGCGGCACCGCGGTGACCGAGCCCGGCAAGGCGCCGATGACCGACGAGGAGACGAAGCCCTTTGCCGGGCTGGCGGCGCTGCGCGGCAAGCTCGGCGGCGGGGATTCCGGCCCGGGCAACGGAGAATAGCGCGGATCCCGTCCGCAAGATGCAAAAAACGGTTGCACTTCTGCCCAAGAAGAGTATTGAACCGGTCTCGTTTTCAGGGCTGGTCAGCCGCGGGCTCCGGCCCCGTTGCCGTCCCTATTCGCCGGGCCCGCGGGCCCAGATCGCAAACCAACCCGGGCATGCCCCGGCCCACCTGAGGTTGAGACATGGCAGTCCCCCAGAATAAAGTCACCAAATCCCGCCGCAACATGCGCCGTTCGCATGACGCGCTGACCGCGGGCAACCCGGCAGAGTGCCCGAACTGCGGCGAGCTGAAGCGCCCGCACCACGTCTGCGGTGCCTGCGGCCACTATGACGACCGCGAAGTCGTTGCTGCTGCTGAAGAAGTCGATCTCGAAGACGACGCGGCATAAGCCACGGCACAGACGCGGGACATGGCGAATACGGCACAGCCCAGAAAGGGCAACGGCGATTCCGGTGCTATCGTCCTGTCCATTGACGCGATGGGCGGGGACAACGGCCCCGCCGTCGTACTGAGTGGCCTGAACAAGGCGCTCTGGCGCAATCCACGCCTGCGCTTCCTGGTCTTCGGCAACAAGGCCGAGCTGGACCCGCTCGTGCAGAAGCGCCCGCTCCTGCGGGAACGCTGCGAGATCCGCCATGCCGAGGGCGTGGTCACGATGGATTCGAAACCGAGCCACGTGATGCGCCACGGCAAGAACACCTCGATGTGGGCCGCCATCGACGCGGTCCGCGACGGCGAGGCCCGTGCCTGCGTTTCCTGCGGCAATACCGGCGCGCTGATGGCGCTGTCGATGATCCGGCTGCGCAAGCTGCCGGGCGTGAACCGCCCGGCGATCGCCTGCCTCTGGCCGTCGCGCAATCCGGCCGGCTTCAATGTCATGCTCGATGTCGGCGCCGATATCCGCGCCGAAGCCGAGGATCTGGTGCAGTACGCCCTGATGGGCGCCTTCTACGCCCAGATCGCGCTCGAGCAGGAGCGCCCGCGCATCGGCCTGCTGAATGTCGGCACCGAAGAGCACAAGGGCCGCGCGGAACTCAAAGTCGCCCATGACATGCTCGTCGAGACCGCCAAGGGCGGTCTTTTCGACTATGCAGGCTATATCGAGGGCGGCGACATTCCCTCTGACAAGATCGACGTGATCGTCACTGACGGCTTCACCGGCAATATCGCCCTGAAGACCGGCGAGGGCACGGCCCGGCTGGTCTCGGACGCGCTGAAGCAGGCCTTCCGCCATTCCATCCTGTCGCGCATCGCCTCCCTGCTGGCCCTGCCCTCGCTGCTCAGGCTGCGCAAGCGGATCGACCCGCGCCGGGTCAATGGCGGCGTCTTCCTCGGGCTCAACGGCACCGTGGTGAAGTCGCACGGCTCTTCCGACGCGATGGGCGTGCGCTCTGCGGTGAAGCTGGCCTTCGAGCTGGCCCGCGCGGATCTGCCCGGCCAGCTGGCCCATCGGGTTGCATCCGTCGAAGAGGCGCGCCAAGGTGCCGCCCAGATCGGGCAGCTATACGGTAATCAAAAATGACAAGACGCGCGATGATCCGGGGGGTGGGCCACTGCCTGCCCGAACGCATCGTCCCCAACAGCTACTTCGAAAGCCTGGTCGACACGTCCGACGAATGGATCCGGACGCGCAGCGGGATCGAGCGGCGGCATTTCGCGGCCGAGGGCGAGACCACCTCGGATCTCGCGGCGGCCGCGGCAGAGGCGGCGCTGAAGGATGCCGGGCTGGAGCCCGACGATATCGACGCGATCGTGGTGGCGACCTCCACCGCCGACCTGACCTTCCCCTCCTGCGCGACCATGGTGCAGGCCAAGCTCGGCATGACCCGCGGCTTCGCCTATGACGTCCAGGCGGTCTGCGCGGGCTTCATCTTCGCGCTCACCAATGCCAACGGGCTGATCCTCTCGGGCCAGGCCGAGCGCGTGCTGGTGATCGGCGCCGAGACCTTCTCGCGGATCATGGACTGGACCGACCGCGGCACCTGCGTGCTGTTCGGCGACGGCGCGGGCGCGCTGATCCTCGAGGCCGGCGAGGGCCAGGGCGGCGTGGCCGACCGCGGCATCCTCGCCTCGGATCTGAATTCCGACGGGCGCTACAAGGACATCCTCTATGTCGATGGCGGCGTCTCCGAGACCCAGACCACCGGCTTCCTGCGGATGCAGGGCAAGGAGGTCTTCCGCCATGCCGTGGAAAAGCTCGCCTCCACCGCCAGGACCTCGCTGGAGAAGCTGGGGCTGACCGGCGAGGACATCGACTGGATCGTCCCGCACCAGGCGAATCTGCGCATCATCAAGGGCACGGCGCACAAGCTGGGCGTGCCGATGGAGCGGGTGATCGTCACCGTGCAGGACCATGGCAACACCTCTGCCGCCTCGATTCCGCTGGCCCTCTCGGTCGGCAAGGCCGAGGGCAAGATCAAGCCCGGCGACCTCGTCGTGGTCGAGGCGATCGGCGGCGGTCTGGCCTGGGGATCAGCGGTCATCCGCTGGTAAACCGGCCTCGCGGCCAAGCCATTGAGTTCCGGGGATATTGACTCTCGAACCGCCCCGTTCCTATGGTCAGGCAACCGCAGGCAGCAGATCAACGGGGGGACGGATGACCGGAAAGACTCTGACACGCATGGACCTGAGCGAGGCAGTATTCCGCGAGGTCGGACTGTCGCGGAACGAATCCGCGCAGCTGGTCGAGTCGGTGCTCGCGCATCTCAGCGATGCGCTGGCCTCGGGCGACAGCGTGAAGATTTCCTCCTTCGGCACGTTCAACGTGCGCGAGAAGGCCGCCCGGGTCGGGCGCAACCCCAAGACCGGGCAGGAAGTGCCGATCCATCCGCGGCGCGTCCTCACCTTCCGCCCCTCGCATCTCATGAAAGAGCGGGTCGCGCAGGGTAACCGTCCGGAAACCTGATCCCGGTTAACATACCCTGACCGGCCCGGTCGCTGCCGCTGCGGCGGCGGGCCAATGACACTTGGCTGGCGGGCAGATGATGGAAAAGTCTCCGGACGCGTTCCGTACCATTTCCGAAGTTTCCAAATGGCTGGACACGCCGACGCATGTGCTGCGCTTCTGGGAAAGCCGCTTTCCCCAGGTCGCGCCGGTGCAGCGCGCCGGCGGCCGACGCTACTACCGGCCCGACGATGTCCGGCTGCTCGGCGGCATCAAGGACCTGCTGCATGTCCAGGGGCACAGCATCCGCGACGTGCAGGACATGCTGGCCTCGGACGGGGTCGAGGCCGTCGCCGCCCGCAGCGCGCCGGTCGATCTGGCCCAGCCCGCCGCGCCCGCGCCGCGCACGCCCGGGCGGCTGAATTTCATCGCCGATCCCGAACCCGCCGACGCGCCCGCCGATCCGGCCGGGCCCGCAGAGGATCCCCCCGGGGATTTCGCCGAGGCCTATGCAGAACTGGCCGCGCTCGACGGGCTCGGCAATCTCGATCCCGACGCCGACGAATCCGGCGGCGACTTCGCCCCCGAAGACGACCCGGCCGCGCTCGACGGTCTCTCCGCAGGCGCCCATGCCCCGGCGCCCACCGGCGATCCGGCCGCGGATGCGGCGGCAGCTCGCGCGGCGGACGGCATTCCGGGGCCCGTGCAGGGCGGAGCCTCCGCCACGGCAGGCTCGGACGAGCTGCCCGAAAGCGGATCCGGAGAAAGCTGGGCGGCCGCCCCGGCCGAGGAGGCCGACGGCATGGACGGCCCGATCGATCCGGCGCCTGCCACTGCCTCGGCGGACCCCGAGCTGCCCCGGCCCGAGGCCGTGGCAGGCGGGGCACAGCCGCCTGCAGCGGAGGGCTGGCCCTCCTTCTCCGACACCCCGCCCAGCCCGATGGACGCGGGCTCTGCTCCCGAGGACTGGAGCGCGGACCCGTCTTCGGCCGAGGAGACCGCAGAGACGCCCTACGGCATGGACGACGCCATGCTTTCGCAGCCGGCTCCGGACATGGAGCAGCCCGCTGTCGCAGAAGGCTGGCCCGCCGGATTCGGAAGCGCGGCAGGCGCTGCGCCTGCGGATGCCGGGATGGACGTCCCGGGCCCGGAGATCAGCGCCGATTACGGGGAGACCGGTCACGACCCCGTCGAGACGGAGCTCTCGGCCGAAGCCGGAACCGGCGAGCCCGATGGCGGCTTTGCATCGGCGGAACACCCCGAAGCCGGGACCATGGACCATGATCCGCAAGAGCCCGCCTTCGCTGCGCCCGGCGAATTCGAACCTTCGGAACCGGCTTCCGCAGATTCTGGCGCCAGTGACGGCGACGCGGACAGCGTCGAAGAGGACGTCCCGGCCGCCGCCGATCTGGAGCAGACCGGAGCGTTCACTCCCTGGGGCCGCACACCGGACAGCCCTGCGGGGCAAGCCGATACGTCAGCGCTCGACGAGAGCGAGGCGTCGCCCGCCATCGCTGCACCCATGGCAGACGGCACCGATCCGTCAGCTGCCAGCTTCTCCTCTCAGGACATTGCCGATGACGATGAAGCCGGAGACGTCGGCACGGCCGCAGACGTCCCCGCTGCGCCTGTGCCGGCAGCCGCCGAAGCAGCGGACTCAACCGGAATGGCGCCGCTGGACGGCCCCGTCAGGATGGAGACCGCCTCGGACCCGTCACCTCCGGATGCAGAAGATGCGGACAGCATTGGCGAGACCGACGGCAGCACGGCAGATCCTTTCGGAGAAACGACGCCGAGCGCCGCCGAAGGGCCGGACGTAAGCGGAATGGCGCCTCTTGCCGAGCCTGCGGACATAGAGGAGAGCGCCGCGCCGTCGACCTCCAGCTTTGCCGCGCCGCCCCTGGAAGACGCGCCCGCGCCGGTCTCTGAAGCCCCCTTTGCTGATCCGCAGGAGGAGGACGACCCGCTCGCGCCCGCCGGAACCGTTGCGACGGATGCCCTGGGCGCAGGTGACGACGAGAGTGCGGACGCCCCCTTCCCCGCCGCAGCCGAAACGGCCGGGCCTGATGGCGATCCAGGCCCCGCCATGGCCGATGGCATGGACGGGGCTGGCGACCCGGAGGACATCTCCGGCGCCGCCCTGCTGCCTGCCGACGATGACGGCGCCGCGGGCTGGCCCTCGGCCTTCGGCAGCGATCCCGACGACGGGGATGCCAGCGAGACCGCCGACGCCATGCCCGAGCCGCTCGATGGCGGCGACGGGCCCAGCGAAAGCGGCGATGCCTGGCCCTCGGCCTTCGGCGATGGCGCGGGCCCGCAGGCGCCCGGCCTTCCCGGTCAGGAGACCGGGACCGAGGAGCCGATGGCCGACACCGGAGAGTCCGCGGAAGAGGTGCCCGCCGATCCGCCGCCCGTCTTCCAGCGCCATTGGCAGCGGCCTCCTGCGCCGCCGCCCGCGGCCGTGCCTCCGGCGCCCGCGGCCGAGCTCGGCGGGTTCCGGACCCGGCGCGACCGGCCCGGACAGCAGGACCGCCCGGCGATCCAGGGATTCTTCTTCAACGATCTCGAGCAGGACGTCCTGCCGCCGCCCGCCTCCGCCCTGGAAAAGGAGGAGCTGGAGCCGGGACAGGGCTATTCGGCGCTCGATGCGCTGGCCGGAGGAAAGGCGCCCGGCACGGACGAGATGGACGATGCCCCAACGGACGCGCTACCTGCCGCGGCGCCCGCGCCGCAGCTGCAGAGCGTGCCGCGCCCGGTCCTGCCCGTCGATCCGCCCGCCGCCGCGCCTGCCTGGCCCGCCCTGCCCACCCAGGCAGCCGAGCTGCGCGCGCTCGGACGCCAGGCGATTCTGGACCGTCTGGGCCGCGACGAAGCCGCCCGGCAGCTGGCCCGTCTGGCCGCCCTGCGCGACCGCCTGGGCGCCGCGTAGGCATTTCCGAAATTTCTGTCTTTTTCGCCTTGCGGCCGCCGGAGAAAACAGTAGAAGAGCCAAACGTCGGGCCATGGCGCAGCCTGGTTAGCGCGTCCGTCTGGGGGACGGAAGGTCGTGAGTTCGAATCTCGCTGGCCCGACCATTTAAGACCGCACGATACGACGTGGAGGATCCATGACCGCACTTAACGGACAGGGGGTCCTGCCACGGCAGCTGCTGGCTGCGCTCGCCTCCCAGGGGGTGATCGCGCCAGAGCTGCCCTTCGTGGACGGCCAGATCCAGCCTGCTTCCCTCGACCTGCGGCTCGGCCGCACCGCCCACCGGCTAAGGGCCTCGTTCCTGGCCGGGCGCGACGCGACGATCTCCGACAGGCTGCCGGATTTCCTGATGCACACGATCGACCTCTCCGAGGGCGCGGTGCTGGAAAAGGGCTGCGTCTACCTCGTCCCGCTGATGGAGCGGCTGTCCCTGCCCGCCGACTTGGAGGGCATCGCCAACGCCAAGAGCTCCACCGGGCGGCTCGACCTGCTGACCCGGCTGGTCACCGACAACGGCACCGAATTCGACCGCATCCCGGCCGGCTATGACGGCCCGCTCTATGCCGAGATCTGCCCGCGCAGCTTCTCGGTGCTCGTGCGCCCGGGCATGCGGCTGAACCAGATCCGGCTGCGCCGCGGCCGGGCTGTGATCACCGATGCCGAACTGGCCGCACGCCACGCGGCCGAGCCGCTGGTCGATGGCGGCCCGGCGGTGATCTCCGAGGGGCTCGGCTTCTCCGTCGATCTCAGCCCGGGGCCCGGCGGGCTCGTCGGCTACCGCGCCAAGCCGCATACCGGGGTGGTCGATCTCGACCGGATCGGCGAATACCCGGTGCGCGACTTCTGGGACCGGCTGGAAACCGACGAGCGGCGGCTGATCCTCGATCCCGGCGCCTTCTACATCCTCGTCAGCCGCGAGGCGGTGACGATCCCGCCCGACTGCGCCGCCGAGATGGCGCCCTATTTCGCCATGGTCGGCGAGTTCCGGGTGCATTACGCGGGCTTCTTCGATCCCGGCTTCGGCCATTCCGCGGCCGGCGGCCAGGGCGCGCGCGGCGTGCTAGAGGTGCGCTGCCACGAGGCGCCCTTCGCGCTCGATCACGGCCAGGTCGTGGGGCGGCTGCTCTATGAACGCATGACCGAGCGTCCGGACGTGCTCTATGGCGCCGACATGGCGTCGAACTACCAGGGCCAGGGCTTGAAGCTGGCCAAGCATTTCGCCCCCGACCCCGCCTGCGGAGGACATTCATGACCGAGGAGCGCTATACCGGCCTGACCCAGCTGGGCGGCCAGAGCGACATGCCCGCGAGCCCCGAGGCCGCGGAGCTGGAGCGGGTGCCGAATGCCCGCGCCGAGATGGATTACGTGGTGCGCTTCACCTGCCCGGAATTCACCTCGCTCTGCCCGATGACCGGCCAGCCGGATTTCGCCCATCTGGTGATCGACTACGTGCCGGACCAGTGGCTGGTGGAATCGAAATCGCTGAAGCTCTTCCTCGCCTCGTTCCGCAATCACGGCTCGTTCCACGAGGACTGCACGCTGATGGTGGCCTCGCGCCTGGTGGAGCTGCTCTCGCCGCGCTGGCTGCGGATCGGCGGCTACTGGTATCCGCGCGGCGGCATCCCGATCGACGTCTTCTGGCAGACCGGACCGGTGCCCGCGGGCGTCTGGCTGCCCGACCAGGGCGTGCCGCCCTATCGCGGCCGCGGCTGAGGCCTCAGACCGGCAGCGCCGCCAGCGCGATGCGGCGCCCTTCCGAGAGAAGCACGTTATAGGTGCGGCAGGCCGCCGGGCTCGACATCGGCTCGGCACCGATCCCGGCTGCGTCCAGCGTGCTGCGCAGATCGGCAGGCAGGTAGTCCATCTCCGCCCCGGTGCCGAGGAAGAGCACGTCATAGCCCGGCGCACGCGCCAGGATCTCCTCCAGATCGCCATAGCCGCCCCAGGCGCGGCGCAGCCCGGGCAGGATCAGCAGCCCGCCCTCGATCACCTCGCCGCCGATGCGGAAGAAGCCGGGGCCGTAGCCCTCGACCGGCGGCGTGTCGGGATAGTCGATTTCGGTCAGGCGCATGGGCGGTCCTCCTCGGCCCTTCCTACTGCGTTTCGCCGCGATGTTGAATCACGTTTCGCGCTCTCCGGCGGGGCGCACGCCATAGGCGCGGTAGGCCTCCTCGCGGAACGCGTCGTCGCTCTTGCCCGGCCGGAAGCGGTAGCTCGGCGCCAGGACCGGAGTGTCGCGGTCGATGCGGATGGCGATCACGTGGCGGATCGGGAAGGCGCCGCCGGTCAGCGCCTCGAGCGGTGCCGCCAGCCGGGCGAATCCGGGACTGTCCGGCGCGAGGATCTCCGCCCGCCCCTCGATCTTGCGGCCGCGCTGCGAGAAGATGTCGATCAGGCTGACGCAGGCCGCGGGATTGGCGCGCAGGTTCCGCACGCTGCCCGCAGAGGCGATGTCAGCGATGACCATCAGCCCGGGCTCCGGGAAGGCGAAGATCTCCTTCGGCGAGACATTGGGGCGGCCTTCGGCATCCGCCGTGGCCAGCCAGCAGAGCACCGCGCGTTCGCCCCCGCCCGTCATTGCCAGGGGATCCCGGCCAGCACGGCCAGCGCGATCAGCAGATAGGCGCTCTGGCGGTAGAGCTTCTCCCGCGCGGGATCGAACAGCGCCTGGCCCAGCCGCGACCCGGCGGCATAAGGCAGGAGCTGCAGCAGGCCGAGCCCGATGGCCGGCCCGCTCAGCAGGCCCTGCAGCGCCAGCTGCGGCAGCAGGAGGACCGAGAGCACGGTGAGAAAGACCAGCGTGTTCGCGCGGTTTGCCGCCGCGCTGCCCTGCCCGCCGAGATGGAAGAGGATCACCACCGGCCCGGTCAGCCCGGTGGCGCCGCCGACCATGCCGGTTGCCGCGCCCACCAGCGCCCGCGTGCCGCGCCCGGGAACGGCACTGTAGCGCCAGCCCGCCATCAGCGCCGCCAGCGTCAGCGCGACCAGCGCCGACATCATCCAGCGCAGCGCCAAGGGATCGGCGGTGCGCAGCACCCAGATGCCCAGTGGCGCGGTCAGGAAGGCGGCGCCGATCATCAGCGCGGTCGGTCCCGGCTCCACCTGCCGCACCGCGCGGGGCACCACCGTCACCAGAGAGGCCAGCGCAGACAGCGCCAGGCCCGCGACCGCCACGGGCGGCGCCACCCAGATCGTCGCGAGCGGCATGTAGACCAGCGCCGCGCCGAAGCCCGCGAAGCCGTAGATCAGCCCGGCCAGGAAGGTCACGCAGAGCACGGGCACGAGGCCCGGCATGGTCAGGGTGGCATGGATCAGGTCTTGCACATCGGTCTCTCCGCGGATGATCCCGCATAGGACGGGCGCGGGCCCGGGTCTAGCGCCAGCGCGGCCGCGGCGCTCAGGCCAGTTGGCCGAGCTCCGCCTCGAGCCCGGCGCGGACCTGGCGCTCGGCCGCATCCGCCAGCGCCTTGCGCCCCTCGGCCGCCGGGATCGCCGGATGGTGGATCACCGTCACCCGCCCCTGCCGCCGCGCGGCGAGGAGCTGCAGCAGATGCGGCACCATGTCGGTATCGCCCCACCAGCCGTAGAAGCGCGGATCGCCGCCCTCGGGCGGGTGGTAGGCCAGGGTCAGCGGCTGGACCCGCACCGTTTCGCCGCCGATCGCGCCGAACATCGCGCTGCGGAAGCGCAGGACGCGGCGGCCGTCGGTGCTGGTGCCCTCGGGGAAGACCATCAGCCGGTGGCCCGCCGCCAGCCGCCCGGCGAGGATGCCGGCCTGGGCGGTCGCCTGCTTCGGATCGCGCGAGATGAAGACCGTGCCGGTCGCCCGCGCCAGAAGCCCGATGCCCGGCCAGCCCGCGACCTCGGACTTGGCGACGAAATAGAGCGGCCGCACCGCGTTCAGCACGAAGATGTCGGTCCAGGAGACATGGTTGGCGACCAGGAGCCCGGCCTGCGGGTCGGGACGGCCCTCGATCTGCAGCCGCAGCCCGAGGAGGCGCGGCACGATGCGGCAGACCCCGACGGTGATCCAGGGCGTCAACGGCCGCCTCTGGCGGCAGAGCGGCGCCTCGGCGAGCCGCAGGAGCAGCATCAGCAGGAGCCCGGCGCCCAGCACCGCGATCACCGGAAGCCCCCTGGCGGCGACGCGCAGCCAGTCTGCGGCGCCTTCGGGGCGCGACAGGACGGCCGGCTCCTCGGAGTGCCAGGTGACGCTCACCCGCCGAGCCCCTTGGTGTAGATCGCCCGCTGCCGCGCGTTCATCCGCGCCACGTCGAGCACCAGGAAGACATCGGTGGTGTTGAACTCGCGGTCGACAAAGGCGCCGTCGCCGACGAAGCCCCCGAGCCGCAGATAGGCCTTGATCAGCGCGGGCACGGCGCGCATCGCGGCGGGCTTGTCGATCTCCGCCTCCGGCATCCGCTCGAGCGGCTCGTAGAATTGCGGCAGCGTCCGCACCCGCAGATCAACGGGCGCCAGATGGCGGTGATGGAGAAGCGAGAGCGGGGCCGCCAGCGCCTCCAGATCGGTGCCGTGGAAGCTGGCCGTGCCGAAGAGGATCTCGATCTCGCGCTCGATCGTGTAGGCGGCGAGCTGGGTCCAGAGATGGAACATCGCCGCCCCGCCGCGGTAGTCGCGATGCAGGCAGGAGCGGCCGAGCTCCAGGAGCTTGCGCCCCGAGGCCTTGAGCACCGAGAGGTCGTATTCGCCGTCGCCGTAGAAGCCGCCGGTCTGCGCCACCCGCTCTCCCGGCAGCAGCCGGTAGACGCCGACGACCTGGCGCTCGGGCGTGTCGCCGCGGGCATGGTCGAAGACCAGCATGTGGTCGAAGACAGGATCGAAGCGGTCGCGCTCCAGCCGCTCGGCATGGTCGACCATCGGACCGGAGGCGCCGAGCTCTTCGGCGAAGACCTCGTAGCGCAGGCGCTGCGAGGCGCGCAGCTCGGCCTCGTCGCGCGCCAGCCGGACCTCGAATTGCGGGGCGGCAGCGGCGTCGCTCACGTGACCTGCCCTTCGGTAATCTGAAACATGTGTCTTATTTTCCGGGCACATCTTGACGCAGCCGGGCCGCGCTTCCTAGGGTTGCGGCACGGGGCTCCCCAGTAGTCAGGGATCGGGTTCGAGAAGCAGTTCCACGGAAGCTCCGTCAATGACGACCTTGCCGGCATGCTCGAAGTTAACCGTGATTTTACCATTTATGTTCGATTGAACTTGTCCGAGACCCCAGTCCGGACAGGACGGGTGCCGCACGAACATGCCCGGTTCCAGAAGCGAATTCATCATGGCCGGTCCCCCGGAGGAGCAATCGCGGAATGACTAAGATTACACATGACCTGACCGCCTTGCTGGGTTCCCGGATCTGCCACGACCTGATAAGTCCGCTCGGGGCTATCGGCAATGGGCTGGAGCTGCTTTCGATGACCGGCACGGACGGCGCCGAGATGACCCTGATCGCCGAGAGCGTCGCCAATGCGAATGCCCGTGTCCGCTTCTACCGCATCGCCTACGGCGCGTCGAGCATGGACCAGTCGATCGGCGCGGCCGAGATCTCGGGCATCCTGGAGGACATCACCCGCGGCGGGCGGCTGACCATCGCCTGGAACTGCCCGCGCCCGGTGCCGCGGGCGGAGGCGAAGCTGGCCTTCCTGCTGATCCAGTGCCTGGAGACCGCGATGCCCTATGGCGGCGAGATCGTCGTGACCTGCCAGGACGGGCAATGGCGGCTGCACGGGCTGGCGGAGAAGCTGAAGATCGTGCCGGAGCTGTGGGACATGCTGGCGGGCACCGCGCCCGAGACCGAGATCTCGCCCGCCCAGGTGCAGTTCGCCCTGGTGCCCGCGATGACGGGCACGCTCGGCCGTCGGCCGAACGTGCAGATCCGCGACCGGGACGTGCTGATCAGCTGCTGAGCCCGCGGGGCTCAGCTGCGGACCGTGCCGTCGCCGGTGACGAGGTACTTGAAGCTGGTCAGCTGGGTCGCGCCGACCGGGCCGCGGGCATGCAGCTTGCCCGTCGCGATGCCGATTTCCGCGCCCATGCCGAACTCGCCGCCATCGGCGAATTGCGTCGAGGCGTTGCGCATCAGGATCGCGCTGTCGAGCCGCGCGAAGAAGCGCTCGGCCACGGCGTCATCCTCGGTGATGATGCAATCGGTATGGCCCGAGCCGTAGGTGCGGATATGGGCAATCGCCTCGTCCACCCCTTCGACGACCCGCGCCGCGATGATCATGTCCAGGAATTCCTTGCCGAAATCGCCATCCTCGGCCGCCACGGTGCCGGTCACGGACTGCAGCAGCGGATCGGCCCGCACCTCGACGCCCGCCGCGACCAGATCCTCGATCAGGCCCGCGCCGTGCTCTTCGAAATAGGCCCGGTCGATCAGCAGGCATTCCGCCGCGCCGCAGATGCCGGTGCGCCGCGTCTTGGCGTTCAGCACCACCTTGCGCGCCTTTTCCGGGTCGGCCGCCTGGTCGACATAGATGTGGCAGATGCCCTCGAGATGGGCGAAGACCGGCACCCGCGCCTCGCGCTGCACCAGGCCGACCAGCCCCTTGCCGCCCCGCGGCACGATGACGTCGATATAGTCGGTCATGCGCAGCATCTCGGTCACGGCCTCGCGGTCGCGCACCGGGACGAGCTGGATCGCGTCGATCGGCAGCTTGGCGGCGCGCAGCCCGGCCTGCAGGCAGGCATGGATCGCGCCGGAACTGTGGAAGCTCTCGGAGCCGCCGCGCAGGATCACCGCATTGCCCGATTTCAGGCAGAGCGCCCCGGCATCGGCGGTCACGTTCGGACGGCTTTCGTAGATCACGCCGATCACGCCGATCGGAGTGCGGACGCGGCGGATATGGATACCCGAGGGACGGTCCCACTCGTCCATCACCTCGCCCACCGGATCGGGCTGGGCGGCGACCGTGCGCAGCCCGTCGACGATGCCCTGGATGCGCGCCTCGTCGAGCTTCAGCCGGTCCATCATCGCGTCCGACAGGCCCTTCTGGCGGCCGAATTCCAGGTCCTTGGCATTGGCGTCGAGGATCTCGTCGCGACGGTTCCAAACCGCATCCGCCGCGGCCTCCAGGGCCGCCTGCTTGCGCTCTGGCCCGGCCGTCGACAATTCCATTGCCGCAGCCCGCGCGCGGAGCCCCATGGATGCCAACAACTCGGAAACCGTTTCAAGATCCTTCATAACACCATATCATCCCTGTGGATAAGCGCTGCTCTTCCCGAATAGCCCAGAATTTCGGCAATGTCACGTGATTGTCGTCCAGCAATCGCGCCGATTTCTGACGATGTGTAGCGTGTGAGACCGATTCCAACACGCGCTCCGGAGAGGTCCCGGATGGTCACGGGCTCGCCCCGGCCGAAGCTTCCCTCGACGGCCGTGACGCCCGCCGGGAGCAGTGATTTGCCTCGGGCCAAAGCGCTTCGGGCGCCCGCGTCGATGACCAGCTCGCCGCGGGGTTTCATCGCCAGAATCCACGCCTTGCGCGCCGTCGCCGGGTCGAGCTGCGCCCGGAACCAGGTCGAGGGCGCGCCCTCGTGCAGGCCGCGGAGCGGATTGTCGCGGGCACCGAGCGTGATCGCCATGTCGCAGCCCGCTGCCGTCGCCGTGCGCGCCGCCATCAGCTTGGTGATCATCCCGCCCTTCGAGACGCCGGACACGCCCTCTCCGGCCATTGCCTCAATTTCGGGCGTGATCTCCTCGACCGTCTCGAAGCGCCGCGCCGCGGGGTCGAGCGCGGGATTCACCGTGTAGAAGCCGTCGACATCCGACAGGAGAACCAGCTGGTCCGCCCCCACCGTCACCGCGACCTGGGCCGCGAGCCGGTCATTGTCGCCATAGCGGATCTCGTCCGTGGCCACCGTGTCGTTCTCGTTGACGACCGGCACCACGCCGAGCGTCAGAAGCTGGTGCAGCGTCGCGCGGCTGTTGAGATAGCGGCGGCGGTTGGCACTGTCTTCGAGCGTCACCAGCACCTGGCCGGTATGGATCCCGAAAGGCGCCAGCACCTCTTCATAGGCGCGCGCCAGCTGCACCTGCCCGACCGAGGCCGCGGCCTGCGCCTGCTCCAGCGGCAGGTCGCCATCGGGCAGGCCGAGCACCCGCCGCCCCAGCGCGATCGAACCCGAGGAGACCAGCACCACTTCGGCGCCCTCTCCCCGGAGCCAGGCGGCGTCTTCCGCCAGGGTCTTCAGCCAGGCCGTGCGCAGGCCTGTTGCGCGGTCGACGAGGAGCGCCGAGCCGATCTTGATGACGAGGCGCCGTGCCTCGGTCAGGGTTGCCATTTCTGCGGCTCTTCCTTCGATTTCCTCTCGCGCAGACGGCCGCCGTCGATCCGCGAGCGGACCGCGCGCAGCACGTCCTGCAGGCCTTCGCCCGATGCCCCCGACATGGCGAAGACCGGTCCTCCGGCCGCCTCCTCCAGCTCGGCGAGCTTCTCGGCGCGTTCCTCCTCGTCGAGCGCGTCGATCTTGTTCAGCGCCGTCACCCGCGGCTTGGCCGCCAGCTCGCCGCCATACATCTCCAGTTCGGAGATGATCGTCCGGTAGTCTTCGGCCACGTTCTCGGAGGTGCCGTCGATCAGGTGCAGCAGCACCGCGCAGCGCTCGACATGGCCGAGGAAGAGATCGCCGAGGCCCCGGCCCTCATGCGCGCCCTCGATCAGGCCGGGAATGTCGGCCATCACGAATTCCGAGTTGTCGATGCCGACGACGCCCAGGTTCGGATGCAGCGTGGTGAAGGGATAGTCGGCGATCTTCGGCCGTGCGTTCGAGGTCGCGGCGAGGAAGGTCGACTTGCCCGCATTCGGCAGGCCCAGGAGCCCGGCATCGGCGATCAGCTTCAGCCGCAGCCAGATCGTGCGCTCCACCCCCGGCTGGCCCGGATTCGCGTTGCGCGGCGCCTGGTTCGAGGCGGTCTTGAAATGCAGGTTGCCCCAGCCGCCGTTGCCGCCCTTGCACAGCACGATGCGCTGGCCCAGCTCGGTGAGATCGGCGATGACGGTTTCCTCGTCCTCTTCGATGATCTCGGTGCCGACCGGCACGCGCAGGACGATGTCCTCGCCCGACTTGCCGGTGCGCTGGCGGCCCATGCCGCCCTGGCCGTTCTGGGCGAAGAAATGCTGCTGGTAGCGGAAGTCGATGAGCGTGTTCAGCCCGTCGACCGCCTCGACCACGACGTCGCCGCCGCGGCCGCCGTCGCCGCCGTCCGGACCGCCGTATTCCACGAACTTCTCGCGCCGGAACGAGACGGCCCCGTTGCCGCCGGAACCGGAGCGCAGATAGACTTTGGCAAGATCGAGGAATTTCATGGGTCAGCCTTGAAGCGGAAGTTGCAGCGGCGATACCCGCTCCGCGGCAGAGTCTCAAGCCTCGGGAGCGGCAATTTCGCGCGGCGGGCGATTCTGGGTGGTGTCGGGGTCTCGCAAGAGGCTAGCGCGGCGGCCCCGATGGCGCCAGCGCCGCGCGACGGGCCGCCCAGTCCGCTCCGGAGAGCTCGAGGCAGGCGATCTCGACCGGCGCGCGCCAGTACTCGCTCTGCGCCACGCCGCGGCCGGTCTCGCGGAAGCCGAGCCGGTGCAGCACCCGCGCCGAAGGAGCATTGCCCAGATGGTAGTCGGCGGCGACCGGGCCGCCCTCCTGGCGGAAATGCAGGTCGATCAGCGCGGCGGCAGCCTCGGTCATCACCCCCTGCCCCCAGGCCTCCGGCCGCAGCCAGTAGCCCAGCGTGCCAGTCAGCGAGACGACGCCCAAGGGCTGGCCGTCGCGTTCGATCACCCGGCGCATCGGCAGGGCCGCGCTCTGCGCGACCCAGTGCTCGGCATCGGCCATGCCGTAGGGACAGGGCACCGCCCGCAGCCAGCAATGGACCTCCGGCCTTGCGATCTCCGCCGCGATCCAGCCGGCATCCTGCGGCGCGGCCAGGCGCAGCCGCAGCCGCCGGGTGGCGATCGGCGCCGCCATGTCAGCCCGCGGGCGAAAGGCGCTTGAGATAGGTCCAGGTCGGCATCATCCGGTTCTGCGCGACGCAGAAGGCCTCGGCATCGCCGATATACTCGAACCCGGCATGCATCAGCACCCGCGCGCTCTGCGGCGTGGCCTGGAAGACGGAGGCATAGACCGTGTCGAGCCCCAGCGGATTGGCGGCAAGCACCGCCTCGACCGCCTCGGAGGCGTAGCCGGCATTCCAGAAGGCGGGACCGACCCAGTAGGTGATCTCGGCCTTGCCCGCGTCGATCCGCTCCAGCGCGACGACGCCCAGAAGCTCGCTGAGCCCGGCGCGGCTGCCGTCCAGCGCCCAGATATCCTCGCTGCGGGCGGGATCGAGCGCGCGGTCGATATAGGCCTCGGCCGCGCCCGGGGGCAGCGGATGGGGCACGGAGGTGGTGCCGCTGGCAACGCGGGCATCCCCGGCATAAAGCGCCCAGAGCCCCGCATCCGAGCGTTTCAGCGGACGCAGGTCGAACCGCGCCGACGGGATCACCGGCTGCGCCGCGACGGTCGTATGTTCCATGTCTTTCGTCTTCCTCCCAGAAGGTCCGCCGGAAACGGACCGGGCGCCGGTGCGGCCGGCGCAGGAGCCCCCGCCGGCCAGATTGGCGCAAGTCTGTTAACGCCCGGCTTAAAACGGCGAAGGGGACCGGCGTTTCCGCCGATCCCCTGCCTGAGTCTGTGCCGGGTTCGGCTTACTCGGCGGCTTGCGCCACCGGCAGGACCGAAATGAAGGTCCGGCCCTTGAGGCCCTTGTGGAAGGTCACCTTGCCTTCGGCAGTCGCGAAGATGGTGTGATCCTTGCCGAGACCGACATTCTCGCCCGGCCACCACTGGGTGCCGCGCTGGCGCGCGATGATGTTGCCCGGGATGACGGCTTCGCCGCCGAATTTCTTGATGCCAAGGCGGCGGCCGATGGAGTCGCGACCGTTACGGGACGAACCGCCAGCTTTCTTGTGTGCCATGGGGAGGTACTCCTCGTTTCCGGTTATTCCGCGGCGACGCCGGCGGGGATGATTTCGGTGATCTTCACCTGGGTCAGCTTCTGGCGGTGACCGCGGGTGCGCTTCGACGAGTGCTTACGACGGCGCTTGATGAAGGAGATGACCTTGTCGGCCTTCACCTGCTCGACGACTTCGGCCTTGACGACCGCGCCCTCGACGAGCGGAGCACCGATCACCAGCTCGTCGCCGCCGATCATGAGAACTTCGTTGAACTGGACGGTTTCGCCAGCGGAGGCGGTCAGCTTCTCGATGCGCAGAACGTCGCCGTTCTGGACCCGGTACTGCTTGCCGCCGGTCTTGAGGACCGCAAACATGTGTCTACCCTTTTTCGGTTTCGCGCCCTGAGGTCCCGCAAAGCGGCGTTGCTGCGCAATCGCACCATCGGACGGCGTGCCTTTCGGCTATGGTTTTCCCCGCCCATGCGACGGGAAGCCGCCTGATGCAGGAAAATCACCGGTGTGTCAAGCTCGGGCCGGGCTAGAGATCCTCGGACAGCATCATCCGTCCCAGCGCCTTGCCGGTGGCAAAGGAGGTCTCGACGAACATCCGGTCGAAGGCCGCGAAGAGCGCCGCGTTGAAGGCCTGGCCCGCCCCGCTCTCGCTGAAGGCGATATAGGCGTCGAGCTCCTCGGGCGCCAGAGGCGCATAGGCCAGCGTGGTGAAGGAATAGACCCAGTCGGTGGTGGAATCGCGGATCTCGGGCTCCTGTGACAGGATGTCGGCCAGCGGGTCGCCCTGCCCCTCGCCGCCCGCGCCCTCGGCCAGGCCGTCGAGGAAGGCGATATTGGCGTTGAGCGCGCCGGCCACGTTCGAATCGATCAGCCCGTTGACCTCGACGAAGCGGTCCACCTGGCCGAGGAACGGCGCGCCCTCGGCCTCCAGCTCGCCGACCCGCGCCAGGCTTGCCTCTTCGACCCCGTCCTCCAGCATCGCGCGGCGGGCGGAGAGCTCCAGCTCGACGATGCGCCCGCCCTGCGGCGAGGAGAAGAAGTCCAGCACCGCCTGCGACTCGCCCGGCTCCAGCCCCTCGGCCACCGCGTCGCGCAGCTTCGGCTCCCAGTTGCCGGGATCGTTGATCGCCTCGACGATCCGCGCCCAGCCGGCCCCGCCCTGCCCGTCGAGCATGGTCTCGTCCAGATCGGCGCCATGGCGGCGGCTCTCTTCGGCCATGATGCCCAGCAGCTCGTCGAGCCGCAGCGCGTCGAGGATGCGCTCGGCCCCGAGGGCAGATTGCGCCCCGGCCGCGGATGGCAGGGCGGCGACGGCAAGGGCGGTTGCGAAAGCGGCGGGAAGGATGCGTCCGAACATGGCTGGAACCTCTGGCATGCGTCGGCAAATCATAGGTCCGACCGGCTGCCCGCGACAAGTTTCGGGAGAGGCGAAAATTCTGCATCTTTCCCTCTTGCAGCCCGCGCGGCGTTTCTTTAAGCAGCCGCACACTGACTGGAGAGGTGCCGGAGTGGTCGAACGGGGCGGATTCGAAATCCGTTGACCCCCTCTGGGGGTCCCAGGGTTCGAATCCCTGTCTCTCCGCCAGTTAGCCTCCTTTTTCAAGGACATAGCTGGACGCGCAGACGCGGCGGCCGGACGGAAGTCCGGTCGCCCGCGCGCGTTTCAGCCGACTGCGGCGCGGTAGAGATGCCAGGTCGCATGCCCCAGCACCGGCAGCACCACCAGGAGCCCGAGGAAGAAGGGCAGCATCGCCAGCAAGAGCGCCCCCGCCACGATCGCCGCCCAGGCCGCCATGGTCCGCGGGTTCTGCTTCACCGCCTCCAGGCTGGTGAGAATCGCGGTGACGTAGTCGACCTCGCGGTCGAGCAGCATCGGCATGCCGAACACCGTCACCGAAAACAGCAGCGCCGCCAGCGCCGCGCCGACGGCAAGCTCCATCGCGATCAGCATCATGCCGTTCGCCGAGAAGAAGATGTCCCAGGAGGTGAAGACATTCACCATGGTCATCTTGCCGAGGAAGAGCGCGAAGAGCATGTGCGCCAGGAAGATCCAGATGATGAAGATGCCCATCACCAGCACCGCCAGCGACGGGATCTGCCGCCCCGCCTCGCGGCGCAGCACGCCGAGCACCCCCGGCCAGTCCAGCGGCTCGCCCTGCTCCAGCCGGCGGCTGACCTCGTAGAGCCCGACCGCCGCGAAGGGGCCGATCAGCGGGAAGCCGAAAGCGGCGAGGATCAGCCAGTAGCTCTGGCCGGTGATCTCGGTGATGGCGAACATCGCCAGCCCGCCGAGCGCGTAGACGAGGCCGAAGAACAGGCCGAAGGCCGGGGCCCTGCAGAAATCGTCCCAGCCCCGCTCCAGGCACTGGCGCACCACCGGCCAGGTGACCGGATGCAGCTCCGGCGCGCCCTGGGGCAGTCGGCCGCCCTGCATCTCGACATGCGTCATGATTTTCCTCCCTATCATCCGTCTGTGCGGTTTTGCCACAGCGTTTGCGGGAATCGGCGGGCTTGTCAAATCCCCTGAGCCGGGTTGTCGCATTTATATACCGGAATACATTACCCCCCGCGCCATAGGCGCCCGCGGGCATCTGAGCCATGCTCGGCCCGCAGCCATTCCCGGACGCTGGGCGTCCCATTCCAGGAGGCAGAGCCATGAGCACTGACCAGAGCCACGTTTCCCCCGAAAGCGCGATTCCCGGCTTCAGCGAGACCGACGACCTGCCCGCGGATACCAGCACGCCCGGCATCGTCTCGGCCGGCAGGGCCTTGTTGCACAAATCGTGCGAGGGATTCACTGCATGAATCCAGCATGATAGCCGGTAGGCATGAGCAGTTGGGCCCCTACGAAGTACAAG